>JAJDVG010000010.1 GCA_022826245.1 Gammaproteobacteria bacterium
CTACAACAACAACCTCGTCCATGAGCAGGGGCCGCCCACGTATTGGGAGACCGGCATCCACCCGGGCAACATGGACAGCCAGAACTTCCGCGCCAGCATCCTGTTCCAGCCGCACGACCGGCTCAGCGTGCTCGGCCGCGCAGAGTTCAACTCGATCTGGAGCGACTCCGACGCGCCGTACCAGCCGAATCCGAGACGCTTCAGGAACCCGTTCGACCCTTCGGGCTGGGGTCAATCGCAATACTACGCTTACTCCGAGAGCCAACTTAACGACACCGAGTTTGACCCGTACACGCTCGCCCACAACGTACGCGACGGCTACATGGAGTCGGTGACCAATCTCTTCAGCCTTGATGTCACCTACAACTTCCAGAACGGACTGCAGTTCAACTCGCGCACCGGCTACCAGGACAACGACCTGCGCACCACCGGCGATACGGATGCGACGCGCGCCACGGGCCAGCACTGGCGCATCGACGTAGGGCCCGATAACGACTATTACAACCAGGAGTTCACGCTGCTGTCGCCAGCAGACAACCGGATGACGTGGATCGTCGGCACGGCCTGGTATCACCGCTTCACGCCGGTGCAGGTCGCGACCGACACCTGGCTCAATGGCGCCTGCGGATACCAACCATCTACCGGACAAATACAGGAGTGTCTAGTGGAGGATCGTCGGCCGCATCGGCGCCTAATGGCCGACGTCTACACGATCCAGCGGCACGCGGGGCTGTTCGGGCAGCTCACCTACGACATCTCCGATACGCTCGAGCTCGAGTTCGGCGCACGGATGTCCTGGGACAACAACATCAACTATCTGCGGGTACACCTCATGTGGGACCAGGAGGCCCCTCCTGGGTATAGGGGTCCGCCGATTCCTGTGGGGCCGTGTCGCGACCCCGAGTTCATCCGGCCGGCGCCTTTCGACGCATACAACTGTCTCAATGCGGTCACGCTCGACCAAGATCGTGCAAAGTTCAAGGAAGACGAGCCGACCTGGAAAATCGGCCTGAACTGGACGCCGGGCGACGAGCACTTCATCTACGGCTTCTATTCCCGGGGCTACAAGTCCGGTGGCGTGGACGGCGGCACACGCTTTGAAAACGAGATCGTCGACCACTACGAATTCGGTTACAAATCGACGCTGCTCGACGGCAGGATGCAGGTTCAGGCGGCTGCGTTCTACATGGATTACCAGGAAATGCAGCAGGAGGCTTTCCACATTCTGTTCGAGCCAGGTCAGCGTTCCAACAACGACGGCATCATCAACGTTGGCGAATCGACGATCGAGGGCATCGAACTCGAAATCGATGCGCAGTTCGGCAACTTCGGCCTGAACTTCGGCGCCGGCCTCGTCGATTCCGCACTCGGCGGATTCTCAACGGTCGATATTCGATTGCTTGACACCAGTGTGATCAATCCCGGTCAATTGCGTCGCGGTTGTCGGCCCGGCGAGGCGCCCGACACACTCGCCCCAGGCGACATCTTTCCATGCTTCGATTATGTCAACAGCCCCGCCTACATCGATCTGGCCGCGACGAGCAACCTGTTCTCACCGGAATTCTCGTGGAACATGGCGATCGATTACGCGATTCCGCTCGACAACGGGGCAACGGTACGGCCGAGAATGTCGTACAGCTACGCTGACGCGGCATACTCGTCGCTTTTCCAGACAGACGACTACTACCGCACAGACGAGCGCAACCTCACGAACTTCTCGATCAGCTACGAGCGCGACGCTTGGGCGGCCTATCTGTTCTGCAACAACTGCGCGGATGAGGTCTACATCACGTCGGCGGTAAACAACGAGCCTAGCCGCGTGGTCTACAACCCGCCGCGAACGCTTGGCGTCCGGTTCCGGTACGACTTCGAGTAACGCACTCCGACAACAAGGTCGGTATGGCGGCGACCCCAACAGGGTCGCCGCTTTTTTTGGGCTGGTAATCCAATCCCATGCGTACATGAGCCCGAACGGCGGTTACCCGGACGGACTGCGGGAAGCAGCCCAGGCGCGCCGCAAATTCGCCGAACGTCACAGAAACGAGCCTTGACGGCCCGACCAGGCGCCCGCAAAAATGTTCCCGTGAGCGCATCCATCGACGTCCTCGCCGTCGCCGAGGCCCTGGAAGAGTCCGGCATGGACACGCGCCAGGCCCATGTCTGCGCCACGCAGATGCACCTGGTCGCCAACGCCCGCAAGGCGGTCACGCGACCGGAACTCACCGCCGCGCTCGGTCAACTCAAGGCCGAACTCCTTGAACGCATCGCGCAGAGCGAGCGGGGTCTCGTCGAGCGCACCGCGGAGAGCGAGCGAGGCCTCATCGAGCGCATCGCGGAGAACGAGCGAGGCCTCATCGAACGCATCGCGGAGAGCGAGCGCGGCCTCGTCGAACGCATCGCGGAGAGCGAGCGGGGCCTCGTCGAACGCATCGCGGAGAGCGAGCGAGGCCTCATCGAGCGCATCGCGGAAACGGAGCGGCGCATGATGGATCGCATGTCAACGCAGTACTGGCGCCTCGTCGGCACGATGACCGCGCTGCTCGGTTTGGCGGTCGCCGCCATGCGTTACCTGCCCTGACCGGCTCTCCCCTCTTTCGATCGCGCGCAGCCAAGGGAGGAACGGCCGTTCCTCTGAGGCCCTTGTCTGTTCCGTGTGCGGGCCGGTCGACCGCTAGCGATCGCGATTCCGTCGTCGTTCCGCCGCCCGGTCGATGCGGACGTCTTCGCCATACAGCACCGAGCCGTCCGGAAGCGTTGCGTCGATCATGTGAATGAAGCGGCTGCCTTCTTCCCTGGGCGGGTGGCCGATGACGTGAATCGGATCGCCGGGCTTGAAGGTTTCGGGAGACCAACCGTTGCGAAGCAGGACGTTCGGCGTCCCGCCCTCCGCGATCCAGTTTTCCACCTGGCCATCTGCGTTGACGACGTCAATGAAGATCCGTACATGCGGATTGTTGTAGCGGAAATCCGTAACGGTGCCTTCGACTTCGATCTCGCTAGACAGGATGTAGACCGACGATGGTGCGTGGTGGGCGACGGTCGTGCCCGCCGCAAGCGCCGCAATAGCAAGCAGTACCGGCATGTACGCCCTTTTGGCCCTGTCGGCCGCGTTGCGATTCTTCGTGCTCGTAACCATTTTCATGTCCCCTGGTTTTCGCTTTCGTTACCGAGAATGTCCTGGCGGTTCGCGTGGCGTTACGCCACCGGCGACAGTTGCCGACTCCGGCGCCGCTACCGTTGCCCGGGTATGAACGAGCAATCGTACTCGTGATGAACGAGTGCGAGATCGTCGGCCCGCCGCCACTTCTTGTCCCACATCAGCGGCGATGCCAGGACTTCGCTGTCCTGGATCGTCAAGACCATGTTGAGCTGCTTCCCGTCGTCGCTCAGCACGTATCGCTCGACACCGGTGAGTTGGTCGCTGTGCTTGAGCCCCAGCGCCTGGCCGACGTAGAACGGGTTTGCGGCCACGTGCGACGTTTCGATCACGAGCGCGCCGTCTTCGATACGGGCCAGCGAATAGCCGAAGTGGAGATGCTCTTCAGGCGGCGGCGGAGCGCTGTCCGCCCAGTGGATGATCCGCTGCGAATCGTGCGTCTCGTAAAAGAACTCCAGGTGATCGTCGTGTGCGGTGATGCGCAACGGCATGACGGAAACCGAAATGGCGAAGTAGCCGTATCGCGTGCAGATGTCCTCGAGGTTGTCGACGATCGTTCGCGAATCCCATTCCGCCTGCACGGACGGAACCAGAGCGTTGCGGAAATCCTGAGCCCCGACCGCCGACGCTTCCCCGGAGAGCGCCCCAATCGGGCGGTCATCGTTGGCCGGATCATCAAGCAGCGCTGCAAAGTGCGCGATCTGATCCACCGTGCAGCCCCAGAAACAGAAATAGTCCTCCGAGACCCACCCCGGGTCGTCCGGCAACGTCAGCGTGGTGCTCCACACCCCCTCGAAATCCGCGCGCGTTTGCGCCGCCACAGGCGCCGCCGCGAGCATGCCCACCGCCGCGGCGACGATGACTCCGGCGTAGTTCTGGATCAGTTCGGTCCTGTTCATCTTGTTTTCCCCAACTTCATTTCAACGGTGCGGTCTCGTCTGCATTCGGTAAACGCGACTCGCCGACACAGGGTATCTTGCCGGAATTCGTGAGCCTGCTCAATTTACGGACAGAGCTCAGTGCCAGGGACTCGCGATGATGTAGTCCAGCGGAAACTCGTCGTATTCGCCTTTCGTGGTTGTAAAAGCGCGATTCGAGTAGAGCAGCGGTTTCACGCCGCCGTTCACGATGACGTCCTTGACCTCGCCGATGATGACCGCATGAGTGTGCGCGACCAGCATTTCCTCAACGGCGCAATCGAACGCGGCCAGCGCCTCGGCAAGCACCGGCGCCCCGGTGATCAGCTCCGTCCAGGTGCCGTAGTCGAAACGGTCTTCGTCCTCGCTTCCGAGCATGTTGGCGAAGCGTTTCGCCAGCTCTTCCTGGCTCTGGGCGAGTATGTTGATGCTCATGCAGCGGCTCTCGGCGATCTGTTGAAAACTGTTGCCGCTGAAGTTTATGCAGGCGAGCAGTCGCGGCGGCTCCGCCGAAAAGGAGCAGACGGCGCTTGCGGTCAGCCCCGATCGGGCCTCGCCGTTGCGGGTGGCGACGATATTCACGGCCCCGGTCAGCAACGCCATGCCGTCGCGGAACCGGTCCGCATCGATTTTGGTTCCTCGAAAGTACCTTTCCATGCGCCACGCGAGCCTGTCGCTCAAGTCGAGCAATCGATGGTCGCTCATTTTATTCGAAACGGCGCCGGCCCGCTGCGGAACAGGTCATCCGGGCGGCCGCGTTGGCGCACGATATTTTCGTGGCGCACGACACGAGCATCGCTTCCAGCGGACGGATGCTTTGTCTGTCTCGCCACGTTGCATTACTTGTCCGACGGGCCGTCGGCAGTACTGCGTACCGCGATACCGTCCAGCACGCGGTGAGTAGTCCTGCGAAAAGGATGGTGGCCAGGGGCGGGATCGAACCACCGACACGCGGATTTTCAGTCCGCTGCTCTACCAACTGAGCTACCTGGCCAATTTTCGGGCTTTGCAAGCGGCGCGGCGGGCGAGTATTACAACGGCGCCCCGCGCGCTAGTCAAGGAATCGGGGCACGCATCGGCCGTTCTCGTTTTGCCCGTCGATATCTTTCCCGGATCGGGTTCGGCGGTCGATTCGGCGCGCGCCGCACCGGAACGGCAGGGCGTCTTTGACATGCAGTTGAGCGGTCGCTAGGCTGACCCCGCATCGCACGACACCGGCGCCTACGCCGGCCGGCAACCCCATCCGAATGGTATCCGCACCAGCCCGTTTGCCGCCGGACATCGAGTCCGAGCCGCTTGCCGCCTATTTCGAACGTGTGCGCGGCACGACGCTCGAGCTGGCGGCGCCGCTGACGCCGGAGGATCAGGTCGTGCAAACGATCCCCGAGGTCAGCCCGACCAAGTGGCATCTCGCCCACGTCACGTGGTTCTTCGAACGTTTCTGCCTGCTCGCCCACGACAGCGGCTATCGGCAGTTCGACGAGCGCTACCACCATCTGTTCAATTCCTACTACTACACGGCGGGCGACATGCACCGCCGGGCCGACAGGGGCCTGTTGAGCCGCCCGACTGTCGAAGAAATCTGCAAGTACCGCGAGCACGTCGATACCGCGATGCTCGAACTCATCGAGCGATGCGCCGACGATCCGGACTTCGCGTTTCTCGTGACGCTCGGCCTCAACCACGAGCAGCAACACCAGGAGCTTCTGCTTACGGACATCAAGCACGTGCTGTTCGTCAATCCGCTCGGACCGGCCTACTCGCCTCCGTTGACGGCCTGGCCGCAGTCGGCTGTGGGCGAGGCGACGGTGCCCGAGTTCGTCGAGTTCGAAGGCGGCCAGCGTGAAATCGGCGCCGACGGGCAAGGCTTTCGCTTCGACAATGAAACACCGCGCCACAGCGTGATCGTGGCCGACCACGCGATCGCGAACCGCCTGATCACGAACGGGGAATACCGCCAGTTCATCGACGACGGCGGTTATCGCGATCCGGCCGTCTGGCTCTCCGACGGTTGGGCAAGAATCCGCGCCGAAGGCTGGAACCGGCCGCTTTGCTGGTCCGAGGACATGACGAGGGAGTTCACCCTGCGCGGCTGGCAGGAGATCGATCCGCACTCGCCGGTCTGCCATGTGAGCTTCTACGAGGCCGATGCTTTCGCCCGCCGGGCCGGCGCTCGCCTGCCGACGGAAGCCGAATGGGAACTCGCCGCCGCGGATACGGACGTCGCCGGCAACCTGCTCGACTCGGCCAATCTTCACCCCGTGGCCGGCGCCGGTGCGACGGCTACCGGCAGCGGGATCGACCAGCTATGGGGCGACGTCTGGGAATGGACGGCATCGAGCTACGACGCCTATCCCGGCTTCGTACCGCTCGCCGGATCGCTCGGCGAATACAACGGCAAGTTCATGTGCAACCAGAAGGTCGTGCGCGGCGGTTCCTGCGCCACGTCCAGCGATCACATCCGCGCAAGCTACCGCAGCTTCTTCTATCCGCACGATCGATGGCAGTTCCTCGGCTTTCGGTTGGCGAGAGATCTCTAGCTTCATTCATCGAAACAAGGAATCTTCCATGACCACGCTCTCGGCCGCGCTCGCCATGGCCAACGATGCAACACCCGACGTTAGCGACGACCACGCACAGATCCTCGAAGGGCTGCGTTCCAGGCAGAAATGGATCTCGCCCAAATACTTCTACGACGAGCGCGGCTCGGAACTGTTCGACGAAATCTGCCGACTGCCCGAGTACTACCCGACGAGGACGGAGCTTGCGCTCATGGACCGGCATCTCGACGAGATCGCGCGCCTCGTCGGACCGCGCGCCTCGGTCATCGAATTCGGAGCGGGTTCCAACGTCAAGGTCCGCAAGCTGCTCGACAGTCTCGATCGACCCGCGGCCTACGTGCCGGTCGAAATCTCGGCGGACTACCTCGTCAGGCAGGCCGAGGAACTCGCGCGCGACTACCCGGACGTTCACGTGCAGCCCGTGTTCGCGGATTTCACCCGGCCGTTCGAGCTGCCTGACCATCCCGTCACCCCGGAGCGGAATCTCGTTTTCTTCCCCGGGTCGACCATCGGCAATTTCACCCGGCCTCAGGCTGCGGATCTCCTCGAGGTCATGAAGCTCGAGGCGGGCGCCGAGGGAGCGCTCCTGATCGGCGTCGATCTGCGCAAGGATCCGGCGGTTCTGCACGCTGCCTACAACGACAGCCAGGGCGTAACGGCGGCATTCAATCTCAACGTGCTTGAACGGTTCAATCGCGAGCTTGGCGCCAACTTCGACCTCGATAACTTTCGGCACGAGGCGATCTACGACCGGGGCGAGGGGCGCATCGAAATGCGGCTGGTCAGCAAGCGACCGCAATTGGTCGCCATCGCGGGGACACGCATTCCGTTCGCCGCGAACGAGCACATCATCACCGAGTATTCGCACAAATACTCGGTCGAGGAGTTTGTCGCGCTTGCCGAACGTGCCGGGTTCAACGCCGGCAGAACATGGATCGATGACGTTTCGCTGTTCAGCATCCACTACATGACGGTCGCCGACTAGCCCTTGCCGCAAGAGACGATAGCGAACTGTCGTCAGGCCGGATCGCACAGAGGGCGCCGATTACGAGCGGTCAGCCTTGCCCGCTGCGTGCACGGGCGCATGTGTGGCCGCCCACGCCGCGACATGCGCGGCGCGACGCATTGCGATTATCATTTCGCGGCCATGAACGCGCCCGTGCTCTACCCCGCTCCCGCCGACCGCGCCCGCACGGCCTGGGCGGATCAGGATGAATACGAGTCGCTTTACGCGGCTTCGATCGCCGACACGGAAGGCTTCTGGCGCGAGCAGGCGGCGCAGCTCGACTGGATTGCACCGTTCACGCAGGTCAGGGACGTTTCTTTCGACAGGGACGATCTGCACGTGAGCTGGTTCGCCGACGGCAAGCTCAATGTCGCGGCCAACTGCGTCGATCGCCACCTCGAAGCACGCGGCGAGCGCACGGCGATCATCTGGGAGAGCGACGACGGCGCGACGACTCTGCACATCAGCTACCGGGAGCTGCACGAGCGGGTCTGCCGGCTCGCGAACGCGCTTCGGACGCTCGGTGCAGTGAAGGGCGACCGGATCACGATCTACATGCCGATGGTGCCGGAGACCGCCGTCGCGATGCTCGCCTGCGCGCGAATCGGCGCCATCCACTCGGTCGTCTTCGGCGGTTTCTCCCCCGAAGCGCTCAGGAACCGCATCGAAGACTGCGATTCGAATTTCATCATCACGGCCGACGAGGGCCTGCGCGGCGGCAGGACGATCCCGCTCAAGGCCAACGTCGACGCGGCGCTCGAGAAGCTCTCGGGCACGACGGTAAGCGCGGTCGTCGTCGTGAGGCGCACCGGCGGCGAAATTGGCTGGAACGACGGCCGCGACCACTGGTATCACGAGATTACGGCCTCGCAACCCGCTGACTCGCCGGTCGAGGTCATGGGCGCGGAGGATCCCCTGTTCATTCTTTATACGTCCGGCTCGACGGGCAAACCCAAGGGCGTACTGCACACGAGCGGCGGTTACCTGCTCTACGCCTCGATGACCCACCGCTACGTGTTCGATTACCACGACGGCGCCATCTACTGGTGCGCCGCGGATGTCGGCTGGGTCACGGGGCACAGCTACATCGTCTACGGACCGCTCGCCAATGGCGCGACCACGCTCATGTTCGAGGGTCTGCCGAATCACCCCGACGCGAGCCGGATCTGGCAGATCGTCGACAAGCACCAAGTGGAAATCCTCTACACGGCGCCGACGGCGATCCGCGCGCTCATGCGCGAAGGGGACGAGCCGGTCAGGGCGTGCTCGCGCAAGAGCCTGAAGACGCTCGGCACGGTTGGCGAGCCGATCAATCCAGAGGCCTGGGAGTGGTACCACCGCGTCGTGGGCGAGAGGCGCTGCCCGATCGTCGACACCTGGTGGCAAACCGAAACGGGCGGCATCCTGATCACGCCGCTGCCCGGCGCGACGGCGCTCAAGCCCGGCTCCGCAACGAAACCCTTCTTCGGCATCCGGCCGGCGCTAGTCGATAACGACGGCAACATCCTCGATGGCGAGGCGGCCGGGAATCTCGTCATCCTCGATAGCTGGCCCGGCCAGATGCGCACCGTCTACGGCGACCACGAGCGTTTCGCCGAGACCTACTTCAGCCGCTTCGCCGGCATGTACTTCACCGGCGACGGCGCGCGGCGCGATGCGGACGGCGACTACTGGATCACGGGCCGCGTCGACGACGTGATCAACGTGTCGGGGCACCGCATGGGCACGGCCGAAGTCGAGAGCGCACTGGTTGCGCACCCCAAGGTCGCCGAAGCCGCGGTGGTCGGCGTTCCGCACGAGATCAAGGGCCAGGGCATCTACGCCTACGTCACCCTGATCGCCGGTGAGGAACCGACCGAGGAACTGCGCCTGGAACTACGCAACCGGGTGCGCAAGGAGATCGGCCCCATCGCCAGCCCGGATTACATCCAGTGGGCTCCGGGACTACCGAAAACTCGCTCCGGCAAGATCATGCGGCGCATTCTGCGCAAGGTCGCGGCGGACGATTTCGACGATCTCGGCGACACCTCGACGCTCGCGGATCCCGCCGTCGTTGACGACCTCATCGAACACCGGATGAATCGGGCCTGAAGCGGCGGCGGCGCTTGCCGAAGACCTATCCCGCGGCCAGTGTAACGGACCGATCGGCTGCGCGCCCGGACTATTCCTCCGGCTGGAAATCCGGCGGACGCTCCGAACCCTCGCCGAAGAAGTACTTCTCCATCTCCTGCTCGAGGAACTGCCTGGCTCTGGGTTCGAAAGGCGTCAGGCGATACTCGTTGATGAGCATCGTCTGGTGGCCGAGCCAGCGCTGCCACGCGACCCGCGACACGCTGTCGAAAACCCGTTGCCCGAGCTCGCCCGGGTAGGGCGGCCGGTCCAGTCCCTCGGACTCGACCCCGAGCAACACGCATTGGACGGTCCTGCTCATGCGGTTTCCCTCTCTCTCCCGAACTACGGCCGCGCAGGCCCTTGCGCGCCCGGAGCGGACCCGCCCAGGAACAGGCGCGTGCCATCGGCGAGGATGAAGTCGCGGCCCACCATGATGTTTCGAAAGTAATCGCCACGGAGCGACTATGTCAATCGAGAGGCTATGCCAGGCTCCGCGCGATTGAACCTACTATGGGAATGCGAACTTTCCGGACAGAACGTTGAGGTTTCCGGGGCCCCGTTTGTCGGGACCGCTCCGGTGCGCAGTCAGCCCCAGGCAGTCGAACTGCCTTTCTCATCGAACGCGCCCTTGATGCGGCCGATCAGTTCGCGCTGCAGTTCCGTGGCGCCGTCGACTGCCGCGACTTCCTCGACGAGGGACAGCGTCGATGCGATCTGGCTGTCGGCGAAGCGTTCCCGGCTCCTGGCGATCACGTCCGGAACCTGGTCCCTGAAGATCCGCCCGTCGCCCACGAGGTAGGCGCTTGACGCGAGCAGCTCTTCGGCCGCGCGCCGATCGAGCGCGAACGTGCGCTCGAACGCGCCAAGCACTGTGCGCTTCTGCTCGGAACTCATGTCGCCACCCGCCTTGGCAATCCCGACTGCGAGCACGGCCGCGACTTCCATCGGATCATCGAGGCCGAACAGCGGATTGGCTTCGAACTTGCGCCGCCATGACCGTCTGCGCTTCAGTGCGAAGGGATTGAGGCCGCCAAGGTCGATCCCGGCGTCGGCGAGTCGGCTGAGCAGCACGAGCGCCGTAACGATGACTCCGAGCAGCCCGAGCAGATACGGCATGCCGTCAGTCCCGCGATCGCTTCGCCGGGTGCGGGATCAACGCACGGACGCGATCAACCACGTATCACCATTCGCATTGGTGGTCAGCGGGTCGACCTCGACCGGCAAGATCAGGGCTGCTGTCACGAACACCGCTTGCATCGCTTTCGCCTGCCTGTTACTGCCTACAGGTCCGATTATGGATGATCCTGGCGGCCGTCTGCTCAATCGATCAGACGACAGGATACATGCTGGCTTATCCCTGACGGGCATTATCCGGCGCTGGGGCGCCGATACATACGAGTACCATTGCCTTCGGCGTCGCGAGCAAGCAAAGTATCGCAGACTAAAATTCGAGCGCACTCACTTTTCCTAGTAGTATAGGCGACACTGGCAGCGTGACACTGCCGCCGCACCAAGGTAACTCGACAAATGTGTTCGCTTTGCCCGAATAGGTCGATCAAAGCCACATAGCCCTTTTTCCTGCCAGACAATGTGCCCACGTGGAGGGTATTGGCAGCGTTTCGATCTACGAGGAGACAATCTTACATATGAACAATATTCGGCCCATCGAACGTGAAGCAATGCCGCTGCGCCGCCAGGTGACTGCCCGGCTGCGCGAGGCGATCCTGAACGGACATCTGAAGCCGGGCCAGAAACTCGTGGAGCGGGAACTCTGTGCATCCCTCGATGTCAGCCGCCCGCTATTGCGCGAGGCGCTGCCGCAACTGCAGGCTGAAGGTCTGATCACCTGGGTTGCGCACCGGGGACCGTCCGTGGCCCTGGTCGATAGCGACGAGGTCAGGGAGATCTTCCAGGTCAGGATGGCGCTCGAGTCCCTGGCCGCACGCGAATTCGCCCGCAATGCCTCCGACGCGCAGGTCGCGGAGCTCAGGCGACAGGTCGCCTCGCAGAAGCCGGTCAACAGGTCCGGGAGCCTGCAGGATGTGTTGGCTCTGAAGGTGGGATTTTATTCTGTGCTGTTCGAGGGCTGCGGCAACAGGATGATCGGCCAGATCGTAAACCAGCTCATCAATCGAATCGTCCTGTTCGAAGAGCTGTCGCTTCCCGCGCCGGAACGCCTGCAGGAAGTTATCGAGGAACTCGAGGAGATCGTGTCGGCGATCGAGGCCCGCGATGCGAAACTGGCCGGCAAGATGTGTGAAAACCACGTCCGCAATGCCGACCTGCAGATCCGCAGCCGACGATACGAGGCAGCTGCCGCGAGTATTTGAGACGGCCCTCTGCCTGAAGCGGGGCGTTCGGGTTCAGTCGTCGCGCGGCTGCGATTCGGCGGCGATTCGCTCGGCCTCCCGCCAGACCCTGAGCAGGTTGCCGCCCCAGAGTTTGGCGATAGCTTCCTCGCTATAGCCTCGGCGTACGAGTTCGAGCGTCACGTTGGCCGTGTCGGCGGCATCGAACCAGCCGACGATGCCGCCGCCGCCGTCGAAGTCCGAACTCAAGCCCACGTGATCGATGCCGATCAGATCGACTGCGTAGTCCACGTGGTCGATCAGGTTGCCGACGTCAGCGTAGCCGATCGCTCCGAGACGAGCCTCCAGTAGGTCCCGCTGCTGCTCGCTCAGTGAGAACCAGTCCCCGAAGCCCTCGATGCCGAACTCCGCGAGAGCCGCGGCAGTCGCTTCACGCTCCGCGGCCGTCGCTTCCTTGAGGTAGGGCGCGAACGCGGTCGTCTGCATGACACCGCCGTTGTCGCGCAGGGCCAGCAGCGTCTCGTCGTCGAGGTTGCGCACATGGTCCGTCAGTCCGCGCGCGTTCGAGTGCGACGCGATCACGGGCGCACGCGACAGGCGGATGGCATCGAGCGCCGCGTCCCTGGAAATGTGCGAGATATCGATCATGATGCCGAGCCGGTTCATTTCCTCGATGACCTGCTCGCCGAATTCGCTGATGCCGCCGTGTTCGGCCGGGCCGTCGCCGAGATCGGCGCGCGGCTGCGCCGAGTCGGCGATGTCGTTGTGACCGTTGTGGGCCAGCGTGACATACCGCGCGCCGAGTTCGTGATAGCGCTCGAGCAGCGAGAGATCCCGGCCGATCACGTAACCGTTCTCGATGCCGATGGCCGCGACGAGCTTTCCCGACGCGTTGATGCGCTCGATGTCGTCGGCGCTGTAGGCGATTTCGATCAGATCCGGGTAGAGCTCCTCGGCCATGCGGCGTATCGCGTCGAATTTGATGATCGCGCCGGCTTGAGCCTGCTCATGATTCTCCGGCGTCCGCTGGGTCTGCCCGAAGTAGACGATGAAAAACGCTGCATCGAGACCGCCGGCGAGCATCTTCTGCAGGTTGACCTGCCGGGGCGCGTCGAGCGGATCGACCGCATCGGTCGCGAAATCGAACGGGATGTCGTCATGACTGTCGATCGTAAGCGTGGCTTCGTGGATCGCGAGCGCGCGCTCGTCGGCCTGTTCGGCGCCGCCGCCCTGGGCGCGTGAATCGGCGCAACCGCCGAGCGTGAGTGCTGCCGTCAGGATGGTCATCTGCAACGGATACGCGTTCGTCATCCGACCACCCTCCCGCCGAGCACGGTCGCAGACGGAAACAGCCGCTCGCGACCGATACGCGTGCCCTCGTAGTTGTCGACGAACTCGAACTCGCCTTCGCGCAGCTCCATGATGGCGATGTCGGCCGGAGCGCCGACATTGAGCGTGCCGCGGTCCTCGAAGATGCCGAAGCAGCGCGCCGCGTTCGTCGTCGCACAGGCGATCACGTCGGCGAGCGGCATGCCGACCAACAGGAACCTCGACATGCAGTTCGGGAAGTCGACCACACCGGAGGTGCTCGACATGATGTTCCAGTCCGTCGAGATGGTATCGGGCCAGAAACCCTGCTCGACCGAACGCTCGATCATCTCCCAGGTGAAATGCCCGAACCGCCCGTTGCCGAAATCGAAAATCACGCCGCGGCGGCGCGCGGCAGCGACCTCGGGGAAGAGTTGCCCGTCCTCGTCGAGGATCGCGTGAGGCGGCGGAGCATACATGTGCGTGACGATGTCGCCGCGCTTGAGAAGCGGCAGAATGGCGCGCATGGGCGAATAATTCTGGCCGACGTGCGCCATGACCGGGAGCCCGAAAGGCCGCACGGCTTCCTGCGCGCGCCTGAGCGCTTCGAGATCGTTGGGACCCGTGACTTCCGCCGAGAGCCTGATCTTGACGCCCGCAACGATGTCGCGGTGTCGCGCGATGGCGCCCTGGGCGAGCGCCACGTTGGCCGCGTCGAGGTCGTTAAGCTCGCCGTCGGATACCACTCCGGTACGCGCGATGTGGACGAGCGCGCAGCCGGTCTGCGGCGCAGCGCGGATGACCTCGGCGATCGCGTCGATGTTGTCGGCGCCGGCGGAGCCCGCGTCGACGAAGCCCGTGACGCCGTCCCGCAGCGCAAGCGCCGGCCCTTCGGCGTCGCGTGCGGCATGGGTGTGAATGTCGATCAGTCCCGGTGCGACGATCCTGCCGCTCGCATCGAGCACCTCGTCGGCATCGTCGCCGATATCGACTGCGACGGCCGCAATTCGTCCGCCGGCGATACCGACATCTCGCACGGCGTCGAGCCCGACGGACGGATCGATGACGCGGCCCCCCCGGATAATGAGATCGTAGGCAGCCGCCCGCGCGGCGGGCAGGCGCGCGGCGAGCGCAAGCCCCATGGCCGTGTTCAGAAATGTACGCCGGGTTGTCATGTCATGACCTCCGGTGGCTGACGAGCGTTGTCGTATCGTGGTGCGCGCAGGGCTTGCATCGTCATCCGCTAGCGGCGGCCGTGTCAAGAACGGCTCCACGGCTCCGAACCCCGGCAGATTTCCCGGATAAGACTTCCACGATGCGAGACGGGACACCAGGGTCCGCGGACGATTCATTCGTCGAGCCTGTCGGCGAGGCTGCGAAGCAACGCGGCAATGGGAGCGGCGACACCGACAGTCGGCGGAGTTGCAGGATCCTGCCAGAGCCGGTCCCGACCGTCCCCGACGATGTTCGGGCCGCCCGCCAGCGAGACCTCGAACGGCGCGAGTTCGAGGTCGAAATGCGTGAACGAGTGCATGACCGGATCGCACTTCCGAACCGATCGAACGCGGGCGCCGAGCTTACGATCGCACCATTGCCCGGGTTCCTCGCCGTCACGCAATTCCGGAAAGCTGTAGAGCCCGCCCCAGATGCCCTGTTCCGGTCGTCGTTCGAGCAACACATGGCCTTCCGGATCGATCACGATGAGGATAGTGGATACTCGCTGCTTCCGGTTTCGCTTCGGCCGCGCTGCGGGTAGGCGATCCTCGATCCCCGCTTGCCGCGCAGCGCAGCCCCGAGCGACCGGACACTCGGTGCAGAGCGGCCGACGCCGCGTGCAGACTGTTGCGCCGAGATCCATGATCGCCTGCGTGTAGGCCGCAACCCTGTCGGGCGGCGTGTGGTGCTCGGCGTACTCCCAGAGCGCCCGTTCGACCGCCGACTCGCCGGGCCAGCCCTCCATGGCGTGGTAGCGTGCGAGAACGCGCTTGACGTTGCCATCCAGGATTGCGCACCGACGGCCGTGCGCCTGCGCCAGTATCGCACCGGCTGTCGAGCGACCGATGCCGGGCAGTGAGACCAGCCCTTCGAAGGTGTCAGGCAGGCGCCCTTCGCATCGTTCGACAACGATGCGTGCGCTTCGATGCAGGTTCCGGCCGCGTGCGTAGTAACCCAGGCCCGCCCACAGGCCGAGCACGTCGTCGAGTGGCGCCTCAGCCAGGGCCTCCAGCGTCGGAAAGCGCCGCATGAAGCGCTCGTAGTACGGCGCCACGGTGGTCACCTGCGTCTGTTGCAGCATGACCTCGGCGACCCAGATGCCGTACGGCGTCGGGTCGAGCTGCCAGGGCAGGTCGTGACGGCCGTGGATCGCGTGCCAGTCGAGCAGTTTGCGCGCGAACGAGTCCACGCTAGCTGGACGGGCTTACCGCGGGAACGCCGGCAACCGCGTATGGTTGCCGATCGGATGAAGTGGAGCGGGCGATGGGAATCGAACCCACGTCTCTGGCTTGGGAAGCCAGGGTAATGACCATTATACGACGCCCGCACCTCGATCGATTGTAGCAGTCCCCGGCAAAAGCGGCGCTTCATTGAAACGCGCCGCCGGACTGAAGCCGGGGAGTGCCGACACAGCGTAACTCATCCGTCGGCCGTTACGCCGCTCACGGACAGTTCGTTTCATCTCGGGCGGCGAGTAGACCATGAATCCGCTCGTCTCTCCCGGTATTTCGGTTAGTATTTGGCGTTCAGGCTGACGGCAGATAACCGACAGGTCAGCGAGCGCGAGGCTCTCGTCCCATCGGTCGTCTCCTTCGGGCTTTTCGCCTTGCCTCAGGAGCACAAGATGAATACAGGGCCGCTAGCCGAACGCTCGCGCAGTGACTGGATCAAGACGGCCTGCTGGCTCGTCATCGGCGTATTCGTCCTGACGCGGATTGCCGGAGTCCTGCAGGGCCAGCCGCTATTGAGCGCGTTCGATCTTTCGAACCTCGGGCTGCTCGGGACGCTCGCCGCCATCGCGCTGATCGTCCGGATCTTCATGGCGCCGCGCCTCGTCAAGGCCGCGACGATGATCGAGCAGAACGAAATCAGGACGGTCGTGCTCTCGTTCTCCTTCGTGTTCATCCTGATGGCGGCCTACTACATCCTGAGACCGGTGCGCGACGCAATGGCGAGCGATTGGACCAACACCGAGATCAGCGTGCTGTGGAACATACAACTGGTTCTGAGCACGGCGGTCGTCGCGCTGTACGGCCTGGCCTGCTCGCACGTGCGCTTCCGGCTGCTCGTACCGGCCGTCTACATCTTCTTCGCGCTGACGTTCTGCGGCTTCTGGCTCGGCTCGGGCGCGGTCGCGGACCGCGTGCTGCTCGACAAGGGTTTCTATCTCTGGGTGAGCCTGTTCAGCCTGTTCCACGTCTCGGTCTTCTGGAGCTTCATGGCCGATACCTTCAGCAAGGAACAGTCGCGGCGCGTTTTCGCGTTCATCGCCGCGGGCGCGAGCGCCGGCGCGGCAGCGGGGCCGCTGGTCGCGAACCAGATCGTGTCCGACATCGGCACCGACAACCTCATGCTGCTCGCTTCGGCGATGCTGCTGGTCGCGATCCCCGTGGCGCTCTATCTGCAGCGTTTGAAGCGCGTCGACCTGCACAACGAAGGTGTCGCCGCGGATCTCAGCGCCGCGAAAATCGGCGGCAATCCACTGGCGGGATTCAAGACCTTCTTCACGAACCCCTACCTGCTCGCGATCGGCGCGTTCATCCTGCTTTACACCACGATCGGTTCGTTCGTCTATTTCCAGCAGACGGATCTCCTGCGCGAATTCACGCGCGAAGAACGCACCGAAATCCTCGCAGGCCTCGCCTTCGTCGTGAACCTGCTGACCTTCGGGCTTGGTCTCTTTGCGACGAGCCGTATCGTCACGAGGTTCGGCATGCCGACGACGCTCGCGCTCGTGCCCGTCTTCATCTGCGCCGGACTGCTGATTCTCGCATTCGCGCCAATTCTGACGGTCCTGCTGGCGCTCCAGGTGGCGCGCCAGGCTGGCAACTACGGTATCACCCGTCCCGCGCGTGAAATGCTGTTCACGAACGTCGACCGTGAAACGCGCTTCAAGGCGAAACCGGTGATCGACGTCGCCGTCTATCGCGGCGGTGACGCGGCCAGCAGCATCGCCTTCGCCGGCCTGACCGACGGCCTCGGCTTCGGCCTTGCGGCCATGGCCGCGATTGGCGCATGCATTGCCGCAGTCTGGGGAGCGGCAGGCGTCTACCTCGGCCGGGTCTTCGGCAGGACAGCGGGGGTCGATGTTGCCGAGGATGACGCGAGCGCCGCCGTGCCGCATCGTCAGGCGGCTACCTGAACGCTTGGCGCCCGATCACCGTCGCAAGGTACGCAGCTTCGTACGGCGGCCCGGCCGCATCACGAAGGCGCAACAACGCGCTCTGACTGCGCTGCTGCCGCGTTGGGGCATCCCGTACAACGAATCGAGGATCGATCTCGATGAAGCATTCGGCCGGCGCGCGGCGCGCGTGCTCGACATCGGTTTTGGCGACGGCGAGGCCTTGCTGACTACGGCGGCGAATTATCCCAGCATCGACTACCTCGGCGTCGAGGTCCACGAACCCGGAATCGGGCATCTGCTCGTGTTGCTCGAGAAAGCCGGCCTCGACAACGTCAGGATCATCGACCGCGACGTCGTCGATGTCCTCGACCACATGATCGAAGACGCTGCTTTCGACGCCGTGAACCTGTTCTTTCCCGACCCCTGGCCCAAGAAGCGCCATCACAAGCGTCGACTCGTCCAGCCCGGCTTCGCCGCGGCGGTCGCGAGGGTGCTCGTCGACGGAGGGCTCTTTCATATCGCGACCGACTGGGCCGACTACGCCGAACATACGCGTGAAGTGCTCGCGCGATGTCCCGACTTCGGCGCGGTTCCGGCCGGAGAACTCGGCGGCGACCCGCTCTCGTTCCGGCCGCCGTCGAAGTTCGAACGGCGCGGCCTGCGCCTCGACCACGTTATCGACGACCAGTACTATAGGGCGCGGTCCGCCGCACCGTCGGCCAGCACCAGGAGCCCGTGAGCACCTCCACCCGAACTGTCGTATCCGCCCGCCGGCCGTGGCAGGAAATCCTGTTCAACCGAAAGATGCTGATCTGCATCTTTCAGGGATTCTCGTCGGGCATGCCGCTCTACGTACTGGCTCAACTCGTGCCCGCATGGCTGCGGAGCGCGGAAATCGATCTGTCGACGATCGGGCTGTTTGCGCTGCTGACGCTCCCCTACAACTGGAAGTTCATCTGGGCGCCGATGCTCGATCGTTTTCGGCTGCCGTTTCTTGGTCGGCGTCGAGGCTGGATCCTGCTGAGCCAGATCCTGCTGCTGTTCAGCATCGGCCAATTCAGCGCTGTCGATCCCGCGACGAACATCCTGCCCGTGATGTGGGTCGTTCTCGCGACGGCGTTCTTCAGCGCGACTCAGGACATCGTGCTCGATGGCTATCGCCGTGAGTTGCTCTTTGACGATGAGCTCGGTACCGGCAACTCGCTGTTCATCAACGCCTATCGCATATCGTCGCTCGTACCTGGCTCACTCGCGCTCGTTCTCGCCGACAGGATCGAATGGTCGATCGTGTTCTGGGTCGTCGCAGCGTTCATGGCCATCGGCATCGTCACGACACTGCTCGTGCCGGAGACCGCGCGCGACGACGCCGCGCCGTCGTCCGTACTGGCCGCCATCGTGAATCCATTCGTAGAGTTTTTCACACGCGACACCGTCAAGTCGGCGCTGCTGATCCTCATTTTCATGGTGCTCTACAAGCTCGGCGACAACATGGCCGTGGCGCTGCAGACGCCGTTCTTCCTCGACATGGGCTATACCCTCACCGAAATCGGCACCGTGCAGAAATTCGCGGCGCTCGGCGGCGTCATGGCAGGGGCCGCGGTCGGCGGGCTCATCATGCTGCGCGTATCCATCAACCGTTCGCTTTGGATGTTCGGTGTCGTGCAGATCGTGACGATCCTGGGCTATGCCGTGCTCGCGCGCATCGGCACGAACCTGTATGCGCTGTTCCTCGCCGTCGGCTTCGAGAATATCGGTGTGGGCCTGGGCACGGTGGCGCTCACGGCGTTCATCGCCAAGCAGACGAGCACGCGCTTTACCGTGACTCAATTCGCGCTGCTCACGAGCCTCGTCGCCCTGCCGCGCACGGTCGCGAGCGCGAGTACGGGCTTCATCATCGAGGCGATCGGCTACTTCAACTTCTACCTGCTTTGCTTCGCCGTCGCGATCCCCGGAATGCTCATGCTGTTTCTCGTCGCCCCGTGGTCACAGGCCAGCGAGGCGTCCGGGACATCGGACGCAGGTCAGGCCAGATCGTAGTCGATCGTCAGCGGCGCGTGGTCGGAGAAGAATTTGCGCTTGTAGATGCTGACCGCCTGCGCTGCGCTGCGAAGCCCGGGCGTTACCAGTTGATAGTCGATACGCCAGCCGACGTTCTTCTCGCGCGCCCGGCCGCGGTTCGACCACCAGGTGTACTGGTCGGGTTCCGGGTTCACGGTCCTGAATGCATCGACGTAGCCGATGTCGTCGAAGATGTGGTCCATCCACGCGCGCTCTTCCGGCGTGAACCCCGAGTTCTTCTGATTTCCCCGCCAGTTCCTGATGTCGATCTTGCGGTGCGCAATGTTCACGTCCCCGCAGATGATGTACGGGATCGGTCGCGCGAGCAGCTCGATCATGTGCGCTTCGAAACTCTCGAGGAAGCGAAACTTCGCTTCCTGCCGCGCGGGACTCGATGAGCCCGACGGAAAATAGGCGCTGATCACGCCAAAGGTATCGAACACTGCCTCGATGTAGCGCCCTTCGCCATCGAATTCGGCGTTGCCATAGCCCGTGATCACGTTGCGCGGTTCGGCACGGGAGTAGATTGCAACACCGCTGTAGCCCGGCCGCTCGGCGCAGAAGAGATAACGCTTGAAGCCCCGCGCGTGAAACGCGGCATCCTCGATCTGGTGCGGTTTGGCCTTGAGTTCCTGCAGGCACAGGATGTCGGCGCGCTGGCGGCGAAACCAGTTGAAGAAGCCCTTCCGCACCGCCGCGCGCAGGCCGTTGACGTTGACGGTGATGATTCTCACGAAACTACAGGCAGCGGTATCCCCGGCGTGCCCGGGCACAAGCGCGGTATGATACCCGAGCCATTCCGACCCATCGCCGATGAAAGCCTACAAGAAAGAATTTCTCGAGCTTGCGCTCGAGCTTGACGTGCTTCGTTTCGGCCGCTTTGAACTGAAGTCCGGGCGGATAAGCCCATACTTCTTCAACTCCGGACTATTCAACACGGGTGCTGCAGGCGCCAGGGTCGGCCGCTGCTACGCCGCTGCGATCGCTGCACTGGATTTCGAGTTCGACATTCTGTTCGGCCCGGCCTACAAGGGCATCCCGCTGGTTGCGCTCGCTGCGGCCGCACTCGCCGAGCATCACGACCTGAACTATCCGTTCGCGTACAACCGCAAGGAACCGAAGGACCATGGCGAAGGCGGCCGCGGTGTCGGCGCACCGCTCGCCGGCCGCGTGCTGATCGTCGACGACGTCGTAACCGCCGGGACGGCGACACGCGAGGCGGTCGGCATCATTCGCGCGGCCGGTGCGACGCCCGCCGGAATCCTGGTCGCTATCGACCGCGAAGAAGTCGGCACGAATCCCCGCCTGACGACAGTCCGGCAGATCGAGACCGAACTCGGCATTCCAGTCAGGAGCATCGTCTCGTTCACCGATCTCGTCGAGCACATGGAAGGCAACAGCGCGTTTGCCGAGCGCGTCCCGGCCATGCGCGCCTATCGGGAGCGCTACGGCGCGATGTCCGCGTAAGCGTCAGCCGCATATCCGGGCCGGAGCGTGAGTCCAGCGGCGAGAGTTCGGCGGCTACGCACCCTGCGCCTCCCGGCACTGCCGGGGAAACGCAAACCCGGCTAACGCGTACCGGAGTGACCGAAGCCGCCCGCGCCGCGATCGGATTCGGTGAAGTCCTCGACGACCTCGAATTCGAAGGCGGCCACGGGCACGACGACGAGCTGCGCGAGCCGCGCTCCGGGCTCGATCCGAAACGGAGCGGTTCCCCGGTTCCAGCACGATACGAGCAGTTCGCCCTGGTAGTCGGAATCGATGAGGCCGACGAGATTGCCGAGCACGATGCCGTGCTTGTGGCCGAGCCCGGAGCGCGGCAGGATCACCGCCGCAAGGCCGGGATCGGCGATGTGGATCGCGATGCCGGTCGGCACGAGCAGCGTGGCGCCGGGCTCGAGCGTGGCGGGCTCCGCAAGGCAGGCTCTGAGGTCGACGCCGGCCGAGCCGTCAGTTGCGCGCGCTGGCAGCGGGATCTCCCGTCCCACGCGCTCGTCGAGAATTCTAAGCTTGATTTGAACGCCGGCCGCGGCCGCACGGCGATCTTCAGCGACAACCGCGGCAAGGCGCCCATCCACGGCGGGAGCATCGCCTGGCGCGTCGTTTTCGCGTACTGAATCGGTAGTCATCGAGATCTCGTCGATGGATTGTCCGGGGGTCGGTCGTATGTCACCGGGTTCGAATCTTGGCCGTTGTGGCGACGCGGCGAAAATGTCCGCGTCCGCCTGAGTGTTTCGCTGGACTGCCGCAGTTTGCGTCGGCTCCGACAGGCGCCGGATCCATACTCAGTTCGCTGCGGAAATCACTCCACAGGCGACTCTGGGACCTCCGCCGCCGAGCGCCCGGGGGAAATCGGAATAATTGTCGCCGCCGCCGTGAATCACGAGCGCGCGGCCTTGCAGGTCGCTTGCCTGCAGCCGGGGCGCGACGACGGGCACGGTCGCCGTACCGTCCGCGGCGACCGCAAGCACGGGCAGGTCGCCCAGGTGCCCGTTGCCGTAGGGCCCTTCGTGCCGACCCGTGCTATCCGGATCGTAGTGGCCGCCGGCGTTCAGGCCGCCGTTGCCGCAGTCGGGATTCGCATGCACATGAAAACCGTGCGGGCCCGGCGTGAGCCCGCTCAGCGACGGGGAGAGCCGCAGACCGATGTCGCTATCCTCGACGAGCACGGTCCCCAGGAAAGGCGCGCCCGGACCGGTGCCGTATATCGACACCGCCATGCCCCCGTCCTCGGACGGGTAGTAGCCGGCGGCGAGCAGCACGGGCATGCCGTAAGTGACCACGCGCTTGACGAAGGCGATCTTGTTCTCGGTTCGACCGGTCACCGGATTTCGCGCCTCGTAGGCCAGAAACGTCTCGCCAAACGCTTCGCTGACCCGGAGGATATCGTAGCCCCCGAATTGCCCGTCCCGGTCGAGTTCCGGGGTCGAGGCGCCGAACCAGCGGTTCCAGGGGTCGCCGTTGAACAGCACGTTGCCGTAGGTATCCACGCCGAACAGGTAGATCGAGCCGCTGCGCCAGCGCGGTTCGGCGATCATCGCCTGGGCGGCGAAATAGCCCAGCGGTTCCAGTTCCAGCGCGGCGCAACGCACGAACTCCGCCAGCCGCCCGTTGCCGCCCTCGGCATCGAGAATCGCAGCGTTGACTTCGTCGGCCTCGCAGGTGGCGGGCAAATCGCGGCTGTAGAGCCCCGCGGCGATCACGGCATCGATGCCGTTCCACTGGATCCGCTTGACGTATGAGGCCTTCGGCGCGTCGTCGCCCGTGGCGGGATTCGTGAATGAGTAGTAGACCCAGCCTTCGTCGAACCGGGTGGCGATTCGATGGAACTCGCGAAACACATCGTTGCCCCACGCGTCGATCACCTGCCCGAACGGCCCTGCTTCGCGCGCCGGGTCGGGCGGAAAGACAAACACACGCGCCTGATCGCTCATGGTGGTGACTTCGGCGACGAAGACGTACATCGGCCCGCTTTTCCAGCGCTCATCGTCGTGGAACGCCTGGCGCGCAGCTTCGAAACCGACCTCGAGAACATGCTCGTACGCGCACTGCACGAACGAACGGACATCGGCGCGCGTGCTGACGGCGCCGGCCATGACCGGGCGGTCCGCGCAGGACGGGTGCTCGGCGACCGCGGGCTGGATTGGCGCGGCGACCAGGAGGATCGACGCGATCGGCAACAGGAGACGGAGCACCGGCGCGCCGCCGAGCAGCTTCGCAAGACCGGCAGACACGACCGGGGACGCGCCGGGATTCGCAAGCAGGGCGCGACCGTAAGGATCAACCCTGCTTCGGAATGCGATGAAGCCACTCCGCCCGCATGCGATACCCATCACGCCTTCCTCATGCCCGCATGAGCAATCATGCTAGCGGTCGCGACGACTGCGAACAATACGCGGCGAACGCGTCCGGAAGGCTCCGGGAAAGTGCCATGCGCTATCCCGCCAGCAGCGATGTGCGCGGAGTCTCGCGCGCAGCGTGGTAGCGCTCCGCGACGAGTTCGACGAGTTGCCGTGCAAGCACCGACTTCGCCCGCTCGCCGAACTCGGCTTCGCCGCCGGGCCAGAACACCTTGAGCGCGTTCGTCTCGGCATCGAAGCCGCAATCGGGTCCGACACGGTTGGCGGCGATCATGTCGAGCCCCTTGTTCGCGAGCTTGTCGCGCGCGTGCCGATCGAGATCCTCGGTCTCGGCGGCGAAGCCGACGCAGAACGGCCGATGAGCGAGGGCGGCAACGCTCGACAGCGTGTCTTTCGAACGCACGAGATCGACCTTGATTTCCTCGTCGCTGCGCTTGATCTTGCGCGCCGACGCACGATGGGGACGATAGTCCGATACCGCCGCACAGGCGATGAACAGCTCCGTGTCGTGGATCTCGCGATGCACGGCGCCATACATCTGCTCGGCCGTCTCGACGTCCACGCGGCGCACGCCCCCGGGCACTCGCAACGACACCGGACCGCTGACCAGCACGACGTCGGCGCCCGCGTCTCTTGCCGCCTCGGCGATGGCGTAGCCCATCTTGCCGGAGCTGCGGTTCGTGATGTAGCGCACGGGATCGATCGGTTCGCGCGTCGGGCCGGCGGTGATGACGGCCTTGACGCCCTTGAGGCGCTGCGGTTCGAGGCGGCCGGCGACGACGCGCCCTTCCAGCAATTCCCGGGCGATCTCGACCGGTTCCATCATCCGGCCCATGCCGTGTTCGCCGCAGGCCTGATCGCCTTCGACGGGCCCGAGCAGCCGGACGCCGCGGCCCTCGAGCACGGCCCGGTTCGCCTGCACCGCGGCGTGCTCCCACATGACGCGATTCATCGCCGGAACGAGGACGACGGGCGCGGTCGTCGCGAGGCACAGCGTCGACAGGAGATCGCCTGCAAGACCGCCGGCGAACGATCCCATGAAATGCGCCGTCGCCGGCGCGACGACGACCAGGTCGGCCCAGCGGGCAAGCTCGATGTGCCCCATCGCGGCTTCCGCCCCGGCGTCCCAGAGGTCGTCGCGCACACGCCGCGACGAGACCGCCTGCAGCGTCGTCGCCGTGACGAACTGACCGGCGCCGCGCGTCATCACGACCTGGACCTCGGCGCCGCGTTCGACGAGGCGCCGAACGAGCTCGGGGCTCTTGTAAGCGCCGATCCCCCCGGTGACGCCGAGCAGGATGCGTGGCGAAGAACTGCCGGATTCTCGTGACATGCGGTCGGCCGTGCGTTCCAATGCCGTGAGCTTACCCCCGGTCGCACCTGTTTTTCCACCGGAGCGGCGGCCCGCATCGGTCCGTGGCGAAAGCCCCGATGCGTTGGGCGAAACTCCTGACCGAATACGGCCGATCGCCCGGCGCGACGCGGAGTTCCGCCACGGGCTGCCAGCCGCGACGCCGCCGTCAACGCTCCACTCGATCCGACAACGCCGGATCACACGGCTACCGCGCCGTTCTGCGCACCGCTGGCGTTTCTCCACGACTTGCCGACAAATTCGGGCTGCGTTGCCGACGCCCATTCGCCATGCTGCGCTCAAACCGTGGAAACCAACACATGACGAATCTGGGTAGTCGGCCGCGCAGCGAGCGGCCGCGCGAACGGCTTCTCGAAGCCGGCGCCGAACTCCTGTCGGATCGGGAACTGCTTGCAGTGCTTCTCGGCTCCGGCCTTCCCGGCCGCGATGCCATGACGCTGTCGCAAACGCTGCTCGAGCAGTGGGGCAGCCTGCACGCGCTCATGCGCCGCGGCGCGAGAGAACTGACGCGCGCCGAGGGGCTGGGGCCGGCGCGAACCGCCCGCCTGCTGGCCGCGCTCGAACTCGGCCGGCGCTGCATCGAGGGTCCGACCGATCGGCGCCGGGCGCTCAAGAGGCCGCAGGACGCAGCCCGCTGTTTCAAGGCCCGCCTCGCGGATCTGTCCCACGAGGTGTTCAGTTGCCTGTTTCTCGATACGCGCCACCGCGTGATCTGTTACGAAGCGCTGTTCCGCGGCACGGTAGACGGCGCAACGGTCTATCCAAGGGAGGTCCTCAAGCGCGCGCTCTACCACGACGCGGCCGCGGTCATCCTGGGCCACAACCATCCGTCGGGAAACTGCGAGCCGAGCGAGGCCGACCGGACGATCACCACCAAGCTCGCCGAAGCGCTCGCCCTCGTCGACATCCGGCTGCTCGATCATCTCGTCGTGAGCCGCAACGGCCACGTCTCGCTGGCCGAACGAGGCTGGGTCTAGTGCCCTGTCGCGCACAAAACGCCGGTTCAGCAGTGTCGGTCAAGGAGCGGACAACCCGTGGCAAGAACCGCTCTGCGGCGGGCAGCCGGCAGACGCCCGCGGGGTCGCCGATCTTGCCCGCGCCGGATATGCGGGGTATATTCGCGGCCCCTTCGCTTCCTCGACGATCGCGCCATGTCCAGAGTTTGCCAGGTAACGGGGAAAGGCCCGATGACGGGCAACAACGTCTCGCACGCGAACAACAAGACGCGACGGCGCTTCCTGCCCAATATCCATACCAAGCGGCTGTGGCTTGAGAGCGAACAGCGCTTCATCAAGCTCAGGGTCTCGCGGAAAGGGCTCAGGATCATCGACAAGCTGGGCGTGGAGAAGGTCGTCGCGGACCTGCGTTCCCGCGGCGTTAAAGTCTAGTGCGAATGTCCGGAGTGTGAGAGACGATGCGCGAGAAGATCAGACTCAGGTCGACAGGCGGCACCGGCCACTACTACACGACGACGAAGAACCGGCGCCTGCATCCGGAGAAGATGGAGGTCATGAAGTACGACCCCAAACTCCGCAAGCACGTGATCTACAAGGAAACGAAGATCAAGTAAGGGCGGCTGATCGCCCACGGAGGCCCGGCGACCGCGCCGGATTCCGCCCGCCGGCTTACGGTCTGGCTCAGGCCGAAACCCGTTCCGGCATCGCCCTGAACGACCTCAGGTACACGACGAAATCCGCCATTCCCTGAATGCCGCTGGCTTCGGCGCGGCGGCACCACTCACGGAAATCCGCGAGCAGACTCTCGTTGCTCCTGTACGCCCCGTCCCAGAGGCTTCTGAGCTCGTTGCGGTATTGAAGGACCGTGCGAACGCCCGGATGCCGGTCGACGAGTTCAGCCAGCCGCCTGCTCGATGAATCGTCGAGCATCCGGGGATCCCGGATCAGCAGCCGTTTGGCCGCCCTGAATACCGAACGCCTCTTCTCCCCCGCATCGTCGAGTTCGCGGCGCAGTAGCGGCAGCGTGACGTGGTTCGTGTAGTGGCGCAGGACGTGCATCCGGTTGACGATGACGGCCCTGAGCGAGTCGAGGTCGGGCGCAAGGGATTCCGGCGCAAGTTCCGGATGGTTCGCGACGCGCTTGATTCGCGCCAGACCCAGCGCGGAAAGCACTTTCAGATGCAGCCACCCCATATCGAGCTCGTGTCGCCGCATCGAGAACTTCGCCGATGTCGGAAACGCATGATGGTTGTTGTGCAGTTCCTCGCCGGCGACGAAGAGACCGATTGGCCAGAGGTTCGTCGACGCATCGTTCGTCTCGAAGTTCCGGTAGCCCTTCGCGTGGCAGAGGCCGTTGATCACGCCCGCCGCGAGCATCGGCATCGTGCCGAGCTGAAAGGCGACCATCGTGATTCCCGGTATGCCGAACAGCACGAGATCGACGACCACGAGCAGAACGATGCCGGCGTTTCGATGCGGCACGTACACGTTTCTTTCCAGCCAGTCGTCGGGCGTGCCCCTGCCGTATTTCTCCACGGTCTCGGGCTTTCTGGCCTCCGCCTGGTACAGTTCGGCGCCCTGCCAGACCACCTTGTTGAGCCCGAACAGCTTCGGGCTGTGCGGATCGCCTTCCTGCTCGCAGTGCGCGTGGTGCTTGCGGTGCACCGCGACCCATTCCTTCGTCGAGGCGCCCGTGTTCATCCAGAGCCAGAAGCGGCAGAAGTGCCGCACGGCCGGGTGCAGGTCCACGGACCGGTGCGCCTGGTCACGATGGAAATAGAGCGTGATCGCCATCATCGTGACGTGCATCCAGAGCAGCGTGACCACGACGTAGCCCCAGAAGCCGAGATTGGTCAGGCCATAGAGATGCGTCGCGAGGAATTCGATCATGAGCGCCCCAATTGCCGAATTCGAGTGGCCGGTCACTATAGCCCATGGCGGGCAGACGCTCCAAGCCGAACGCCCGACCGGCAGCAGTTTCCGCCCGGGCGTTTATTCCGTCTTGACGTCCTGCGCCTTGACGTAGGCGGCCACCTGTTCTTTCACGGTGCCCTGCCCCTCGACCAACGGAATTCCGCAGACTTCGCGCGCGAACGCGGTCATCGGCCCATTGGGCTGAAACTCCGTACGGTGCATCGTCAGCATGCGGATCGTGTTGAGCGGCGTTCCGTTGAACTGGTCGAACATGCGCCCGCGGTCGCCCCAGTCGCTGAGGAACATGTCGCGGATGACGCGAAATACCTTCAGGCGTTGCTTGCCGTCCTTCCAGGCGCCGCGCAGCATCGTGTCGAGCAGATCGCCGAATTCATCGAAGTCGCTGGCCGCCGGCTGAATGATCGCGCTGCGGCCGCTCAGGTCGAGCAGCTCGTTGATGATTTCCTTGGAATGCTCCTGATAGAACGCGCGCCCGAAATCGAGCTGAATGTTATTGGGCTTGTACATGCCTCCCGGCGTCGTGAACCCGGTGGCCTCCGCCGCGACACGAAAAGCGCGAATCGTCTCGCGGAAACGGATGATGTCCGCGATACGGCTGGCAGTGGCGGGAATCTTGAGCAACCCGGAACCGTCGCCGACCAGCAGGGCGAGCCCGGCCATCAGTTCAGTCTTTACGCCGAACCGAACCAGGTCGATCCAGTGCAGCCAGTCGAACAGGCGCTGCGGATAGTACATCGCATGTTCCGGATTCCCCAGGTGAAATATGTACTCACGCGGCACGAATACGTTGTCGAACACGATCGAGTTGTCGAGCTCGTCGCCCTGACCGATCAGCGGGTGTTCCTCTGCGGACACATCCGGGCGCGACAGGCACTCGCGTGACAGCAGCGTGACGCCCTTCGTGTTCACCGGCATCACCAGATACATCACCTGATCCTCGGGCATGCCGGGGCGCCAGAACACGCCGACCATGATCCAGTCCGCGAATATGGTTCCGGTGGCGACCGCCTTGACGCCGTCGATCACGATTCCGTCGTCGCGGTATTCGACGACGCGGCAGTTGGGCGATTCGGCCTCCGCCTCGGGGCGTGAACGATCGACCGGAGGATCGATGACCGCCGGGGCCAGGTTGATGTCCTCGTCGACCATCTTCGCCCAGAAGCTGCGAATGTTGTCGGCAAAACCGGTCGCATCGTAGCCGACGGTGTTTTCTTCCCACGGCTGGGGGTCATCGATGTAAGTCAGAAAAATGGCGTTGTTGACGTCCGGCATTCGCCCGAAGAACGAGCGGCCGAACATCCGGCAGACCGTGTCGTGGTATATGCGCCTCGAATCGAGCTCGTCCTTGTTTCCGTGCAGAAACCATGTCTTGGCGCGGCGCACGCCGTCCTCGTCCACGAACGTCATGATGTCGCTGTATTCGGGATCGTGATGCGCGTCGTACCAGGAAGCGACCGTGTTGGCGTAGTCCCGTGTCAGGGAGTGCGTCGCAACGTTGTCAACCTGCTGACCGTTGACGAAAACCCGGCGGCCATCGTTGAGCGCCTCGAGGTAGTCGGCTCCGGTTCTGACATGGGCCTGTTTCGCTCCGCCGTTTCCGCCACTGCTGTGTGAGCTCATTTCACCTGCCTTCGATTCGTGAGGAGTCGGCATAGTCTACGTTCGCCGACGGTCGTTTGCAGCTTCCATGCGGATGCCGGTAACTCGGGAGCTCGTGAGGCGAGCCGTCGACTGGCCGGTTCAGCGGCCTGCCACTGGCAATAACGGGAACGGCGCGTTTAGGC
This sequence comes from Gammaproteobacteria bacterium, assembly GCA_022826245.1. Taxonomy (GTDB): domain Bacteria; phylum Pseudomonadota; class Gammaproteobacteria; order Steroidobacterales; family Rariloculaceae; genus Rariloculus. The sequence continues at coordinate 29,675 of JAJDVG010000010.1, forward strand.
TTGCGCCATGCCCGAGCTTCCCGAGGTTGAAACCACGCGCCGCGGCCTCGAGCCGCTGCTCGTCGGCAAGTCGATCGAATCGTTCGAAATCCGCGAACCGCGCCTGCGCTGGCCCGTGCCGAGCGACCTCGACGCAAGGCTCGGCAAGCGGCGCATCGAGCGTCTCGGGCGGCGCGCCAAGTACCTGTTGATCGTCACCGATGGCGGCACGCTCATCGTGCACCTCGGCATGTCCGGCAGCCTGCGCTATCTGCCCAGGCCGCTTGGCGCCGGAGCGCACGATCACGTGGACATCCGCCTTGCGGGCGGCGGCCGGCTTCGATTCAACGATCCGCGCCGCTTCGGCAGCCTGCATTTCGCGGCGGAGCCGCTGGATCATCCGCTGCTCAGACATCTCGGACCCGAACCGCTCGGCGACGATTTCACCGGCGAGTACTTCGAACAGGCATGCGCCGGGCGGCGCGTGGCGATCAAGCACCACCTCATGAACAGCCGCATCGTCGCCGGAGTCGGCAACATCTACGCCAGCGAAGCGCTGTTTCGAGCCGGGATCCATCCCGCGCGGCAGGCCGGACGGATCGCCCGGCGCAGGCTGGACGGGCTCGTGGATGCGGTACGCGCCGTGCTCGGCGACGCGATCGGCGAAGGCGGTACGACGTTGCGCGACTTCGTTGCGAGCGACGGCCGGCCCGGTTACTTCAAGCTGTCGCTTGCCGTCTACGATCGCGCGGGAGCCCCGTGCACACGCTGCGGGCTGCCGATCCGCATGCGCCGGCTCGGCCAGCGCGCAAGCTATTACTGCCCCGCCTGCCAGCGGTAGGCGCGTATGGGGTGGAACTGCCGGAGCTTCGTGGGCTTGCCTAAGTGGATTTGATCGCTACTGGTGCATGGTGGCGTTGGGAGGCTGGATAGCGCGGATTTCGGCGTCCGTAAAACACCTCGGGCGATACCGGGGAACGAGCGATGTCGGGTCAGGCCGAGCACGCCGAGCGAGTCTTTGACGGTTTTTCAATCGCTTCCTCGGTCAGGGTCCCGCTAATCCCCGAGCGCCACACCCTCCCGGCGCGGGTCCGCGCCGCCCGACAGGACCCGCCCGTCGTCCGTGTACTCGATCGCGATGCCGTGCAGTCCGCTGTTCAGCGTTCTCGACACGACGCTGTGGCCGAGTGCCCGGAGCTGCCCGGCATGGTCGAGAATCGCGGTGTCCTGCTCGAGTTCGATGGAGCGGTCCTGCGCCAGGAAGTGCGGCGCCGCAACGGCGTCCTGGATATTGAGCTCCCAATCGAGCACGCCAACGATGGCCTGCGCGACGTAGTTGATGATCCGCGTCCCGCCGGGCGAGCCGACGAGCAGCCGTAGCCGATCGTCCGCGTCGAAGACGAGAGTCGGCGACATGCTGCTGAGCGGCCGCTTGCCGGGCTCGGGCCGGTTCGCGACGGGCAACCCGTCGACCTCGGGCACGAAGGAGAAGTCGGTGAGCTGATTGTTCAGGATGAAGCCGCCGACCATGAGCTGGCTGCCGAAAGCGCCCTGCACTGTCGTCGTCATCGAGACGGCATCGCCCCAACGGTCGACGATCGAGAAGTGGCTCGTCGACATGACGTCGGTCGGCGCGCCGGGCGCGAAGTTCCACGCCAGATCGGGCCGGGGTGCGCCGGGCGACACCTGCCGCAGCGCTCTCCCGGGATCGATCAGCGCCGCGCGGCTCTGCAGGTACTCGCGGTTCATCAGTGCGGCAACGGGCACGTCGACGAAATCCGGATCCGCCAGGTACAGATTGCGGTCGGCGAACGCGAGCCGGCTCGCCTCGGCGACCAGGTGAATCGACGTCACGGGGTCCGCGCCCGGGGCCGGGAGGTCGAACGCTTCGAGCATCCCGAGAATCTGCTGAACGGCGATACCGCCGGAGGACGGCAGGCGCGGCCCGCACACCCGCCATTGTCGGTACGGCGAGCACAGCGGTGCGGTCGCCTGGGTCTCGTAGCCTGCGAGATCCTCGCGTGTCATACGGCCCGGTCGAATCGTATCGTTCGTGACCGCTGCGACGATCCGGTCGGCGAGTTCGCCCGTATACATCGCATCGGCGCCCTGCGCGGCCAGCGTGCGCAGCGTCTCGGCATACTCGGTGTTGACGAGGCGGTATCCGGTTTCGCGGGGCTCGCCGTCCTCGTCGTAGAAATACGCCCGGAACTGCTCGTCCCTGGCGACCCGCCGGAACCGGTCGAGCAGGAAATACAGCCGTGGCGAGACCTCGAAGCCGCGCTCGGCCAGCTCGATCGCAGGTTCGAAGAGCTCGGGCCACGGCAACCTGCCGTGCTCCCGATGCGCGCGCTCGAGCATGCGCATGGCGCCCGGCACTCCCACGGCCTGACCCCCGAACGCCGCGTCCAGGAATGACAATTCTCGGCCGTTGGCGTCGAGGAACATGCCGGGTGTCGCCGCCGCCGGCGCCGTCTCGCGGCCCGCGTAGGCGACGATCCGGGCGGGCTCCCCGGCTGGGGCGGAGGACCCCCTCGCCGAAACCGGCCGATCGCCGGGCACGTCGTACACGAGCATGAACGCGCCGCCGCCGATACCCGACGACTGCGGTTCCACGAGCGACAGCACGAGCTGCACGGCGATGGCTGCATCGACGGCACTGCCCCCGGCGCGCAGGATCGCGATCCCGGCTTCGGATGCGTGGGGATTCGCTGCCACGACCATCTGTTCGGTCGCGCGTACGGGTTCGGCTGCGCCTGCCGCGGCGAGCCAGACACAGGTGGCCGCGAATGAACAGACGAGGAGCTTCGCCCGGTGAATCGAAACTGTCATTGCTTTCCCTTGCTGTATGGCAGATTCAGGAGAACTTGCGCCTGAGCGCTTCCTCGACACGAGGATGCACGAACTGCGAGACGTCGCCGCCGTACTCGGCGATTTCCCTGACGAGCGTCGACGACACGAAGGTGAACTGCTCGGTCGGCGTCAGAAACACCGTCTCCACGCCGTCGTTCAGGCGGCGGTTCATCGCGGCAAGCTGAAACTCGAGTTCGAAGTCGGATACCGCCCGCAAGCCGCGGATGATGACCGGCAGATCGTGTGTGTGCGCGAACTCGACCGAGAGCCCATCGTAGCCCGTGACGGAAACTTCCGGTGTGTCCTTGAGGACTTCGCGGGCCAGATCGACACGCTCGTCAAGCGTGAACAGCGGAGCCTTCCCCGGGCTCGCAGCGACCGCAACGAGCACATGATCGAACAAGCGCGCACACCTGTGGATCAGCTCCTCGTGGCCCCGCGTCAGCGGATCGAAGGTCCCCGGATACATGGCGCCAATGTTCACGGCTGAAGTCATCCTGGAACGGAAATCGGGATTCTACCTTACGGCGCGCCGCATGCGCCCGGCAGACGCCCGGGGAACCGCGTCGTGCCTGAACAAGGTCGGGTTTCCTCAGGAGTTGTCATGTGCCGGTGTTCGGGAGCCGCTGGGCAGAACCAGCGAGCCGGGCAAGACCGAAGCAGACGGCGCCGGCGCGGCCGGTTTTTTGCCAGCACAGCGCCGCCGATTCGGGCAGCCCCTCGCTCGCGGCCCGTTCGAGGTACAGCAGCGCCTCGGGCGCCATGACCGATACGAGAGCGCCGATCTCGGCATCGACGCGAGTCGCGTAGGGCGGATCGACGAACACGACATCGAAAGGCGTTTCGACCGCTCGGCGCAGAAACGTATCGACATCCTCGCACAAGACGCGGCCGTTCCCTCCCAGTAGCCGGAGCTGCTCGCCGAGATGCCGGGCGAGCTTTCGGTCGCGCTCGACGAACCACACCTCATCTGCCCCGCGCGAAAGCGCCTCGAGTCCGAGCATCCCCGTGCCGGCGTAGAGGTCGAGGCAGCGCGTCCCTTCGATCCGCTCGCCGAGCCAGTTGAACAGCGTCTCCCGAACGCGATCGGCGGTCGGACGAACGGTCGTTCCGGCGGGGAAACGCAGTCGCCTGCCGCGCCAAGCGCCGGCGATGACGCGCAGGCGCATCAATCCGTATACGCGACGATCGCCGGATGCATTGCGATCACACACTCCGCGATCAAATCGCCTATCAGCATGGCGTCATCGGTATCGCCCGGCGGCAGACCCGCAATGTCCGAATGCGATGGGTCGGCATCGTAATCTCCGGTTGCCTGAAGCGGGTCGTGGATGATTCGCAACGAGTCCAACTCCTCGGCAACCTGGCGAACGACCGTGCCGACGTTCATTTCCGCAAAGCGCCCGCTTGCCCGTAAACGAAGGCGGGACAAACGTCGAACCTCGCTCAACTGATGGTTCTTGCCGGGCTCGAAGGCATCGAGCCAATTGACGGACAGTCCGGTCTCGTCCGGTCTGCCGGAGCGCAAACGAAAGTCCGAACCGTCAGCCGTTCCATCATCCCGAACCATGCTCGGCTTGACATAGCGGACAATCTGGTCGCCTTCCGGCAGATCGTCGCCCTTCATACATAAACCAATGAATGTAGTTCGAACGCGCCGATCTGCTGCTCTATCCCTTCCAGGGTATCCCGCCCGGTTACCCTCGAAATTCGTGGCCCTTGCTCGCGCTGCTTGAAAATGACGTATTGCACCATTCTGCCGCCAAGAAACTGCAGGCCCAGATGCGTTCCGCGTTCATCCTTCCATATTGCTCTCAGATTGCCGTTATCCATGAGCACCAGGTTGCCGCGCCGCATATTTGGAGCGGACTCGATGAACTGCCTGAAATCGATTTCGGAGGCAAAATTCAGCGTGTAGCCATCGTGGCGCGCTTCTTCCTGCAGCAGCTTCATGCGCTCCAGATAGGAATCGTGTTTGGCGCGCCCATGCCGCGCCATGTCTTCCGAATCAGATGCCGGAGCCGCGGCGGAACGTCGAAGACTCGTCGTACCTATTACTGAGCTAGCTGAACCACGCAACGCGATTGCCTGGGAATTGAGTTTCTCCAGGGAACGGGTTGTAGCTTCGCGTGTGTCATCATCCCGACTGGAAAAATTGAATCCGCCATGACGACGCGGATTCCAAACCATTTTCGGCGGATGACAGCCTTCGTCAATCTGAAGGGATCCATCCCCTCGAACGTCAGGTTCTTTCAAATCCACCGTCTCCATCGCCGCCGACAGACCGTCCAGCCCGCCAGCTTTTCCGGCTTCTGCATGCTCCAACAGCACTATTGCTCTCCGCCGACGGAAATCAACGGCACGAACAGCACGAAACCATGGGCGCCTGCAACACCGGCATCGCCTGCCTCAAAGCCCTTGCCACCGTCTCCGCCACGGCCACTCCTGCCAATTCTGACCTCGAATTCGTCATCGATGGACAAATCTGCAATCTCGACAATCCGCGTTTCTCCGGGGAAGCCCTTGCCGCCTTGGCCACCGTCCGCCGTGAGGCGGCCATCGGCCGAAGGCGCCACTGCCCCGCGCCCGCCGTTGCCGCCGTCGCCGTAGTGGCATCCTTGCCCCGGTGACCCAGAGACAGGCTTCCCCTCGTGAAGACCACCACCGCCGCCGCCGCCGCCACCGCCGCCGCCCGCAGCTTGATAGGTTATGTCTCCATGTTTCACGCTGGTTGGCGCGCCGCCACCGCCGCCACCGCCGCCGCCCGCACCGTATACATTCAACTCCTCGAGACAGAACGCGCCGCCGCCGCCGCCACCGCCGCCTGCCGCGCCGCGAATGATCAGCAAACCGCGTTGTTCGGACCACGGCCATGCGAAGACCCCGGATTCAACGACGCGGCGCAATGCCTTGTTGTCCTGCATCCGATACTTCCTCCGTTGCGCAATGCGAGTCGCGATCGAATGATTCGCAAAAATGCCGGGACGTCGCCGACAAGCGTGGCACAGGGCATGCCTGCCTGTCGATCCGGAAACCGGGACGTTCTCGGCAATTTTGAGACATCAATGCGACCTTTCCAGTAGTTCGAATGCGCGCGCCGCCCGATTCCGAGGCCGCCGTGCAAACAGTTGCTGCCGGTAATTCTTGTGGACGCGACCAAATGTATCGCTCGGAATTGACATACGATGTTCTCGCGCGTCGTATGGAACCACGTTACCCGCGAGGAGGCTGCCATGTTGAATGATAGAAGTCCGGCCGCCCTTGGCAAGAGCCCCACCGCGCCAAGCTGGTGGCCAAATTCGTCCGGTGATCCGGCGAATTGCCGGCGCAACGCGAACTCGCACCGGCGCCCGGCATTGGTCGCGAGCCTGGCTACCGCGGCATATCTCGCGGCAATGCCGACGAGCTTGTCCCAGACAAGCGTCGGCCGAGGCGCTCCGGATCCGCTTCGCGCGGACGACATCGTCGGTTCCGAAGGCAAGGGCTACCTCATCGGTCCCGGCGTTCCCGACGACAACATGCCGATCTACGCTGCGCGCGACGGCGCGACTCCGCCCGGCATCGAGCCGCTGCCGGTCGATATCTTCACGACCGACGACTTCTACCTCGACGAGGCGCTCTGGTTCGATCCGCGCTATTACCGCTGCAACTCCGCGGTCGGTCTCGAACAGATCTGGGGCGCCTACGAAGTTCCCCTGATCGGTGACGACCCGCCCGCATCCGCGGCCTGGGGCTTCTGCGACCGCGACTACCCGCGCGAGGAGATCGTGAGCCCCTACGCGTTCACTACGGCGGGTGAGCACTACCGGGCGCTGCTCGACGAAGCGCGCGACCGTGGCGGCCCGACACGGTACACGCAGGCGACGCTGCCCGACTGGAATGGCCGGTACGCGCGCCAGCGCGAAAAGACCCAAAGCTGGATCTACGGCGCCGTGCTCCAGATACCGACATACCTGTCGCTGCTGACGCCCGAGTACCAGCGGCGCTTCGTTCAGCAGATGTATCACTATTCGGGCAACAACGCAGCGCAGTGGCCGGGCTCGTATTGCTGGCCCGAAGGCTACATGCGCCGAATCTCGCAATACGGCGGCGGCCGGTCGAACCTCGTGATGACGCCGGACCTTGTTCTCGACATTCGCAACGCCGCGAAAACCCTGGTCACGCAGATTCACATCGGCCGTGAATTCGACGAATCCGGCGTCGTACCCAGGCTCGGCGCCGACGTGCCGCAGTGGCTCGGCGATACGATCGGGTTCTGGGACGGCGAAGCGCTGATCACCTGGACATCGAACATCCAGGGCTGGATCTCGCACGGGCAACACGAGTTCAGCAACCGAATGCAGACGATCGAGGTCTACACGCCGCGCGAGAATTCGGACGCGGAGTTCATCGGCCTTCGGCACGAAATCATGATCTACGATGAGGAGGCGTTCCTCGAGCCCGTTCGCATCGTCCAGTACCTGGACAGGCAGACCGGCCTCAACGAAGGCGATCCGTTCCTGTATATGGAGTGCGTCCCGCAGATCTTCCCGGTCGAAGGCGTCGCGACGCCGATCGCGCCGGGCCAGACCTTCGAGTACACGCTTCCGGACACGTTCGGCCGCCCCTGGGCGCAGATCTGGGAACGGTACCACGAGGAAGGCATGCAGCGCCCGGAAGAAGAGGACATATTCAGTTTCGAATGAGCTGAATCGCAATACGTATAATCCTCAGGGCCGGCGCGCGGCGGCCGGCGCATTCCCCTCGACAGCGTCAAGGTCGTTTCGGTGCTCAGCGGCTCGACATCTGAAGGCGACAGCGGATTCTTCGGCAGGCTCAGGTCCCGGCTGAACAGGGGCCGGGCATGGCTCGCCGGCGATCTGGCCGGACTCTTCGCCGGCGGCATCGACGCCGAAACGCTCGAAGCGCTTGAGACGGAGCTGTTGCTCGCCGATGTCGGCGTCGAGGCGACGCAGGCGCTGGTCGACGCCCTGCAACGCTCCACGAAGAACGGTGAGGATGCGGTCGAAGCGCTGCGCGGCAAGGTCCTCGAGTTGCTCGATCCGCTCGCCCGGCCGCTCGACATCCCGAACGGCGCGAAGCCCTTCGTGATCCTCGCGGTCGGCGTCAACGGGACCGGCAAGACGACGACCGTTGGCAAGCTCGCGCATCGCTTCGTCGCCGAAGGGCGGTCGGTCGTGATCGCCGCGGCCGACACGTTCCGTGCGGCGGCCGTCGAGCAGCTCGCGGAGTGGGGCCGGCGCGCCGGCGCGACCGTCGTGAGTCAGGCCGACCGGGCGGACCCCGCGGCCGTCGTCCACGACGCGCTCGCGACGGCGCGCGCGCGCGGCGCCGATGTCGTCATCGCCGATACCGCCGGGCGCCTGCACAGCGATGCGGGCCTCATGGACGAACTCGCGAAAATCCACCGCGTCGTCTCGCGCTTCGACACGCAGGCGCCGCACGAGACCTTGCTCGTGCTCGATGCGAGCCAGGGCCAGAATGCGCTCGTGCAGGCCGAACGCTTCAACGACCGGCTCGGGGTCACCGGACTCGCGATCACGAAGCTCGACGGTACGGCCAGGGGCGGGATCGTGATCGCGATCGCCCGCAGGCTCGCCTTGCCGATCCGTTTCGTCGCGATCGGTGAAGCGATCGAGGACTTTGCGGTGTTCAGCGCCGGCGAATTCACCGACGCGCTGATCGGAGACCGCGCCGCATGATCAGCTTCGAGAAGGTCTACAAGCGGTACCCGAACGGGCACGAGGCGCTCAGCGGCATCAGTTTCGCGCTCGAACGCGGGGAAATGGCCTTCCTGACGGGTCCGTCGGGCGCCGGCAAGAGCACGCTCCTGAAGCTCATCGCACTGATCGAACGGCCGACGCGCGGCAGCGTGATCGTCAACAGCCGCAATACCGCGAGGGTTTCACGCCGCCGCATCCCCGGTTTTCGCCGCCGCATCGGCGTCGTCTTCCAGGATCACAAGCTGCTCCATGACCGCAGCGTGTTCGACAACGTCGCTCTGCCGCTCGTGATTGCCGGCTTCGGTCCGCGCGAGACGGGCCGGCGCGTCCGGGCGGCGCTCGACCAGGTCGGGCTGCGCGGACGCGAACAGGACGCGCCGATCACGCTGTCGACGGGCGAGCAGCAGCGCGTCGGCATCGCGCGGGCGGTCGCGAGCCGGCCCGATGTCGTCATAGCCGACGAGCCGACCGGGAATCTCGACCCCGAGCTTTCGCGCGAGATCATGCGCCTGCTCAGGCGCTTCAACGAAGTCGGCGTAACGTTGTTGATCGCGACGCACGATCTGCAGCTCGTCGAAGAGTTCGGGCACCGGCGGATCAGTCTCGCCGCCGGGCAGATCGCCGGGGACGGGCTGGCGCCGGACGCGCCGCCAGGCTACCGGTCGACGTTTCCCGACCGTCGCGGGTCGCCACCGTGATGGGCGCGGCGTTACGTTACTTCCGGCTGCACCGGCAGAACCTGAGCGGCGCGATCGGGCGGCTCCTGCGCCACCCGCTCGGCAGCCTGCTGACCGTGCTCGTCATCGCGGTCGCCCTCGCGCTGCCGGCCGGGCTGCGCGTGCTCGTCAACAACGTCGGTGCGCTGAGCGGTACCTGGGAAGGCGCCGCGGATTTCACAGTCTATCTCGCCGACGCCGTGAGCGAGGAACGCGCCCGCGCGCTTGCGAACGATATCGGCGCACGCGACGAGGTCGCCGAAGTCGCGTTCATCAGCCGCGCCGATGCGCTCGAGGAGTTTCGAACTCAATCGGGTTTCGGCGCAGCGCTCGACGCACTCGACGAGAATCCGCTGCCGCACGCGCTCGTGGTCAGGCCTGAGCTGAGCACGGTCGGCGAGATGCAAGCCCTGGCCGAATCGCTGGCTGCGCTCGAGGAAACCGCTCTGGTGCAGCTCGACACCGAGTGGGTCGAGCGGCTCAGGGCCATGCTCGTACTCATCGAACGCGCCGTCGACATCGTTTCGGCGCTCGTCGCGCTCGGCGTCGTCCTCGTGATCGGCAACACGATCAGGCTCGAGATCAACAACCGCAGCACCGAGATCGAAGTCATGAAGCTCGTCGGCGGCAGCGACGGGTTCATTCGCAGGCCCTTCCTGTATCTCGGCTTCTGCTACGGCCTGGCGGGCGCCCTGGTCGCCGCGTTGCTCATCGCGGCCTCACTCGGGCTGCTGGCCGCACCGGTCGGGGCGCTCGCGGAACTCTACGCGAGCGCCTGGTCGCTGACGGGACTCGGCTTGCGCGATACCGCAATCCTGATCGGCGGCGGCGCCGCGCTGGGCTGGGCGGGCGCCTGGCTTGCCGCCGCCCGCCATCTGCGCGCGATCGAACCCACGTGAACGGGCGATCTTGCATGGCTTCCTGTTGATTCTTCAGATTCTGGGCGAAACCAACCGAATCGGACGGAACGACTTTCACCCAAGGCTGCTATGCTACGGGCATGGCCGCGTTCGACACACTCACCGCCGCGAAAACCCTCGAAGCCACGGGTTTGCCGTCACAACAGGCGAGCTCGATCGTAGCGGCAATCCTCGCCGCCCAAGGCGATCACGTCAGCGTGGCGACTCTTCAGGCAGAACTGGCCAAACTCGAAGCCCGACTCACGATCCGCATGGCGGCCAGCATCGGGGTCGGGGTCGGTGTGATTGCCGCAATCGTCCGATTCTGGGCATAAGCCGCGAAACGAGGATCATGATCGCGCTCGCCGCGAGCGCGGTCGGCAGCACCTTCAACCCGGGTTGTTAGCACTCTAGGGTGATGAGTGCTAAAATTTGCGCCTGTGGCAATTCACACTGGAGGCAACACCCCCGTGACGACTGCGACGACCGCGCTGGTTCGACGACCCGAAGATTTCGTGCTGAGCGGCCCGCTGGGCAGCCTCGATCAATATACCCAGGCCGTCAACAGCATTCCCGTACTCAGCGCCGAAGAGGAACACGAACTCGCGACGCGCCTGCAGGAGCACGGCGACCTCGATGCCGCCCGCGCGCTCGTGCTTGCTCACCTGCGATTCGTCGTGCATATCGCCCGCGGCTATTCCGGTTACGGGCTGCAGCTCGGCGACCTGATCCAGGAAGGCAACGTCGGCCTCATGAAAGCGGTGAAGCGCTTCGATCCCGAGGTCGGAATCCGGCTCGTCTCCTTCGCCGTACACTGGATCCGCGCCGAGATTCACGAATTCGTGCTGCGCAACTGGCGGCTCGTCAAGGTCGCGACCACGAAGGCCCAGCGGAAGCTGTTCTTCAACCTGCGCAAGGCCAAGTCCCATCTCGGCTGGTTGAATGCGGAGGAAACCGAAGCCATCGCGAAGGATCTCGGGGTCACGCCCCGTGAAGTCACGGAGATGGAAAAGCGGCTCAGCGGCCGCGACATGAGCTTCGATCCTGGTCCGAGCGAGGCCGAGGAATATTCGCCGAGCGCCTGGCTGCCGAGCCCCGACCGCGACCCCGCCAGTTTCGTCGAGGAAGAGGACTGGACCGAGTCCACGCACACGCACCTCAACGACGCGCTGCGGCAGCTCGACGACCGCAGCCGCGACATCGTCGCGCGCCGCTGGCTCGGCGAGTCGAAGTGGACGCTTCACGAGCTCGCGGCCGAGTACGGAGTCTCCGCCGAGCGGATCCGGCAGATCGAGGCCAATGCGATGCGCAAGCTCAAGGCCCTGATGCCCCCGGAGACCGTCGAAGCCTTGTAGCGGCCCCGCTGTCCCCCACCGCTGACTACCATCCGACCTGGCGTCCGGACCCGGACGCGTCAGCGAATGCACTCCGGTATCATGCCGAAAGCCGCCGGGTGGCCCATGACCCGGTGAACTGACGGCTCGCCGTCGACGTCCGAATCGAAGCGGGTGGGTGACGCATGTCCGCGGCCGACAAGTGGCTCGATGAATACGGCAGGGATCACGTCCACGCGGCCAACAAGGCGCTGCACTGGGTATGCGTGCCGCTCATCGTGACGAGCCTGATCGGGCTGCTGTGGTCGCTGCCGGTACCGGAAGCGTTCAGCCAATCCTCGCCCGTGCTCAACTGGGGCACGCTGTTCATCATGGCGTCGGTGGTCTATTACTTCATCATGTCCCTGACCCTGGCGTTCGGAATCCTGCCGTTCCTGGTCCTCGTCGTCGTCATCGTGTCCTGGGCGGACGGCCTCGCGACGCCGCTCTGGCTCATCTCGGCCGTCGCGTTCGCGCTGGGCTGGCTCGGGCAGTTCATCGGCCACCGCATCGAAGGCAGGCCGCCATCGTTCTTCAAGGACCTGCAATACCTCATGATCGGTCCGATCTGGCTGCTCGCGGCCGTCTACCGGCGCCTGCACATCCCGTATTGACACACAACCCTCCGAAGAGTCGAACGTGACATCGCGCAAGCTGGTCGCCATCGTCGAGGATGAGACAGCGATCCGGGACAACTACGCCGAACGGCTGCGCCGGCAGGGCTATCGCGTGGCCGGCTACTCGACCCGGCGCGAGGCCCTGGCCGGTTTCGCCGCCCGCCTGCCGGACCTCGTCATCATCGACATCAGCCTCGGCGACGAAGTCGAAGGCGGCTTCGAACTCTGCCGCGAACTCCGGGCCCGTTCGGCACAGTTGCCGATCATCTTCCTCACGGCACGCGAGAGCGAGATCGATGTCGTTTCGGGCCTGAGACTCGGCGCGGACGACTACCTGACGAAAACGATCGGCCTCGAGCACCTGCTCGCACGCGTCGCGGCGCTCTTTCGCCGCACCGACGCGCTGAGTTCGCAGGCTGACGGCGGCGAGCGCATCGAGCGGGGTTCGCTCGCGCTCGACCGCGCACGGATGACCGCAACCTGGCGCGGGCGGCCCGTCACGCTCACGGTCACCGAGTTCTGGGTGGTTCACGCGCTCGCCCGACGGCCCGGTCACGTCCGCAACCGCGAACAGCTCATGGCGGCGGCGAACGTCGTGCTCGACGACAGCACGGTCACGTCGCAGGTCAAGCGCATCAGGGCAAAATTCGCGGCCGTCGACCCGGCATTCAACGCGATCGGCACGGTCTACGGGATGGGCTACCGCTGGGAGTCCGATTGACGCGGCGTTCCGCCGTTTCTTATAGTTGGCGGTCGGCACGCGTTTGCTGGGGCCAGGAACTGGGCCGCCGCCGCCCGGGTCCGACCACGGAACGGCGCCGCGCGACAACCCGCCCGAATCCCCCCAGCCACCACTTTGTCTTGATACGTGCGGAGCGAGCGCCGACTCCGCAAGGGGAAGCCATGACTTCACGGGTCGACAGCAAGACCCTGCCCGCGGCCCGAGCCGGGCACGCAGGCCTGTTGCCGTCCGTTCCCCGCGCCATCCCCTGCCCGCAGGCGGCAAGCCGATGAGCGTCAGGCGCAGTTCCATCCCGCCGGGGGCCAGCGGCCTTTACCGGCCCGAATACGAGCACGATAGCTGTGGCGTCGGCTTCGTGGCTCACATCAAGGGCGAACGCAGTCACCGGATCATCCGCGATGCCGATCACCTGCTTTGCCGAATGGATCACCGCGGCGCCCGCGGCGCCGAGCCCAATACCGGCGATGGCGCAGGCATCCTCACGGCGTTGCCGCACGAGTTCCTGCGCAAGGTGGTCCGCGAGGATCTCGGCGCCGAGCTGCCGGCTCCGGGCCGATTTTCCGCCGGCGCCGTCTTTCTGCCGACCGACGAAAACGAGCGCGCCCACTGCAAGGCCGAAGTCGCACGGATCTGCGCCTCCGAAGGTCAGCAGCTCGTAGGCTGGCGGGAGGTCCCGGTCAACCCGGAGCGGGCCGATCTCGGCGCTTCGGCAATCGCGGCCGCGCCGCACATCGAGCAGCTCGTGATCGCGGCCGGCGACGGGCTCGAGGGCGACGCGTTCGAGCGCAAGCTCTACCTGATCCGCAAGCGCGCGAGCCACAGTCTCAGGGGCGACACGTCGCTCGCTGAGGCCAAGTCCTTCTATATCTGCAGCCTCTCGACGAAGGTGCTCATCTACAAGGGCATGCTGACGCCGAGCCAGTTGCCCGACTTCTTCGAGGATCTCAACGACCCGGACTACAAGAGCCACCTGGCCATGGTCCACTCGCGGTTCTCGACGAACACCTTTCCGAGCTGGGACCGCGCCCAGCCCAACCGATTCATGTGCCACAACGGCGAGATCAACACGCTGCGCGGCAACGAGAACTGGATGAAGGCCCGCGAAGGCGTCATGCAGAGCGGGCTGTTCGGCGGCTCGCTGCGCGATCTGTTCCCGGTCGCCGAGCCCGACTGCTCCGACTCCGGCGTCTTCGACAACGTGCTCGAGTTCCTGCTCATGACCGGCCGGACGCTGCAGGAATCCGTGATGATGATGATTCCCGAGGCCTGGCAGCGCAACGAGCTCATGTCCGCGACACGGCGCGCGTTCTACGAGTACCAGTCCTGCATCATGGAACCCTGGGACGGCCCGGCTTCGATCGCCTTTACCGACGGTCACTACATCGGCGCCGTGCTCGACCGCAACGGCCTGCGTCCGAGCCGGTACTACCTGACGCACGACGACCGCGTCGTCATGGCGAGCGAGGTCGGCGTCGTGCCGATCGACCCCGCCAACGTCAAGGCCAAGGGCCGACTCGAACCGGGCCGCATGTTCCTGATCGACTTCGAACAGGGCCGGCTCGTTCCCGACGACGAACTCAAGGACGAATTCGCGCGGCGGCATCCCTATGCACAATGGCTCGACGCCCAGCGGCTGACGCTCGACGAGCTCGAAACCGGGGCTGCGCCCCGGCGCTTCGATCGGGACACGCTGCTCCCGCGGATGCAGGCTTTCGGCTTCACGACCGAGACCATGCAGTTCATGCTGCAACCGCTGATCGAGGAGCTTCGCGATCCCGTGGGTTCGATGGGCAACGACAGCGCGCTGGCCTGTCTGAGCGACCGTTCGCGGATGCTCTACGACTACTTCAAGCAGTTGTTCGCGCAGGTCACGAACCCGCCGATCGACTCGATCCGCGAAGAAATCATCATGTCGCTCGAGTGCTACATCGGCCCCGAGGGCAACCTGCTCGCGCCGAGCGAAGGGCACGCGCACCGTCTGCGTCTGCGCCATCCGATCCTGTCCAACGAGGACCTGGCGGCGATCCAGACGATGAACCACCTCGGCTGGCGTTCGAAGACGATCGACATCACCTACGAACGCACGGACGCTCCCGGCAGCCTCGTCGCCGCGCTGCAGCGGATCAGCCGCGAAGCCGAACAGGCGATCGACGACGGCTACAGCATCGTGGTGCTCTCCGACCGGCGCATCGGTCCGGACCGCATCCCGCTGAGTTCACTGCTCGCCTGCGGCGCCGTCCACCACCATCTCGTGCGGCGCGAGAAGCGCACCCGGATCGGCATCGTGCTCGAGAGCGGCGAAGCGCGCGAAGTGCACCACCACTGCCTGCTGATCGGCTACGGCGCCGATGCCATCAACCCGTATCTCGCGTTCGAGGCCCTCTGGCAGGCGCGCGAAGAAGGCCTGATCCCCGCCGACACGAAGCTCGTCGAAGCCTATCGGAAGGGCGTCGCCAAAGGGATGCTCAAGGTCATGGCCAAGATGGGAATTTCGACCCTGGCGTCCTACAAGGGCGCGCAGATCTTCGAAGCGCTCGGCCTCGCCGACGAGGTCATCGAGCTCGCTTTCGCCGGGACGCCGAGCCGCCTGCAGGGCGTGGGTTTCGACGTGCTCGAACGCGAAGCCGCGCGCCGGCATGCGATCGGTTATCCCGAAGACGAGGACGACCGCACATCGTCGCTGCCGAACCCGGGCGATTTCCACTGGCGCAGCGCCGGCGAGCAGCATGAATGGGATCCGACGACGATCTTCGCCCTGCAGGTCGCCGCGCGCCGCGACGACGGCAACGCCTATCGCCAGTTTGCCGAACACGCCAACGCCGAAGCGCGCAACGCCGCAACGCTGCGCGGGCTTCTCGAGTTCGAGCCGGGCGCGGCCGGCGGCCCGATTCCGCTCGACGAGGTCGAACCCGCGAGCGAGATCGTCAAGCGCTTCTGCACCGGCGCCATGAGCTTCGGCTCGATCTCGGCCGAATCGCATGAAGCGCTCGCGATCGCGATGAACCGCCTGGGCGGCCGGAGCAACACCGGCGAAGGCGGCGAGGATCCGGAGCGCTTCGTGCCGCTGCCGAACGGCGACTCCCGGCGCTCGGCGATCAAGCAGGTCGCCTCGGGACGGTTCGGCGTCACGATCTGGTACCTGACGAACTCCGACGAGTTGCAGATCAAGATGGCGCAGGGCGCCAAGCCCGGCGAGGGCGGGGAACTACCGGGGCGCAAGGTCGACGAGACGATTGCGCGAATCCGCTATTCGACGCCCGGCGTCGGACTGATCAGCCCGCCGCCGCACCACGACATCTATTCGATCGAGGATCTCGCGCAACTGATCCACGATCTGAAGAACTCCAATCCGTCAGCGCGCGTCAGCGTCAAGCTCGTGTCCGAGATGGGCGTGGGCACGATCGCGGCCGGCGTCGTCAAGGCGCATGCCGACCACGTGCTCATTTCGGGCGATTCCGGGGGCACCGGCGCGTCGCCGCTGACCAGCATCAAGCACGCGGGGCTGCCCTGGGAACTCGGCATCGCCGAGACGCACCAGACGCTGGTGCTCAACGACCTTCGCAGCCGCACGATCCTGCAGACCGACGGCGGTCTCAAGACCGGCCGCGACGTCGTCATCGCCGCGCTGCTCGGCGCGGAGGAAATGGGCTTCTCTACCGCGCCGCTGATCGCGCTCGGTTGCATCATGATGCGCAAGTGCCATCTGAACACCTGTCCCGTGGGCATCGCGACCCAGGACCCGGGGCTCAGGAAGAAGTTCGCAGGCCAGCCCGAGCATGTCGTCAACTATCTCTTCATGGTCGCCGAAGAAGCGCGCGAGATCATGGCCGAGCTCGGGTTCCGCCGCTTCGTCGACATGATCGGCCGTACCGACGCACTGCGCACGCGCAAGGCCATCGACCACTGGAAGGCCGACGGTCTCGATCTCTCGCCGATCCTGGCGCCGGCGGTCAGGCCGCACGACTCGGTCGGCGTCTACTGCACGATGGCGCAGGACCACGGCCTCGACCGCGCGCTCGACAACCGCCTGATCGAGCTCGCCGGAGAATCGCTCGCGAGCGGCGCGAAGACGCGCATCGAGTTGCCGATCGTGAACACCAACCGCACGGTGGGCACGACCCTGAGCCACGAACTCGTCAAGAAACGGGGCGAGCGCGGTCTGCCTGCCGACACGATCCACATCAAGCTCACGGGCTCCGCGGGCCAGAGCTTCGGCGCGTTTCTCGCCCGCGGCATCACGCTCGAGCTCGAGGGCGACGGCAACGACTATGTCGGCAAGGGTCTCTCCGGCGGCGACCTGATCGTGTATCCGCCGCGCGCGAGCACCTTCGTCGCGGCCGACAACGTCCTGATCGGCAACGTGGCGCTCTACGGGGCCACCGGCGGACGCGCGTTCTTCAGCGGCCAGTGCGCGGAACGCTTCTGCGTGCGCAACAGCGGCGCACAAGCCGTGATCGAGGGCGTGGGTGACCACGCCTGCGAGTACATGACGGGCGGCCGCGCCGTCGTGCTCGGACGCACCGGACGCAACTTCGCGGCGGGCATGTCCGGCGGCGTCGCCTACGTGCTCGATGCCGACGGCGATTTCGCTCAGAAGTGCAACATGGAACTGGTGGAACTGGAGGCGCTCGAAGCCGACGAAGACATCGCCGAGCTTCGGGAACTGATTCGACTGCACCTGAAGTACACCGGATCCGAGGTCGCCGGGCGCGTGCTCGATGACTGGCCGAACGTGCTCTCGCAGTTCGTCAAGGTCATGCCCACGGACTACAAGCGCGTGCTGGCCGAGCGTGCGCGCGCCGAACAGGAGCGAACGCTCGCCGAGCGCGTCTGCCATGACGGGGAGCTCGAAGCCGCGGGCCACGAAGAGGCCGCCGGCAGGGTCGCCGCGCTCGGCAGATAGTCGGAGACGCCGCGAGCATGGGAAAGCCGACGGGCTTCATGGAGTATTCCAAGCGGAGCGTGCCCTACCGGGACGCGCTCGAACGCCTTGGCGACTTCCGCGAGATCTTCACCGAGGCCGACGACGCCCACCTCAAGACACAGGGAGCGCGCTGCATGGATTGCGGCGTGCCGTTCTGCCAGTCCGACGAAGGCTGTCCGATCGACAACCTGATCCCCGAGTGGAACGATCTCGTCTACCAGGGCCGCTGGCGCGAGGCGCTGGACCGCCTGCACAAGACCAACAACTTCCCGGAGTTCACGGGCCGAACCTGCCCCGCACCCTGCGAGGGCGCCTGCGTGCTCGGCATCACGGACCCCGCCGTGACGATCAAGAACATCGAGAACGCCATCATCGACCGGGGTTTCGCCGAAGGCTGGGTCAAGGCCGAGCCGCCGCACAAGCGCACGGGCAGGACCGTCGCGGTCGTCGGTTCCGGTCCCGCCGGACTCGCCGCCGCCGAACAGCTCAACAGGGCAGGCCACACCGTCACCGTCTACGAGCGCGAGGACCGTATCGGCGGCCTGCTCATGTACGGCATTCCGAACATGAAGCTCGACAAGGCCGTCGTCGACCGGCGCATCGACCTCATGCGCGAGTCCGGTGTGCGGTTCGTCGTCAATGCCGACGTCGGCAACGGCGTGGACTGCGCTGAACTCATGGCGCAGTTCGACGCGCTCGTTCTCGCGACGGGCGCCACGCGGCCGCGCGATCTCGAGGTTCCCGGCCGATCCCTTGGCGGCATCCACTTCGCGATGGAGTACCTGACCGAGAACACGCGCAGCCTGCTCGACAGCGATCTCGGCGACGGCAAGTTCATCGACGCGAAGGACAGGGACGTCATCGTCATCGGCGGCGGCGACACGGGCGCGGACTGTATCGGCACGGCGTTGCGCCACGGCTGCCGAAGTCTCGTCAACCTCGAGCTGCTCGATCAACCGCCTCCCGAACGCGCCGACGACAACCCGTGGCCGCTGTGGCCGAAGATCCATCGCACGGAGTACGCGCACGAGGAGGCGATCGCCCGGTTCGGCGCCGACCCGCGCAGCTTCGCCGTCGTCTCGAAGCGATTCGTCGACGACGGCAACGGCCGGGTCGCGGGCGTCGAGGTCTGCAACGTGCGCTGGCAGCGCGTCGACGGCCGGTTCCAGATGGAGGAAGTCGAGGAAACCCGGCAGACGCTCGCCGCCGACCTCGTCCTGCTCGCGATGGGCTTCCTCGGACCCGAGGCCTACCTGGCCGAAGCGCTCGGGCTGGAACTGGACGCACGCACGAACTATCGGGCCGAGCACGGCCCCTTCGCGACCAGCATTCCCGGAGTCTTCACGGCCGGGGACTGCCGCCGCGGCCAGTCGCTGGTCGTGTGGGCCATCAACGAGGGCCGCGGCGCCGCGCGCGCGGTCGATGAGTTTCTGAGGGGGTCGAGCCGCCTGCCCGCGCCCGGCCTCACGCTCGGCACGGCCGCCGGTTGAGGGGAGTCGAGGGTCCGTGAACGCGATGTTCGCCCGCAGGCAGCCTGCCATGGTCAGCGCGGAGCGGGCGCTCGCCGGACGGACGGAACCGCTTGCCGTCGCCGACACCCACTTCGTCCTCGGCCGGCCGATCAAGCCGCCGTTCCCTGAGGGACTCGAACGCGCCGTGTTCGGCATGGGCTGTTTCTGGGGCGCCGAACGCGGCTTCTGGCTCGCCGACGGCGTCTACACGACCGCGGTCGGTTACGCCGGAGGCTACACGCCGAATGCGACCTACGAGGAAGTCTGTTCGGGACTGACCGGCCACGCCGAGGTCGTGCTCGTCGTCCACGATCCTGAAGTCCTTGGCTACGAAGCGTTACTCGCGATGTTCTGGGAGTCGCACGATCCCACACAAGGCATGCGCCAGGGCGCGGACATCGGCACGCAGTACCGCTCGGCGATCCATACCGACAACGAA
Source organism: Gammaproteobacteria bacterium (assembly GCA_022826245.1). Lineage (GTDB taxonomy): Bacteria > Pseudomonadota > Gammaproteobacteria > Steroidobacterales > Rariloculaceae > Rariloculus. The sequence goes on from JAJDVG010000010.1 coordinate 49,451, forward strand.
TCGCAGCGCAGTCAGGCCGAGGCGAGCCTGGAACGTTACCAGCGCAGGCTCGGCGAAGCGGGCTACGGCTCGATCACGACCGAGATTCGCGCAGCGCCCGAGTTCTACTACGCCGAGGACTACCACCAGCAATACCTCGCCAGGAACCCGGCCGGATACTGCGGAATCGGCGGTACGGGCGTGCGCTTTTCCGGGTAAGTCGATCCCCGCCACGTGCCGATTGCGTACGCCGCGCCGAGAGCGTTATTCGGAGCAGCGCGGAAACCCGACGCGAAAAACGACTCCGCGATCGTCGGGGAGATTGTCTGCCTCGACTCGCCCGGCGTGGAATTTCGCGATCAGCGCAACGACGTACAGTCCAAGCCCGAGGTGCGGCCGTCCATCGCCATGCTTGCGCAGCGATACCAGTGAATCGAACAGTTGTTCGCGCATCGACCCGGGCAGGGTTGAACCCTCGTTGCTTACCGAAAGGACAAGCTCCGACGGGGTACCGGCAAGCGCGACCCCGATGCGGCTCCCGGCGGGACTGAAACCGACCGCATTGTCGATGAGCTTGTCCATGAGTTGCGCAACCAGTTCCGCGGAGCCCGTTACGGTCGCCGCCCCGTCGAAGCTTTTCTCGAAGTCGAAGCTCCGCTCCCGGTACACGTCCCGGTAGGCCGTGCAGCAGGCCTCGACGACCTGAGCGAGATCGAAGACTTCGGGCGTCGTCTCGGCGATCGCGTGCTCCATCTGCGTGGCCTCGCTCATCGCTCCCAGTATTGAATCCAGGCGCCCGGCGCCGTCGCGCAAGCGCCGCAGATAGACCTGTGCGGATTCCTTGCCGACCTCGTGTTCGAGATTGTCGAGCGAGGTCGAGACGACCGCCAGCGGCGTTCGCAACTCGTGCGACAGCTTGCTCGTCAGCGTCCGCAGATAGTCCGTGTGCTCCCGAAGCCGCCGCAGCAGGTCGGCGAAGCTGCGCGCCAGGTCGCCAATCTCGTCCCGCGCGCGCCGGCCGGGCACGGCAAGCTGAATCTCGCCCTTCGGGCCGAGCGCCGTTTCGGCCGCGTTGGCGAGCCGCCGGACGCGTACGGAGAGAAATGTCGCGTAGCCGAGCAGCCCGAGGGCGGCAAGCACGCTCGCGAGCACCGTGAACGTCATGAGCCGCATCAGCGCCTGGTTCGTGAGGGTGAGGATCGGATCGCTGGCCTGTTCGAGGAGCACGGCGCCGAGCACGCCGTCCGGCCCGCGAATCGGCGCCGCGGCGGCGACGATGGCGCTGTCTTCGGGGCCCCTGCGGAACCACGCCGTCGCGGGCTCGCCGCCGAGCGCGGCGCGCAGCGTCGCGTCGCCCAGATGACCGAACGGTTCCTCGAGCATCGCGTACTGCGGGTCGTCGCGGCGCAGCAGCGCGCGGAAGAATCGCTCGGAGACAGTCGTGGCGGGTGCGCCCACAACGCCATCGCCGGGCTCCACGCCGCCGGCGTCGGAAAGCACCCAGCCGGCGCGGTTGACGACGCGGAAACGGTCGCCGGCGCGGCTGAACTGAGTCACGAATTCCTGCAGGTCCGGAAGCTGGTGGATCAAAGGGGATGGGCTGGCTTGCCCGCCTTCCCACGTCGAGTTGAGCTCGACGGAGTAGTCCGCGGAGCCCGCGGGATCGACATCGATGACCGCGAGTCCGAGCGACGAGCCGATGAGTTCGAGCGGTACGCGGACCTCGACCGTGAAACCGGCGGGCGTAGTGCGCCACGCGCTCAGGATCCGGTCCTCGAAACTGCCGCTCGGCGCGAAGGCCGGCGGTGCGGTTCGCTGCGCCCGGAACCGTCCGGGCGCTCGGGTCATGAGCAGCAACGAACGCGGCGCACCGGCCTCCGGTTCCAGCACAAGCACCAGGCGGTCGCCGTAAGGCGTCTGCCCCGGGGAGCCCTGATAGACGATGTCCGCGTCGCGGACGGCGATAAAGAGATATGCGTATCGTCCGTAAACGCCGGCCCGGTACTCCTGCCCGCCCGGCAGGGATCGCACCGTCGTGTCGCCGGGACCCCAATCGTTCGGAAAACCGTCGACCGTAAGTTCGCGGCGCAGCGGCTCCGCGTAGATCGTCGCCGCGACGTCGGCATGATCGTCCGCGCGTTCGCCGACGGGACGAATCAGCGCGGGTTCGCCGTCGAGTGCAGCGGCAACGGTGCCGGCGCTTGCGAGCAGCGACGCCTCCAGACCCCGGCGCAGCGCAGCTTCCATCTCCTGCACGAAGCGCAGCCCCGCCCAGGGCAATACGAGCGTCAGCAGTCCGAAAGCCAGGAGCTGGGTACGCAGCGACATTGCCTGGCGGGTCCGCGCCTAGCAGCCCGTGGCAGAAGGCAAATTTTGCATCATCCCGGGATTCCGAATTCCTCTATCGCGAAGTCCATTGTATTGTGAGCCGCTTTGATCAAGAACTCGGGCGAGACCCGGAGGATGCTCATGCGTAACCAGACGGCGCGCCGCGTCGCGATCGTCGGAGCGGTCAGGATACCTTTCTGCCGCGCCTACACGAGCTATCGCACGTGCTCGAACAGGGAGATGATGACGGCGGCGCTCGGCGGTCTCGTCGAGCGGTTCGATCTGCAGGGCGAGCGCATCGGCGACGTGTCGCTCGGCGCGGTCATCAAGCATCCGCGCGACTTCAATCTCGCGCGCGAATCGACGCTGTCTTCGGGGCTTGCCGCGGAAACGCCGGCCTTCGACATTCAACGGGCCTGCGGGACGAGCCTGTCCGCTGCTTCGGCCATAGCGAGCAAGATCGCCGTCGGCATGATCGACTCCGGCATCGCCGGCGGCACCGACAGCATCAGCGACGTGCCGGTCGTCTATCCCGATGCCTATCGCCGTCTGCTGTTCGCAAGCGCGGGCGGAAAGACGCTCGGGCAGCGGCTCAAGCCCTGGCTCGGATTGCGGCCGCGTCACTTCAAGCCACAGTTTCCGATCGTCGTGGAACCGCGGACCGGCCTGTCGATGGGCCAAAGCATGGAGATCACGGCCAGGCAGTGGCACATCTCGCGCGAAGCGCAGGACGCACTTGCTCTCGCGAGCCACAAGAACGCCGAGCGCGCGTATCGCGACGGTTTCTTCGACGATCTCGTCATCGAGTTCAACGGCGCGCGCCAGGACAACAACATTCGCGGCGACACGAGCATCGAGAAGCTCGCCGGGCTCAGGCCCGTCTTCGACAGAAGCGGTTCCGGAACGCTGACAGCCGGCAACAGCACGCCCCTGACCGACGGCGCATCGGTCGTCCTCATGGGTTCCGAGCAATGGGCAGCCGAGCGCGGCCTGCCGGTGCTCGCCTACATGACGTACGCGAAGGCAGCCGCCGTCAATTACGTCGACGACGAAGGCCTGCTCATGGCGCCGGCGTACGCCGTGTCGGAGATGCTCGAACAGGCCGACCTCGCCCTGCAGGACTTCGATTTCTACGAGATTCACGAAGCGTTCGCGGCACAGACGCTCGCTACGCTCGCCGCGTGGGAATCTCCGGAATTCTGCCGCGAGCGGCTCGGGCGCAGCGAACCGATGGGCTCGATCGACCGTTCGAGGCTCAACGTCAAGGGCGGGAGCGTCGCGGTCGGGCATCCCTTCGCCGCGACGGGTACCCGTCTGCTCGGCACCCTTGCCAAGCTGCTGCACGAGCGCGGCTCCGGCCGCGGCCTGGTCACGGCCTGCACGGCCGGAGGCATGGGCGTGACCGCGATCCTTGAAGCTGCCGACTCCGACTGAGTTTCTCAGGCGGCGATCGCCAGGACGTAACTCACGAGCAGCGGCAGCGTCAGCGCGCTCAGCAACGTCGAGGTGAGCACGATGCTCGCGACATCGTCCGGATCGCGGTCGTAGCGCGCGGCAAAGAGATAGTTGAAGACCGCGGCCGGCATCGCCCCCTGCAGTATCAGCACGCTTCTGGAAACCCCTTCGAGGCCGAAGATCTCGGCGACGCCGAGCGCGAGGCCGAAACCGATGACGAGCCGCGTCGCCCCGAGCGACAGCGCCATCGGCAGGCGCTTTGCCCGCAGCCCGGCGAGCGTGTTGCCGAGCGCGAGCAGCATGAGCGGGATCGTGACGTCGCCGAGCAGCCCGATCGACGCCGCGATCCACTCCGGCAACTGCAGGTCGCCCGCAAACACGACCGTTCCGATCGCGGCAGCGTAGATCACGGGCGTCGTTGCAAGCGTGCGAATGGGCGAGTCCTGCGACTGCAGCATCGGCGTCAGCATGAACTGCCCGACCGAGGTCGTCACGAACACCGCAACGCCGAGCGCGAGGCCCGTTTCGCCGAACGCGAACAGGCAAAGCGGCAACCCGATATTGCCGTGATTGCCGATCGCAAGCGCCGGCAGATAGGAGCGGACCGACAGCCGCGCGATCCTCAGCACGCCCCATGCACACGTGATCGTCAAGACGAACATCGCAATGCCCGCCACCACCATGTTTGCGACGTCGGCGATCGGCAGCGTGAGCCCCGCGAAGCTGTCGATGATCAGGCAGGGACCGCACACGTTCACGATCAGGCGCGTGACGAATTCACGTTCGAACGGAAAGCCGAATCGGCGCCAGCCGAAACCGATTCCGGCGAGCGCAAGCACCGGCAGGAGGATGCCCGAGAGCTGACCGATCACCTTGCGTCCCGCGCCACAGCGGGTGACCTCGACTGAAGCGGCCCGGTGTGAGCCGGCGACGGACGGCGTTCACGCGAGCCTGGAAACGACGGCAACGGGTCGATCATGGCGCGGAGTATCTCGATTTTTACCCGGTCATGCTATTTTCCGCGATCGTTACGCCGGTATGACAGCGGGGGTACCGAGTGGCGGTGCCGCGAAGTCGATGAAGGGATCCTTGCCAGCCCGCTATGGGCCGTGGGCCGTCGTGGCGGGGGCTTCACAGGGCCTGGGCGCCGCTTTCGCCGAGGATCTCGCACGGCGCGGCATGAACGTCGTGCTCGTTGCTCGCCGCGGCCAACTGCTTGAAGAGGTTGCCGGGCGCCTGCGCGCGGCCCACAAGGTCGACGTCCGCTGCGTGACTCTCGACCTGGCCTCTGCCGATTTCACGGTGAAACTCGCCGATGCCGTGGCGGATATCGACCTCGGGATCGTCATCTACAACGCGGCTCGCATACCCATCGGCAGTTTCCTCGACATGGACGAAGACGTGCTCGAACAGGTCGAGCGCGTCAACGTGCGCGGGCCGCTTCTGCTCGCCCGGGCGCTGTTGCCGGCGATGCGCGAACGCGGGCGCGGCGCGCTCGTGCTCGTCTCGTCGCTGGCGGGAATGCAGGGCGCCCCGCGCTTTGCCGCGTATTCGGCGAGCAAGGCCTTCAACACGATCCTGGCGGAAGCGCTGTGGGCCGAGCTGCGCGACCACGGGATCGACGTCTCGGTCTGCTGCGCCGGCGCGATGCCGACCCCCGGGTATCTCGCCACGACAAAAAAGGCCGCGCCGGGCATGCTCGCTCCCGAGACCGCCGCGCGACAGACGCTCGACGCGCTCGGCGAGGGTCCGCGCTTCGTTCCCGGGCTCATCAATCGGATCTCGGCGCAGTTGATGGGGCGATTCCTGACCCGCAAGGCGGCGATCCGCCTCATCGACAGCAATACCCGGCACATGTCATGAACGCCGCACTGCCCGGTTTTTTCGCGCCGTGGGCGATTTACGCGGCCGTTCTCTTGCTGCACCTGGCGCTGCCGGCTCGCCAACTGACGGGTTACGCACGGCACGAAGAGACCGGCGAGAAGCTGCGCTATCGCCTCAACGGAACGCTCGTGGCGGCGGTCAGCGTCGGCCTCTGGCTCGCCGCCGCTTACAGCGGCCTGATGCCCTGGGACTGGTTGTGGACCGTGCGCTGGCCGAGCGCCGCGGGCGCACTGACGCTCGGCCTGCTGATGTCGGCAGCGGCGGTGCTGCCTGCGTCGAGTCGCGGGGGCTCGCTCCTTGCGCAGTTCTATCTCGGCCGACTCGCGAATCCACGGTTCTTCGGCGGCCGCGTCGACGCCAAGATGTTCCTGTATCTCGCCGGCGCGGTCCTGCTGCAACTGCATCTGCTCGCGTTCGCAGCGCACCACTTTCTCGCCTTTCCCGACGACCCGTCACCGGGCGTCGTGCTGTACGTCGTGCTCTTCACGTGGTTCGTCTGGGACTACCTCGTTTTCGAGCACGTTCACCTGTACACCTACGATCTCTTCGCGGAACGCCTGGGCTTCAAGCTCGTCTGGGGCTGTCTGTCGTGGTATCCGTACTTCTACGTGGTGGGACTGTGGGCGGTCGCCGATCTCGCCAATCCGCAGGCGCCCGCCTGGCTCGCGGTGCTCGCCACCCTGATCTTTTTCGCCGGCTGGACGCTCGCACGCGGCGCGAACATGCAGAAGTACGTCTTCAAGCGCGACCCGGACCGGGCGTTTCTCGGCCGCATCGAGCCCCGGGTCCTGACTGACGGCGAACGCCGCCTGCTTTGCAGCGGGTTCTGGGGCGCGTCGCGCCACGTCAATTATCTCGGCGAGATCCTCATGGCGACGGGCCTTGCGCTGGCGCTCGGCTGGCCGCTGATTCTCGCTCCCTGGTTGTACCCACTCTACTATGTCGCTCTGCTGCTGCCTCGGGAACGCGATGACGACCGGCGTTGCGCCGCAAAGTACGGGGCCCTTTGGGAACAATACCGCGCAGCGGTGCCGTGGCGGATCGTGCCGCGAGTCTACTAGGCGCCGACGATGCGACGATTTCTCATCGGCCTGCTTGCACTGTTCCGGCGAACCTCCCTGCTGCTGCTCAGGCTGCGCGGCAAGACGACAGCCGATGTCGCCGAACAACGCGTGGTCAGCGGTCAATCCTGGGACGAGTTCTGCGATACGCTCAAGGCCGCCGGCGCCGCGCTCAACTATCCGGGCGCGCCGCGCGATCCGTTCAACCAGGCGGAGGGCTACCGATATCTCAGCCGCCTGCTCAGGGGCGGCCTGATGGCTTTCGTGGAGTACGCGGACCCCCGAACTCCGGTGCTGCACCGCGTGGCCCACGAAACCGTCAAGCTCGGTTCGGACAACCCGGACAACTACTACCAGACGGCCGCCATCCACGGCGACTACGACTACCGGATCTGCGGCCGGCGCAACACGGTCAGGTATCTCGGCTTCGGCACGCAGGCCGGGCACTACGGGCAGGGCGGCGGCATGCCTCCGACGGGCTACGTCGAAGCCGGGGAACTGGCGATCGGCGGCGACGGGCGCTTCGAACTGATCGTGAGCGCGACTCCGCATGACGGTAACTGGCTGCCGATGAAGCCGGAAAGCCGCACGCTGATCGTGCGCCAGACCTTCCTCGATCGGCAGACCGAAACACCGGCCGATCTGACGATCGAGCGCATCAACTGCAGCGACGAGGAAAAACGGCCCGCGCCTCTGACGCCCGAACAGCTCGACGCGGGGCTCAAGTCCGCCGGGACGCTCGTGGCGGGCGCCGCGATGCTGTTCGCCAATTGGGCGCGCGGCTTCAGGAAGCACACGAACACGCTGCCCATGTTCGATCCCGAGGTCTCGCTTGCCGCGGGCGGCGACCCGAATATCGTCTACTACCATAGCCATTGGGCACTGGCCGAGGACGAGGCCCTGCTGATCGAAGTCATGCCGCCTGAGTGCGAACACTGGAACTTCCAGGTAAACAACTACTGGATGGAGTCGCTCGACTACCGCTACCACACCATTCACACGAACAAGAGACTCGCCCGTTACGAGGACGACGGCTCCGTTCGGCTCGTGGTGGCCCACCGCGATCCCGGCTTGCCGAACTGGCTCGAAACCGCCGGCCACACGTCCGGCACCATGTGTTTTCGCTGGATCAAGGCGAGCGAACATCCCGAACCGGGCACTCGGATCGTTAACATGTCGGAGCTTGAAGCTCTGCGGAGCCGTTAGGCTCCCCGGCGCGTACGGACGTTCCAGGGATGGCCATGCCGACAGGAAAACCGCGGCAGACGTCGACCGACTACGCCAAGCCGTATCGGCCGTTGCCCGTCGCTATCGTCAACCACGTGGGCCGCCTTGCGCGCAGGTTGCGCCGCGGCGATGCGCTCAACGTCGACAGCATGCTCGCCGCGGCCAGAAAACGGACCGGGCTTTCGGACTTCGGCGACGACTGGTTCCTGCAACCGCTGGACGTCCTCGTGAAATCCATCAACGAGGAGGCCAATCTCACGACCGCGGGTTACGTCGTGCAGAGAGCCAGGATCGTGTCCGCGCTCTCGACCCGTCTGCGCGCGCAGCAGCTCATCTGCAAGCACCCGGAAATCCTCGATCTCGATTTGGGCCGAATCGTCCTGATCTGCGGCCTGCAACGAACGGCAACGACCAAGCTGCACCGCCTGATCGCGGCGGATCCGGGCATGCGCGCGTTAAGCGCCTGGGAGGCGCTCAACCCGGTTCCGCTTCCCGGCGACGCGCCCGGCGATCCGCAACAACGCCTGCGCGAGGCGCAGCGTGCCGAAAGGACGTTGAGCTGGCTCGCGCCGGAGTTCTCCGCCGTTCATCCCATAGGCCATGACGCGCCGGAGGAGGACGTGTTCCTGCTCGACCTGTCGTTCATGAGCCAGTCGCCCGAAGCGATGATGCACGTGCCGACCTACTCGGCGTGGCTCGAACACCAGGATCACACCAAGAGCTACGAGTATCTCTTCGCGATGCTCAAGGTGCTGCAATGGCAGCGGCCCGGCAGGAACTGGGTGCTCAAGACTCCCAACCATCTCGAACACCTCGACGTTGCGCTCCGCGTGCTGCCGCGAACCGCCATCATTCAGACCCACCGCGACCCGAAGCGGGCGATCGCTTCGTTCTGCAGCATGGTGGCCCACGGCCGGGGCATTCTGAGCGACCGCGTTGACCCGCGCGGGATTGCCGCACACTGGGTCCCCAAAATGCGCAGGATGCTCGAGCGTTCCATCGCGACTCGCTACTCGGTCAAAGCCGACGCCTGTGTCGATGTGTCCTACTACGATCTCGTCAGGAACCCGCTCGACGAGTTGCGCAGGATCTACCGCTGCGCCGCGATCGAATACGACGAGGAATCCGAACGCTCTGCGACCGAGGCACTGCGCCTCAACGTCAAGGATCGCCACGGCGCGCATGCCTATTCACTCGGCGATTTCGGCCTCGATGCCGACCGGATCGACCGGGATTTCGAGTTTTATACCCGCGTCTACCGAATACCGGATGAACAAGCGGGACTGGCGGAAAACTGACAGGGAGGGTCCGGGCTCACGCGCCGGACACGGACACGACACAAGGAAACAGGCAACGCACCATGCAGAGAGACAAACGAACCAGGGACTACACCAGTATGACCGGCGCCACGTACGCTGCGATCGCCGATCAATTCTCGCGCAAGCGCACCGTCGAGCCTCTGCCGGACAGCGTCCGCATCGACGGCAAGGTCTGCCTCGTCACGGGCTCCAACAGCGGGCTCGGCAAGGCCGTCGCGATCGACCTCGCCAGGCGCGGCGGTCGCGTCCTCATGGCCTGCCGCAGCGGCCACCCCGAAGCCGGGGAAGAAGTCAGGCGCATGTCCGGTTCGAACCGCGTGGAAATGCTCAAGGTCGATCTGGCCGACCTCGAGTCCGTCCACCGGCTCTGCGATACGCTCAAACAACAGGGTCGGCCGCTCGACATCGTCGTGCTCAACGCAGGCCTCATTACCGTCAATGCCCGCATGTCGGCGCAGGGCTACGAGATGATGTTCGCGGTGCACTTTCTGGCCAACCGCGCCCTGATCGACCGGCTCCTGTCCGACGGCCTGATTCGTGCGTCGGCGCGCCCCGGAGAACGGTCCCGTATCGTGATCGTCTCCTCCGAAGCGCATCGATCCGGGAGACCCGTCGACTTCGCGACGTTTGGCGCGTTCTCCGACTTCGGGCTTGCGGACAGTCTCAAGTACTACGCAGACAGCAAATTGAGCCTTTGCACCTGGGCCCAGGAACTGTCGCGCCGGCTGAATCCCGACGGCGAGGTACGCGTCTCGGTGAATTCCTTGTGTCCGGGCGCCGTTGCCACCGGTATCGTGCGCGAGGCGCCGCCGCTCCTGAAACTGCTGTTCTATCCGGTTTACAAACTGATGTTCCAGACGCCCGAAAAGGCCGCGCGGCCAGTGATCTACCTGTGCTGCTCCGAGGAGATGGACAGTCGCAGCGGCGTCTACCTGCACGAGTTTCATGAGAAGCCGCCTGCCCCGCTGGCGCGGGACGAGGCCGCCGGCGCCCGATTGTGGGAGGAGAGCGAAGCGTTGCTTGAGAAACACGCGTCGGGCGGTCAGGGCTGGGCGGGCGACGGTCACCTGGGATGACGGCAAGGCGCGACGACCGCCGACCGGAGGAATCGATAGGCATCCGAGAGGAGGACTGGCAGTGTTCCGGCACACGGTGAGTTCGAATACCGGAGAGATCGACGCGCCGGCAGAGCGAGCGTGGCAGGTCCTCACGGATTTCGAACGCTACGGCGAATGGAATCCGTTCACGACCCGCGTCGACACGCGTCTCGAGATCGGCGCGTCGGTCCACATGCGCGTCAGGCTCGGACCGCTGCGGGTCAGCCAGGCCGCACGGATCTCGGCCATCGAGCCTCCACGGCTGCTCGCCTGGGGCGTGACCATGGGTCCGCGATGGCTATTGCTTGCACACCGCGAACAACGGATCGAGGAACTCGGGGATTCGCGCTGCCGCTATGTCACGACCGATGCCTTGGCCGGCCTGCTCGTACCGCTGCTCGTGCTGCTCGTCGGCGGATTCATCCGCCGCGGTTTCGACGCGATGGGCGCGGCGCTCAAGGCGCGGGCCGAAAGCAGCGCGGGCCGCTGATGGACAGGCCGATTCCAGGCCCGTTACTGTAACGATACGTTCGCTCGTACGGGAGAGGATGTCATGGCTTCTGCTACGCCCTCGCTGCTCGACAGGACCGGCATGGACTTCGCGGACGAACGCATCGCTCTGGCCTGTGCGTTCCGCTGGACGGCCCGCCTGGACATGCACGAATCGGTCGCCAACCACTTCAGTCTTGCCGTCAACGACGCCGGAACGAAGTTTCTGATGAACCCGAGGGGCCGCCATTTTTCCAGCATCAGGGCGAGCGAACTCCTGCTGCTGGACGCCGAGGACGAGGCGGCGATGGAGCGGCCGGATGCTCCGGATCCGACCGCCTGGGCGCTGCACGGCAGCATCCACCGACGCGTTCCGCATGCCAGGTGCATCCTTCACGTTCACTCGAGAAACGCGGTAGTGCTCGCCTGCCTCGCCGATCCGACGCTGCCGCCCATCGACATCAACGCGATGCGATTCTGGCAACGCGTGAGCATCGACGACGGCTTCGACGGCATGGCCCTCGACGACGAGGCCGAACGCATCGCCGAACGGGTGGGAGACAAGCCGATCGTTCTGATGCGCAACCACGGCGTGATGGCGGTCGGAGAAACCGTCGCCCGAACGTTCGACGATCTGTACTACTTCGAGCGGGCCTGCTCGACCTACATCGAAGCGCTGCAGACCGGCCGGGAACTGCACATCGTCCCGGGCGAAGTGGCGGCGAAGACGGCGCAACAATGGCGCGACTACCCTGACCTGAGCGAAAACCACTTCCGCGAGCTTCAGGAGATCCTGGACCGGGAGGATCCCTCCTGGCGCAGTTGACCGCGCCGGGCCCGCTTACGCGCTTCGACCAATTTCTCGAGACATGGGATGGCAATACGTCCCACAGTACTCATGCCTTGGGTCTCCGTCGGGCGTATAGCCCGCACTCGTGTAGAAGCGCAGCGCGGTGTTGGAACTCTCGAGCTTCGTTTCCCGAACTCCGGCAGCCATGGCGGCTTCCTCGAGCGCCGACAGGAGCGCTTTGCTGACACCGCAGAACCGGGCATCCGGAGACACGTACAGCAGCACTATGACGCCGCTCAGATCCATGAGCCCGAATCCCACGATCTGATCCGCTCGCTCCGCAACGAGCGCCACGTTGCGTTCGGATGCGATCCACGCTTCGAAGTTGGCGGCCGTCTTGTTTTCAAGCCACCGCTCGAAAATGCGCGGATCGTCGCGGTGATCCTCCGCGCAAAGCTCGATGATGGAGCGCCGCACGACGTCGCACGCCGCCGCCGCGTCGGCGGTAAGCGCTTGCCGGGTTGTACATTGCATTTCCGTGCTGCGCAATCCGAAACGAACGATCGTGAACCCTTCCAGGTCTGGCAGAAACTGCCTCGACCTACCGCTGTAGCTCCGCCAACACGCCCTCGATCCTCCCCAGATACCCAGCCCCAAAGAGATTGAAGTGGTTGAGCAGATGGTAGAGATTGTAGAGCGCCACCCGGCCCTGCCAGCCGGGCGCAAGCGGCCAGGCTGACTCGTAAGCGCGATAAAACGGCTCGCCGAAACCGCCGAACAGCCGCGTCATCGCGAGGTCGGCCTCGCGGTCGCCGTAGTAGACGGCTGGATCGAAGATGCATGGCGCGCCGTCTCGCGTCGCGCCCCAGTTGCCTCCCCAGAGATCGCCGTGCAGAAGTGACGGTTCGGGCCGGTAGCCATCGAAGTATCGTTCGAGCCTGTTCAACAGCGCTCCAACCCGCCGTTCGCACTCGCGCGGCAGGCCGTTGCGAACGGCAAGCTCGAGTTGAAAGCCGAGCCGGTGATCGCGCCAGAAATCGATCCAGTGCTCCGTGGGCGTATTCGGCTGCGGCGTCGAGCCTATCGTGTTGTCGCGATCCCAGCCGAAATATTCGCCCGCATGCGCGTGCAACGCGGCGAGGTCGCGACCGAGCCGCGCGGCCGCCGGCTGCGGGTTCGCTGCGAGCTCGAGCCACTCGAGCGCGAGCCAGGCATGATCGCCGGTAACGCCAAGCGCGAGCACGGTCGGAGCCGCGACGGCCCGGGCTGCGCGAATCGCCTCGAGGCCGGCCGCTTCGGCCGCAAACATGGCCGCGCCATCACTCGTATTGACCTTGAGAAATACCGGCCCGGCGCCGGTCTCGACCCGGAAGGCCCGGTTGATGCTGCCGCCGCCGACGGGCCGGAGCGACCCCCTCTCGCAGGCGATGGCGGCCTGGTGTTCGAGGTCGTCGAGTATCCGGTCGAGCGCCATGCGCTCGCGCCGCGGCCGCGCGGCTCAGCGAATGCCGCTCACCCGCGCCAGATCTCCGTTCAGGCGGGCATGCAGCGGGCTGGTCCGCGGGAAATGGCTCAGCAGGTACTCCATCTGATCGGCGAGGACCTTGCGGCCCTTGAGATAGATGTACTCCGGGTAGGTCGGCGTGAACGGTACGGCCACGAGCTGCATGCCGGCTTCCTCGGGGGAACGCCCGCCCTTGTGGTTGTTGCAGCGCCGGCAGGCCGCCACGACGTTCGGCCAGGCGTCGCTGCCGCCGCGGCTGAGCGGCGTCACGTGGTCTCGCGTCAGCTCCGAAGTCGGAAACCGCATCGCGCAATACATGCAGACGTTCGCATCGCGCTTGAAGAGCGTACGGTTGTTGAGCGGGGGCGTGTAGCGGCCGCGGTTGTTCTCGACCTTGCGCGTATCGCCGCGCGTCGCCACGATCGAACTGACCACGATGACGCTGCGCAGCCCCGTGATCGCGTTGTAGCCGCCTCGAACGCGATAGATCGGCGATCCGCAGCAATAGGCAACCTGGCCGCCGTGATAGAGCGATGCGGCAGCCCGGTAGTCGATCCACTCGAGCGGCATACCGGCGATGTCGGTACGCAACACTTCCTGCGAGAAAATATTGTTTTGCGTGTACATCGTTCGCTGCCTGTGCCGCGCCGCAAGTTTTACCGAGACGGCAAGAATTATCAACCGGTCTCGTTACGTTGCAGTTTCGATACAGCTACGGCGGCTTCGCGGCGGCGGGGTGGCCGCCAGCTTGCTCAGAGGCTATAACGTCACCGACGAGCGGCAAGGGTCCCGTTCCGGTGTCCTCCTGGCGTCGGCCCGGGATCACCCGGATTACGATAGCCCCGCTCGAGACTCTCCCTTGCGGAAGTTTCCTTACGGTTCGAAGCACTTGCCCAAGCCCGCCGACAAATCACTGGTTCGAGTCGCAATAGCCGTGCCTCTGGCCGACGGCTTCGACTACCTGTGGACCGGCGCCGGAGCGCCCCCGCCTGCCGGAGCCCGCGTTCGCGTGCCGTTCGGCACGCGCGAGCGCATCGGTATCGTGCTCGACCACCCGGCGGCGACGACGCTGCCGGCGAACAGGCTCAAACCCGTCATCAAGCCGATCGACCGGCATCCGGTGCTCGGCGATGAGTTGCTCGAAACGTTGCGTTGGGCCTCGGAGTATTACCACCACCCGATCGGCGAGGTCCTGAGTCACGCGTTGCCGGCTCTGCTGCGTCAGGGCCGGTCGCTCGACGAACCGGTCGAGCGGGTCTGGCGGCTGACTGCCGAAGGGGCGGCTCAGCCGATCGACCGCGTCGCGAGACGCGCGCGGCAGCAGGCACGTTGCCTCGACCTCCTCAAACGGCAAGAGCGCGTGGCTCAATCGGATTTGCGGCGCGCCGGATTGACCGCCGCAATCATCGGGCGGCTCGCGACCAAGGGCTGGATCGAACCCTGCGAGCCCGAAACCGGCAGCGACGGCGTCGAGCCAGCCGATGGCGGCAACGCCGCGCAGCCGGGCGGCGCCGCCGAAGCGCCGGCCCCCGGCGCCGAGCCCCTGCCCGATCTCACGGCCGACCAGACGCGCGCGCTCGAGGCGATTCGTGCACAGGATCCGGGCTTCAACACGTTTCTGCTGCACGGCGTCACGGCAAGCGGCAAGACCGAAGTCTTCCTGCGCCTGGTGCGCGAGCAACTGGACGCGGGCCGCCAGACACTGCTGCTCGTGCCCGAGATCAGCCTGACGCCCCAACTGGTAGGCCGGCTGCGCCGCCGCTTCGGCGAAGCGCTCGCCATACTCCACTCCGGGCTCACGGACCGCGACCGCCACGACGCCTGGCGGCGAGCCTGGCGGCAACAGGCGCGGCTCGTCGTCGGTACGCGCTCGGCCGTCTTCGCCCCGCTGCCCGCAGCCGGACTCATCATCGTCGACGAGGAGCACGATCCGGCCTACAAGCAGGAACGGGGATTTCGCTATTCGGCGCGCGACCTGGCCGTCGTGCGCGCGCGCCGTCTCGACGTCCCCATCGTGCTCGCCTCGGCGACGCCGTCGCTCGAGAGCTACCGCAATGCACTGGAGCGACGTTACCGCCTGCTGAGGATGCCGAAGCGGATCGGCGCGGCCGGCGTACCCGCCGTCCGTACGATCGACCTCAACCAGCATGTGAGCCGCCACGGACTCTCGACACCGCTCGTCGCACTCATCGATCGCCACCTCAAGCGCGGCGAACAGGTCCTTCTGTTCCTGAACCGGCGCGGCTTCGCGCCGGTGCTTTTCTGTCCGGAATGCGCGAGCGCCGAGGAATGCGGGCGCTGCGACGCGCGCATGACCGTGCATGCCCGAGCGGGCCGCATGCGCTGTCATCACTGCGGCCGCGAGGCCATGCTGCACTGGAGCTGTCCGGCCTGCGGCAACGAACGGCTCGCCGTCGGCGCCGGTACCCAGCGCGTCAGCGATGCGCTCAGGTCGCTTTTCCCCGAGCGGCGCATCGCGCGGCTAGATCGGGACGTGTCGCGGACTCGAGGTGCGCTCGCGACCGTGCTCGAGGAAGTCGAAAGCGGCGAAACCGACATCATCGTCGGCACCCAGATGCTGACCAAGGGGCACGACTTTCCGCGCGTCACGCTCGTCGGTATCGTCAACGCCGACCAGGGCCTGCTCGGAACCGACTTCAGAAGCGAGGAGCGCCTCGCCCAGACGATCGTGCAGGTGGCGGGCCGCGCCGGACGCAGGGATCGGCCGGGCCAGGTCGTGATCCAGACCCATTACCCGCGGCATCCGCTTCTCGCCGCGCTCGTGGACCAGGACTACGCGGCGTTCGCCCGACTCGCGCTCGACGAGCGCAGGCTTGCCGAATGGCCGCCCTGGTCCCATGTCGCGCTGTGGCGCGCCGAAGCGCACGATCGCGAAGCCGTGTACCGCTTCCTGCGCCGCATCGGCTCCACGGCCCGCGAGCATGCCGAAGACGTCCAGGTGCTCGGGCCCGCCGCAGCGCCGCTGGAACGCGTCGCCGGCCGCCACCGGGCGCAGATCCTGTTGCAGGCGGCCCGGCGCGCGCCGCTGCATCGGCTCGTCGGCCTGATCGCCGACGCCTCGCGCCCATGGCCCGAGACGCGCAGGGTCCGCTGGGCGATCGACATCGACCCGAACGGATTGTAGCGCTGGCCGACAATCCAATACGGTGCGGGATCCCCCGCCTCCCGATGGGATCCCCATCCCGCGACAAGCCAAGGGGAGTTGCACTACGGGCCGCTTGAAACCCTCGCGCGCAGGGACGCGCGCGCGGAGCCTCCAGGGATGGATTCACGGCGTGTTTCAAGCGGCCCGTAGTGCGACTCCGCGCAACACCGCGACGACGCGCGCTAGAATGCCCCGCTTCGACCCCGAGGCCGACGACAAGTGCGCGCGACTCTCGACAACCTGCTCCGCGATGCCCTGCGCTCGCTCGAGGAAAGCGAAGGCTGGAGCGGCCTCGCCGCGACCGGTCCCGAGCTCGAACGCAGTCGCGACTCCAGGCACGGCGATTTCACGAGCAATGTCGCCATGCGCGTCGCACGAACGTACGGCCGGCAGCCCCGCGAGTTCGCTGAAGCCCTGAAGGCCCGTCTCGGCGCATCGGAACTAGTCGACAGCGTCGAGGTCGCGGGTCCCGGGTTCGTGAACCTGAGGCTCTCGGCCGAGGCCATCCACGGGGAACTCAGGCGCGTGCTCGCCGAAGGCGAGTCCTACGGGACGAGCGAGGCCGCGAACGGCCGCCGCGTGCTCGTCGAATACGTCTCGTCGAATCCGACCGGCCCGCTGCATGTCGGCCACGGACGCAACGCCGCCTATGGCGCGTCGCTGGCCAACCTGCTGCGCGCCACGGGCCACGCCGTCGACGAGGAGTACTACGTCAACGACGCGGGCCGCCAGATGGACATACTGGCCGCAAGCGTCTGGCTGCGCTACGCCGATGCGCTCGGCAGCGAACTGCCCTTCCCGGCGAACGCCTACCAGGGCGACTACGTTCGCGAGACTGCCGCGCGGCTCGTCGAGCGGCACGGCGACGGCCTGCGTGACGATGTTGACGCCGTCGCGGCCGCGCTCGCCGCCGGGGCAACCGGCGACGATGGCGACGCCGATGCCCGTATGGATGGCCTGATCGCGGCGATCAGGAGCGCCGCCGGCGAACGCGCTTTCGAGGCGGTCCTCGATGCCGCGCTCGACGAAGTGCTCGCCGACATCCGCGAGGACCTGGAGGCATTCTCGGTCCGTTACGACCGTTGGTATTCGGAGCGAAGCCTGACCGGCAGCGGCGCCGTCGGGCGCGCCTTGCGGACGCTCGACGACAGCGGCCACCTGTACGAGAAGGACGGCGCCACGTGGTTTCGCTCGACGGCGCTCGGCGACGACAAGGACCGCGTCGTCGTTCGCGAGAACGGCGCGACCACGTACTTCGCAAGCGATATCGCCTACCACCTGGACAAGTGCGAGCGCGGCTACGACGTCATGCTCAACGTCCTCGGGTCCGACCACCACGGCTACGTTGGCAGGCTCCGCGCCGCGGTCGAAGCGTTGACGGGCCAGAGCGACCGCCTCGAGGTCCGGCTCGTTCAGTTCGTCGTGCTCTACCGCGCCGACGTCAAGGTGCCGATGTCGACGCGATCGGGAGACTTCGTGCCGCTGCGCGAGCTCAGGGAGGAAGTCGGCAACGACGCCGCCCGGTTCATCTACGTCTCGCGGTCGAACGATCAGCATCTCGACTTCGATCTCGAGCTTGCGAAATCGGAGTCCAACGACAATCCCGTCTACTACGTGCAATACGCCCACGCGCGCATCGCGAGCATGCTGCGCCGGATGTCCGAGAGCGGTTCAGGCGGCCCGGATCCGGCGACCGTCGACCTCGGCGTGCTCGAGCAACCCGAAGAACGGGCGCTCATGGTCGCGCTCGGGCGGTTTCCGGAACTCGTGCAGCTCGCCGCCGACAACCGCGCGCCGCATCACGTCGTTCACTACGTGCGTGGCATCGCTGCCGAATTTCACGCCTACTACAACGCTCACCGCGTGCTCGTCGACGATGCCGCCGTTCGCGATGCCCGGGTGACGCTCGCGCTCGCCGTCCGGCAAGTGGTTCGCAACGCGCTCGGGCTCCTTGGCGTTTCCGCGCCCGAGAGTATGTAACAATACGCCGGTGGCGCGTCCGGCCAGAAAGAGGAAGACGCAGAAGCAGGCCCCCGGCTGGCTGTGGATGCTTTCGGGGCTGAGCATCGGTCTGATCGTGGCGCTTGTCGTCTACGTCCGCAGCAGCGGTGTCGCGCCTGCGCCGGTTACGATTTCCCTGCCCGTCCCGGAAGCGGAACCCGCCCCGGCCGTCACGCCCGAACCTGCCCGGGCCAGCGAGCCGGCCGAACCGCCCGAAGCGACGTTCGAGTTCTACGAGATGCTGCCTCGTTTCGAGGTCGTCATCCCCGAAGTGGAAAGCGATGCCCGCGCCGACAACACGCCGGCCGAGGTCGCGGCGCCCGGCGCTTACGTGCTGCAGGCCGGTTCGTTCCGGCAGCTCGCCGACGCCGATCGCAGACAGGCAAATCTTGCGCTGCTTGGCATCGAGTCGCGAATCCAGCGCGTTACGATCGACGACGATGTGTTCCACCGCGTGCGCATCGGCCCCATGGACGATCTCGAGGAACTCAACCGCGCCAGGACCCTGCTGCGCGACGCGCGTATCGAGACGTTGCTGATGAGAGTTCCCTAGCGATCGCGCCCTTCAACCGCGGCCGGGCTGCCTGAGTCGGCGCCCGCTGCGACGCAGCATGCCGCTATCCGGGACGTCCTAGTCGCCGCCGGGCCTGCGCCTGAAATCGATGTCGAGCGACCGGAGCATGCGGTACAGATGCGTTCTCTCCATGCCGACCCGTTTCGCGAGCTTGCCGACCTTGCCGTCGCAGAGAATGAGCTGCTGCTGAAGATAGGCGCGCTCGAAGCGTTTGCGTGCTTCGCGCAGCGGCATCGCGAGCAGATCCTGCTCGATGAGCGGTTCGTCGCCGGATGTCTTGGACTGCAGCTCCGCTTCGACCTCCTGCAAACTGATCTCCTCGCTGCCGCCGAGTATCAGCAGCCGCTTCACGACATTCCTGAGCTCGCGGACGTTGCCGGGCCAGGGATAGTTGCGCAGACGATTCTGGGCCGCGACGCCGAAGCGGCGAAACGGCACGTTCTCGGTATCGACGAGTACGTCTACGTGGTAGCGCAGGAGCTCCGGCACGTCCTCGGCATGTTCCCTGAGCGGCGGCACATTTACCGTGACCGCGTTGAGCCGGGCCAGCAGCTCCTCGCAGACGGATTCCCTGTGCTCGGTCCCTGGCTGGGCGCCGGCAAGAATCTGGACATCGAAAGACTGGTCGGCTGCTGCGCCCCCCGGCGGGTCGCCATCGCGCACGATGATTTCGACCAGTGCGCGTTGTGCGTCGAGCGGCGTTTCCGACAGGCCGCGAACGTACAGCACACCGCCGCGCGCTTTTGCGAGCGCACCGGGCTCGCCGTTCTCACCCAGCAGGATGCGGCGGAATTCCTCGTGACCGACCCCGGCTCCGACGACCTTGATGAACGGATTCCGGGACCTCGTGCCGCGGCTTGCGAAGTAGCGCGCGAACCGTTCCCGGCCGCTGCCCGGCTCACCGGTAAACAACACTGCGGTGTCGTGCCCGGCGATCCTTTCGACCTGGTCTCGCAACTCGGTGATCGCGGCGCTCTTGCCGACGGGCGCGGCCAGCGGCAGGACCAGCGACCGGCGCGACTCCCGGCCGCGGCGCGGCGCGAGCGCTTTCTCGACGGTCCTGAGCAGTTTAGTCAGCGAAATCGGTTTCTCGATGAAATCGAGCGCGCCCAGGCGCGTGGCTTCGACCGCCGTATCGACCGTGCCATGCCCGGACATGATGACCACCGGGCCCAACGACCCGCCCTCGGCCCATTCCTTGAGCAAGGAGATGCCGTCCGTGTCGGGCATCCAGATGTCGAGCAGGGTCAGGTCGTAGGTGCGTTCCTTGCGTGCGGCACGCGCGTTCTCGGCGTCCGCCGCGGTCGTCACATCGTAGCCTTCCTCGCTCAGAATCTCGTCCAGCAGTTCCCTGATGTTCGATTCGTCGTCGACGACCAGGATCCGCGCATCGTTCACGCCAGTTCCCTCCGTTGCTCGTTACCGGTATCCACGTGCGCAGCCCCGCTTGCCCCGGATGCCGGTAGCAGTATAACGATCCGCGCTCCGCCGTGTTCGCCGTTCCCCGCCCGTATCTGGCCGCCGTGCTCCTCGATGAGCTTCTTGACGATCGCAAGCCCGAGGCCCGTACCCTTGGCCTTGCTCGTCACATAGGGCTCGAACGCCCGGTCGACGATGTCCGCGGAGAATCCCGGGCCGTTGTCGGTGACGACAATTTCGACCGACTCGCGTGCGTCGGCCGCGATGAAGCGCGTCGCGATGTCGATGTGCGCGTCGGTCCGGTTTTCGGTCGCCTCGAGCGCATTGCGCATGAGATTGTGCAGCACCTGCCGCATCCGGCCGATATCGGCCTCGATCCGCGGCAGTTTCGGCTCCGAAGCGATCTCGATGGCCACGGGCTTCTCCTGGTGCCGGTAGAGCTCCGCCACTTCGCCGATCAGCTCGTTGATGTCGACAAAGCTGAGTTCCATGACCGGCGCGCGCGCGTACTCGCTGAACGCGTTGACCATGTCCTTCATCGCCTCGACCTGCTGGATGATCGTGTGCGTCGAACGGTCGAGCAGATCGAGTTTTCCGGTTTCAGCATCCAGATAACGGCGCCTGAGTCTCTCGGCCGACAACTGGATCGGCGTCAGCGGGTTCTTGATCTCGTGCGCGAGCCGCCGCGCCACCTCGCCCCAGGCGGCGTCGCGCTGGGCCTGCAGCAGTTCCGTGACGTCATCGAAGACCACCACGAACCCGCCCGGCGTACTCTCCTCGGCCGGCAGCTCCGTGCAGGTACACATCAGCACGCGGCGCCCGGCATCATCGCGGAGCACGATCTGTTCGCGCCATTCCGTTTCATGGCGTTCGGTGTGTGCGCGGGCGACGGTCAGGAACTGCGCGAGCTGCGGTCTGGTCTCGGATAGCTCCTCCAGCGATTCGCCGATGTGCGACTCGAGGTCGGCGCCGAAAATCGCGCTCGCCGCGCCGTTCGCCGTCCGGATACGCATGTCGGGCTCGAGCGACACGACGCCCGTCGACAGTCGGGCGAGGATGACGGCGAGCTTCTGGCGCTCGCTGTCGACGAGCTGCTCGCTCGTCCGGGCTTCCTGACGTGCGGTTGCGAGCCGCCGCGTCATGTCGTTGAAGGAATTGACCAGAAAGCCGATCTCGTCGTGCGGCGCCGCCGGCAGGCGCGTGTCGAGGTCGCCGCGAGCGACCGCCTGCGTGCCCTGCATGAGCTGCTGGATCGGACCGATCAGGCGGCGCGCGGAATAGAACGCACCGTAAACGGAAGCAAGCAGGGCGATGAGCAGCACGAGGCTCAGCGTCAGCGTGAAACCGTACTTGAGCGCCGTGCGCTGGAAGTCGAGCCCCGTAATCTGGTTGAAGCTGCCTTCGACGGAATTCGCCAGTTCGCTGAAGCGCGGCGGCACGGGAAACACGGCGCGCAGGATCTGCGTTTCGCCCGTACCGAGCTGCGGATCCAGCGTGACCGCCGTCGTGATCTGGAAACTGCCGTCGGCCGTGGGCTCGAGATTGACGTACGGTTCTCCGGGCCGTCCCGCCAGAACGAGATCGTCGCTCCGTTGGGGCACTCCGGCTGCGGCGAGAGTCGAATCGACCGCCGGTTGCCTGAACCGCAGCAGCATCTCCTCGCTCGGCGGCGGCGGCACGGCGGCTTCGGGATCCTCCGCGCTCGTCGCGACGATCTGGTTGTTCGGACCGAAGATCGTGAGCTCCCGGGCGCCGCGCTCGCGCTGCAGCCGGCCGACCTCGGTCGCGAGATCGTTGCGTCCTTCGCCCGAGTTCAGTACGCGCGCCATCGCTTCGAGCGCGGCGACGCTGTCCCGGGTCTGGAGATCGAGGGCGGTCTGGCTGAGTTCTATGGCGTTGCCGAGGCCCTGCTCGACATCCACGTTGAACCACTCGTCGATGCCGCGGTTGATGAACTCGACGGAGAAACTGTAGACGACCACGAGCGGCGCGATCGCAAGCACGCTGAGCAGGGTCACCACACGGGTCTCGAGGCGCGAGCCCGGAACCTGGCGCCGGTGGTCCCGTATCAGGCGAAACAGGTTCCCGGCGATGAGCGATACGAGCACGATGATCCCGACCGCGTTGATCAGGAATATCCAGTTCGTCCAGCGGGCGAAGTCGTCGGAGTTCTCCGTAACCTGGCTGAACAGCAGCAGGCCGACGATCCACAGCGCGGCCGCCGCGACCAGGAGTGTGCCGTAAAATACGTTTTTCACTCTTCTTCCAGGTTCCATCTGAACCACTCGCTGCCGAGCGACCAGTCGCGCCGCCAGAAGGCCAGCAGGCGCAACGGGCCCGGCAATTGCTCGGTGTCGAGCAGGACGCGCAAGCGCACGTCGTAGACGCGCTCGGGATCGAGCAGCGCGGTGTCGATCACGGGAAGCCGGTCGATCCGGCCAAGGGAATTGAGCGCGGCAAACAGCGTCGCGTAAGTATCGAGCGTACCGCTGTTGACGTTGCGTACGGTGTAGCGTTCGAGCAGCGGATGGTATTGGAGCTCGTAGAGCTGGGTCAGGGAGGCGTTCTCGCGGTCGAGCAGCCAGCGCCTCACATGGATGATCTCGACCTCCACGCGAACGCTGAGCGGCACACCCGACTCGAGCGCTTCGCGCGCTTCGGCGGAAAGCCGGAGTTCGAGCCGTGCATCGAGGAACCAGACGTTCATGCCGGGGTCGAGCCCGGCACTCGCCGAGCGCACCTCGAAGCGGCCCGGGTCGTCCTGAGCGTTGGCGGCGGAGCCTGCAACCAGGACGAGAGCGACACATACCGCGGCGAGCCGGCTCAATCGAGCGGGCGGTCCTCTGCCCTGATCACTGTTTCGGGGATGATGCACGCGAACCTTGCCGAGCTTCGTGCTTCTCAAGGCAAGCATAATAGAAGCCATCCATGTTCGCCTCCCCGGGGAAGAGCTGGCGGTGTCCGCCGAGGAGCGAGGCGTCGGCCCTGTCGGTCAGGAACCGCTCGATCTGCCCGTGATTCTCCCGTTTGAGCACAGTGCAGGTCGCGTAGAGCAGACGGCCGCCCGGCGCGAGCAATGGCCAGAGCCGCTCGAGCAGCCGCGTCTGCAAGGCCGCCACTGCATCGAGATCGCTCTCACGCCGCAATACCTTGATATCGGGGTGGCGCCTGACGACGCCGATGGCGCTGCAGGGGGCGTCGACGAGAATTCGCTCGAACGGGCGGCCGTCCCACCAGGCTTCGGTGTCCGCCGCATCGCCGTCGATCAACGTCGCGGCGAGCCCGAGCCGCGCGAGATTGTCCGCGGCGAGCTTGAGTCTGTCCGGGTCGCGGTCGAGCGCCACCGCCTCGGCCAGGCGCGGACAGGCTTCGAGCACGTGCGCCGTCTTGCCGCCGGGCGCCGCGCAGGCGTCGAGGACGCGCTGTCCGGGTCGCGGGTCGAGGTAAGCGGCCGCAAGTTGCGCCGCGGCATCCTGCACGGAGACGAGCCCGTCGGCGTAACCCGGCAGGCTCGCCGCCGGCGCCGGTTCCTCGAGCAGCAGCGCTGACGGTACGTCGTCCCGGCGTTCCGCCGAGAGGCCCGCACGAGCCAGCGTCGCCGCGTAGTCGTCAATGTCGACACGGCGCGTATTGACGCGCAGCCACATCGGCGGTTGCCGGTTGTTGGCCTCGAGAATGCCCTCCCTGCGCGTCGTCCAGTCGGCCTCGATCGCGTCGATGAGCCAGCGTGGGTGGCTCCAGCGCGCCTCCGGTACTTCGGCCATTGCCGCATCGAGCCGCCCTTCCTCACGCCTGAAACGCCTGAGCACGGCGTTGACGAGGCCGCGGGCGCGGCCGGCGCCGATGAGCGCCGCCGCGTCCACCGTTGCGGAGACCGCCGCGTGGTCGGGAATCCTGAGCCACTGCAACTGAAAGAGTCCGAGCCGGATCAGCGCGGCGAGCTCGGCATCCTTGCGGCCACGGCCGAGCCGCCGGGTCACGAGCCGGTCGAGCTGCCACGCGAGACGGTGGTGCCAGCGGATCGAACCGTAGAGCAGCGCCCGGAGCAGCGGCAGGTCCCGATCGGCCACGCCGGCAGGCTCGGCCAGCACGGCGTCGAGCGTCTTTCCGTCGCGTACTATCGCGGCATTGAGCTTCGCCGCCACGCCCCGAACGCGGGCGCCGGCAGCGCCGCGCTCAGCAGACAAACGAGACCCCCTCCAGACGGTGAGCCGCAAGCCATGCGCCCGCGTCCATCGCGGCTGCCGACGGCGCCTGTACACGTTCGATTCGCAGCAGCCCGTCGCCGGTTGCGACGTCGATACCCTGCGCTCCTGCCGCAAGGATGGTGCCGGGCGGCGCGCCGGCCTCGGCGTCAATTGCCGCGGCCTGCCAGATCCTGAGCCGCCGTCCGTCGGTCAAGCCCGCTTCGGCGACGGGCCAGGGATTGAACGCCCGCACGCGCCGTTCGAGCGCGGCCGCGTTCATGTTGAGATCGAGGCGGGCGTCGGCCTTGGCGATCCTGCCGGCCCAGGTCGCCGACGCGTCATCCTGAGGTCTTGGGGCAAGGCTGCCCGCGAGAATGCCGGGCAGCACTTCAACGAGGAGCTCCGCGCCGAGTTCCGCCAGGATGTCGTGCAGCCGGCCCGCCGTCATGCCGGGATCGATACCGACCGGGCGGGCAGCGTAGACCGGCCCCGTGTCGAGCCCCGCTTCCATCCGCATGATGCTCACCCCGGTCTCGGCCTCGCCGGCGAGGATCGCGTGCTGGATGGGCGCGGCGCCGCGCCAGCGCGGCAGCAGCGAGGCGTGCACGTTGACGCAAGCGCAGCGCGGCCAGTCGAGCAGCCACTGCGGCAGCAGCAAGCCGTAAGCGGCGACGACGAGCACGTCGGGGGCAGCGGGCCAGCTTGCGGCGAGTTCGGGAGTGCGGAGCGTGGCGGGCTGCGCGACGCTGAGCCCCAGCCGTTCGGCCGCGTGCTTGACCGGAGAAGCGGTGAGCTTGCGGCCGCGGCCGGAGCGCCGGTCCGGTTGCGTCAACACCAGCTCGATGCTCGCCCCCGATGCCGCGAGCCGCTCGAGCGCCGGCACGGCGAACTCGGGCGTGCCGGCGAATGCGATGCGCGCCGGGTCACTCAATGTGTGGGCCGGCACCGTCGTTCAGATCAACCGTGCGGAAATCGCCTGCCGCGGCCGGTCCGCCTCGCTCGTACTGCGCCGCGATTTCTTGAGCGCCTTCTTCTTCAGCCGTTGGCGCTTGAGTTCGGAGAGGTAGTCGACGAAGAGCTTCCCGTCGAGATGATCGATCTCGTGCTGGACGCAGACCGCGAGCAGGTCCTCGGCCTCGAGCTCGGCGGGCTCACCGTCAAGGTCGAGATACGTGGCCCTGATCCGCTCGGCCCGCTCGACGTAGTCGAAGACGTCCGGAACGGACAGGCAGCCTTCTTCGGAACTCACCGTTCCCTCCGCGAAGACGATTTCGGGGTTGATCAGGACGTGCGGCTCGTTGCGTGCCTCGGAGATGTCGATCACGAGAATGCGCTTGCGGACGTTGACCTGGGTCGCGGCCAGGCCGATCCCCGCGGCGGCGTACATGGTCTCGAGCATGTCGGCTGCCAGCGTGCGGACTTCCGAATCGACTTCCCCGACCGGCTCGGCCCTGAGGCGCAGCCGCTTGTCGGGATATTCGAGGATTGCGAGTCGTGCCATGGTCCTGAAAGCGGGTCGCGGTGCGGGCCGCGGCGGAGAATATCGGCGCAGTATAGCAGCAGGGCCAAGTGCCGGATTCGCTGGAAACTTCGCCATTTTGCGGCATTTCGCCAGGAAAGCGCGATTGCCGGACGTCCCCGTCGGCACGATGATCGGAATCCCCGATTTCCATGGGATGAGCCATGCACTCGTCACCGAGGCGACGCGCACGCCAGGCGTTTCGCCCCATGCCGCGCGACTGTCGCCACGGGCTGCTCGATGGCGGCTGAGGCATGGCTGATCGTCCTGCAGACCCAGCCGTCGGCGCCGGCCGCGTGGCGCAAGGCGCTGCGCAAGGCGGGCTCCGCCGAAGCGCTGCTTGCAACGCCCGTCCGCGAACTCGTCGGCCGGGGCATACCGCCGGATGCGGCCGCCCGGCTGCGCTCCCCCGATCGGGACGCGCTCGCGCGCTGGCATCGCTGGCTCGACGAGCCCGGCCACGCTCTGATCACGCTCGACGATTCCGCTTATCCCGCGCAACTGCGCGAGATTCCCGACGCACCGCTCGCGCTGTGGGTCGCGGGCGCAAACACGGCGCTGCTGGCCGGGCCGCAGCTTGCGATCGTCGGCAGCCGCAATCCGACATCGGGCGGGCGGGCCAATGCCGCGTACTTCGCCGAGTATCTCAGTGGCCGCGGCCTGACGATCACGAGCGGACTCGCGACGGGCATCGACAGCGCCGGCCACCGCGGCGCGATCGACGGCGCCGGCGGCACGATCGCGGTGCTCGGTTGCGGCATCGACAGCGTGTATCCGCGCCGCAACGGCAAACTCGCGGCGCAGATTACGGAGTCCGGGCTGATCGTCTCCGAGTACCCGCCCGGCACACCGGTGCGCGCTTTCCAGTTCCCGCAACGCAATCGAATCATCGCAGGCCTGTCGCTCGGCACGCTCGTCGTGGAGGCAACGCGGCGCAGCGGTTCGCTGATCACCGCGCGCCTTGCCGCGGACTATGGCCGCGAGGTGTTCGCGATCCCGGGCTCCATACACAATCCGCTGGCGAAAGGCTGCCACAAGCTGATCCGCAACGGGGCCAGCATCGTCGAGGAAGGCGACGACGTACTCGCGGAACTCGCACCGCAGCTCGCTTCCGCCGACCCCGACCGACCGGTCAAATCGCCGGCCCGCGAGAACCCGCTGGTCGACGATCCGGCCTACGCGAAGCTGCTGGATCTGCTCGGTTTCGAACCCATGCGGGCCGCGGACCTGCTCGAGGCGGCCGGATTGACGGCAGCAGAGCTTTCCTCCATGCTCCTGCTGCTGGAAATGGGCGGGGTCGTCGAAGCGTTGCCTGGCGCCCGTTACTGCCGCCTGGTGAAAAAAAGCCAATGAAGGAAACAGTACTCGACGTGCTCATGTACCTGTTCGAGACATTCGTCGACAGCGAACTTGAGCCCGAACCGGATCGCAATGAGCTCAGGGACGAACTCGAACACGCAGGCTTCGGCGCCCGCGAGATCGACCGGGCGCTCGACTGGCTCGACGAACTGAACTCGGTCGAAGTCGCCCCGAGCGATGCGCCGCAAACGGCAGCGGTCCGCGTCTACGACCGCTACGAGCAGTCCAGGCTCGACCCGCCGTCGCGCGGCTACCTGCTCCACCTGGAACAGATCGGGATTCTCGCGCCGCCGCACCGCGAACTTGCGATCGACCGGCTGCTTGCGCTCGACACCGTGGAAATCGATATCGAGCACATCAAGTGGGTCGTCATGATGGTCCTGTTCAGCCAACCCGGCCACGAGCAGGCGTACGCCCGGATGGAGGATCTCGTGTTCGCCGACGATCCGGCCTGGGTGCACTAGGGCCTGCCGTTCCGAGATCATGCGGTCGGCGCGGATCGGTACTGCAGCGCCCGTCCGGGCACCGGCGTGATGCCGCTCAGGCACGGGACCTGCCGATCGATCCACACCGACTTTCGAATCCAGCCGTGAGCAAGAATCTGGTCATTGTCGAATCGCCCGCCAAGGCGCGGACGATCGAGAAGTATCTGGGCAGGGACTTCGAGGTCCTCGCATCCTACGGGCACGTCCGCGATCTCGTGCCGAAGGACGGCGCCGTCGACCCCGAACACGGCTTCGCCATGAAGTACCGGCTCATCGACAAGAACAAAAAGCACGTCGAGCGGATCGCGCGAGCCGTCAGGAAGGCCGACGCCGTCTACCTCGCGACCGACCCCGATCGTGAAGGCGAAGCGATTTCCTGGCACATCCACGAGGTTCTCAAGGAACGCAAGCTCCTCGATTCGAAGCCCGTCAACCGGGTCGTGTTCCACGAGGTCACGAAACGCGCGATCCAGGAGGCGATCGAGTCGCCGCGACAGCTTTCCGCACAACTCGTCAACGCCCAGCAAGCCCGCCGGGCGCTCGACTATCTCGTCGGCTTCAATCTCTCGCCGCTGCTCTGGAAGAAGGTGCGCCGCGGGCTGTCGGCCGGCCGCGTACAGAGTCCGGCGCTCAGGCTCATCGTCGAGCGCGAGGACGAGATCAACGCCTTCGTGGCGCGGGAGTACTGGACGATCGAAGCCATCGTCGGGCACAGGGCGCAGGAATTCACCGCCCGCCTGTCCCTGTTCCAAGGCGACAAGGTCGAACAGTTCACGTTCACCGACGAAGACAGCGTCCGCGAGGCCGAACTGGTCATCGCCGAGACCGCGGCGCCGCCCGGCGAACGCCTCGCCGCCGATGCGCGCGGCGTCCTGACCTGCACGAAGGTCGACAAGAAGCAGCGGCGGCGGAATCCCCAGCCGCCCTTCATAACCTCGACGCTGCAGCAGGATGCTTCACGCAAGCTCGGCTTCAGCGCGCAAAAAACGATGTCGGTCGCACAACGCCTTTACGAAGGCGTCGACACCGGCGACGGCTCGATCGGCCTGATCACCTACATGCGAACGGACTCGGTCACGCTCGCCGCAGACGCCGTGAACGAGCTTCGCAGCGTCATCGCCGAGCGCTACGGCGCGGAGAGCGTCCCCGACCGGCCACGCCAGTACCGTACCCAGGCGCGCAATGCCCAGGAAGCGCACGAAGCCATCCGGCCAACCTCGGCGGCCCGCACTCCGGATTCCGTCAGGCCGTATCTGGACAGGGACCAGTACAGGCTCTACGAGCTGATCTGGAAACGCACCATTGCCTGCCAGATGATCCCGGCGGTCTTCAACACCGTGGGCCTCGATCTCGCCGCGGGGCCGTCGCCGACGCGTACGGCCGTGTTTCGCGCGACCGGGTCGGTGCTCGTCAATCCGGGCTATCTCGCCGTCTATCGGGAGGGTTCCGACGACAAGGCGCAGGACGACCGGGACAGGATTCTGCCGCCTGTCGCAGAGGGCGAGACGCTGCTCCTCAAGGACATCGCGAGCGAGCAGCACTTCACCGAACCGCCGCCGCGCTACTCCGAGGCGACGCTCGTCAAGGCGCTCGAAGAGTTCGGCATCGGGCGCCCGTCGACCTACGCGTCGATCATTTCAACGCTGCGCAACCGGGAATACGTGGAGATGGACCGCAAGCGATTCGTGCCGACCGATGTCGGCCGCCTCGTCAACCGTTTCCTCACCGAATTCTTCGCACAGTACGTCGACTACCAGTTCACCGCGAAGATGGAAGACTCGCTCGATGCGGTGTCGCGCGGCGAAACCGACTGGGTCCCGTTACTCGACCGGTTCTGGCGGCCGTTCCACGAACTGGTCGAGAAGACGGAGAGTTCGGTGACGCGCGATCAGGTCTCGCCGGCCCGGGTTCTCGGCGAGGATCCGGGGACCGGCCGCGAAGTCAGCGTGCGCATGGGACGCTACGGCCCCTTCGTACAGCTCGGCACACGCGACGACCCCGAAAAACCCCTGTTCGCGAGCCTCAGGCCCGACCAGAAGATGGACGGGATCACTTTCGAGACCGCGCTCGAGCTCATCAAACAGACGCAGTCCGGGCCGCTCGGCGTCGATCCGGCGAGCGGCCGCGAAGTCAGCGTTCGCGTGGGACGCTACGGCCCCTTCGTCCAGCTCGGCACCCGCGACGACCCCGAAAAACCCCTGTTCGCGAGCCTCAAGCCCGATCAGGAGATGAACGAGATCACGCTCGAGATTGCGCTCGAGCTGATCGAAGAGAAGCGTCGCGCCGACGCGAGCCGCGTCATACAGGATTTCGGCGCAGCCGGCATCCAGGTACTCAAGGGCCGTTACGGCCCCTATGTCACGGACAAGACGAAAAACGCGCGCGTCCCGAAGGAAAGCGACCCGAGCGAGTTGTCGCTGGAGGAATGCCGGGCGTTGCTGGCGGCGGCCCCGGCGCGCGGCGCGCGCAGGAAGCCGGCGGCGCGCAAGAGAACGTCAAACAAGTCGCGGCGCGGCAAATGAACCGCAACATGCGACCAGCGCACTGAACCCGTGACGTCGAGATTCCACATCGACCGTGCCGCACGCGCGGCGCTGGCCGGCGGCATCGTCGCCTACCCCACGGAAGCCGTATACGGGCTCGGCTGCCTGCCCTTCGACCACGACGCCGTCAGCCGCCTCATCGCGCTCAAGCGTCGCTCGGCACGCAAGGGCTTTCTGCTGATAGCGGCCGAGTTCGAGCAGCTCGAGTACATCGTCAGCCTGCCGCGCGGAGCGCTGCGCGAGGAAATCCTCGCGAGCTGGCCCGGCCCCGTCACCTGGGCGCTGCCGGCCCGCTCCCCCATGCCGGACTGGCTCACGGGCGGCAGGGACACGGTCGCCGTCCGCATCACGAGTCACCCTCTGGCAAGCGCGCTATGCCGACGCACGGGCCATGCGCTCGTCTCGACGAGCGCGAACCTGAGCGGGCGAGAACCGATCAGGAGCGCGCTGCGCCTGCGTCGCGAGCTCGGGGCGTTCGTCGACTGCATCCTCCCGGGCGCGCTCGGCGACCTGTCCAGACCGACCGCCATCCGCGACGGACGCACGGGCGCGAGCCTTAGGGCATAGAACGCGCGTTTTCGCTACATTCGATCGCTACCGCAGGACCGGAGACTGCCGCGCGGCGCAAGGCCGTGGACCGCGACATCAGCCTGCTGCTTTACCTCAACGACGAATACGAAGGCGGCGAGCTGCTTCGTGGTCGAAGCCGTGCGAGTCGTTATAATCGCCGGACGTCGGCACGCCCGTTCGACTGGCCGGGTTTCACGGCGGCAGTTCGCGATCCGGCCGGACCGGCGCACGGTGTCCGGAGGCAGATGTTGCGGAGCATAAGGTGCATTTTGGCCGTTACCGCGTCCCTCGCGCCGCTTCTGGCGGGCAAGGCGGCATTTGCCCAGACGGACGCCGAGCGCCTCGAAGCATTGCGCGGCTGCCTCGGCATCGAGTCCGATGCGGCGCGCCTGCTGTGCTTCGAGAGTATCGTCAGCGCGGAGCCTGACGCGGGGACGACCGCGAACGCACGCGTCGAACCCACGGCCGAAGCCGAGCGCCCCGGTTCGCCCGGCGCGTCCGAGACGGCTGACGGGACCAGTGAGCATCTCGCCGCTGATCGCGAGCAGCCCCCTCCGGCAACGGCGGAACCTGCCGGAATCGACGCGGTAGCGGCAGCCGATGTCTCCACAGCGGACGAATCCGCGGCGGCGACCATTCCGGTAGAGGACGATGCAAGTCAAAGCCGCCGGGACCTGGATGACGCATTCGCTGTCGACGAGACCGAGACCCTCGTCATCGTCGAAACGGGAGCGCTGCGCCGCGGCAACGCGACTTTCCTCACCGACGACGGCAGGTTGTTCGTGCAGACGAGCGGGCCAACCTCCAGGAACCTGCCGCCCGTCCCGTTCGAAGCGACGCTCGAAGACGGTGCGTTCGGCAGCGTGTTCCTGGTCGCCCCGTCCGCCAGACTGCGAATCCGCGTCGCAGAGCAAACGGACTAGCCGGAGCTGCCACGGATGCGCAGCGCCGCCGAGGAACTCGCTCTTGCCGCGGTGTGCGACGCGAAGGGCGCGCATGACGACGCCGTCAACGCGCTCGCGCGCGCGGTCCGATTCGGCAGCGTCGAAGCCAAGACGCAGCTCGGCAAGCGCCTGGTCGCGGGCAACAACGCTCCGCTGCTGCCGACCGAGGGCGCCGGGCTGCTGATCGAAGCGGTTAACGACGGCAGCGCGGAGGCTGCCGCCAGGCTTGCTGTTCTCGCGGCGGCCGGGGTCTATGTGGAACCCGGTCTCGATCACGCGCTGAAGCTCCTGGCCCTGTCCGCGCAACGCGGCTGGCGCCCGGCGCAAACCCAACTGCTTGCGCTGACCGATGATCGTGGTCTCGCAGCAGCAATCAACGACGGCGCCCCTCCCGCCAACCGCTGGCAACGCGTGGCCGACAGCATTGACGTCGACGGCTGGTCACGGGCGCCCGCGGGCAGAAACCTGCACGAGTCACCGCGCATCTGCCTGTTCGAGAAGCTGATCCCGATCGAAGTCTGCGGCTGGCTGATCGATGTTTCGGGGGAGCGTCTCAACCGCGCACTCGTCTACGACGCGGTCGCCCGCGAGGACTACGCGAGCAGTAACCGAACGAACAGTTGGGCGCAGTTCGACCTGATGAGCAGCGAGCTGATCCACCTGCTCGTGCAACACCGCATGGCAGCCGCGAGCGGCTTCCCGCTGCGCAACATGGAAGCGACAGCCGTCCTGCACTATGCCGTCGGCGAGGAAATAACGAACCACTACGATTTCGTCGATCCGGACATCCCGAACTACGAGCAGGAACTCGAAACGAACGGGCAGCGCGTCATGACGTTTCTGATCTACCTGAACGATGACTACGATCTCGGCGAGACCGAGTTTCCGGAACTCGGCGTTTCGCACAAGGGCCGCCGGGGCGAGGGCTTGTACTTCGTAAACGCCCTCGACGACGGTTCGCCCGATCTTCGTACCGTTCACGCCGGACGTCCCACCGCCAACGGCGAGAAGTGGATCGTGTCGCAGTTCATCCGTAACCGTCGCGTGCTAGGCGTATAGCGAGTGTCGTCGGAAACGCATCGCTGACGCACATTCATCGCAAAAA
This sequence comes from Gammaproteobacteria bacterium, assembly GCA_022826245.1. GTDB lineage: Bacteria > Pseudomonadota > Gammaproteobacteria > Steroidobacterales > Rariloculaceae > Rariloculus. The sequence continues at coordinate 82,456 of JAJDVG010000010.1, forward strand.
CGCAACAACCGTTTCTGGTTAATTTGTGCAGTTTTTGTTAGGCTGCGGTGGCCGAACGGAGCCGGGATTCATAGCCATAACGAACGTGCGCCGCTAAAGACAACCCGGCCCGGATCCATCGGCTGCCGCGGCGCGGTTGTTCCCTTACCACGCACAGGATCGAAGGAGAGAATTCGCATGGATTCCAGGAGACTGCTACGCAAGCGCCACCTCGCAGTGGCGATTTCGGCCATGGTTGGCGGGGGCGCGCTCGCCCAGGAACCCATCGAGGAAGTGACCGTGACCGGCTCGCGAATCGTGAGACGAGACCTGACCGCGCCGAGCCCGATCCTGACAGTCACGAGCGAGAACCTCGTGAACACGAGCAGCACCGGCGTGGAAGCCGTGCTCAATCAACTGCCGCAGTTCGTGCCGGCCGGCACCGAGTTCGGCGGCGGCATTCAGAACGGCGCGACGAACTCGCCCGGCGCGGCGACGCTCAACATGCGCGGCATGGGCACCAACCGCAACCTCGTCCTGATCGACGGGCGGCGCGCCCAGCCGGTCAACGCCTCGCTGGTCGTTGACGTCAACACGATTCCGGCGTCGGCCATCGCGAATGTCGAGGTTATCACGGGCGGCGCGTCCGCGGTGTACGGGCCTGACGCGCTCGCCGGCGTTACCAACTTCATCCTCAAGGACGATTTCGAAGGCATCGAGATCGGTATGCAGACGGGTCAGACCGGCGAAGGCGACGGCGCGGAGTCCAATTTCAACGTGCTGATCGGCATGAACGCCGACGACGGCCGCGGCAACGTCATGGTCGGCATCGACTGGACCAAACGCGACGAGATCTTCCAGCGCGATCGCGACTTCTACATGAACGGCTGGATGGACACGGGCAACGCGGGCGGCCAGTTCATGCAACCGAGCACCTGGGGCGCCAACGAGGGCGGCATTCCGGGAGGCCGGAACCTGCCATCCCAGGAAGCCGTCGACGCGCTCTTCGCGCGCTACGGCGTGGCGCCCGGCACGGTCGGCAGGACTTCGGAGTTCCGTTTCAACCCGGACGGTTCGATATTCGTGACGCAGGGCGGGATCGGTTACAACGGGCCGCTCAACTGCATGAGCGGCTGCGGACCGTATACGGCGATCAAGCTGCTCGACAACGGCAACCTCGACCAGGTCAACACGACCGGTTTCCTGTCCACGCCGCTCGAACGGCACTCGGCGTTCATGCGCGGCCGCTACCAGGTCGCGGACAACCTGAGCGTCTTCGTGCAGGGCAACTTCAGCGACATCGAGGTCGGTCAGCGCGGCGGCATTCCTCCGGCAATCACCGTGTGGCAGGCGCCGATCCCGCGCGACGGACGCGCGCTGCCGGATGACCTCAACACGCTGCTCGACTCAAGACCCAACCCCGACGGCCACTGGAGCCTCTATCGCGTGCTCGATTACAACGGCCCGATCCAGGCGACCAACAAGAACGAGGTCTGGCAACTGCAGGCGGGCGTCGAAGGCGAGGTCGGCGAGACCATCACCTGGGAAGCGTATATCTCGACCGGCGAGACCGACATCGAGGCCGTAAACGACCGCATGCCGTCGCTGCAACGCTACCAGTCGCTCGTGGCACAGCCCAATTTTGGCCAGGGCGGCTTTTTCCGCGGTCTCGGCCGCGGTTATTCGCAGTCCTGCCCGTCCGGGCTGCCGGTGTTCGAGCAGTTCACGCCGGACGAGAGCTGTCTTGAGAGCTTCGACTCGCGCATGATCAACAAGAGCGTCCTGACCCAGGACATCATCGAGTTCAACATGCAGGGCGCAGGCTTCAACCTGCCCGGCGGCGAATCCGGCTGGGCGGTCGGCGCCTCGCGTCGCGACAATTCCTACGCGTTCCGCCCCGGTAATCCGGTCAATCACATTCTCGACAACCCGGTCGGCATCTTCGCCTCGAACGCGACGGGCGGCGAGACGGACGTCACCGAGATCTACGGCGAAATGCTGCTGCCGGTGCTCGATCAGTTCTCGGTCGAACTCGGCTACCGCTACTCGGACTTCAACACGGCCGGCGGTCACGACACGTACAAGACGCTGTTCACCTGGAACGCAACCGATACGGTCACGTTCCGCGGCGGTTACCAGTTCGCGACCCGCGCGCCGAACGTGGCGGAGCTCTTTACCGCCGCAACGCAGGTCGTCGTGTTCCATCCGGAACAGGACCCCTGTTCGGTCACGACACTGTCGCCCTGGGGCAACGTACCCGACAACCCGGACCGGGAACAGGTCATCGATCTCTGCCGCGCGATCATCGGCAACAACACCTCCGGTTTCGATACCCAGACCTACAGCATTACCGGCATCGCCGGTCCGAAGGGCTTCCACAGGCAGAACCCGCCGTTCTTCCCGCTCGAGATCGAGCTCCGGCAGGGCAACCCGAATGTCGGTCCGGAAACGGGCGATACCTATACCTTCGGCGCGGTCTGGACCGAAGCCTTCGGCGCCGACGGCCTGACGCTCACGGCCGACATCTACCGGATCGAACTGACGGATGCGATCTCGCCGATCGCGGCCTGGGTCGTCTACAACAACTGCTTCAACTACGACGGCCAGACGAACCCGAGCTACGACGTCAACAACCAGTTCTGTCAAATGATCCGCCGCAACCCGGTTTCGGGCGACCGCTCGGAAGTCGACGCGCCGTTCTTCAATCTCGGCCTCATCGAGACTCAGGGTATCGACGTCAACGTCAACTGGATCAAGGACATCGGTCCCGGCACCTTCAGCGTGAACTCGATCATCAACTTCCTGGACAACTACGAATACCAGGTGGTGCAGGGCCAGGACGCCGTGGTTGCCACTGGCACGCTCGATGAAGGGGGCATGTACGAGATCCAGGCGCTGACCCGGTTCGGCTACACCTGGAACAATCTGAATCTGGGCGTGAGCTGGCGTCACCTCGATGCCATCAAGGCTGCCGCCGCGGCGTCAAGCCCCACCACGACGATTCAGGGCACCGGAGCGTACGATGTGTTCAACTTCTACGGGTCGTACAACTGGAACCGATACACGATACGTTTCGGGATCGACAACTTGCTCGAAGAGGATCCCCGGGTGATCGGCGCCAACCCCGCCGGCGGGGATACGAACACCAACATCACGCTTCCCGCGCTCTACGACGTGATCGGCCGGCAGTACTACGTGGGCTTCACGGCGGACTTCTGATCTGCGAGGTCGCTGCGGCCCTGCCGTGGCAACTCCGGTCCGCGAGCCGCCGCGCAATGGGGCAGCGCTCGCGGACCGTTTTGTTCGTGACGATGTACGACGACGATTCAAGTGTCTCGGTATCTCGTCGTGTCGATGTGCGTATCCTGTTCGGCACAGGTCCGGCGACGTCCCGGCCGATTCGGCGCTGGGCAGCGCAAGCTTGCGAAGAGACCTGTCGAAACGAATGTAGGTTGAAGCGGGAGGAACCGAAAAAATGCGTAGAGGAATCCTGTCCATCATTGCACTGTTGACGTTCGGCATCGTTACGGGCGGGCTGGCGAACGTCGCCGTCGCCCAGAACGCCATACCGGACAACGACTATTGGTGGCCGAACCGGCTGAGCCTCGACCCGCTGCGGCAGAATTCGCCGCAATCGAGTCCCCTGGGCGCAGGCTTCAACTATCCGGAGGAGTTCGAGAGCCTCGACCTCGACGCGGTCATTGCCGATCTCGAAGCGTTGATGACGACATCCCAGGACTGGTGGCCCGCCGACTTCGGTCACTACGGACCGTTTTTCATTCGCATGGCCTGGCACAGCGCGGGTACCTATCGAACGATCGACGGTCGGGGCGGAGCCGACGGCGGACTGCAACGGTTCGCGCCGCTCAATAGTTGGCCGGATAACGCCAATCTCGACAAGGCTCACCGCCTGCTCTGGCCGATCAAGCAGAAGTACGGCCGGAAGATCTCCTGGGCGGACCTGCTGATTCTCGCCGGCACCGTCGCCATGGATTCGATGGGATTCGAGACACTCGGTTTCGCCGGCGGCCGAATCGACGCCTGGCAAGCCGACTACGTGAACTGGGGTCCCGAGGGCGAGTGGCTGGCCTTCGATAGGCGCGACGCGGGGGGCGATCTGTTGCACCCTTTCGGCGCGACGCAGATGGGCCTGATCTACGTGAATCCCGAGGGCCCGGGCGGCAACCCCGATCCGCAGGCGGCCGCGCACGCCATACGCGAGGCTTTCGGCCGCATGGCCATGAACGACGAAGAGACGGCAGCGCTGATCGCGGGGGGCCATACCTTCGGCAAGGCACACGGCGCCGCATCGGCGTCGGAGTATGTCGGCGCCGAGCCCGAGGCCGGCGAAATCGAAGCTCAGGGATTCGGCTGGCGGAACAGCTTCGGTTCCGGTCACGGGGCGGACACGATCACAAGCGGTCTCGAAGGCGCCTGGACGATTAATCCGGCCGCCTGGACCCATAACTTCCTGCAGAATCTGTACGGCTTCGAATGGGTACAGACCCGGAGCCCGGCCGGCGCGATCCAATGGGAGCCCGCCGACGGGGCCGCATCGGGCCTGGTGCCCGATGCCCACGATGCGTCCGTGCGGCACGCGCCGATGATGTTGACCACCGACCTTGCGCTCAGGGTGGACCCCGCGTATCGCGAAATCACGTCGCGCTGGCTTGAGAATCCGGAGGAGTTCGCGGACGCCTTCGCCCGAGCCTGGTTCAAACTCACGCACCGCGACCTGGGTCCGACTACGCGCTATCTCGGCGATCACGCGCCGGACGATGTATTCGTGTGGCAGGATCCCGTTCCGGCTGCGGATCATCCGTTGATCGACGGGCAGGACACGGCCGCGCTGAAGGCCGAAGTACTCGCTTCCGGTTTGTCCACGGCCGAATTGATTCGGGCTGCCTGGGCCTCGGCCTCGACGTTCCGCGGAACCGATATGCGCGGCGGCGCCAACGGGGCACGTATTCGCCTTGCGCCACAGAATGACTGGCCTGCCAACGATCCTGCGCAGCTCGGCAGGGTGCTCGAGGTTCTCGAGACCATCCAGGGTGACTTCAACGGCGCGCAATCGGGGGCCAAGCGAGTCTCGCTGGCCGACCTCATCGTTCTCGGCGGAGCCGCCGCGATCGAGCAAGCTGCGACCGCGGCCGGTCACGACGTGGAAGTGCCGTTCGCTCCGGGTCGTACGGATGCCTCCGCGGACCAGACGGATGTCGGCTCCTTCGCTCTGCTCGAACCGGGCGCGGACGGATTCCGCAACTATTTCGCCGACGGCAACGCCCGCTCGCCGACGGAGATGCTCGTGGAGAAGGCAGCGATGCTGAACCTGACGATTCCGGAAATGACCGTCCTCGTCGGCGGGATGCGCGCCCTCGACGCCAATTCGGGAGGCTCGTCCCACGGCGTCTTTACGGACCGCCCGGGGGCGCTCAGCAACGACTTCTTCGTGAACCTCGTCGACATGTCCACCGAGTGGGCGCCTTCATCCACCGAGGGGGTATACGAAGGCCGCGACCGCGCCACGGGCGAACTCAGGTGGACGGCAACTCCTGTCGATCTGATCTTCGGCTCAAACTCGGAACTGCGCGCGGTTGCGGAGTTCTATGCGGCCGACGACGGTGAAGCCATGTTTCTTGAGGACTTTGTCGGCGCGTGGAGCAAGGTCATGACGCTCGACCGCTTCGACCTCGATCGATAGCGTCGAGGCTGCGATCCGCCCGGGCGCTCCGAAGCGTCCGATCCGGAAGACTGCTCGCAGGAAACGGCGGTATTTCGGTACCGCCGTTTTCCTTTTGGCTACGCAGCGGACGATCAGAACGGATCGCGCGGTTCGTCGATGCCGTGCGGGTCGGCGTGGATGATGACCTCGGCGGTCGGGAAGCGCTGACGGACGGACTGCTCGACCTCGTCGCAGATCCCGTGCGCGTCATTGAGCGTGAGCTCGCCGTCGAGTTCCAGGTGAAACTGCATGAACTGCGCGGTCCCCGCCGAGCGGGTGCGGATGTCATGCACGCCGCGCACGGCCGGATGCCCCGCCGCGATGTCATGGACGGCGTCCCGCACTTCGTCCGGCAGTTCCCGGTCGAGCAGGATGTCGATGGCCTTGAGCGCGATCGTGCGCACGCTCAGGAGAATCATGACGACGATGACGAGGCCGAGCAGCGGGTCGGCCGCGTGCCAGCCCAGACGCGTGTTGAGAAAGATCGCGGCAAGCACCGCGAGCGCCATGAGCACGTCGGCCCGGTAATGGACCGCATCGGCGCCGATGGCGATCGAGCCGGTTCGCTTGACGACGTAGTGCTGAAACGCGACCAGGCCGAGCGTCAGCACGAGCGATGCGGTCATGACTGCGACGCCCGTTTCCGGCGCGCCGATCTCCGCCGGCGACATCAACCGCACGAGCGCCGTGAACCCCACGTAGCCCGCCGAACCCGTGATGATCACGGCCTGGACGAGCCCCGCGATCGCCTCCGACTTGCCGTGTCCGAAACGATGTTCGCGGTCCGCCGGCTCGTGCGCGACGCGGACCGCGAACCAGGTGATCGACGACGCGATCAGGTCGAGCAGGGAATCGGCCAGCGAACCGAGCAGCGACACCGAGTCCGTCTCGACCCATGCCCAGACCTTGAGCCCGACCAGCGTGAGCGCCACCGCGACCGACGCGACGCCCGCCGACCTGACCAGGCGAACGGTGCGCGGATCGGCCGCGGCTATCGGGCCCGCGCGCGGCGGTTCGCGCGCCGGCCCGTTCACAGGCCGGCGAGCCGGGAGGCCGCCTGTTCGAGCGTAGCGGACCGCTTGGCGAAGCAGAACCGCACGAAGCGGTCCTCCGGCGCAGTCTCGTAGAAGACCGAAATCGGGATGACCGCCACGCCGTGTTCGATCGTGAGCCAACGGGCGAATTCGACGTCGGGCAGATCGGAGATTTCGCTGTAATCGGCGAGCTGGAAGTACGTGCCGCGCGAGGGCGTGACCCGGAACCTGGAGTCCCCAAGCAGACGGGCGAAGTGATCCCGCTTGTCGGCGTAGAACGCGGCCAGGCCCAGATGATGTTCCGGATGCGCGGACAGGTAGTCGGCGAGCGCACATTGAATCGGCGCGACCGTCGCGAACGTCACGTATTGATGCACGCGCCGGAACTCTTGCGAAAGTACGCGCGGCGCCACGCAGTAACCGACCTTCCAGCCGGTCGCGTGATAGGTCTTGCCGAACGAGAAGACGGCGATGCTGCGTTCGGCGAGCTCCGGGTGGGCGAGCACGGTCGCGTGCGGTTCGCCGTCGAAAACGATGTGCTCGTAGACCTCGTCGCTGAGCACGAAGCACCCGAACGGCCGCAGCATTGCCGCGAGCCGGTCGAGATCCGCACGGTCGATGAGCGCGCCGGTCGGATTGTGCGGGGAGTTGACGATGATCAGCCGCGTTCGGTCGGACAGGCTTTCCTGCAGCCGTTCCCAGTCGATCGAGAATGCGGGCGCCCGCAGCGGCACGTGGACCGTCTTGCCGCCCGCGAGCGTCACGGCAGGCTCGTAGGAATCGTAGGCCGGATCGAGGACGATGACCTCGTCGCCGCCGCGCACGAGCGCCTGCACGGCGCAGAACAGCGCCGTAGTCGCGCCGCTGGTCACCGTGATTTCCGATTCGTGATCGACGTGCACGTCATAGAGCGCCCGCAACTTCTCCGCGATCGCCTGTCTGAGTTCGGCAACGCCCGGCATCGGCGGATACTGGTTGCGGCCCGTCCCGAGATGGTGGGCGACGCGCTCGATGAGCTCATCGGGCGGCTCGAAGTCGGGAAAGCCCTGCGACAGATTGATCGCCCCATGCTTCGCCGCGAGGGCCGACATCACGGTAAAAATCGTCGTCCCGGCATTCGAAAGCTTGCTTTCGACGGTACTCACTGGTCGAATTTCCGGATCATGCTCGCAAAAGTCCTGATCGGCGCCGGTATCGCGCTCGTCGCGGCCGGCCTCGTCATGCAATATGCGCCGTGGCTCCTGTCCTGGTTCGGCCGCCTTCCGGGTGACATCAATATCACCCGCGGCAACTCGAGGGTGTTCATCCCGTTGACCTCGATGATCATCGTCAGCATCGTGCTCACGCTGATCGTGAACCTGTTCTTCCGCCGTTAGTCGGAACCTTGCGTCGCCGTGCGGTAAAGCGCAAGCGCGACTGCCGCGACCACGAGCAGGCCGACGATGGAAGGCATCGTCACCGGCACCGCGATCACGTCGGGGTTGCCCGTCACGACGATCGGTATCGCCATGAGGATGCCGATGAGCGCCTCGCCGGTGATGAGCCCCGCGGCGAACAACAGCCCGTTGCGCGCGCTCCAGTCGCCGCTGTCGCGCGAGCGCCGTGCGCTCGCGAAGTGAGCGATCAGGCCGCCGGCGAGGATCGGCACGGAGAGTTCCAGCGGCAGATAGATGCCGACGGCGACCGCGAGCACCGGGGCGCGCCAGGCGCCCTGCGTCGCCCGCACGAGGTAGCGGTCGAGCGCGATGATCGCGACGCCGATCAGCGCGCCGAGCCCGACCATGCCCCACGGCAGCCCGGCGCCGAACACGCCTTCGGCGACGGAGGCCATGAGCGTCGCCTGGGGTGCGAGCAGCGAGTTGGGCTGCTCGTCCGTCGGCGGGCCTATGCCGTAGGCCACGAGCATCAGGTTCAGTATCGGCGCCATGACGAGCACGGCCGAGAGCACGCCGACCGCCTGCATGAACTGTTGCCGCCACGGCGTCGCACCAACGATGTAACCGGCCTTGAGATCCTGGAGATTGTCGCCCCCGATCGCCGCCGCGCAGCACACGACCGCGCCGACCATGATCGCCGCGGCCGCGCCGACGGCCGCAGTGTCGCCCATGAGGAACACCAGCATCAGCGAGGTCAGGAGAATCGTCGCGATCGTGATTCCGGAGACCGGATTGTTGGACGATCCGACGAGCCCCGCCATGTACGCGGCGACCGACGAGAACAGGAAGCCCGCGACGACCATGACCGCCGTCATCGCGAGCGCGATGCCGAGCGCGCCGACGATGGTGTAGTAGAGCGCGAGTATCGGCAGCACGAGCACGGCCACGCCGATCAGCACCCAGCGCATGGGCGTGTCCTGCTCGGTATGCGCGGCGCCGGCCGTGCGCCGCGCGAGCCCGTCGCGAATCCCCGAAAGCAGCGAGCCCTGCATCGAGATCAGGGCCCAGACCCCGCCGACGAGCATCGCGCCGACGCCGAGGTAGCGAATCTTCGATGTCCAGATCGCGAACGCGAGATCGGCGGCGGGCATGCCGGAGGCACGCGCGGCGGCAAGCGCGGGATCGCTGTCCAGAAACAGCGTCGAATAGATCGGAATGGCGACATACCAGGAAATCGCGCCGCCGAGGAATACGAGCACGGCGATGTTGAGGCCGACGATATAGCCCACGCTGATCAGTGCGGGCGACGAGTTCGCGCCGACGTAGGCAATCGTGTTCTGGCCGACGTAGGCGGCCGCCTGGGCTGTCGAGGACCACAGGCGCAGCCCCGTTTCGGCGAGCTTGACGAGCGCGCCGGTGACGGCCGCGATCGCGAGCAGCTTCGCTCTCTGAGCCGGAGATTCCCCGACCTTGAGTACCTCGGCGGTTGCCGTGCCCTCGGGATAGGCGAGCTTGAGATCGACGATGAGCGAGCGCCTGAGCGGTACCGTGAAGAGCACGCCGAGCAAGCCGCCGAGTCCCGCGATGGACGCGACCCACAGATAATCGAACGCGTTCCAGTAGTTCAGGATGATCAGCGCGGGCAAGGTGAAGATCACGCCCGCCGCCAGGGACTCGCCGGCCGAGGCCGCCGTCTGCACGATATTGTTCTCGAGGATGTTCGATTCCCTGAAGAGCCTGAGCACGGCCATCGAGATCACGGCCGCCGGGATCGATGCCGAGACCGTAAGGCCCGCGAAGAGGCCGAGATAGGCGTTCGCCCCGGCGAGCACGGCCGACAGGATGACGCCGAGCGCGATGGCCTTGACGGTAAGCTGCGGCAGCAGCGGTCGCGTTTCAGGTTCGTCGTTCATTCAACGCACTCCGCCCATGAGCCGCCGCAACGGCCGGGCAAACAATAGCAGCAGCACGCCGGAACCGACGCTGGTCAGGACGATCTGCGTGTACAGCGCCGGCATCTGCTCGACCGCGTCGGCGCTGAACTCGCCCGCGATGAGTCCGGCAATGATGTTGCCGAGCCCCGCGCACATGAACCACATGCCCATGGACTGGCCGACGAACCGGCGCGGCGCGAGCTTCGTCACCGAGCTCAGCCCGACCGGGCTCAGCGCGAGCTCGCCCATCGTGTGCAGCAGGTAGGTGAAGAGCAGCCACGTCGGCAGCACCTGCTCGCCGGCCGCCACCAGCGACGCGGCGCCGATCATCACGGCGAAGCCGAGCCCGAGGATGATCAGCCCGAGCGCGAACTTCGCGGGCGCCGCGGGATCGAGGTGGCGGCGCGCGAGCGCGACCCAGAGCATCGAATAAAGCGGAGCCAGCACGATGATGAAGATCGGGTTCAGCGACTGGAACCAGCTCGCCGGGATTTCGAATCCGCCGAACTCGCGCGCCGTGTAGCGTTCCGCGAAAAGGTTCAGCGACGATCCGGCCTGCTCGAAGCCGGCCCAGAACATCGCGCCGGCAAGCACGAGCACGACGATGACGATCATGCGTCGGCGCTCCTCGCGGTCCAGGCGTCCGGCGGCGAACACGTACGCGAACCAGGCGGCCGTCGCGCCCGCGATCGCCACCGCCGTGCCCTGAGCGAGCGAAAGCGCATCGAAGCGGACCCAGCCGTTGAGCCCCGCGAGCAGCAGGAGAGCGACGAGCCCGAGGAACAGCAAGCTGGCGCTCGCCGCGCCACGCCGCAGACCCGCGCCCGGCACGGCGCCCGGGGCGAGGCCGCAGTCGCCGAGCGATGCGCGTGTGGCCCGAAACTGCACGAGCCCCGCGAACATGCCGACGCCCGCGGCCGCAAATCCATAGTGCCAGTTGCCGCCGGCGAGCCAGCCGCAGACGAGCGGTCCGGCCGCGGCGCCGATATTGATGCCCATGTAGAAGATCGTGAAGCCCGAATCGCGCCGCGGATCGCCGGCGGCGTACAGCTCGCCGACCAGTGTGCTGATGCTGGGTTTGAGCAGGCCCGTGCCGAGCACGACGAGGATCAGGCCGCCGAAGAAGCTCGCAAGTCCCGGAATCGCGAGCACGAAGTGCCCGCACATGATGACGATGCCGCCGAACCAGATCGCGCGTTGCGCGCCCCAGAGCCGGTCGGCGATCCAGCCGCCCGGCAGCGCGACGAGGTAGACGGCTGCCGTGTAGAGCCCGTAGACCGCCGTCGCCGTCTCGTCGCTGAAGCCGAGCCCGCCGTCCTCGATCCGGTCGACCATGAACAGCACGAGCAGTGCGCGCATGCCGTAATAGCTGAAGCGCTCCCACATCTCCGTGAAGAACAGCGTCGCAAGCCCCCGGGGATGGCCAACGAATGTGCCGGAAGCCGGCGCGGCGGCAGCGGATTCAATACTCATCGGGGCGCGCTCGGCGTGAAGTGACGGTACGGGTGTCGGGCAGGCGTCAGGCCTGCTCGTCGGCTTCCTTGCTCTCCCGAACCACCTCCGGCAGAAGCACTCGACATAGAATCAACCCGCTCTCGTAGAGCAGATAGATCGGCACGGCCAGCAGCGTTTGGGAAATGATGTCGGGCGGCGTCAGAAACATGCCGATCACGAACGCGCCGAGAAAGACGTAGGCGCGCGCGCGGGCCAGGGACTTGATCGACACGAGCCGGCTCCACACGAGCATGAACGTCGCGATGGGCACTTCGAACGCCACTCCGAACGCGAAGAAGATCGTGAGGATGAAGCTCAGATACGCATTGATCTCGGGCATGTTGGCGACGCTGTCGGGCGTCACCGAGACGAAGAACGCGAACGCCAGCCGAAACACGACAAAATAGGCAAACGCGACGCCGCAATAGAACAGCACGATGCTCGATATGAGCAGGGGCACCGCGAAGCGCTGCTCGCGCCGGTACAGCCCCGGCGCAACGAACCTCCAGATCTGGTAGAGGACGATTGGCATGGCGACGAACAAGGCCACGAAGAGCGTCGTCTTGAACGGCGTCAGGAACGGCGACGCGATCCCCGTGACGATCATCGTCGAGCCCTCGGGCAGCACGTCGGTCAACGGCGTCGAGACCCAGGTAAAGATCTGCTGGGCGAACGGTACGAGACAGATGAAGACCGCGAGCACGGCGAGCACGGCCCGGACCATGCGCTGGCGCAGTTCCACGAGGTGCGACAGCAGCGTGCCCTCGGCGAGCTGTTCTTCCTCGGTCTCGGTGGAAGCCGTTGCGTGTTTGTCGGCCGGTGTGCTCATGTATCGGCAGCAGGCTGGCGCGGATTTTCGCCCGATCCTGACGCCTCGGCTTCCGCGGCGGCAGTCGGTCCAGACTCGGCGGCGGCGGCTGCGTCGCCCGGCGCAGCCCGATTCGCAGCCGAACCGTTCGCGGTACTGTCGTCCCCGGCGCTGTGCTTGCCGATCGCGGCGCCGTCAGCCGAAGTGCTGTCGCCGGCGCGCGCCTCGGCTGCCGCGGCATCCGGTGCCGCCGCCTCGCCGTCGGCGGCGCCCGATCGGGCTGAAGGTGGTGGTTTCGGCGGTTGCCGTTTTGTCTGTTCGCGGATCTCGTTGAGCGCCATCTCGCGCTCGAGCTGGCGGCGAAGCTGGCTCGCCGTGCGGCGCGCCTTGCTGACCCAGCGGCCGATCTGGCTCGCTACGCGCGGCAGCCTCTCGGGGCCGAGGATGAGCAGCCCGATCGCAAACAGCAGTACCAGTTCGCTGAAACCGGCGTCGAACATCGCCTGTGACCGCTCCTCATCCTTGCCGCTGCTTTTCCTTCTGTTCGGCGAACTGCGCGTCGGGCTCGCCGTCCGTTTCAATCTGCTTCTGTTCCTCCGGCTCAGTGCCGCCGCCGGTGTCCTTGGCGTTCTCCGTGTCCATGGACTGCCTGAAGCTCTTGATCGCACCGCCGAGATCCCCGCCCAGCGATTTCAGCCGCTTGGTGCCGAAGATCATCATGACGATGACCAATATGATCAGGAGCTGCCAGATGCTGATTCCGCCGAGGCCCATTTCATCCCTCCGAGACTGTTCAGGCGTTCAATCATACGCTAAAGCGCGCCGCCAGATTCCCCGCGGGGCAGTGACGACCCCCGCGTACGTCCTGCCCGTCTACCGCCGGGCGCACCGTAATGGACCGCCTATCGTGGCGGCTCGACCTGCAGCCGGATCGTGACGGGACCGTCGTTGACGAGACCGACCTGCATGTTTGCGCCGAACCGGCCGCACTGCGGCCGTGTGCCGAGCCGCTCGAATTCGGCGGCGAGCGTGCCGAACAACGCTTCGCCGCGTTCGGGGTCGGCCGCCCGCGAGAAACCGGGCCGGTTGCCCTTGCGCGTATCGGCCGCGAGCGTGAACTGCGGCACGAGCAGCACCTCGCCGCCGATGTCGCGCACGTTGAGGTTCATGCGGCCGTCGCTGTCGGGAAACACGCGGTAGGCGAGCAGGCGCTCGGCCAGGCGGCGGGCCTCACGCTCGCCGTCGCCCCGCTCGACGCCGACGAGCACGAGCAGACCGCGCCCGATCGCGGCGACGGTCGCGCCGTCGATCGCAACCGAAGCCTCGCTCACTCGTTGCAGCAAACCGATCATCGTCCCGACTCCGTGTCCGGCGCATTTTGCCACGTGCCGCCCGGCCCGGCGCGACGGGAAACCGCGAGCAAGCAACGCTTACCGGGGCCGCCATGATATGATCGCCGCCGCACCGGTCCCGGCAGCCACGTGGCGCGTCGAGGTCGGAGCCACTCGCGGCAGCAGACAGGTCCTGGAGACGCGCCATCGCACGGCAGATTCCGGCTTCCGAGCGCCTCATCGTCGCGCTCGACGTGGACACCCCGGCCGAAGCCCGTAGTCTGGTCGAATCGATCGGCGACGCCGTTTCCTTCTACAAGGTCGGGCTCCAGTTGTTTGTCGGCCCGGGCATGCGGTTCGTCGAGGAACTGATCGACGCCGGGAAGAAGGTGTTCCTCGATCTCAAGATCGACGACACGCCGCGGACGGTCAGCGCAGCCGTTCGACGCGCCGCGATCGACGGCGTCGAATTCTTCACCCTGCAGGGCAACCGCGATACCGCCATCGCCGCCATCGACGGCCGCGGCAGCCGCACGACGCCGAGGTTCCTGCAGATCACGTTCCTGTCGAGCTGGGACACGGCCGACCTCAAGGCGCACGTCGGCCTCCCCGAGTCCGCCGACATCACGATAGACCAGGCCGTGCTGAACCGTACCCGCATGACTCTCGGCGCCGGCTGCGACGGCGTTATCGCTTCGGGACAGTCCGTGGGCGAGATCAGGCAACGCTTCGGCAAGGATGTTCTGATCGTGACACCGGGCATCCGGCCGGGCGGTGCGTCGACCGACGATCACAAGAGAAGCCTGACGCCGCGCGAGGCGATACTTGCTGGCTCCGACTACCTCGTCGTGGGCCGGCCGGTACGCAACGCCGCCGCTCCCGGGAAGACCGCCCGGTCGATCGTCGCCGAGATCGAAGCTGCGCTGCGCGACTACTCGTAAAAGAGAGTCGGTCCCACTTCTGCAATAATTTTGATCAAGTGGGAAAAAAACATGTTTATTTTGTGCTCGTTTAAGATACAGGTGGGAAATATTTGCGGATAACCGCAAGGATTCCCGACCTCGCCAGGCCGCGACCTCCCTCGCCGGTCACCCACACCGCCCCGCACCCGGCTCACGCCATGCACGCGACCGCGCCGTGGCATTAGAATGAGGCTGCACGCCCGAAAATAACAGGCCGGCCCCGCGAGCCGGTCGCGAACAGGAGCTGCCCGATGCGCATCAAGGTACCCGCCGCCCTGGTCATGCTGGTCGGTCTGCAGGCCTGGACCGCGCCGCTGTCCGCCCACCACTCCCATGGCAACTATTCCCTGCTCGAGTTCACGCATCTGCAGGGCGCGGTGAAGGAAGTCCTGTGGCTCAATCCCCACGTGTGGGTGTTCCTCGAGGTCACCGATGAAAACGGCGAAGTTGCCGACTGGGCGCTCGAGGGCGGCAGCATCAGCGCCCTGACGCGCCGCGGCTGGTCTCGGGATGACCTCCAGCCGGGGGACGAGATTTCCGTCAGGTGCCATCAGCTCAGGGACGGGTCGAACGGCTGCCTGCTCGGCTACGTCACCGTGCCGGGCGCCGAGGAAAGGGAATTCGACTAGGACGGCACGTTGGCGCTACCCGACCGGTCACGGCAAGACCCGAAACGATTCATCCAACGAGGACCCGGCATGCGAACCTGCCTGCTTCTGCTGATCCCGATCATCGCGGTTCCACAGACCGCCTCGGCGCAATGGCGGGAGTTTTTCGACCGCGAGGAGTTCTTCAGCATCAATTTTCCGGCGGAACCGGAAGTCCGCGAGATCGAGTTCGAGTCGGAGTACGGCGCCCTCCTGCCCGCCAAGGTCTATACGGTCGTGGACGACGGTCAGCTCTACTCGCTCACGGTGGTCAATTACGACGACGCCGTGGACGCGTACACCGACCTGCCCGACCGCAGTGACGAGGCCGCGCCCGCGGATACCTGGATCTACGATCAGCGCGCATCGGTGACCTTCGCGGCGCGGACGTTCCGTCTGCGCGGCGGCGATGTGACCTACGATGCCTGGCACCACATCGACCGGGTCGAGGGCCTTCAGCTTCACATGAACAACCCCGACGGCTCCCGAACATATGCCGCGATGTACTACCACAACGCGCGGCTCTACATGGTCGAAGCGACCTCGCCGGAAGAGTCCCTGACCCAGGGGCTGTTTCAGCAGTCGCTGTACTTCCTCGACGACGAGGGCATCCGGGTTCGATACAGCCTGAATCCCGATGGCTCCAGGGAACGCACCGAATTGCCTTAGGACCGCTCGGTTTGCAGCCGCCGGACACTCTGGTGCCCTGTCACGCATGAAATGCCGGTTCGGCAGTGTCGGTCGAGGAGCGAGCAGAACGTGACGGGACACTAGGCTCGCGCGCACCGATCTGGTATTTGTAGTCGCCCATTTTCCTCGGAGGCCAGCGCCGCCATGAAACGACGAGACTTCGTCACCGGAATCGGGGGCGTCGCCGCGCTCGCCGGTTGTGCCGGCGAGACCGAGCAGGCCGGCACGCGGGCCGAGTCCCAACAGCGCTTCCGATGGAACCTCGTCACGACCTGGCCGCCGAACTTTCCGGGGCTCGGAACGGGCGTCAACACGCTTGCCCGCTACATCGACGAACTCAGCAACGGCCGCCTGCAGATCACCGTCTACGGCGCCGGCGAGCTCGTCCCGGCGTTCGAGGTCTTCGACGCCGTATCGCAGGGCTCCGCCGAGATGGGCCACGGCGCAGCGTATTACTGGCGCGGCAAGACCGAAGCCGCCCAGTTCTTCTGCACGATCCCGTTCGGCATGAATGCGCATGAAGTGAACGGATGGCTCTACCACGGCGGGGGCCTCGAGCTCTGGCGCGAAGTCTACGAGCCGTTCGGTCTCGTCCCAATTCCCGCGGGCAATACCGGCGTGCAGACCGGCGGCTGGTTCAACAAGCGAATCGACAGCATGGAAGACCTGCGCGGTTTGCGGATAAGAATCCCCGGCCTCGGCGGCGAGGTGCTCAGCCGGGTGGGCGCCACGCCGATCACCATACCGGGATCGGAGGTCTTCACGTCGCTGCAGACCGGCGCCATCGACGCGGCCGAGTGGGTGGGGCCCTACAACGATGTCGCGATGGGGCTGCACCAGGCCGCGCGCTACTACTACTACCCGGGCTGGCACGAGCCGGGTCCCGCGCTCGAATGCATCGTCAACCGCGAGGCCTGGGAGCAACTGCCGGACGACCTCAAGGCCATCGTCCGCGTCGCCTGCCAGGCGGCCGGTCTCGACATGGTTTCGGAGTTCATGGCCCGCAACGCCAGTGCGCTCAGTCAGCTCGAGGCGGACCCGTCCGTCGAAGTGCTGAGCTTTCCGCGCGATGTGCTCGCCGGCCTCAAGGCGGCAACGCTCGAAGTCGTCGGGGAGCTTGCCGCCGCCGACCCTGTCGTCGCGCGCGTCTGGGACTCCTACAGGACCTTTCTCGAGGAGTCGGAGGCCTGGCAGCGGGTCTCCGAACAGGCGTATCTGGAGACGCGTAGCTGAACGCTCCGCCGCGCGTGCATCGTACGGCGCAAAGCCGCTCGCCGACTGCCTTCGGCGGCATTACCGCTTGCGCGCTCTTTTGGTAGAATCCCGCCGCGGTCTCACTCGGGCAATCGCGCCGATCATCGAGAGAGGATTCATGAGAAGGAACTTGACGCTCATCGCGCTCGCCGGGCTCGCTGTCTGCGGGTCGGCGCTGGGACAGGAATGCGACCTCACGATCGAGGGCAACGACCAGATCCAGTTCGTGCAGAGCGAACTCACGGTCAGCTCGAGCTGCACGGAAGTCACGCTGACGCTCGTGCACGTCGGGCAATTGGCGGCTAACATCATGGGTCACAACTGGGTCCTGACCACGACCGCCGACTGGCAGGCCGTCGCCCAGGCCGGTCAGGCTTCGGGGCCGCCGGACTACGTTCCGGAAGGCGACGAGCGCGTAATCGCGGCGACGGGCATGATCGGCGGAGGAGAAGAGATCTCCATCACGTTCGACATTTCAGGCCTTGAACCCGGCGGAAACTACACGTACTTCTGCTCGTTTCCGGGCCACTTCGTATTGATGAACGGCACGTTCATCATCGAATAACAGCAAAGACAGCAAGATCGCTCTTACCATACCTGCAGCGAGCCGCCCACGGCGGGTCGCCGCGGGCACGAACAAGGTGCACGACGTATGGCTCTAGCCGTTGCAATTGTCCTGTTGGTCATCGGATCGCTGGTCTTCCACTTTCTGAGCCCCTGGTACTTCACCCCGATCGCGTCGAACTGGAGCACGATCGATTTCACCGTCGACGTCACGTTCTGGGTGACCGGCATCGTTTTCGTCGGCATCAACCTGTTCTCCGCCTGGGCGATCGTCAAGTACCGCCATCGCAAGGGACACAAGGCGCACTACGAACCCGAGAACAAGAAGCTTGAAATCTGGCTGACGGTCGTCACATCGGTCGGCGTCGCGGCGATGCTCGCGCCGGGTCTGGTCGTCTGGGGCGACTTCATCAACGTGCCCGAAAACGCGCTGCGCTTCGAAGCGCTCGGCAAGCAGTGGCACTGGAGCTACCGCCTGCCCGGCGATGACGGCGAGTTCGGCGCCACCGAAGTCAGGCACATGAGCGTCGACAATCCCTTCGGCATGGATCCGGAGGACCCCGCCGGGCAGGACGACATCCTCATAGCCGACCCCGTGATGCACCTGCCGCTCGGCCAGCCCGTGCACGCGCTATTGCGCTCCACGGACGTGCTGCACAACTTCACCGTACCGCAGTTCCGCGTCAAGATGGACCTCGTGCCCGGCATGGTGACCTACCAGTGGTTCACGCCGGAGCGAACGGGCACCTACGAGATTCTCTGCGAGGAACTGTGCGGCATCGGCCATTTCGCGATGCGCGGCAAGGTCATCGTCGACGAGGTCGGCGACTGGGAAGAGTGGCTCGCGCAGCAACCGACGTTCGCCGAAACGCAGGCGCGGCCGGTCGGCGATGCCGCCGCCGGCGCCGCCAACTATGCCGTGTGCACGGCATGCCACGGCGCTCAGGGCGAAGGGCTGCTGGCGCTCAACGCACCGAAGATCGCGGGCCAGGAAGACTGGTACATGCGCCGGCAGATCGCCAATTACCTCAACGGCGTGCGCGGCAGCGATCCGCGCGACATCTTCGCCCTGCAGATGGCGCCGATGGCGATCGTGCTGACCAACCCGACAGTACGCGAAAACGTCATCGCCTACATCCAGACGCTGCCCGACGAGCCCCCCGAGCAGACGATCTTCGGCGATGTCGAACGCGGCGCCGAACTCTACACGACGTGCGCGTTCTGTCACGGCGCCGAGGCCGAGGGCATCTGGAGCACCAACGCACCGCGCCTGGCCGGCATGAGCGACTGGTATCTCGCAAGACAGCTCGAGAATTTCCAGCAGGGCATACGCGGCGGCCACGAGGCCGACGTCTACGGCGATCAGATGTACATGATGGCGAACATCCTCAAGGACGAGGACGCGATCAACGACATCATCGCCTACATAAACACGCTATAGGCCGCCCGGCGACAGCCGACGCGAACCTGTACGGGAGGACTTCGGAAAGATGGCTTATGTAGCAATCGCCGACCGGGATCATCATCTGCACGATCCGGACACGTTCATCACGAAGTACATCTGGAGCCAAGACCACAAGGTCATCGCGATCCAGTACGGCGTGGTCGCGATCGGCGTGGGTCTCGTCGCGCTCGCGCTGTCGCTGCTCATGCGCCTGCAGATCGGCTTCCCCGATGTCTTCCCGTTCATGACGCCGTACAACTACTACCAGTTCGTGACGACCCACGGGATGATCATGGTGATCTACCTGTTGACGGCGCTGTTCCTCGGCGGTTTCGGCAACTACCTGATCCCCCTCATGTGCGGCGCGCGCGACATGGTGTTCCCGTACATGAACATGCTGAGTTTCTGGGTCTACCTGCTGTCCGTCATCGTCCTGATCGCAAGCTTCTTCGTTCCGGGCGGCGCGACCGGCGCGGGCTGGACGCTGTATCCGCCGCAGGCCGTCCTCGAGGGCACGCCGGGTTCGGACTGGGGCATCGTGCTCATGCTCGTGTCGCTCGCGATCTTCATCGTGGCGTTCACGATGGGCGGGCTCAACTACGTGACCACCGTGCTGCAGGCCCGCTGCCGCGGCATGACGCTCATGCGCATGCCGCTGTCGGTATGGGGAATCTTCGTGGCGACCATTCTCGGCCTGCTCGCCTTCCCGGCGCTGTTCGTCGCCGCGATCATGATGGTGCTCGACCGCCTGATCGGCACGAGCTTCTTCATGCCGGCGCTGCTGTCGCTCGGCGAGACGACCGCCACGACGGGCGGCAGCCCCATCCTGTTCCAGCACCTGTTCTGGTTCTTCGGCCACCCGGAGGTCTATATCGTGGCGCTGCCGGCCTTCGGCATCGTTTCGGACCTCCTGAGCACACACGCACGCAAGAACATTTTCGGCTACCGGATGATGATCTGGGCCATCGTCGCCATCGGCGCGCTGAGCTTCGTGGTCTGGGCGCACCACATGTACGTGTCGGGCATGAACCCCTACTTCGGGTTCTTCTTCGCGACGACGACGCTGATCATCGCGGTGCCGACCGCCATCAAGGTCTACAACTGGGTGCTGACGCTGTGGCGCGGCGACATCCACTTCACCCTGCCGATGCTGTGGGCGACCGGGTTCATTTTCACGTTCATCCACGGCGGGCTGACGGGACTGTTCCTCGGCAACGTGACGGTCGACCTGCCGCTGTCGGACACCTATTTCGTCATCGGCCACTTCCACATGGTCATGGGCGTGTCGCCCGTCATGGTGCTGTTCGGGGCGATCTACCACTGGTTCCCGAAGATCACCGGCAGGATGGCCAATGACGTGCTCGGCAAGATCCACTTCTGGATGACGTTCCTCGGCACGTACGCGATCTATCTGCCAATGCACTACCTCGGCATCCTGGGCATGCCGCGACGCTATTACGACTACGGCCAGACCGACTTCATCCCCGAGTCCGCGCTCGGCGTGAACCAGGGCATCACGATCGCCGCGATCGTCGTCGCGACCGCGCAACTGATATTCCTGGTCAACGTCGCTTACAGCCTGTGGAAAGGCAAGCGCGCCGACCCGAACCCGTGGCGGGCGACCACGCTCGAATGGCAGACGCCCGATACGCCGCCGAAGCACGGCAACTGGGGGCCGAAGCTTCCCGAGGTCCATCGCTGGGCCTATGACTACAGCGTCCCGGGCGACGAAGAGGACTTCATTCCCCAGAACCACCCGATCAAACCCGGCGAAGAAAGCCTCAGGAACGCAGGAGTAAGCCGCGAATGATGACCGGACTCGCCATCGGCCTCGTGCTCGGCGTCACGGTCTGGTGGATCCTGATCCAGCGCCTGAAGGACAAGCCGTGGGAGCGGCAGGGCCTGATCGAAGGGAGCCAGGACGGGCTGACATCGTCGGCGCCCAAGGTGGGCCTCTGGGTGTTCATGGCCATGGTCACGAGCCTGTTCCTGATCTTCAACGGCGCGTACCTCATGCGCATGGGCTTCGGCCACGGCGAACTGCTCGGCTGGGCGCCGGTCGACGAGCCCGGAATCCTCTGGCTCAACACCTTCGTGCTCGTCGGGGCGAGCGGTACCATGCAGGCGGCGGCCGGCGCCGCGCGCAAGGGCGATCTCGGCGCGCTCAGAACCTGGTTCACGGCCGGCGGTGCGCTTTCGGTCGTGTTCCTGGCCGGCCAGTTGCTCGCGTGGCAGCAACTGGCGGCGACCGGTCAGTACGGCGTGGGCGATCCCGCCTTCAGCTTCTTCATCCTGTTGACGGCCGTTCACGGCCTGCACCTGCTCGGCGGCCTCGTCGTTCTCGGCAGGACCGCCGCGCGAGTCTGGCGGGGCCTCGACACCGAGAACATCGCGGCCGTGGGCAAGGTCCGGCAGACCGTGCGCCTGTGCACGACCTACTGGCACTTCCTGCTGCTGGTCTGGCTCGGGCTCTTCACGCAACTGTCGATTACCTGATACGAGGACCGAAACCGTAATGGCGCAAGAAGGCTTGAACCCGACCGCGGACGAACTGACTGCCGACGGCTGGCAGGGCATCGTCGCGGACTGGTCGACGGACAAGCAGGCCTTTTATGTCCCCTGGGGCAAGGCCATGATGTGGATCTTCCTGCTCAGCGACACGTTCATCTTCACGTCGTTCCTGACCGGTTACATGAACGTGCGGATGTCCACGGCCGTCGAGTGGCCGAATCCGAGCGAAGTCTTTGCCCTCAGTTTCTTCGGTCAGCCCATTCCGCTGATCCTGATCGCGATCATGACCTTCGTGCTGATCACGTCGAGCGGCACTATGGCGCTGGCCGTCAACTACGGCTACCGCCGCGACCGCTACCGGGCGGCGGCGCTCATGTTCGTCACGGCGGCCTTCGGCGCGATATTCGTCGGCATGCAGGCGTTCGAATGGACGAAGCTCATCGAGGAAGGCGTGCGGCCCTGGGCGAACCCGATGGGCGCGTCGCAGTTCGGCGCAACATTCTTCATGATCACGGGCTTCCACGGCCTGCACGTCTCGGCGGGCGTCGTGTATCTCGCCGTGGTCGCGCTCAAGGTGCTGCGCGGCGACTACGAACGCAGCGGGAATTACGAGATCGTCGAGATCACCGGTCTCTACTGGCACTTCGTCGATCTCGTCTGGGTCTTCATCTTCGCGTTTTTCTACCTCTGGTAGGGGGTCCCGATGGCAACCGCGGAAGGGCAACAACACCCTCTGAGCATTTACTTCTGGATCTGGGGCCTGCTGTTCCTGTTCAGCGCGTTCTCCTACGCGACGGATTTCCTGCCGGACGGCTTCGTCCGGACGGGGCTGATCCTGCTGTTCATGGTCCTCAAGGCAGGCTTCATCATCGCGATCTTCATGCACATGGCCTGGGAACGTCATGCATTGATCTGGGCGATCCTCGGCCCGCCGGCCCTGTTGCTGTTCCTGATCGCGATCCTCGCCTGGGAAGGCGACTACACCGTGCTCACGCGCCTGGATTTCTTCTCCGAGCCGTTGGCCCCGGCCGGGCTCGAACATTAGAAAGCCCGCATGTCCGGCCTGGCTACAGAGGTATTGAGACGAATGTTTAATTTCTGCCCCGCGGCGCGACATGCGAGCTGAAGGATGTTGGGCTCGATCGTCATCGTTGCGATTCTCGCGCTGCTCTGGGCGGGGCTGTGGAGAATCCACACGCTGCTCGCGTTCGGGGTCCTGCTCGGCCTGCCCGTCGCCTGGATACTTTCGCGCCCTCTGGCGCCGTACCTGACTGGAATGGAACACGTACCCATCTGGCTTCCGCCGCTGCCGTTCGCGATCGTCGCGCTGGCGCTGCTCGTGCTCGGGGCCCTGAGCTGGTTTCGCGCCTCATCGGCGCCCGCGCCTGCTGAACGGCCCGAAGATACCGACCGGCACTAGCCTGCAAATCTCACCGCAAGCATGCGGGGAGTCGCACTACCGGTCGCTTGAGACACGCGGTGAATACATCCCTGTACGCTCCGCGCGCGCATCCCTGCGCGCGAGGGTCTCAAGCGACCGGTAGTGCGACTCCCCTTGACGTCTGCGCCTGCAGGAATCGGATAAGGCCACGGCAACCCGGTGTGATATGCAAACCAACGGCCGACTGCCGTATTGCGCGTCGCGCTTCTGGAGCAGGACTACCGCCCGTAGACGATCTCCGGCAGCCGCGTCGCAAGCTCCGGAAACACGGCCAGCAGGCCGAGCGCGAGCAACTGGATCGCGACGAACGGTATGACCCCGCGATAGATGTCGCCCGTGCGCACGCTGTCCGGAGCGACGCCGCGCAGGTAGAACAGCGCGAAACCGAACGGCGGCGTCAGGAACGAGGTCTGCAGATTGATCGCGATCATCACTCCGAGCCAGACCGGATCGAGCCCCATCGCCAGCAGGATCGGGCCGACGATGGGCACGACCACGAATGTGATCTCGATGAAGTCGAGCACGAATCCGAGCAGGAACATGAGCAGCATGACGATGACCACGGCGCCGAAAGCGCCGCCGGGCAGGCTCGTCAGGAATTCCTGAACGAGCGCATCGCCGCCGTAGCCCCGGAACACGAGCGAGAACACCGACGCGCCGACCAGGATCAGGAACACCATGCTGCTGATGCGTATCGTGCTCTGCATGACCTCGCGAAGCTTGGACCACGACAGTTCCCGCTTGATCAACGCAAGCGCCACGGCGCCGACCGCGCCAACGCCGGCGGCTTCGGTCGGAGTCGCGAAACCCGCCATGATGGAGCCGAGAACGGCCAGGATCAGCAGCAGGGGCGGCAGGAGCGCGCCGAGCAGATCGAGGAACTTCGTCGTCCGCGACCCCGAGTCGGCGGCCGGCATCGCGGCGGGATTGAAGATCGCAACGCCCGCGATATAGATCACGTAGAGCAGAACCAGGACCAGCCCCGGCACGGCGGCGCCGACGAAGAGGTCGCCAACCGAAACGGTATCGGGCGAGAAGATCCCCTGGCTGAGCTGGGCCTGGCTGTAGGCCGAAGACAGCACATCGCCGAGCAGCACGAGCACGATCGACGGCGGAATGATCTGCCCGAGCGTGCCGGCGGCGCAGATCGTGCCGGTGGCGATCCGCGTACTGTAGCCGTGGCGCAGCATCGTCGGCAGCGACAGCAGCCCCATCGTCACGACCGTGGCGCCGACGATCCCGGTGCTCGCCGCAAGCAGCATGCCGACTACGGTGACCGATATGCCGAGCCCGCCGCGCAGGCCGCGGAAGAGCCCGCTCAGGCTGTCGAGCAGACTTTCAGCGATCTTCGCGCGCTCGAGCGTCACGCCCATGAAGACGAAGAGCGGCACCGCGAGCAGCGTCTCGTTGCTCATGATGCCGAACAGGCGGTTCGGCATCGTGCCGAGGAAGGCCGCATCGAATCCGCCGAGCGCGACGCCGCCGAGCGCGAAAGCGAGCGCGGTGCCGGCGAGCGAGAACGCCACGGGGTAACCCGCGAGCAGCACGACGATCACCGTCGCGAACATGACGACGGCGATCCACTCCATGCTCAGACGCCTTCCCCGTCAGGCGGGGGCGCCGCCTCGCGCGGCGGTCCGAGACCCAGGACCACGAGCGCGTCGTCGATGGCGTCCGCCACGCCCTGTGCGATCAGCATGATGGCCGTGGCGGGTATCACGGTCTTGAGCAACGGCACGAAGGGATACGGCAAGCCGCCGGCCTCGCGCGAGGATTCGCCGATCTGCCACGACACGACGACGTAGTCGAAGCTCGTCACCACGAGAAACACGGCCATCGGCAGCAGGAACAACACGGTACCGGCGAGGTTGACGAGCGCCTTGCGTTCCGGCCGCATGCCCCGGTAGAGGACGTCGACGCGGACGTGTTCGTCCCGGTTGAGCGTGTACGCGGCAGCGAGCATGAACACGGCCGCATGCACCCAGATGACGCTCTCCTGCATCCAGATCCAGCCGAGATCGAACACGTAACGGAGCACCACGACGACGAAGGTCCCCAAGACCATCGGCAACGTCAGCCAGGCAATGACCCTGCCGCTGAGCTCGCTGAAGCGCCTGAGTTTCTCGCTGACGGAATTCATGGCGTGGCGCCGGTTCCCCCCGCTACCGCGTGGGGAGAATAAAGCCCTCAGCCGCGGGGCGCCAATCGCCTGAGGAATACGCGCATTTCCTTCGCCGCCTGCTCGTCGCCGCGCCGATCGGCGACCTCGATGCCCCGCTCATAGGCGCTCCGGGCTTCGTCATCGTCCCCGGCAGCCGCCAGCGCCTTGCCGAGCACGCGCCACGCCGCGGAGTAATCGGCGTCGCGCTCGACGGCCGCCCGCGCATGTTCGACGGCGCGTTCGGCCGTGCCGGCCGCGAGGTAGCGCGTCGCGAGCGCAACACGCAACGCCGCGTTGTCGGTGCCGCCGGCGAGCAGCGCCTCCAGATTGTCGGTCAGGTCCGCCATGCTGCCGCTCCTGGTCCCGGCGCCCGCCTCAGCCGCGCCAGAAGGCGGGCGTGATGAGCACGAGCAGGGCGAAGATCTCGAGCCGGCCGAGCAGCATCGCAGCGACCCCGCACCACTTGGCAACGACATTGACTTCGCCGAAACCCGATGCGACGTCGCCGAGTCCCGGGCCGAGATTGTTGATCGTCGCGGCAACGGCGGCGAACGCGGAGGCCTGGTCCATGCCCGTCATGAGCAGCACGAGCATGATCGTAATGAATACGAAGATATAGGCGGCGAAGAAGCCCCAGACCGAGTCGACGATCCTGGGATTCACGGCCCGCGTGCCGAGTTTCACCGGAATTTCGGCGGTCGGATGCACGAGCCGCTGGAACTCGCGCACACTCTGCTTGTAGATCAGCGACCAGCGCATGACTTTCATGCCCCCGGCCGTCGACCCGACGCAGCCGCCGACGAAGCTCGCGAACAGCAGCACCACGGGCAGCGCGCCGGGCCAGGCCGCGAAGCTGTCGGTCGTATAGCCCGTCGTCGTCGCGATCGAGACGGCCTGAAACAGGCCCTTGGTAACGGTTTCGAAGACGCTGTCGTATTGCCTTTCCCATAACAGGTAGCCGAGAACGACCGTCGACAGGGTCGCGAGGATCCACACGTAGGAACGAAGCTCGGGGTCCGTGAAGTAGCTCTTCAGCCGCTTGTCGCGCCAGGCCAGGAAATGCAGGGCGAAATTGATGCCCGCGATGAACATGAACACGACCGCGATCATCTCGATCAGCGGACTGTCGAAATACGCGATGCTCGCATCGTGCGTCGAGAAGCCGCCGATCGCCACCGTGCTGAAGCTGTGGCAGATGGCGTCGAAGATGCTCATGCCGGCGAGCCAGTAGGCTGTAGCACAAACGAAGGTAATGCCGACGTAAACGCTGAGCAGCGCCTTCGCTGTCTGCGTGATCCGCGGCGTCAGCCTCGATTCCCTGGCCGGGCCCGGCATCTCGGCTCGGTAGAGCTGCATGCCGCCGATGCCGAGCAGCGGCATGATGGCCACGGCGAAAACGATGATTCCGAGACCGCCCACCCACTGCAGCAATTGCCGGTAGAACAGAATGCCCGGCGGCAGCGAGTCGAGCCCGACGAGCACGGTGGCGCCCGTGGTCGTAAGCCCGGACACGGCCTCGAACACGGCGTCGGTGAAGCTCATCTGCGGCGTCCCGGCAAGCAGCAGCGGCGTCGCGCTGAGCGAGCCGAGCACGATCCATGAGAGCGCAACGACGAGGAACCCGCCCCGCAGCCGCAGTTCCTGCCGGACCCTGCGAACGGGCCACCACAGCAGGAGGCCGATGCCGGCGACGATCAGGAACGATGCGGCGAAGACGCTCCACGTGCCGTCGTCGAAGTAGAGCCCCCAGGCAATCGGCGGCAACATGATCGAGCTGAACAGGACGATCAGCACACCCAGCACACGTTGAACGGTAAATGCCGTCACCGCTCGCTCCGCTGCTCAGTCGGAGTTTTCACTTTCCTCGAACAGCCGCTCGACTTCGTCGATCTGGCGCCGGTCCGTGACGAAGAGAATCACGTGGTCGTCAGCCTCGATCACGGTGTCGTGGTGGGCCATGAGCACCTCGTCGCCGCGCACGACGGCGTTGATTGCGGCGCCACGCGGCAGCCTGATGTCCTCCACCGCGCGGCCGACGACGCGCGACCCCTTTTCCTTGCCGTGCGCGACGGCCTCGATCGCCTCGGCGGCGCCGCGGCGCAATGAATGGACCTTGACCACGTCGCCGCGCCTGACATGCGCGAGCAGCGCGCCGAGCGTGATCTCCTGCGGCGAGACGGCGATGTCGATCTGACCCGCTTCGATGAATTCGGCGTAGGCCGGCTTGTTGATCAGCACCATGACCCGGTGCGCGCCGAGCCGCTTGGCCAGCATCCCCGACAGGATGTTCGCTTCCTCCGCGTTGGTGACGGCCGCGAAAATGTCGGCGCTGTCGATGTTCTCCTCGAGCAGCAGCTCTTCATCCGCCGCGTCGCCGAGCAGGACCAGCGCGCTGTCGAGGCGCTTGGAAATCTCCTCCGAACGCACCCGGTTGCGCTCGATCAGCTTGACGTGGGTCGAGCTTTCGATCGCGCTCGCGAGCCGGACACCGATGTTGCCGCCGCCGCCGATGACGACGTTGCGGACCGGATCGTCGAGTTTGCGCATCTCGCTCAGCACCGTGCGCACGTCCTTGCGCGCCGCGATGAAGAACACTTCGTCGCCCTCCTCCACGACCGTGCTGCCGTCGGGGATGATCCCGCGTCCCTCGCGGTAGATCGCGACCACGCGACACTCGACGTTCGGGATGTGATGCGGCAGCTCGCTGAGTGGGTGACCGATGAGCGCTCCGCCGTCTTCCGCTCGCGAAGCGATCAGCCAGACGCGCCCGTCGGCGAACTCGAGCACCTGCAGCGCGCCCGGAAACTCGATGAGCTGCGCCATGTGCTCGGTCACGAGCTGCTCGGGACTGATGATGACGTCGACCGGGATCATGTCCGGCGCGAAGAGCTTCTCGTGGTTGGCGAACTCGCGCGCGCGGACGCGCGCGATCTTGGTCTTGACGTCGAAAAGCGTGTGCGCGATCTGGCAGGCGATCATGTTGGTCTCATCGCTGTCCATCAGCGCGATCAGCATGTCGCATTCCCTGGCGCCGGCCCGTTCCATGACCTCCGGATAGGCCGCGTTGCCGACCACGGTGCGAACGTCGAGCCGGTTCTGTACATCGCGCAGAACCGCGGGGTTCCGGTCCACGATCGTGACGTCGTTGGCTTCTTCCCGGGCGAGGCTATAGGCGGCCGTGGCCCCGACCTGCCCTGCGCCCAAGATCAGTATGTTCATCGCCGAGCAACCGTCCCGTCACACCAGGGCCTGTCCCGTAAAAAACATCTCATCGAGAGTTCGCGGATCGTGTCAGGACAAGGCACGCTCCGCAGGCGCAATGGGGAATACTGGCAAGGTGTGCGGGGCAAGTTTACATCAGTTCCAGGTTCGCATAGGCGAGCACGAGCCACTTGGTGCCCGCGCGTTCGAAGTTCACCTGCACGCGGGCGTGCGCGCCGCTGCCTTCGCTGTTGAGGACGATCCCGTCGCCGAACTTGCGGTGACGCACACGCTGACCGAGCTTGACGCCGCTTGACTCGGGCTCGAGTTCGGCGGCGCCCCGGCGATACGACTGCCGACCGGTCGAGAAGCTCGGGCGGACTTCTTCCACGAGATCGGGCGGTATCTCGCGGATGAAGCGTGACGGCGTCGTGTAGTTGTCCGTACCGTGGATGCGCCGCTGCTCGGCGTAGCTCAGGTAGAGCTCCTCGCGCGCCCGCGTGAGCCCGACGTAACAGAGCCTGCGCTCCTCCTCGAGACCGTCGGCGTCGTTGAGCGAGCGCTGGTGCGGAAACAGACCGTCCTCCATGCCGCACAGAAATAGCAGCGGAAACTCGAGCCCCTTGGCCGAGTGAAGCGTCATGAGCTGGACGCTGTCCTCCGTCGCGCCGGCCTGGGCTTCGCCCGACTCGAGCACCGCGTAGGACAGGAACGCGATGAGCGGCGACAGTTCCGATTCCTCGTCGTCGATGGGATCGCGCGCCGCGTTGACGAGCTCCTCGAGGTTCTCGAGCCTCGCCTCGGCATTGCCGGTCCGGTCGCTCGCGTAGTGTTTGGCGAGGCCGCTGGCTTCGATGACCTGTTCCACCTGCTCGTGCAAGGCGCAGCCGGAAGTGTCGCGATCGAGATCGTCGACGAGCTTGAGGAACTTCCACAGCGCGCCGGCCAATCGCGGCGGGAGCGCCTTCTCGGCGACAAGCGCCGCCGCGGCGCGCCACAGGCTCGTGCCCGATCCGCGCGCCTGCGAGCGCACGGCATCCACGGTGCGTGCGCCGATGCCGCGCCTCGGCGTATTGACGACGCGCTCGAACGACGGGTCGTCGTCGCGGTTCGCGATCAGGCGCAGATAGGCCAGCGCGTCCTTGATCTCCGCGCGCTCGAAGAACCGCAACCCGCCGTAGACGCGATAGGGAATGCCCGCCGCGAGAAACGCTTCCTCGAACACACGCGACTGCGCATTGGAACGGTAGAGCACGGCCGCATCGCTGACTCGCTGGCCGCGATCGAGGTAATCGCGGATTCGATTGACGACGAACTCCGCCTCGTCGCGCTCGTTGAAGGCGACGAACAGCTTGATGCGCTCGCCGTCCTCACCGCTGGTCCACAGATTCTTGCCGAGCCGCGTGCCGTTGTTCGCGATGACCGCGTTCGCGGCGTTCAGGATCGTTGCCGTGGAACGGTAGTTCTGCTCGAGACGAATGAGCCGCGTGCCGGCGAAATCCTTCTCGAAACGGAACAGGTTCTCCACCCTGGCGCCGCGCCAGCGATAGATCGACTGGTCGTCGTCGCCGACGACGAACGGGATGCCGTCGTTGCCGGCGAGCAGCCTGAGCCAGCGGTACTGGATCGCGTTGGTGTCCTGGAATTCGTCGACGAGCAGATGCCTGAACCTGCGGCGGTAGCGATCGAGCAACTCGTCGTGGCGCTCGAGCGTCTCGAGCGTCCTGAGCAGGAGCTCGCCGAAGTCCACCACAGAGGCGTTTTCCGCGAACTGCTCGTAGCGCGCGTAGAGTTCGATGAACTGCCGCCGCGCGACGTTGCCGTCGTCGCCGCAGTCCTTCGCCCGGAGCCCTTCTTCCTTCTGCGCGTTGATGAACCACTGCAGGTCGCGGATGTCCCGCGGGGTCCATTCGTCCGGATTCGCGCCCATGTCCCTGAGCATCCGCCTGAGCAGCTTGAACTGATCGTCCGCATCGACGATCTGAAAGCCCTCGGCAAGCCCCGCCTCGCGCCAGTGCATGCGCAACATGCGGTGGGCAATGCCGTGAAACGTGCCGATCCACAAGTGCGCGGTCGGGAAGCCGAGCAACGCCTCGATGCGGTCGCGCATCTCCCGTGCGGCCTTGTTCGTGAACGTGACCGCGAGGATCTGCTGGGGGGAGAGATTCTCGACCCGGACCAGCCAGGCGACGCGGTGCACGAGAACCCGCGTCTTGCCGCTGCCGGCGCCCGCGAGAACGAGCGTGGGCGCGCCGCCCGCAGTCACCGCCTCGCGCTGGGCGTCGTTCAGCGGATCGATGATGTCGGTGACGTCCATCGTCGCCTTCCGGAAGACCGGGCCACGGGAATTGGTCGCAACGGCAACTCGATATCGCCGCCCATTCGGAGCCGCCGGTACAAGCGTCCGGCGAGGGATGTTCCGCTCACCCTGAATGCGCTGTCAGTCACGGGGCAGGCCGCCCGCTCACGGCTCGCAGGCACTGCTCACGACGGCCAGATCAGCGGCAGGTAATGGTCGAGCAGCAGAAAGGCGAACAGCGCCGCGAGATAGCTGATCGAGTAGGTGAACGTGTTCATGGCCGTGTCGCCGCGCGGCGCCAGCTTGAGCAGGAACGCGTAGTACAGGAATCCGCCGCCGAGCAATACCGCGCCCGCCAGGTACAGGCCGCCGCTCATTCCCGTCAGGTATGGCAGCAGGGTCACGACGAACAGCAGGATCGTGTAGTAGACGATGAACGACTTCGTCACGTCGTCGCCGTGCGTGACGGGCAGCATCGGGATTTCGGCCTTCTCGTATTCGCTCTTCCGCGCGATCGCGAGCGCCCAGAAGTGCGGCGGCGTCCACGTAAAGACGATGAGGAACAGGAGCAGGGCATAGCCGCTGACCTCGTTCTGCACGGCCGCCCAGCCGAGCACGGGCGGGGCCGCGCCGGCCGCGCCGCCGATCACGATGTTCTGCGATGTCGCCCGCTTCAGGTACACGGTATAGATCACCGCGTAGCCGATCAGCGACGCGAACGTGAGCGCCGCGGTCAGCACGTTGACGAGCAGCGCCAGGATGCCGAGCCCGGCGATGCCGAGGGCGAAGGCGAAGGTCAGCGCGTCGCGTTCGCTGACCCGTCCGGTCGGCAGCGGGCGGTCGCGCGTGCGCGCCATGGCGGCATCGACGCGCCGGTCGAGCACATGGTTGACCGCCGCGCCCGAAGCCGAGGCGAGCGCGATGCCGAGGCTGCCGAAGATCAGCACGTCCCAGGGCACCATGCCGGGGGTGGCGAGGAACATGCCGACGACCGCCGTGAACACGAGCAGGCGCACGACGCCGGGCTTCGTGAGCACGTAGTAGTCCCGCCAGCTCCCGGCCGCCGGGGTGTCAGTTTCGCCAAATTCTCTGGTGAGCATTGATGATCGTCAGCAGCAGCAGGGCCGCCACGCCATTGTGGGCGACCGCGAGGCTCAGCGGAACACCGAAGAGCACCACGGCGGCGCCGATCGCAAGTTGCAATGCCAGCGCGGCCAGCATGACCGCGCCCGCGCGCCTGGCTTCCTGGCGGCGCAACAGCAGCCAGCCGAGCGCGCCGACCAACAAGGCGGCGGCAATCGCGCCGAGTCGGTGCGTAAAGTGTATGGCGACGCGCGCCGGATGGTCGAGCACGCCGCCTTCGTAGTCGATCCCGATACCGCGCCACAGCACGAAAGCCTCGTCGAAGTCGGCGACTTCGGGCCACCACTGCGTCTGGCAGGTCGGGAAGTCCGGACAGGCGAGGGCCGCGTAGTTGGCGCTCGTCCAGCCGCCGAGCGCGATCTGCAGCAACACCGCTGCCGCGGCCGCCACGGCCAGCGCGCGCAAACGGCGTCCCGCCGCGAGGGGCCAGGGGTTGGGCCGTGCAAGCCAGAACAGCAGGCCGAACGTGGCGAAGCCGCCGAGCAGGTGCGCAACCACGACGATCGGCTTCAACAGCAGCGTGACCGTCCACATGCCGAGCAGGCCCTGGAAGATCACAAGCGCCAGCAAGGCGAGCGGAACGCGCCACGGCTGTCCGGGCCTGTCGCGATTCAGCCAGCCGATCGCGGCAAGCGCGATGCAGATGAGGCCGAGCGCGCTCGCGAGATAGCGGTGGATCATCTCGCGCCAGGCGGCGCCGGTGTCTACGGGGCGGTCGCCGAACTCAGCCTGGACCGCGGGGTCCGTAGCGGCATCGGCCGCGACGATGAGCTGTCCATAACAGCCCGGCCAGTCCGGGCAGCCGAGCCCGGCATCCGTCAGTCGCACCCAGGCCCCGACGGTGACGACGATGAAGGCGAGCACGGTCGCGGCGCGCGCAAGGCGCAGAAACATCTTTTCCATATTTCTGGAGACGGGCGGCTGCGGCATGCCCGAATCGAACGAGTTGCGGCCGGAGCCCACGATTCGTGGGGGCTACGGCGCGGTGAAACGCAATTGTCGCACAGTTCCGCAGCGCGCGGCAGGCTCGAAAACAGCCCGTGGCGGGTGCGCGGAGTACGTGGAAAATCGCCTGTGACAACCATTGACAGGCTTCGAAGTGATTCAGTTGCAACTGTCCCCCAAGCTCGCTCCGGCGCGATGCTCGTGTACGATTACGCGTTCCGCCGCCGCCCGCGGCCTCGAGTCGGACGATTCTTCCTGGACATGCTGACGATGCGCCGGAGCCTTCCCTTGTGCAGAGCCCCCGTACCGCAGTCGGATGTGGCTGTGCCGCAGGATAGCGCCGCGAGATTTCGACCGGCGGCTCTGGCGTTCCTCATGGTCGCGTGCAGTCCGGTCGTCCATGGTCAGCCCACTTCGGCCGCAGCGAATCCCGCCGGAATCGTTCCCTACGTGAGCGCGGGTATGGCCGTGATCCGTTCGAAGGGCGCCCGGTTTGCCGACGGTGCGGATGGCGGTCATGCAGCGCTGTACGGCAGCATGGATTCGTTCGATGCCGGCGTGGTAGACGACGGCCCGCAGTTGGGATTGGCGGTGGGTGGCCGGTGGCCGTCGGGGCTGCGCGCCCAGTTGGAGCTCGGCGTCGCCCGTTCGCTCGATTACCGGGGCGACACGAACTATGCGAACACGGGAGCGCGTCAGCCGTCCGAGGCAAAGCTGGACACCCGGCAGCTCCTTCTGACCGGATTCTTTGACTTTCCGGGACGGAGGATCGGCTCCGATCGTTCGCTACGGCCCTTCGTCGGCGTCGGTGTGGGTTTCACCAGGTACCGTTTGAGCGACTACGTGCAACGGTTTCCCGAACCGGACAATCCGGACGGATATCTCCGCCGGGGTCCGGGCGGGGAGGTCCCCTTCACGGGCATCCCCGGCGGAAGCGGACGGAATCGCGCCTGGATGCTGGCGGCGGGCGTTGGGGTGCAGCTTCGCGAGAACATCCATCTCGACCTGAGCTATCGATACACCGATGCGGGCGAAATACGGACCGATGTCGGCGACATCGCCATCGTGCGGTACAGGGAGGATGGAACGCGGAGGGAGATTCGGGTCCGTATCAACGAAACCGTCGCCGACTTCCGGACCCACACACTGCTCGTGACGCTCCGGTTCGATCTGTAGCTGCGGAAGCCTCCCGAAGCTCGCTAGGCGTCCCGACGAACGAGCGACGCACCCGGCCGATACCGGCGGCCGGCACCGCGATCTCGCCGGGCGGTTCGGCCGACTGCCGTGGCGCGCCGGCACCCCAGGCCTGTCCCAGGATGAGCTCGATCGTGACAGTGAACCGGCCGTCACGCCTGTTTGCGAGCAAACCGCGCTCGAAACCCTGCCAGCGCCCCGGTCCCGTCAGCGTCTTGCGGCGACCGGCGGCGACATTGACAGCCCCGCAGGCCCTGAGATCGCTCACGAGCGAGCCGACATCGCGGTAACTCAGCTCGAGGCGATCCACATCGAGCACCGGCTCATCGAGGCCGGCCGCAAGCGCGAGATCGCCGAGATCGTGCATGTCGAAGAATCCATGCACGTGGATCTGGTCGTCCACGGCCGACCAGGCGCGGCGGACCTGCTCGAGCGAGTCGGGTCCGAGCGTCGCGAACAGGAACAGGCCGCCTTCACCGAGCACCCGTGCCGCTTCGGCGAACGCCGCTTCGGGCCGGCACCAGGGCAGCACGAGGTTCGCAAGCAGCAACTGTGCGGCGTTTTCGGCGACAGGCAGTTGCTCGGCGTCGCCGCCAAGGACGGCGGCGTTGGTTTGCCCGGCCAGTGTCTGCGCCGCCGACTCGCACATCGCCTGGCTTGAGTCGACCGCGAGTACGCGCGCATCGGGATAGCGCGTGGCAAGCGCCAGCGCGCCCCGGCCATCCGCGCAACCCAGATCGACGATTGTCTGCGGCGCAAGCCGCACCAACTCGAGCCTGCCGAGCAGGCGGTCGCGCGCCTCGTCGTGGACGACGCTCGCCGCGCGGAAGTTCGCGCTCGCCCGGTCGAAAGCCTTTATTGCGGCGCGCCGTGCCGGCAGCGCATCGTGAGCCGCCAGATTCGCCATCGCCGCGCGTCGGTCAACCCGGCGTGTGCGTGAAGCCGGGTTCCGCCTCGATGCCGAGTTTCGCGAACAACGCCTCGTCGTCGTTCGGCACGGGGTTGTCGGTCGTCAGCAGCTTGTCGCCGTAGAAGATCGAATTGGCGCCGGCGAAGAAGCACATTGCCTGAAGCTCATCGCTGAAGTCGCTGCGCCCGGCCGATAGCCTGACGTGCGAGCGCGGCATGAGGATCCGGGCCACGGCGATCGTTCGGACGAACTCGAAGTTGTCGAACGGTTCGGCGTCGGCGAGCGGCGTGCCCGGAACGGTCACGAGGCGGTTGATCGGCACGCTCTCCGGCTGCGGGTCCATCGAGGCGAGCGTGCGCAACAGCTCGATCCGGTCGCGGCGACTCTCCCCCATGCCGAGGATGCCGCCGCAGCACACTTTCAGTCCCGCGTCCCGGACATGCCCGAGCGTCTCAAGGCGGTCCGCGTAGGTTCGCGTGCCGATGATCTCCGGGTAGAACGCCTCGGAGGTATCGAGGTTGTGGTTGTAGTAGTCGAGACCGGCGTCGGCGAGCCGCCTGGCCTGGTGCGGCTTGAGCAGCCCGAGCGTCACGCAGCTCTCCATGCCGAGACGTCCGACCTCGCCGATCATCTCGATGATCGGCTCGAGATCCTTGTCCTTCGGCCCCCGGTACGCGGCGCCCATGCAGAAGCGCGTCGCGCCCGCGGCCTTCGCGCGCCGCGCCGCGGCTTTCACCTCTTCGACCGGCATGAGATCGTGAACCTCGAGTTCGGTATCGAAGCGGATGCTCTGCGGACAATACGCGCAATCTTCCGGACAGCGGCCGGTCTTGATCGACAGCAGGGTCGAGACCTGTACGCTGTTCGGATCGAAGTGCCGCCGATGCACCGACTGCGCCTCGAACAGCAGATCGATCAGCGGCTTCTCGAACAAGGCCTCGACGGCGCCGACGCCCGCATCCGGTGGCAGCGGTACGGCCGAGCCTGGCGTCGCGCTAGCCAATTCTCCCTCAACAACCGACATATGCGTCTTGCTCCCCTGGATGCTCTCGCGCAAATTGCATCCCGTTCGGACTTGACCGTCCCGGCACGATTCCGGTGACGTTGCGCGCGGCGGCAGATCCGCTTGGCCGGATCGCTTCCGGCTGCGAAGCGCCCCCGGCAGCCGTCCCACCATTTCCCGTGCGCCGCGCCGGACCCGAGACGCTGCCGCAGCCCCGGTTTCGACGATGGGAGTATCTGGACGCGGTTCGAGGCTGTCAACCTGGAACGCGATTTGAAGTTTACAGGCATCGCCAAGCTTTTCCCGGAAGTGTGCCCGCGCTGCCGCGGCGCCACGGAGCGGGGCTTCTGCGCCGGCTGCCGCGGCGACTTCGCCGTCGTCGCGAACGCCTGCATGCGGTGCGGCCTGCCCCGGCCGGTCATGCGTTGCCCGCAGCGCGACGAACCCTGGCAGGTCGACTCGATCGTTGCGCCGTACAGCTACTGCATGCCGTTGCACCATCACGTGCAGGCGCTCAAGTTCAATCGCGCGCGCAAGCTGGGCCGGGCGCTCGGACTGCTGCTGGCCGAGCACCTCAAACCGCATCGCGGCAGCATCGACGCGCTGGCGCCCGTGCCCATGCACCCCGAGCGCGTGCGGCTGCGCGGCTATAACCAGGCCGTGGAGATTGCACGCAGCGTCGCCGCGGAACTCGCCATTCCGCTCCTGATCTGCGGTATCCGGCGCCGCAGCGCCGCTCCGCCGCAGACCGCGCTCGACGCCAGGCAGCGTCTGAAGAACCTCCACGGCGCCTTCAGCATCGAGCGGCGGCTCGAAGGACTCAGGGTCGCCATCGTCGACGACGTCATTACCACGGGCGCGACGATCAACGCGCTCGCCCGTTCGCTGCGGGCCGCGGGCGCCGAGACGCCGGGCGCCTGGGCGGTCGCGCGAACGCTCAGCGAAAGAGATCGTGAAGCCTGACGGGCCGAGCGCAGCGAGCGCAGTCCGCGTCCGGCTCTTTCAGCGAAAGAGATAGTCGAGCATGATGCCCGCAAACACCCAGCCGCCGAGCCAGGCGTTGCTCATGAAGGCGCGCAGGCAATGCTCGGCCTGGCGCTCCCCGATCAGGTATTGCTGATAGAGCGCGAGCGCGGCCGCGAGCCCGATTCCGCCGTAGTACCAGATGCCGAGGTCGGCGCCGACGCCGGCGAAGAGCAGCGCGAGGAAAAACAGCACCTGCAGGCCGCCGACCAGAGCCCGATCGAGTTCGCCGAACAGTATCGCGGTCGAGCGCACGCCGGCCTTGAGATCGTCCTCGCGGTCCGCCATCGCGTATTGCGTGTCGTAGACGATGCCCCAAATGACGGCGGCCAGAAACAGCAGCCAGCCCAGCCGCGGGACCGTCCCGAGCTGGGCGGCGAACGCCATGGGCACGCCCCAGGCGAAAGCGATCCCGAGCACGAACTGAGGCGTTGCGATGAACCGCTTGGTGAACGGATAGACGACGGCGATCACCGCGCCGATGACGGCAAGTTGCAGGGTCAGGGCATTCAGGGTCAGGACGAGCCCGAGACCGATCAGCATCAACGCGCCGAACAGCGTCAGCGCGGCGCCGGCCGTCACCTCGCCCGTCGCGAGCGGCCGGTCGGCGGTCCGCCCGACGAGCGGGTCGATCTTGCGGTCGGCGAAATCATTGATGATGCAGCCGGCCGAACGCAGCATGATCGTACCGAGCACGAACACGAACAGCACCCACTCGTCGGGCTGGCCCTCCGACGCGATCCATAGTCCCCAGAGCGTCGGCCACAGCAGCAGCCAGATACCGATCGGCTGGTGCCAGCGCATCAGCCGTACATAGGGAGACAGGCGGCCGGCGTATACGGGCAGCTCGCTCGCAAGCCGGTTCAACGATTCGCGCATTGCTGCCCACGGCAGTCCGCGCAGCCAGGCGTCGAGCCGCGACCAGATCCGGGCGATCCCGGCGCGAGTCTGCGCCCAGGGGAGCCGGTCCAGCCTGTCGCGGATCGCAGTCCAGCGCAGCCGCTCCGCCAGCCATGTCCACCAGCTACTCAGCAGCGCATCAAACCTTGGCATATTCCGCCCCCGCCCTGATCCACCGGCGCGTCAACGGCTCGACGCTACCGGGGCTGTCCGTCATCAACTCATCGCACAAGCGAATCACCCTCGGCAGCAAGTCCGCGTCGCGGCCGAGATCCGCGACGCGAAGCTCGAGCACTCCGGTCTGCCGCGTCCCGAGCATCTCGCCCGGCCCCCGGAGCTGCATGTCCTTCTCGGCCACGACGAAACCGTCGTTGGTCTCGCGCAGCACCGTGAGCCGCTCCCGCGCCATGTCCGACAGCGGCGCCTTGTAGAGCAGCACGCAGTCCGATGCCTCGCTGCCGCGGCCGACGCGGCCGCGAAGCTGGTGCAACTGCGCAAGGCCGAGACGCTCGGAGTTCTCCACGACCATCAGCGTTGCGTTCGGCACGTCGACGCCGACCTCGATCACGGTCGTCGCAACCAGGACATGCACCTGCCCCCGCTTGAACTCCCGCATCATGCGTTCCTTGTCGGCGGAATTCAGTCGACCATGAATCAGCCCAACGGACAAGCCCGGCAGCGCCGCGGTCAGTTCCCTTTCCAGTTCGAGCGCGGCGCTCGAGTCGACGCGATCCGATTCCTCGATCAACGGACACACCCAGTAGGCCTGCCGGCCCGCGCGGCAGTGCGCCGCGATGCGTTCGACGAGGCGGCCGCGGCGGTGCTCCTGCACGACTGTCGTTCTGACGGGCTTGCGGCCGGGCGGCAATCCGGCGATGACTGAGCAGTCGAGATCGGCATAGGCCGTCATCGCGAGCGTGCGCGGGATCGGCGTTGCCGTCATGACGAGCTGATGGGGCGCGACTTCGCCGTGCTCGCCCTTGCGCTTGAGACTCAGGCGCTGATGGACGCCGAACCTGTGCTGCTCGTCGACGACCGTGAGCGCGAGCCGCCGGAAGCGAACGGCTTCCTGGAACAGCGCATGCGTGCCCACGGCGACGGCGGCGTCGCCGCTCGCAATTGCTTCCCGGGCGGCGCCTCGCGCAGCGGCCGGCATCGATCCCGTGAGCAGGACGACCTCGATGCCGAGCGGCTCGAGCCATGCTCTGAAGCTCGCGTGGTGCTGTTCGGCGAGCAGTTCCGTCGGCGCCATGACCGCCGCCTGGCAGCCAGAAAAGGCCGCACGCAACACGGCGAGCGCGGCGACGACGGTCTTGCCCGAGCCGACATCGCCCTGCAGCAGGCGGTACATCGGCGCCGGCCTGTCGAGATCCTTGCCGATCTCCCGCCAGGCGCTGTTCTGGCCGGCCGTCAGCTTGAACGGCAGGCGCTCCAGAAAGCAGGTGACGGGCTCGACCGCACGATCGAGCGCCACGGCGCGCTCAAGCCGCCGGTCGGCCGCGGTGCTGCGCAGACTCAGGCGATGCGCGAGTAGCTCCTCGAGCGCGATGCGTCGCTGGCAGGGATGCCGCCCCGCGAGCAGCATCGCCGTGTCGGCGCCGGCGGGCGGCCGATGCAGGAACTCGATCGCTTCGTTGATCGACGGCCACTCCTCGGGAAGCCGGCCGGTCAGGTAATCCACGAGCGGCTCGTCGGCGAGTATCGCCAGCGCCTGCCCGGCGAACGTGCGCAGCCGCTGCTGGTGCAGCCCCTCGGTCGTCGGATACACGGGGGTCAGCGTTGGCTCGGGCGGCGGCGTGTCGGCATTCAAAGTGCGGTACTCGGGATGGATCATCTCGAGCCCCGTCCGGCCGGCGCGCACTTCGCCGAAGCATCGGAGCCGCACTCCCCGGCTCAGCGTTTGCTGCTGGCCGCGCGAGAAGTGGAAGAAGCGCAGCGTGATCGCGCCGGTGCCGTCGGTCACGCGGCACAGCAGCGAGCGGCGCCCGCGGAACACGACTTCGGCCAGTTCGACGTTCGCTTCGATAAGGACCTTTTCTCCCGGACGAAGCCCGCCGAGCGGACGGACTTCGGTGCGGTCCTCGTAGCGTTGCGGCAGCAGGCAGAGCAGGTCGGCGATGGAATCGACCCCGAGCCGCGCGAGGCATTCGCCGAGCTTCGGGCCAACGCCCTGGAGGTTGGCGACTGGCCCTCCCAGATTCACCCGAGTACGAGTATCGCGTCGACCTCGACCGCCGCGTTTCTCGGCAGCGCGGCGACACCGATGGCCGCCCTTGCGGGGTACGGCTCGCTGAAGTACTCGGCCATGACCTCGTTGACGAGCGGGAAATTCGCCAGATCCGTGAGGTAGACCGTGAGCCTGACGGCGTCGGCCAGGGCGCCGCCGGCCGCCTCCGCGACCGCGGCGAGGTTGTCGAACACCTGCTTGATCTGCGACTCGACATCGTCGCCCACAAGTTCCATGCTCGCAGGATCCAGTGGAATCTGGCCCGACAGATATACGACATCGCCGACGCGCACGGCCTGGCTGTAGGTACCGATCGCGGCGGGCGCCTTGTCGGTGTGTATGATTCGCCTCGTCACGGATCGCCTCGTCGCTCGACCTTGTGTCCGTCCCGCGGATAACGTCGGATTCGGCGCTCAACCGGCCTGGCGCGTCACCCGCACGACGCCCGGGACATCGCGAAGATTGCGCATGACCTGGTCGAGATGCTTGCGGTCGCGCACCCTGAGCCGGAACACCTGCACGGCGCCGTCGGCCTCCGTATCGACCCTGACCGCGTCGATGTTGCAGTCCGTTGCGGAGATTTTCGCCGCGATCTCGGCCAGCAGACCCACCCGGTCCATCGTGCGCACGTGGATCTCGCTCAGGAATTCGCGCTTGGGGCGCCTCGTCCAGCTTACCGGTATCCACTTCGACGGCTGCTTGCGGTACTCGGCCAGGTTGCGGCAGGACTCGCTGTGGATGACGATGCCGCGGCCGCTCGACATGAACCCGATGATGTCGTCTCCGGGAACCGGGTAGCAACAACGCCCGTAGTCGACGACGAGTCCTTCGGTGCCCGCCACGCTGAGCGGCTGGCGGCGCTCCGCCGCGTCCTCGTCGTCGCGCCCGGCTTCCTGGGCGAACATGCCGGCGACGATGGGCGCGATCCGCCGGCCGAGCCCCACTTCCTCATAGAGCGTATCGAGGTCGCCGACCCCGAGTTCCTCGAGCACGGCGTTGACTCTCTTCTTCCTGAGTCTGCGCAGATTCAGCGACCAGGGCCGCAAGGCCTGACTCAACAGCAGCTTGCCGAGGTGCCGCGCTTCGTCCTTTTCGAGATTCTTGAGATAGGCCCGGATCGCGTTTCGCGCCTTCGCCGTCACGACGTGGTTGACCCAGCTCGGCTGGGGACGCGCCGATCTGGAGGTGACGATCTCCACGGTCTCGCCGTTGTTGAGCGTGGTCTTGAGCGGCACGGGCCGGAGGTCGATCTTCGCCGCCACGCAACGGTTGCCCACGTCCGTATGCACGGCATAGGCGAAGTCGACGGCCGTCGCGCCGCGCGGCAGCCTGAGAATCTCCCCTTTCGGCGTGAACACGTAGACCTTGTCGGGGAAGAGATCCACGCGCACCGTCTCGAGAAACTCCTCCGAGTTTGCCGCCTGCTGCAGTTCCATGAGCCCCGACAGCCATGCGCGAGCGCGCTCCTCGGTGCTGTAGGTCCGCTTGTCGACCGCCTTGTACTGCCAGTTCGCGGCGATGCCGCGTTCGGCGACCTCGTCCATCTCGTCGGTCCGGATCTGGACCTCGAGCGGGATTCCGGTCGTACCGAACACCGTCGTGTGCAGCGACTGGTAGCCGTTGACGCGCGGAATCGCGATGTAGTCGCGGAAACGGCCGGGCA
The DNA here is from genome assembly GCA_022826245.1 of Gammaproteobacteria bacterium. Lineage (GTDB taxonomy): Bacteria > Pseudomonadota > Gammaproteobacteria > Steroidobacterales > Rariloculaceae > Rariloculus. The sequence goes on from JAJDVG010000010.1 coordinate 124,316, forward strand.
TGGGCTTGTAGAGCTGGTGGACGACCCCGAGCACGCGGTAGCACAGGTCGATGTCTTCGACGATGACGCGGATGCCGAAGACGTCGGCGATCTCCGACAGGTGCATGTGCTTGCGCTGCATCTTCTGGTAGATGCTGTAGATATGCTTCTCGCGGGTCGTCACCCGGGCCGCGATGCCCTGATTGGCGAGCAGCTTCGTCAGGCGCGTCTGCAGTTTGGCGAGGATCTTGCGCTGCTTGCCGCCTGTCTTGTCGAGCGCTCTCCTGAGCACGCGGTAGCGGAACGGCTGGTAGGTGCTGAAGCCGAGATTCTCGAGCTCCACCTTGAGACTGTAGATGCCGAGCCGATTGGCGATCGGCGCATAGATCTCGAGCGTCTCCTTGGCGATCCGCCGCTGCTTGTCCTGCGGCAGCGCGTTGATCGTACGCATGTTGTGGGTCCGGTCGGCGAGCTTGACCAGGATCACGCGCAGGTCCTGCACCATCGCGAGCAGCATCTTGCGGAAGCTCTCCGCCTGCGCTTCCCTGGCGCTGTCGAAGCGCAGCCGATCGAGCTTGCTGACGCCGTCGACGAGCAGGGCGACATCCTCGCCGAAGCGCGCCCTGATCTCGTGGACCGTGCCTTCGGTGTCCTCGACGACATCGTGCAGCAACGCGGCCTTGATCGTGCCCGCGTCGAGGTGAAGTTCCGCAAGGATCTGCGCGACGGCGACCGGATGCGAGATATAGGGATCGCCGCTGCGGCGCCGCTGCCCGTCGTGTACGCCGGAACTGTACTCGTAGGCGTCTACGACCCCGGGCAGTTCTTCCTCGGGCAGATAGGGTTCAAGCGTTTCGAGCAGCGTCCCGAAGCCGTCACCGCGCCGGACGGCAGGCAGGCGCCGTTCGCGTATCGCCGTAGCATAGTTCATCGAAACGTCTCACCGGACCGCGGGCCCCGTACCGCCCGCACCGCGCTCAATCCATGAACGATACCGGCCTCGCGCCGAGCGGATTGTCCTGCAACGCCCCCGCGGACGCTTCCAGGTCGAGAAGATCGTCGACGGGCTGATCGCGTTCCTCGAGTATGCTCTCGGAAACGTGGCCTTCGGCGACCTCGCGCAACGCGACGACCGTGGGCTTGTCGTTTTCCCACTCGACCCCGGGCTCGGCGCCGTTGGCAAGCTGGCGGGCACGCTTCGCGGCGACGAGCACGAGCTGGAACATGTTCGAGATGTTGTCGGTGCAGTCTTCTACGGTAATCCTGGCCATCGCGGTCCCTCACAGGGCTTGGCTCCCCAGTTTACTGCAAAGTCCGTCCCAAGTCGCCGGTTAGCCTTGTCTAATTAGACATGAGCCTGTAGTTGGGCGTCTGGGATCATCGGAGGATGATCGTGACGTTACAGACGCGACGGGTGCGGATCCTGGAACAGGTCCGGGCCTTTGTCGAGGACACAGTTGACGCGCCCGTTCGCCCGCCATCGGAAAACCGGATGCTACGAAAACGCGAGCGAGCGCGCGGTGAAACTCATCTCGTGTCAACTTCGGCAAACTTTGCCGACAGCGCGACGACAATATCCTTGAATTCCCTTTCCATGAATTTCTGAAACCAAGACTCCAAGTCCTCCTTGATTTTTTCTGCCGGCTGTCGATCAAGAGTAGCCGGCTCAACCATGTTCCTGCTGTAAATCGTGGTGTATTTATCGTAGAGCTTCTTGCCGCAACCCGGAAACAACTTCGGATTGCTTTGAGCAAACTCCCAAATTTCCTTTCGCAAAGTTACATTCTCAGACGGGCCGATAACGAGGCACATCTTGATACTCGTCCGAACGTTCTTGATCTCAAACAGCAAGCTATGTCCGCTCTTCGTCCATTGATCCGCAGACGTAGCGTTGCAGGCTGGGATTTCCTTCCATTCAATGGGAAAGAAGTTAACGGCCGACTTCGTTCCACGCACAAGTTCGATCCGCTCGCCCTCTTTCGATACCATCGCCTTGGCAAATTCCGATCTTTCCAGCTGATCATCCGGTGTTTGTTCGAATATGAAATCGAGTGCAGTCTTGTGCTTTCGATACACCGCCTTCGCAAGTTCTACAAGATCGTCGTCCATCACAATGTTTCTCCGTAGCATTCGGGCGTAATGATGCAGAGTCATGGCGACCGCTTCGCCAAGGCTTTCTTCATACTTAGCAACGAGAGATTCGACACTCGACAAGATATCCTGGTATCCGACCGGCAGCCAATTTTCGTCAGATGGATCTTCATTTTCCGGAGTCAAGTAGACGAGCACATGGCGAAAGTCGCCATAGCGTTTCTCCAGTGTCTCCCGGTAACGCACCAACTGACCCGAGTGCTCACCGGAGTCGACCTTGTTCTCGATCGCCAACAGGAACCGTCGTGTTTCGTCAATACACAGAACGTCTATATTGTGACGCTCTCGAAGCACGAGGCAATCACTAAAATCCTTCAGCACGATTTCGCCGAGGGACAGTGGTCGAGACTCGGATGAAATTGCCTTGACCGCAGTTAGCAGAAACTGAACGAGGAATTCGGCTCCCAGTCCATGTGTTTCCGTAGGGTCAAGCAGAAACGCCAGAAAATCCGAATGGCGCTCCTCGGAGCGGGTGTGCCGAATAGCCTCGAAAATGTTGAAGCCGCCAAGGCGCGTTTCGATTTGTCCGATCCCATCCTCATCGAGCAATAAAGATTCGATAGCCGATCGAATTTGCTTCGTCATGATTCGCTTCTCGATCAGCCTGTCGGATTGCACGCACTTGGGGACCGGGGCGCATTGGTCAGAGCAATGCAGTTTCTCGCGTCAAACAACCAGTTCGCCTTGTCGGGACGTTCCTGCGCCAGTAATTTGCCAGCTTCGCGATTATATGGCGTTGACATGAGCACGCCAATAAGCAAAGTCACGCGGCCAGTCGCTTGATTTTTCTCTGCAAGTCCCTGGTTGCTTCCAGCGACGAAACAGCCGTGCCAGCAACATTTGTCAGCCGGGCCAGATCGAGCCGAGGAATAGCCTGTTGGTCCGCATAAACAATAACCGACTCGAACGCAAGTTCGTGAAGCAGAAAGTGGGACAACATGATGGTTGTCAGACGGGCCTTGTCACGGCCTGGAACGCCATAAAGAAATACAGGTATGCCGTCACGGCCTTCCAGCCGATAATCAACAGGATAGTTGGTTCCATCAGGAATTTCGATTGGTATGTAATCTGCGTCGATATTGTCTTCATCTACCATCGTGAACAGCATGTCTTTCAAATCGTCGTAGAACGTTGAAACCACGCGATCACGACTGAGAAAAGTCAGGTCGTAGATCTTCGTCAGTGCTTGACCGAGCGCAAAAAGGGCATCGGCAACCTGATGAGGTGATGCGGTGATCGCAAATGCACCATCGCGTTCTTCGATACCGGTCTCGCGGACGATCTGTTCCCGCAGAGAAGCACGCGGCCCGTCGAAGAACGCGTCAACGTCGTGCTCGTAACTGATGTGCATTAGCGTATGGCCCCGATCGCTTAGCGTGACACCACCTGATCGGGACTCGGAAAGATAAATAGGATAACGGTCTCCATCCGGAAAGGTAAACGGAGAGTCCAGCATGTGCACACCGTCGTCCCGCCTATGAATGCTGACACTTGCACACAGTCGTTCACAAAGCTGCTTTTCCAGCCGCGAATAGTCAATTGCCATCGAAGATATCCCTCTGATCATGCTGGGCGCTTAAGCCCTGCACACCGCAATCATCGACTAAGCACGCCAGCGCGCCTTCCAAAGTCCTGTATCGGTTCGTCTCTTCGGCATTGCTGTCAATTCTCCTGCCGGCAGAGATCGCCTGCACCGAAGCTTGATGAATGTGGCAGCGGTAACGAATCTCTCCATGAGCGTGACTGGCGCCATTGTAACGAACGAGGCTGAGGGGTCTCGAACCGCGTCTTACCAATTGCAGTCCACAGGAAAAATCTGTGTCATCGTTGAGGTTCTGACGAAGGTAGATAAGGTAGGAAGTACCGTCCGAGGATTCTGCTCTGTAGTTTCGCTGCTTGTGTCGGCCAGGTTTTTCCTTCTACCGAGCGCCGGGATTCCTCACAGTCTTTTCAACCGATCGATGATGATCCAGCTCGTCATGCGACAGCAGCAACTCAGTCATCGTACTTGGGCTTCCTTGTGCACCGTGCTCGCTATACGCACTCGGGGACGATGGTCGCCGAGTATACTCACCGCCGACAGTGGTCGCCACGTGATTCAAGCGGCCCCTTTCCGGGCATCGCTGCAACGCTCCGCACGGCTATCCAGGTGCCGGTCGAACGGCTGCATGTGCCCCTGCGAACGTCCGCCAACCGCAGCCTGCCTTGTTTTGCGGGCGTTATCCACAGAATCTGTGTATAAGTCTGTGGAAGCGGCTTTGATCGGGACTCCGAAATCCAGCCGCTACAATCATTTCCGCCAATTCGGCCCAGAAACGCAAAACCGGGCCTTCTATTAACAATCAATAACTTATAAGCACATCGCCGGTTCAGCCGCAAGAAAGTGCCGCAATAGGCTTGTTTCTCGCGCAAAACGTGGCCGGATGTGCATAAATCGTGGCCGGCGGTCGCCCGCACGGGCGGTCAGGGGTGGGCAAGCAGGCCTTTGGAGAGCAGCAATTCCTTGAGCCGGCGCGCGGCCCGGTAGCGGTGGCTGACGGCGTTCTTGACGTGTGGATCGAGCTCGGCGGCCGTCGTGCCGAATGCCGGATCGTGGAAGACCGGGTCGTAGCCGAATCCGCCGCTCCCGGCGGGTTCGAGCGCGATGCGGCCGCGCCACTCGCCGTGCGCGACGAGCGGCGCGGGCTCGTCGGCGCGGATCAGCGCGACGATAACGCAATGAAAGCACGCGGCGCGCTGTTCCTCGGCCGTGCCTTCGAGGGCTTCGAGCAGACGGGCGACATTGGCGGCGGCATCGGCATTTGCCCCAGCGAACCGCGCCGAGCGGACCCCGGGCGCGCCGTCGAGCGCGTCGACCGTCAGTCCGGAGTCGTCGGCGATCGCGGGCAAGCCGGTCAGGGCCGCGGCATGGCGTGCCTTGATCAGCGCGTTCTCGACGAAGCTTGCGCCCGTTTCGGCTGCACTATCGACGCCGAATTCGGACTGCGGAACGATATCGAGCCCGGTATCCGCGAGCAGCGAGCGAAACTCCCTGAGCTTGCCCGCGTTGCCGCTCGCCAGAACCCAGCGGGTTCCAGCGCCGGTCATTTCCCGAGCGCCGCGGCTTGCGCCGCGATCAGCGTCTCGATGCCCTTGCCCGCCAGGTCGAGCAACGCATCGAGTTCGTTGCGCAGGAATGCGTGTCCCTCGGCCGTGCCCTGGACTTCCACGAAGCCCCCGGCCTCGTTCATGACCACGTTCATGTCGGTCTCGGCATCGGAATCCTCGACATAATCGAGGTCGAGCACGGGGACGCCATCCACGATCCCGACCGACACGGCAGCGACCTGACCGTGGATGGGATCGCCGTCGATGCTTCGGCTCGCAAGCAGGTGGCGCGCCGCGAGCGCGAGCGCCACGTAGCCGCCGGAGATGGCGGCGGTGCGCGTGCCGCCGTCCGCCTGCAGCACGTCGCAATCGATCGTGACCGTGCGCTCGCCGAGCGCCGCAAGGTCGACGACCGAGCGCAGGCTGCGGCCGATGAGGCGCTGGATCTCGAGCGTGCGCCCGCCCTGCCGGCCGCGCGCGGCTTCGCGCGGTGCTCGCGTGTGCGTGGCGCGCGGCAGCATGCCGTATTCGGCCGTCACCCAGCCCTGTCCGCGGCCCTTCAGGAACTGCGGGATCCGGTCCTCGATCGAGGCCGTGCACAGCACGTGCGTCGACCCGAACTCGGCGAGCACCGAACCCTCCGCATGTTTAGTGAAGCCCGGAACGAAACGCACCGGGCGCATTTGATCGTCGCGGCGTCCGCTCGCGCGCATGATGTGCTCTCCGTAGGTTGGGGGGTGCCGCAAGCGGCAAAGGCAAATTTTAGCGCACTTCCCCGTGTTGCCGACGCGGCCGCTCGCTTGCGCGCGCGTACGGCGTCTCCCCGCAACGCCGCGGCGGGACCGGGATCGACCGGCAGCGGAATCGCCGACCGATGCGCGATAGACTTGTCGCCCGGAATACCTCTCGATTTCATTCGTGGACAAGGCACGATGCCTCACAGCATGACGGGATTCGCGGCGGCGGCCATCGTCGTCAAGCCGGTTGAACTCAACTGGGAACTGCGCAGCGTCAATCACCGCTTTCTCGACGTGCGCCTTCGCCTGCCCGACGAATTGCGCCACGCCGAAGCCGAATACCGCGACGTCATCGCCGCAGGCGTCAGGCGCGGGAGGGTCGAGTGCTCGCTCAAGGTGACGCCGTTGACTGCCGACTCCTCGACGGCGGACGTTGACACCGGCGTGCTCGCGGGACTCGCGCGCCTGCAGGACGCCGTGCGCCGCGAAGTTCCCGACGCGAGCCCGTTCGCAGTCGCCGAATTGCTGCGCTGGTCGGGCGTGCTCAAGGCGCCCGAAGCCGCCGCCCTGCTCGAACCGGCCCGGCGCTGCCTGACGGAGGCGCTCGAGAGTCTCGGACGCGCGCGCCGCCGGGAGGGGGAGCGCATCGCCGAACTGCTCGTCGAACGCTGCGACGCGATCGCCTCGCTCGTGTCGGCAGTGCGTCCGCTGCTCGCGGAGGCCGAACAGGGCTACCGCGACAAGCTCACGGAGCGCTTCGAGCGGCTCGACATCAAGGCGCATCCGGAGCGCCTCGAACAGGAGCTCGTGCTCGTCGCCCAGCGCCTCGACGTGAGCGAGGAAGTCGACCGCCTCGACGCGCACATCGCCGAGATTCGTCACGTGCTGGGCCGCGACGAGCCCGTGGGACGGCGGCTCGACTTTCTGATCCAGGAGCTCAACCGGGAAGCCAACACGCTTGCCTCGAAGGTAAACGATGCCGAGCTCACACGCTCGGCCGTGGACATCAAGGTACTCATCGAACAGATGCGCGAGCAGGTGCAGAACCTGGAGTGAGGATGTCCGCAGCAGTTCCAGGGCGAGGCCGGTTCATCGTGCTCGCCGCGCCGTCCGGCGCGGGCAAGACCTCGCTGGTGCGCGAGCTTTTGCGGCGAAATCCGGATCTCAGGTTCTCCGTGTCTTATACGACACGCCCCCGTCGTCGCGAGGAAGTCGACGGCGAGGACTACCTTTTCGTGAGCCGGGAGGAGTTCGGGCAGATGGTCGAAGCGGGCGCGTTCCTCGAGCACGCGGAGGTCTTTGGCCACTGCTACGGCACCAGCCACGACCATGTCGAATCGCTGCGCGCCGGCGGTCATACGGTCATGCTCGAGATCGACTGGCAGGGCGCGCGCCAGATTCGCGAAGCGGTCCCCGAAGCGACGAGCGTCTTCATACTGCCGCCGAGCATGGACGATCTCGAAAACCGTCTGCGCGGGCGCGGTACTGATTCCGACGAGACGATCGAGCGCCGGCTCAGCGACGCGGTCGGCGACATGACGCACTGGGACGAATTCGACTACGCGCTGATCAACGACGACCTCGAACGCGCGGCCGACGAACTCGCCGCTATCGTGAGCGGGCGCGACGGAGCGCACAGGACGGGCTCGGAAGCGCTGCGCGCGCGGATCGAGGCCATCCTCGACGATGCGGCGACCCGTTAGCTTCCGGCGCCCCTCGGACGCGGGAAAGCTGCGGCAACCGGGTCCGATCCGATACTTGGACAAGCCTGATCGAATTGCTCGACAGAGCTGTGGGCAGAGTCGGGATCGGTACCGGAACCAAGCTTGTGTTTGGCGTGTTCGGGCAGTATCCTCTGCCGCCCGCCGGGGTACGACTCATGAAGCCGGACATTCACCCACAATACGACGAGATCAGGGTCACGTGTAGCTGCGGCAACACGTTTGCAACCCGATCCACGCTCACGGGCGAACTGAGCGTCGAGGTTTGCTCTGCCTGCCACCCGTTTTATACCGGCAAGCAGAAGATCGTCGACACCGGCGGGCGCGTCGACAAGTTCCGGCGCCGTTACGGCCTCAGAGGCGGAGCAAAGACGAACTGATTTCCCGCTCGCGCGGGTTCCCGTCTTTGGAGCCGAAGGCCGCTCTACTGCTATAATTGCGCGGTTTCGCGCGGCGTCCACGCAACGCGCCGTCGGCATGCCACACCGGAACCGACCCGCCCGAGCCACGGGACGGGCAAAAAATTGTTTGCGTTACGCAGGTGCGACACATGAGCGATGAGCACTACAGCCTTATCGAACCCAAGAACGGGCGTCAGCTAGACCTTCCAGTCCTCGAGCCGACGCTCGGTCCGAATGTGCTCAATCTGGCGGGGCTTTATTCGCAGTCTGGCGTCTTCACTTACGATCCCGGCTTCGGCGCGACCGCAAGCTGCACGAGCAATATCACCTACGTCGACGGGGAAGAGGGCGTGCTGCTGTACCGCGGCTACCCGATCGAGCAACTCGCCGAGCATTCCACTTTCATAGAGGTTGCCTACCTGCTGCTCCACGGTGAGCTGCCCACGGCCGAGCAGTTGCAGGTGTTCGAACATTCGATCCGCACGCACACGATGCTCAACGAATCGCTGCTGCGGTTCTTCAACGGCTTTCACCACAACGCCCACCCGATGGCGATGGTAACGGGCGTCGTCGCGTCAATGTCGGCTTTCTATCACGACACGACCGACATCAACATGGAGCGCGACCGCAATGTCTTCGCGCACCGCATCATCGCGAAAATCCCGACCATTGCGGCGGCGGCCTACAAGCATTCCAAGGGGCAGCCGTTCGTCTATCCGCTCAACCACCTCGACTATTGCAGCAACATGCTGCACATGTTCTTCTCCGTGCCGTCGGCCATTTACGACGTCGATCCCGTCGCCGCCCAGGCGCTGGATCTGCTGTTCATCCTGCATGCCGACCACGAGCAGAACTGCAGCACGTCGACGGTCCGGCTCGCCGGCAGCTCGGGCACGAACCCCTACTCGGCGATCGCCGCGGGCATATCCGCGCTTTGGGGCCCCGCGCACGGCGGCGCCAACGAAGCGGTCATCAACATGCTCGAGGAGATCGGCTCGGCGAAGAACATCGGCAAGTACATCGACCGCGCCAAGGACCGCAACGATCCGTTTCGGCTCATGGGCTTCGGTCATCGCGTCTACAAGAACTACGACCCGCGAGCCGCGATTATCAGGAAGATGTGTCACCGGCTGCTCGAGCAGCTCAAGGCCAGCGACGCACCGCTGTTCGAACTGGCTCTCAGGCTCGAGGAGGTCGCGCTGCGGGACGAGTACTTCGTCGAGAAGAACCTCTACCCGAACGTCGACTTCTATTCCGGCATCATCTACCGCGCGCTCGGCATCCCGAAGTCGATGTTCACCGTCATGTTCGCGATCGCGCGATGCGTCGGCTGGGTCACGCACTGGCGCGAGATGGTCGCCGATCCCGGCACGCGGATCGGCCGGCCAAGGCAACTCTACCTCGGCCCGCCCCGGCGCGAATACCGCGCGATCGGCGAGCGCGAAGCCGCCGCCTAGCGATCCGGGAGAAGCTCACGCACGCGGGCTTGTCCCGCGCGTTCCATGGGGCGCTGGTCGACCGGGCTCAGGGGCGCTTCACGCAGTCCCTTCTCGGCGAAGACGATCACCAGGATCCGTTCGCCGGCCCTGACGAAGCCGAAGCCGGGCACGAGTTCGATCCTGCCGCCGCCGAAGCGGTAGCGGCGCTGACTTTCCTCGTATTCGATCCCGGCTCGAGCGAGAAACCCGGCAACGCTCTCCGGTGCGTCCACGAACAGATGCAGCTCAATGGGGCTCGTGATCGTCGCCGTCCCCGAGAGCACGGGGCCGACGAGCCTGGGTTCGAACAAGGCCAGCATCTCCATCGCTTCCACGGCAACGCGGCGCAACCGGTCGACGCGATCGGACTGCGCCGCCGGGGCGAATATTCGCTGCCGCTCGGCCATGCAGGCCTCGATCTGCGCGTTGCTCGGCAGCATGCGGGTGCCGTTCACGGCGAGCCGCTCGGCCGCCTTGCGTTTGGCCAGGCGATAGTCGACGATGCCGTGTTCGATCATGAAGCGCGCGGCCTCCTGAGCCAGGCGCTCGCGAACGCCTGCCGCTGCGGCACGCGAATTGCCCTTCGGCACTAGAAAATACGCTCGGGAGCCGGCGTCGGACGGCCGCGCGACTCTTCCGCCGGCGCAATGGCCAGGATCGGATCGGGTTCGCGCTCGGGGATGTTGTCGATCCTGAACTTCTCGAACACCGCGTTCAGGGTCTTGTCGCTCGCGACCAGGCCGTTCGCCGGATTGATGCGCACGTCGACGATGCCGATCGGCCGCTCGAGCGCGTGCGGCGGCTGACCCTCGAGCGCTTCGCCCATGAAATCGATCCACGCCGGGATCGCCGTGAAGCCGCCCTGCTCGTTGCCCCCGAGCGGCCGGTCCTCGTCGAAACCGACCCAGGCCACGGCGGCGACATCGGCGTTGAAGCCGGCGAACCACGCGTCGCGCAGATCGTTCGTCGTGCCCGTCTTGCCGGCGAGGTCCGTACGGCCGAGTTCCCTTTGCGCACGGTTGCCGGTTCCGCGCCGGATGACGTCGCGCATCATGTCGGTCACGAGATAGACGTTGCCCGCCCCGACCACGCGCTCGGCCCGCCGCGCGTCCGGATAGCTGGAAGCGGGCACATCGGCGCCGGACGGGTCATAGCCGCCGGACCCGGCCGCGGCAGTGTGCGCTTCGTCGCAGGCCGGCACTTCGACCGGCGTATGGAACTCGGCGGAGACCGCTTGCCGTGGCACGGGAAAATCGACGCAGGCGACGGTCGGCTCCGCGCTGTAGAGCACGTTTCCGCTTGCGTCCTCGATACGTTCGATGAAATACGGCGCGACGGAGTATCCGCCGTTGGCGAGAATCGCGTAACCGTTGGCCAGATTGAGCGGCGAAATGCCCCCCGCGCCGAGCGCGACCGACAGGTTCCTGGGCGCCGCCACGTCGTCGAAACCGAATTTCCGGAGGTGCTCGACGGTGTTGGCGACGCCGGTGTTCGCCATCACGCGCACGGTGGCGGCGTTGTACGAGCGGATCAGCGCCTCGCGAAGCTGCACCTCGCCGTGGAAGCGCGAGCCGAAGTTCTCCGGCTTCCAGACCGTCTCGAGCACGGGATCCTCGAACACGAACGGCGCGTCGTTGACGATCGTCGACGTCGTGTAACCCTGCTCGAGCGCGGCGGAGTAGATGAACGGCTTGAACGCGGAGCCCGGCTGACGCAGCGACTGGGTCGCCCGGTTGAAGTTGCTCAGGAAGAAATCGAAGCCGCCGACCAGCGAGGTCACGGCGCCGTCCCTCGGGTCGAGCGCGACCAGCGCGCCCTGCACGTCGGGCAGTTGCGAAAGCCGCAATGCGCCGTCGTCCGTGCGCCGGAACCGCACGATCTCGCCACCGGCAAGTACCTCGTCGACCGAGTCCGGACGAGCACCGACCGCGTTGTCGGTAATGAACGGCGCCGCCCAGCCGACGGCCTCGAGGCCGATCGTCTGGTAGCCCTGCCCGCGCACGTACACGAGCGCTTCCGTTTCGTCGACACCGAGCACCAGCCCGAGCTCGAACCCGGCCGGATCGGAGTAGTCCTCGAGCAGTTCCGCCCAGCGCGATGCGCCGGCGGAGCTGTCGTCGCCACCGCCCGCCAGGCCGATACGGGCCACCGGACCGCGATAGCCGTGCCGCTCGTCGTACGCGATCAGCGCATCGCGCACGGCAGCGTTGGCTTCGTTCTGCAGTCGGCTGTCGACCGTCGTCGTGACCTTGAGCCCGGCTTCGTAGGCGATGAGGCCAAACCGGCGGATGGTCTCGGCCCGCGCCATCTCGGCGATGTAGGGAGCGTCGAGCTGCGTCTCCTGGCCGTAGCGCCTCGAGACGATCCGCACGGCCAACGCCTCGTCGTATTCCGTGCGCGCGATCTCGCCGAGCTCGTACAGGCGCCGCAACACGTAGGCCCGTCGTCCGGCCGCATTCTCGGGGCTGTACACGGGATTCATGATCGACGGCCCCTGCGGAATGCCCGCGAGGATCGCGGCATCGGAAAGCGAAAGCTCGTCGAGCCGCTTGTCGAAATAGGTGCGCGCGGCGGCAACGACCCCGTACGAACCCTGCCCGAAGAAAGTGGTATTGAAGAACAGCTCGAGGATCTCCTGCTTGCTGAACTCCCGCTCGATGCGCAAGGCCAGGATCAGCTCCTTGAACTTGCGTACGAGCTGGTACTCGCGCGTCAGGAAGTACTCGCGAGCGACCTGCTGGGTGATCGTGCTGCCGCCGGGTACGCGTTCGCCGCCCATGCCGGCCCGTGCGAAATCGAAAGCGGCCTTGGCCGTATGCGCCCAGTCGAGGCCGGGGTGTTCGAAAAACCGGTCGTCTTCGGCAGCGAGCACGGCGGCGACGAGTATCTCCGGCACGTCTTCGTAGGGCACGGGCGTGCGCTTCTGCTCGCCGAACTGCTGCATGAGCCGGCCGTCGCGGCTGTAGACGCGAAGCGGAATCTGCAGCCTGATGTCGCGCAGTTCCTCGGCGAGCGGCAGGCTCGGCTCCACATAGTAGTAGCCGCCGAAGAGCACGGCCGTGAATGCGAGGACGAGCGCCGCGAGACCGCTGCCGAACGCCAACGAGATTCTAAGATAACCGTTCATTGCCAGCCGCGTATTGTACGCCGTTGCGGTCACCGCCTGCGTCGCGTCCGGGCCGCCGGGAGCGCCCGGAATTCCTGCCGAACGAGAATCCCGGCACTTTGCCCAGGATCGCAGGCGGCGGGTCGGCCCTCACAAGCATACTCTAGGAGCCTGCGCCGTAGGAATTCACGGCTACAAATTCGCTGTCGCGATTTCCTGCGGCGCAGGCTCCTGATGCCCGGTTGGACAAGTAACTTCGCATGCAATTCCCCAAGCGCCGGAAACGATCCCTGATCGGGCTCGACATCACGGCATCATCCGTCAAGCTCATCGAGTTGTCCGCGCACCGGGGCAGCTATCGCGTCGAGGCCTTCTCGGCCGAAGGCGTTCCTGCGAATGCGATCAGCGACACGACGATCGTCGATGCCGACGCCGTAGGCGGCGCCATTCGCCGCGCAATCAGGCGGTCCGAAAGTCGAACCCGGGATGTCGCGGTCGCGCTCGGCGGCGACGCGGCGATCACCCGGGTCATCGAGATGCCGAGGCATTTGCGCGGCGCCGAACTCGAGGATCAGGTCGAGCTCGAAGCCGACCGCCACATCCCGTTTCCGATGGAGGAAGTCAGCTTCGACTTCGATGTCGTCGGCCCGAGCAGCCGCCATCCCGACATGCAGGAGGTGCTGCTCGCCGCCGCGCGCACCGATACCGTCGAGCAGCTCCAGACCGCGGTGGAGGCCGCGGGCCTCGTGGCGCGCGTCGTCGACATCGAAGCGTTCGCCGTAGAGAGCGGCTGCCGGCTGCTCGCTCACCAGATGCCGGCAGCGGGTACGGACGCCCCCGTGGCCGTCGTCGATTCGGGCGCGAGCACCACGACCTTGAGCGTCCTGTACGATCTCGCGGTCGGCTATACGCGCGATTTCGCTTTCGGCGCCAGGCAGCTCGGCGAAGCGATCATGCGCACCTACGGCCTCGGTTTCGAGGCAGCCTGTCAGGCGATGCAGACCGGCGGCCTGCCGGACGATTACGCCGCCAGCGTGCTCGACCCGTTCGTCGACGATCTCGCTCGGCAGGTCGCCCGCGCGTTGCGCATTTACCTGTCCTCCGACGGCACGCCACCCGCGCAGATCCTCGTTTGCGGCGGATGCGCGAATCTCGCCGGTGTCGCCGAGGCGGTCGCGCAACACAGCGGCATCGCTACGGCCATCGGCGATCCACTCGGCCGGATGCGCCTGGCGCCGCGCGCCGAGGCGCAGGGCGTGCAGGCGGCAGCGCCCGCCCTGCTCACGGCGTGCGGGCTGGCTCTCAGGAGTTTCGACTGAGATGCCGCGCGTCAACCTGCTGCCCTGGCGCGAGGAACGGCGCCGCAGGCTCAAGAGGGGCTTCATGCTCGCGCTCCTCGGCGCCGGGCTCGCCGGAGGGCTCGTCGCCTGCGCCGGCAGGTTCGCGCTCGGGGCTGCGACCGCGAGGCAGGATGCCCGCAATGCCGTCCTCGGAGCCGAGATCGCTGCGCTCGACAGGCAGACCGACGCGATTCTCGGCCTCGAAGCGGAAAAGGAACGCCTGCTCGCCCGCATGCGCATTATCGACCGGCTGCAGCGCTCGCGGCCCGAGGCCGTGCATCTGTTCGATGAACTCGTCGCCACGCTGCCCGACAGCGTGCGCCTGACCGCGGTCACACAATCCGGCTTGCGAATGCGGATCAGCGGCGTTGCGCAATCGACCGCGGACGTCTCGGCACTCATGCGCAACATCGACGAGTCCGAATGGCTCGGCGACCCCGGCCTCGATCGGGTCGAGCTCGCCGAAGACGGCGCCGCACGCAACGCCGTGTTCACGATCCTCGCCCGGCAGATCCCGACAGCGGACGCGTCCGGGGCCTCCGAACCATGAGCACGATCGACGAACTGCGGTCGCTCGAGATCGGCGAGCCGGAACGTTGGCCCGCGGCGCTGCGCACGGCCGCGGCCGGGCTCGTGCTTGTCGGCGTCGCCGTTTCGGGCACCTACGGCTTCGCTCTCAAGACCGAGCTGCCGCGGCTCGAACGCGCCCGGCTCGAGGAGCAAACGCTCCGGGCCGAGTTCGAGCGCAAGCAGCGCATGGCGGCCAATCTCAACGCCTTAAGCGGCCAGCTCGTCGAAATCGAGCGCAGCTTCGGCGACATGCTGCGCCTGCTTCCCGGCAGCACCGAGCTGCCGAACCTGCTGCTCGACATCTCGCAAACCGGGCAGGCCGCGGGCCTTGAGGAACGGCTGTTCCAGCCGGAGGAAGAAATTCAACGCGACTTCTACGCGGAGCTGCCCATCAGGATTCGCCTTTCCGGCCGCTACCACGATCTCGGGCGGTTCGTCAGCGGCGTTGTGGCATTGCCGAGAATCGTCACGCTGCACGACATCTCGATCGAACCCGCCGACGACCCGGCGGTCGACGAACTCACACTTGACGTCACGGCCAGGACGTACCGTTACCTCGACGAGGCAACGCCGCAGTGACCGCGGCCGGTCGCACGAGCGTGCTCGCGCGCTGCGTGGCGCTGACGGCCGGCGCCGTTGCGAGCGGCTGCGGAAGCGATGCGGGCGATCTCCAAGCCTGGGCGGCCGAGGTCAAGGCGCGGCCGGGCGGCCGCATCGAGCCGCTGCCCGCGATTCGTCCCGCACCGGTGTTCGTCTACGAGCCCGGCGGCCGCCGGTCGCCGTTCATGCCCGCAACGCCCATTGCGGCGTTGGGTGCCGACCCCGAGCCGCAGCAGCAACAGACGCCGAGCCGGCCGCGCGAATTTCTCGAACAGTTTCCGCTCGACGCATTGCGCGTGGTCGGCACGCTCGAAACGCAGGGCGGTTCCTTCGGACTCGTGCAGACGGCCGACGGGCTGATCCACCGTGTCGCCGTCGGTCATCGTCTCGGG
Source organism: Gammaproteobacteria bacterium (assembly GCA_022826245.1). GTDB lineage: Bacteria > Pseudomonadota > Gammaproteobacteria > Steroidobacterales > Rariloculaceae > Rariloculus. The sequence goes on from JAJDVG010000010.1 coordinate 139,878, forward strand.
CGTAACGAGGGCCGAATCGTTGCGATCACGGAAGCCGGCATCGCGCTGGTCGAAACCGTTGCCGACGGGCAGGGCGGCCAGGCCGAACGTTCCGCCGAACTCGGGCTCGGCGAGTGAGCGGGACGCGAAGATGAACCGATGGTGGCAACAGTGCCGCAGCGCAGCCCGCGTGTTCCTTGCCCCGGCCCGCAAGACCGAACCGGGGCTTGCGCCGGCGCGCCTTCGCGGCCCGGCGAGCCCGATGCGCCGCGCGCGTTTCGCGAACCGCTCGGGCTGGCTGCTCGCGGCGGCGCTGCTCGCGACCGTGGCCGAGTCGCAGCAGCCCCCACCCGACGCAGCGGATGCGCAGCCGCCAGCTCAAGGCCAGGCCGACGCCGGCGGCGAACCGGCGCCGGACGCGCAAGCGCCGACTCAAGGTCAGGCCGCAGGCCCGGCGCCGCTAACGCCGGCGGACCAGTCGCCGGACATCTTCGATCCCGCTCGCGAGTACGTCGGCGAGCGGCTGTCGCTGAACTTTCAGGACATCGAAACGCGCGCGGTGCTGCAGCTCCTGGCCGACACCAGCGGGCTCAACATCGTCGTCAGCGACACCGTGCAGGGCAGCGTGACGCTGCGCCTGCAGGATGTCCCCTGGGACCAGGCGCTCGACATCGTCCTCGCCACCCACGGCCTCGACATGCGGCGCAACGGCAACGTGATCATCGTCGCGCCGACGGAGGAAATCGCCGCGCGCGACCGGGCGCGGCTCGCCGCGCAGACTGCGCTCGCAGATCTCGAACCGCTGCGCTCGGAGTTGCTGCAACTCAATTACGCCCGTGCCGAGGAACTCGCGGCGCTGATCGCGGGCGCCGGCGGCGCCGCTCCGATGACCTCCGCGCGCGGCAGCGTCGCGATCGAGGAGCGGACCAACTCCCTGCTCGTCCACGACATTGCCGAGCGGCTGACCGAAATCCGCAGGCTCGTGACGACGCTCGACGTTCCGATCCGGCAAGTGCTGATCGAGTCGCGCGTCGTCATCGTCAACGACGACTTCAGCCGCGAACTCGGCGTCCGGTTCGGCACGACGATCGTCCGGGACAGGAGGGACGGCCTCGTCTCGTTGACGGGCACGGGAACGGGCTCCGACGCGATCGCCGCATCGGCGCTGGACAACATCGTCACCTCCGGCCGGCCGCTCCCGGTCGCAACGCCGCCGATCGATCAGCGCTACAGCGTCAACCTGCCGCTGGCGTCGCCCGCGGGCTCGTTCGCATTCGCCATTCTGGATTCGGGCTACCTCGTCGATCTCGAGCTCACTGCGCTGCAGGCGGAAGGCAACGGCCGCATCGTTTCGACGCCGCGCATCGTTACGGCCAACAATGTCGAGGCCCGCATCGAGCAGGGTGTGGAAATTCCGTATCAGGAATCCGCATCGAGCGGCGCGACGACGACGCAGTTCAAGGAGGCGCAGCTCAGCCTCACCGTAACCCCGCAGATTACCGGCGACGACAGGATCATCATGGACCTGCAGATCACCAAGGACTCCATAGGCGAGATCGTACCGAGCGCCACGGGCGGTTTCGTACCCAGCATCGACACCAGTTCGGTCGACACCCAGGTACTCGTCAAGGACGGCGAGACGGTCGTCCTCGGCGGCATCTACGAGACCGAGAACCGCGACACGGTCAACAAGGTTCCCGTGCTCGGCGACATCCCGGGGCTCGGCGTGCTGTTCCGCAGCCGCGCTCGCCTGGACAACAACGCGGAACTGCTGATCTTCGTGACGCCCCGAATCCTCGAGGACGGCGAGACCGCCAACTGAACCAACAGGCGCCGCCCGACCCGCCGTGGCAATCCGTTCCAATACCCGATCACGTCCGCAGCGCCGCACGATCATCCAGCGGCGATCCCGAACGCCGCACAGGCTCATGCGTCCCCGGATCGAAATCCATCGCGAAACGGCGCTGCGCAGGCCTGCCGCAGCTTCGGGCGGCTCGCAAATTTCTGTATCCTCCGGGCATGGCGGACAAGGGCAACATCTACCTGATCGGGCCGATGGGCGCCGGCAAGACAGCCGTCGGCAAGCAGCTCGCGCAGCAACTCGGGCTCGATTTCTTCGATGCGGACGCCGAGATCGAGCGTCGCACGGGTGTCGACATCGCCTTCATATTCGAAAAGGAGGGCGAGGCCGGCTTTCGCACCCGCGAGAAGAACATGATCGCCGAACTCAGCGAGCTCAGGCAGTCCGTCATCGCTACGGGCGGCGGCGCGATCCTCGACGCCGGCACGCGCGCCCGGCTCGTCTCCACGGGCACCGTCATCTACCTCAAGACCAGCATCGAGGAGCAGCTCAAACGCACGGGCCAATCGCGCAAGCGGCCGCTGCTCAACACCGCCGATCCGCGCGCCGTCCTCGAGCGCCTGCGCGCCGAACGCGGGCCGATCTATGACGAGGCCGCCGACATTCGCCTGGACACCACGGGCCGCCGCGTCACGCGCGTCGCCGCAACGCTCAAGCGCCTGATCGAGGAACGGCGAGCGTTGCAAATCTGACCGGCGCCTGCGACCCTTCCGCCGTGGAAACGCTCGAGGTCAGCCTGGGGGAGCGCAGCTACCCGATCCACATCGGACCGGGACTGATTGCAGACAGCGCGTTGCTCGAGCGCTCGGTGACGGCGGAGCAGGTGCTCATCGTCACGAACGAGACCGTGGCGCCGCTGTATCTCGCGCGCCTTGAAGCCGGCCTGAAGGCGCGCAGGACCTCCGCGCTCGTACTGCCCGACGGGGAGCAGTACAAGACGCTCGAGACGTTCGCGCGCATCGTCGACCGGCTCATCGAACTGCGCTTTCACCGGGATGCCTGCATCATCGCGCTCGGCGGCGGCGTCATCGGCGACCTGGCGGGTTTCGCCGCGGCGAGCTACCAGCGCGGCATCGATTTCGTGCAGGTTCCGACCACCCTGCTCGCCCAGGTCGACTCGTCCGTCGGCGGCAAGACAGCGGTCAATCATCCGCACGCCAAGAACATGATCGGCGCGTTTCACCAGCCGGTTTCGGTGCTTGCCGACACCGACACGCTCGCGACGCTGCCCGGGCGCGAACTCGCCGCGGGCATCGCCGAAATCGTCAAGTACGGCCTGATCGTCGATCCGGAACTGTTCGCCTGGCTCGAGGACAACATCGAGCGCCTCATCGCGCTCGATGCCGGGGCGCTGGCGCATGCCGTGCGCCGCAGTTGCGAGATCAAGGCGGCCATCGTCGCCGTGGACGAGCGCGAGCAGGGCAAGCGAGCGTTGCTCAACCTCGGCCATACCTTCGGCCACGCGCTCGAGGCCATCGGCGGTTACGGAAGCTGGCTGCACGGCGAAGCCGTCGCGATCGGCACCATGCTCGCCGCGAATACCTCGCACAGGCAAGGGTGGCTCTCCGCCGCCGACTGCCGGCGCATCGAAACGCTGCTGCGTCGCGCCGGCCTGCCCGTCAAGGCCGGCGGCGTCGGCGCCGACGACATGCTCGAAGCGATGACCCTCGACAAGAAGGCCGGGCGCCACGGGCTCAGGCTCGTGCTGCTCCGGAGGATCGGCGAAGCCGTCCTGACCGCGGCGCCCGAGCGCGAGGTGCTCCGCGAAGTGCTGGACCCGGAACCCGGAGCTTGATAGAGAGCGACACGGACCGCGCGCTCGGGCGGCGCCTGCGCCGCATGAAATGGCTGGCGGGCGGAATGCTCGTGGCCGCCGTGGCGCTGTTCATTGTCACAAGCGTCCTGCTCGATACCTACCCGGGGCTCGGCGTGGTCAGGGCGTTCGCCGAAGCCGCCCTGATCGGCGGGCTCGCCGACTGGTTCGCCGTCACGGCGCTGTTCCGGCACCCGCTCGGCCTGCCGATTCCGCACACGGCCATCGTTCCGAAGCGCAAGGACGAGATCGGCCGCGCGCTCGCGCGGTTCGTCAGCGAGCACTTTCTCGTCAGGGAGGTCGTCGACGCGCGGCTGCGCAGCATCGATCTTGCCGAGCGCCTGGGCCTCTGGCTCGACCGCGAGGCCAACGCCCGCCAGCTCGGCCGCGACCTGAGCGTGATGCTCGACTGGATCATGCGCGCTGTAGACAGCGAGGAACTGCGCGAATCGCTGAACCGGGGCTTCGAGCAGGCGCTCGCGCGCGTGCCGGTCAACCGCACCCTTGCAACGCTGATCGATGTGCTCGTTGCCGGCAATCACGCCGAGGCGCTGATCGATCAGCTCGTGCAGTTCGGCCGCGAGCAGCTCGAAGGCAACAGGGACACGATCCGCGAGCGCATCGAGCAGAGAAGCCCGTGGTGGATGCCCAAGTTCGTCGACCGGGAAATCTACGACCAGCTCATCGGCGAATTCGAGCGCATACTCAACGAGATCGGCGAGGATCCCGCGCATCCGGCCAGGGTCGATTTCGATGCGCGCCTCGCGAACCTGGCGCGCGCGCTGCGCAGCGATCCCGCACTGCTGCAACGCGGCGAGGCGCTGCGCGACGAGATCGTCCACCACCCCGCGGTTCAGGAGTTCCTCAACGGGCTGTGGTCGCGCGCACGGGAGCTGCTCGGCGAATCGTTCGACGGCGGTTTCGAGCGCGAGGTGCGGGCGGTCGGCCGGACGATCCTCGACGACGAGCAGGTCAGGCGAAGGCTCGACCGCTGGCTGCGCGAACTCGTGATCTACATCGTCGAGAACTACCGGGAACAGATCAGCGAGATCATCTCGCTGACAATCGCCCAGTGGGACGCGTCAGCCACCGCGCGCCGCATCGAGCTGCACATCGGCCGGGACCTGCAGTTCATTCGCATCAACGGCACGCTCGTCGGCGGGCTGGTCGGCGTTCTCCTCTACATCGGCTGGCAGGCTTTTACGATGTAGCGCTCAGGGAGCGCAAGCGGGCGGCTGCTGTCACGGACGCTGGCTTGCGCGCCGAGAAGCCCTCACGCTCGCGCTCAATTTCCGTCTTCCGGGTGCGGCGTCCAGTCCGGCGGTCGCCACAGATGACCGAGCTTCACGCCGGCCCCCCGCGCCGTGCGAACCTGCCGGCCCAGCCGCGCAAAGCCGTGGAAGAACACCACGAAGGGATTGACCGTGCCGAGCGGCGTCGTGATGCCGTAGACGACTTTCTCCCGCTCTTCCTCAATGGTGCCGAACAGCCGGTCCCACACGATGAAAATGCCGCCGTAGTTCCTGTCGATGTATTGCGGGTTGCTGCCGTGATGCACCCGGTGGTGCGAGGGCGTGTTCATCACCGCCTCTACCGGGCGCGGCAGCTTGCCAATCGTCTCGGTGTGGAGCGCCGTCTGGTAGAGCTGCACCACGGCTTCGCAGAACAGGACGAGGATCGGATTGAAGCCCGCGAGCACCAGCGGGATATGGAAGAACAGCGGGAAGAACCCGTCCAGCGGCCCGAAACGGTAGGCCACGGAGATGTTGAAGTAGGGCGAGCTGTGGTGGACGGTGTGGGTCGCCCACCCGATCCCCACCCGGTGCGTGAAGCGATGCTCCCAGTAGTAGGCAAGGTCCGCCAGCACCACGCACAGCGCCACGGACCAAGGCGTGATGGGGACCGTCATCACCCGGAAGTACTCGTAGACGTAGTAATAGGCGCCGACGTAGAACGCCCCGAGCAGCAAGTAGGCGATCCCGATGAAGGCGAAGAGCGTCACGAAGTTGGTGACGGTATCGCCGATGATGTTCCGGGTCAGAGCCTTCTTCAGCGCCAGCCGCGTGAGTTCGAACAGCAGGAACGCGCTCATCGCCAGGAAGATCCATTCGTCGAGCAGGACCTCCCATTCGTAGATCCGGTTTTCTGAAATTGCCGCGTTCAGGAATTCCATCGCGCGTTACCAATTCCGCCGCCGGGTGCGACGGTCATGCATTGAATGGCCCGCCCGCCGGAATCCGTGCGCAGCTTATCGCACGCGATAGCCGTCCCGGTTCCGTGCCGGTGGCCGCGATGCGAACTGGTTGATCCAATGTACTTTTGCCGGAGTCGTCAGGCCCGCCAGGAGCATGGCCCGGGCGATCTCGTAAATTGTCAGGCTGGCGCGGGACAGCAGGTACGCCAATTCGATCATGCGCAGGCGCGTGAGGAACTGCTCGACAATGTGGGCTTCGTGGTCGGTGAGGCGATCGGCGCGAAGCAGGCGACGAAGCTTTCCGCCGTCCGGGCGCGGATTGATTCCGGCCAAGTGGTCGGCGGCGAGCGTTTCCAGGTAGCGGTCGGGACTTGCGCACGGTGTGCGGCGACGGGCGTTCTCGTGATCGAACCATTCGATGGGCATCGGAGGCATCCTCGCCATGAACTCCGCGGGGCGGCCACCCTCGAACCGCGTCGGCGGTTTACCGGATCCGCCGATCAGGGAACCGTATTCGCCCATCCGAGAATCGCGCATATCAAGGCGGCGCCGGCGAGCCTCGGCGACGCGCTGCCGCTCGTAGGCCGCGATCCGCTCTTCGGCGGTAGGCACATGATCGCCCGGCGGCGGCGGGGAGTGGTAGGCGTGGCGGACAGCGTCGAAGTCGATCATGGCCAGCGCTCGTCGAGGGACGCGACGTCATCCGGATTGGCTGCAAATAAATTCCGGGCGTTTCGGGCGAGATTGCGCACAAGATCAGGCCAGGCAGGTTCGCGAACTGGTTCCCCGCTGGACCAATTAGCCGGGAGCGCCTCCAGTTCGCTCGCGATAGCGGCCCGTTCTCCGGCGGTAACTGAGCGGAGCGCCCGGCTCAGGGATTCGGGATCGTGGCGCTTGGCTGCCAGGAAGTCATAGAGATCGCGTTCGGTGATTTCCCCGAGGTCAAGGATGCGACTTTGAAGCTTCCTCGCAAGAATCTCCGCCGAACTCTCAAGAGGCATATTCGTGCCGTGAGCTGATTCTGAGTAGTCGTCAATTACGGTCGGGCGCGGGATGGTCATCAAGGTGGCCGGGCCTTCCACGAAACTGACGCGGAGCCAGCCGCGCTCTACTTCCACAGAACCTTCTCCGGTCTCCGCGACCAGTTGCTCAAGGGCGGAGAGCACCTCGTCGCGCCGTGCCACGATCCGCTGCCGATAACTGTTGTGATCGGTGAACAGGTCGATGTCCGTGCTCACACGGTGCTGCCAGCGCGACGCAAGCACAGTACCGCCTCCCAGAACGCAGCCGTCCTTACCGAGCCATGTGGAAAACAAGGGCGCGACGCGCTTCAAGACGATGCCCGGGCTACCTTCAATGACGATCCGGGTTCGCTTCATGCTGGTGGTCACCGTGACTTGTCGCGGTAGTTGGGCTCGTACAACCGATCGCAGCTACGTTCCTTTTCAGCAGACTAGCACGTCGCTCATTATTGTCTGTGTCACCTCACCTTGCCTGCCGATCCCTGAGCTCGCGCCGCAGAATCTTCCCGACGTTGCTCTTCGGCAGTTCGTCGATGAACTCGACCTCTTTCGGAATCTTGTAGCCGGTCAGGGATTCCCGGCAGTGCTCGATGACGGCGGCTGCATCGAGCGCGGGGTCGCTCCTGACGACGAAGAGCTTGACGGCCTCGCCGGAATGTTCGTCCTCGATCCCGACCGCGGCGGCTTCGCGCACGCCCGGATGCAGCGTCGCGATGTCGTCGACCTCGTTCGGATAGACGTTGAACCCCGAGACGATGATCAGGTCCTTCTTGCGGTCGTCGATGTAGATAAAGCCCTGCTCGTCCATGTGGCCGATGTCGCCGGTGCGCAGCCAGCCATCCCCGGGCATGACCTCCGCGGTGGCGTCGGGCCGGTTCCAGTAGCCAGCCATGACCTGCGGCCCGTTGACGCAGATTTCGCCCGTCTCCCCGGGTCCGAGCGTTGCTCCCGCATCGTCGAGGATCGCCACGTCCGTCGACGGCAACGGCACGCCGACCGAGCCGTTGAACTCGCTCGCGTCAAGCGGATTACAGGAGACGATCGGCGAGGTTTCCGTCAGGCCGTAGCCCTGGCAGATCGGGACGCCGGTCACCTCGTGCCAGCGCTCGGCGATATCGCGCTGCACGGCCATGCCGCCGCCGAGGCCCGCGCGCAGGCTGCCGAAATCGACGCTCGCGAACCCCGGCGTGTTGAGCAGCGCATTGAACAGCGTATTGACGCCCGTCAGGAAAGAACAGGGATAGCGCTTGAGTTCCGCCACGAAGGCCGGCAGATCGCGCGGGTTCGTGATCAGGACATTGTGCGCGCCGAGCCCCGTGTAGGCGAGCAGATTCACGGTCAAGGCAAACACGTGATAAAGCGGCAGGGCGGTGAAGATGGTGCCCTCGCCCGCGTTGAAATGCGGTTCGAACCATGCCTTCGCCTGCAGTACGTTGCTCACGATGTTGCGCTGCGTGAGCATCGCGCCCTTGGCGACGCCGGTCGTGCCGCCGGTGTACTGCAGGAACGCGAGATCGTCGCCGGCGAGCGCGGGCTTCACGAACGTCGCGCGACCGCCCGTGTCGAGCGCCGTGCGGTAGTCGACAGCCCCGATGATCGTATCGTCCGGCACGAGCTTCTTCACGTGCTTCACGACGAAATTCACCGTGAGCCGCTTGAGCGCCGGAAACTGGTCGCCGACCCGGGTGATGATGACATTCCTGACGCCGGTTTTCGCAAGCGCCTGGGCGACCGTGTGCTTGAAGTTCTCGAGCACGACGATGGTCCGTGCGCCGCTGTCGGCAAGCTGATGTTCGAGCTCGCGGGCCGTGTACAGCGGATTGACGTTGACAACGACGAGCCCGGCGCGCAGCACGCCGAATATCACAACCGTGGACTGCAGCAGGTTGGGCAGCATGACCGCGACGCGATCCCCGCGTTGCAGGCCGAGCCCGGATTGCAGATACGCGGCGAAGTCGCGGCTCAGGCGGTCGATGTCGGCGAAGCTCAGCGTCGTGCCGCGGTTCGTGAAGGCGGGTCGGTCGGCGAAACGCTCGAAGGCGTCGCCAAGCAGTTCCGGCAGCGACGCGTAGCTGTCCGCGTCGATCTCGGCCGGCACGCCGCGCGCGTAGCTTGAAAGCCAGCGCCTGTCCGCCAATTCCGCCGTATTCGTCATGGCCGCATCCTAGCAGCCTGCGCCGTAGGAAGTCGCGACAGCGAAAATTCGATATCGCCGTCCCGACTTCCTAGGGCGCAGGCTGCTAGCGTCAGAGAAGCTCCGCGAGCACGCGCCAGACGTTCTCGAAAATGATGGGTTGCCCGTTGGCGTTGGGGTGGATGCTGTCGCCCTGCATGAGTTCCGGACGCAGCGCGACGCCTTCGAGCAGGAATTCGACGAGCGGAATCCCGTAGCGCTCGGCGAGCTCCGGATAGACGCCCGCGAACGCTCCCGTGTAGGCCGGGCCGTAATTCGGCGGGATCATGATCCCGGAGAGCACCGGAACGGCGCCGGAGTCCTGCACGAGTTCGATCATACGCGCGAGATTCTCGCGCATGTTGTCCACCGACAGTCCGCGCAGGCCATCGTTGCCGCCGAGCTCGATCACGACGATCGCGGGCTCCTGCGCCTCGAGCAGACGCGGCAGGCGGGTGAGCCCGCCGGACGTGGTGTCGCCGGCGATGCTGGCATTCACCACGTCGTAACCGTAAGCTTGGCGCTCCAGTTCGTTCGCCAGTATCTCCACCCAGGATCGTTCCGACCCCAGCCCGTAGCCGCTGCTCAGCGAGTCGCCGAGAACGACTATGGTCCGGTCCGCGCCCAAGGCCGGCAAGGCCTGGGAGGCAAGCACGACGAGGAGTGCAAGGGTACGTTTGAACATGAATTCGGCAGACTATCTGCTCAGGGCCGAGTCCCTGACGAAAAAGGTTACCAGCCCCGAGGGGGAGCTGACCATCCTCGACGACGTGAGTCTCGACATCGCGGCCGGCGAGTCCGCCGCCGTCGTTGGGCCCTCCGGCGCCGGCAAGACGACGCTGCTGTCGCTGCTGGCGGGCCTCGACGAACCCACTTCGGGGCAGGTCTGGCTCAACGGCGAGGAACTCACCGACCTCGACGAGGACGGCAGGGCTTCACTGCGCAACCGCGAGGTCGGTTTCATCTTCCAGTCCTTCCATCTGCTGCCCTCGCTTACCGCGATCGAGAACGTGCTCCTGCCGCTCGAGCTCAGCGCCACGCCGAACGCCAACGATCGCGCCCGCGAGGCGCTCGTCGAGGTCGGCCTCGACCACCGCCTGCGCCACTACCCGCGCCAGCTTTCCGGCGGCGAGAAGCAGCGCGTGGCCATCGCGCGCGCCTTCGTGACCGCGCCGTCGCTGCTGTTCGCGGACGAGCCCACGGGCAACCTCGACAACAAGACGGGCGGCCGCATCCTGAGCCTGCTCTTCGACCTCAATGCGGCCGCGGGCACCACGCTCGTGCTCGTCACCCACGATCTCGACGCGGCCGACCGCTGCGACCGCCTGCTCGAGCTTGCGAGCGGCCGGCTCGTCTGAGGCGGCTCGGCCACGCCGCCCGACAGGCGTTGTTCCCGGCGGCGTGCCAGGAGCGTGTCGCGCCTTGACGGACACCGGGCGTCCACGGGGCTCAGGCGGTGTCCTGCATGGCGTGGGCGATGCCGTTGACGCTTGCCTGCAGCGCCTGCAATACATCGTCGTCGTTGCGGCCGGCGCTGCGCCAGCGCTGCAGCAGATTGATCTGCAGCAGGCTCATCGGATCCACGTAGGGGTTTCTGAGCCTTATGCCCCGGCGCAGCGTCTCGGACCCTTCAAGCAGCTTCTCCTGTGAGTTGAGCCGTAAAACGCACGCAACGCAACGTTCGTATTCGTTGCGAATGACGGGAAAGAAGCGTTCGTGCAGCTCGCCCGCCAACCGCGAGTAACGCTTCGCGATGTCGAGGTCGGCTTTCGCGAGCGACATCTCGACGCTCGAGACCAGGAAACGGAAGAAGCGCCACTGCCCGTACATCTGCGCGAGCGTGCCCTGGCCGAACAGCTCCATGCCCCGCTCGATGCCGCTCGCGAAGCCGAACCAGGCGGGCATCAGGCAGCGGTTCTGCGCCCAGGCGAATTCGAGCGTCGCCGCGTCGACGGCCTGCGGGCCGCTGCCCGCTGATGAACTTGCGCCGATACCCAGACGCTCGAGCAGATCGATCGGCGTGGCTTTGCGGAAGTAGCGTTCAAACTCCGGCGTGCCGTGGACGAGCCCCTGATAGGCGTCGCGCGACGCCTCGGCGACCTCGCCCATTGCCGAGCGCCAGCGCCGCTGCTCGGGATGCTCGTCGGGGGGGCGTGCCGCGACGCTCAACACGGCGCTGAGCTTCTGCTCGAGCGTGCGCATCGCGATACCGCGCAGCCCGTAGTCGGTGTTGATCGTCTCGCCGTGTTCGGTCATGCGCAGGCGGCCCGCGATCGCGCCTGACGGCGCCGCGAGCACGGCGTCGAAGCCCCTGCCGCCGCGGTTGATCGCACAGCCGCGGCCGTGAAACAGCGTCAGTCGTACGCCGTAGCGTTCGAGCGTCGCAACGAGCGCGCGCTGGGCCTCGTCGAGCGTCCACGACGCCGAGACGACGCCGCCGTGGTCGCCGCCGTCGGAATGCTCGAGCATGATCATCTGGCGATCGCCGCGCGCCCGGAGGTGGCTCCTGTAGCGCCCGTCCTCGAGAAGCCCCGCCATGATCGCTGCGGAGTTGCGCAGATCCTCCTCCGTCTCGAACAGCGGCACGATGTCGAGCGGCACGTCGGCGCCCTTGAGCCCAAGCCGCCCCCACCGGGCCAGCAGCAGCACCGACAGCACGTCGTCGGGACCGTGCGTCATCCTGACGATATAAGGACCGATCGCGCGCGCGCCGTACTTGCGCCGACAATGTGCGATCGCCTGAAAGACGCCGAGGATCTTGCGCGCTTCCGACGACAGCGGCCCGAGCGGCGACTCGCGCCGGTCGAGCGCCTCCTTGAGCCGCGCCGTGCGCCGCTCCGGCGTCCAGTCGAGCCATTCCCGCTCGTCGAGTCCCTCGGCGACCACCCGTTGGTGCGTGAGCGCGTGCTGGCGAATGTCGAGCGTCGCCATGTGAAAGCCGAAGGTGCTAACGCGGCGCAGCAGCCGGTTGACCGCGAACAGGCCCGCATGCTGGCCGTGATTGGCGCGGAGGCTGTCCGCGATGAGCTCGATGTCCTGGCGTAGCTCGGCCGGCGACTCGTAGGGGAAGGCCCCGTCCTCGTGCGTCGCCTGCAGTCGGGCCTGCATGAGCCTGAGCAGAACCCGGTAAGGCATCTCCCTGTGCCTGACGGGCACGGCATGCGCCGCATGCGGAAAGTGCCCCGCGTACTCGCGGCTGCGAGCCTTGAGCTCGCTCGTGACCTTGATTCGCGACTCGCTCTGGCTCAACTGGCGCGCCAGGGCGCGGCACTCGTTGAAATAGAGATTGAGCACGAGTGCGCGATGCCGCGCGAGGGATTCCCTGATGCTCTTGGCCGTGACGTTGGGGTCGCCGTCCATGTCGCCGCCGACGGAGGTCGAGAACCGTACGAGCACCGGTGGCCGGACGATGCGCGCCGCGTCGCCGTAGATCGTCAGCAACGCGTTCTCGAGGCTCTCGTAGAACGGCGGAATCATCCTGTACAGGACTTCGGCGATGAAGAACAGCACGTGCTCGGCATCGTCGCCGAGCCGGCGTTCGGTCGGCCGCTCCTCGGTCTGCCAGCCGGTCGTCATGTCGGTCCGCAGCCGGCCGAGCAACGCCGTGAGCTCATGCGGCGTGAGATAGGGATCGAGCATCCCCACGAGGTGCCTGGCGATTCTCTGCTGTTTCGCGAGCAGCGTCCGCCGCGTGGCCTGGGTGCGCGGCGCGCTGAACACCGGCTCGACGCGGGCTTGCGCGATGCACGCCTCGATTTCCGCAAGATTCACGCCTCCTGCCTTGAGCCGTTGCAGCGTGTCGATGAAGCCCAGCGGCTGCGGGGTGCTCGAATCGATCAGATAGTCGCGGCGGCGGCGGATCCTGTGGACCTTCTCGGCCATGTTGACCATCTGGAAGTAGGTCGAGAACGCGCGAATGAGGTCGCGCGCGGTGATCGGCGTGAGTTCGGTGAGCGTATCCCTGAGCGTCCGGATCGCCCGCTTGTCGCCCTCGCGCAGCGCGATCGAAGCGCGGCGCGCGGACTCCACGAGATCGAACAGCGCCTCGCCGCCCTGATCCCTGACGAGTTCCCCGACCAGCGCGCCGAGGCGATGGACGTCCTCTCTGAGCGCCTTGTCCTTCTCGGCGAAGTGAATCGCCCGCAGGTCGGCTTGTGACGTCTCTTCGGTCATGGGACGGCAGGGATTGTAACCGCTGGCCACATTGACTCGGCACCCCGGGGAGTCGCACTGTGGGCCGCTTGAAACACGCCGTGAATCCATCCCTGGAGGCTCCGCGCGCGCATCCCTGCGCGCGAGGGTTTCAAGCGGTTCATAACGCCCGCCCGCTGGGTTGTCGCGGTGTGTCGGGGAGTCGCACTGTGGGCCGCTTGAAACACGCCGTGAATCCGTCCCTGGAGGCTCCGCGCGCGCATCCCTGCGCGCGAGGGTTTCAAGCGGCCCACAGTGCAACTCCCCTTGTGTTCTCGGCTGACCATGGGGCCGCTACCGGTAGGCGCGGGCCTGCAACTCGAAGAGCCGGGCGTAGCGGCCGTCGAGCGCCATGAGTTCGGCGTGGGCGCCCCTTTCGATGATCCGCCCTTCGTCGAGCACGACGATCTGGTCCGCGTGGCGCACGGTCGAGAAGCGATGCGAGATAAGGATCGCGATCCGGTCCTTCGTGAGCGAGCGGAAATGCTCGAATATTTCGGCTTCGGTCTCGGCGTCCATCGACGAGGTCGGTTCGTCGAGCACGAGGATGTCGGCCTGTTCGCGCATGAAGGCGCGGGCGAGCGCGATGCGTTGCCATTGCCCGGAGGACAGTTCCTGGCCCCGGTTGAACCAGCGGCCGAGTTGCGTCTCGTAGTGCTCCGGCAGCGTCTCGATGAAGCCCGAGGCCTGCCCCTTGCGCGCGGCCTCGCGCCAGCGCGGCTCGTCCATCAGCGCCTCGATGTCGCCGACGCCGATGTTCTCCCCGACCTTGAGCTGGTAGCGCGTGAAATCCTGAAAGATCACGCCGATGCGCCGCTTGAGCGCTGCCGGATCCCATTCCTCGAGATCGAGGCCCTGATAGCTGATCGAACCCTGGTCGGGGCGGTAGAGCCCGGCGAGCAGCTTCACGAGCGTCGTCTTGCCCGAACCGTTGTGACCGACGAGCGCGACGCTCTGACCGGGATCGATGTCGAGCGTGATGTTGCGTACGGCGGGGGTCGCGGCGCCGGGGTACGTGAAACTCACGTCGGCGAAGGCGATGCCCTTGTCCGCATCGACGCCGCCCGGCGCGCCGCCCGGGCGCTCGAGCCCCGGCTGCTCGAGATAGTCGTAGAGATTCGACAGGTACAGATTGTCCTCGTACATGCCGCCGATCGCGCTCAGCATGGCCGACACCGCCGTCTGGCCCTGCCGGAAGACGACCAGGTACATCGTCATCTGTCCGAGGCTGATCTGCCCCTGGATCGTCGCGACGGCGACCCAGGCGCACGCCCCGTAGAACGCGAGCGTACCGAAGAGCCCGAGCGCGAATCCCCAGGAATCCCGGCGCACCGTGAGCTGCCGCTCGTCCCGGTACATGCGCGAGAAAATGTCCCGGTAGCGCCGCATGAGCCCGGGCCCGAGGTTGAAGAGCTTGACCTCCTTGGCGTGATCCTCGCGGGCCAGCACGATTTCCAGGTACAGCAGCATGCGGCGCAGCGGCGAGTGCCACTGGAAGATGCGGAAGCGCTCGCCGGAGAACTTCGCTTCGGCGAGGAAAACGGGCAGGCCCGCGCAGACGAGCACGACCACCGCCCACGGAGAGAACTGCGCGAGCAGGCCCGCATAGCTTGCGAGCGCGATGCCGTTGCGGGCGAGCGTGAAAGTGCGGTTGACGAGACTCAGTGGCCGGCTCGACGCTTCCTGCCGCGCCCGGTTGAGCTTGTCGTAGAACTCCGAGTCCTCGAACTGCGCGAGTTCGAGCGTCAGGGCCTTGTCGAGGATCATGACGTGCACGCGCCGGCTCAGCAGCACGCGCAGCAGCGTCTGGCAGAAGTCGATGCCGCGCTGGGCGCCTGCAAGAGCCGCCACGAGCACGCCCTCGATCACGACCAATCTCAGCACGGGCGCGTAATCGGCCGCGCCGTCCGCCTGGAACGCGGCAATGGCAGCAACGACCGCGTCGACGAAGAGTTGCCCGACAAAGGCGATGGCGGCCGGCAGCAAACCGGCGCACACGGTCAGCAGACCCAGCGCCACGGTCAGACCGCGGTGCGTGGTCCAGACGAGCGCGATCGCGCGCTTGCTGTAACCCCAGACGCCGAGGAAGCTCTCCATCGGCATCACGGACTTTTCGCTCACGGTGGCCATGGCAAAAGCCCTCGCAACTCATCGAGCCGCACTGCGTTCCGGAAACGACCAGCTCGGTCAAAGGCAAGGACAAGCGGCAGCGAGCGGGCTGCCGCGAACGCAAGGGGAGGCGTACTACCGGTGGCTTGAGACCCTCGCGCGCAGGGACGCGCGCGCGGAGCGTACAGGGACGTATTTACCGCGTGTCTCAAGCCACCGGTAGTGCGCCTCCCCGCAAAAAAATGCGACCGGCAGTTCGCCTCCCCGCATCCCCCGCGCCACCATCGCACAGCACCAAGCCGTGGCCATCCGGCGGTTGGCGTGGTATTAGGGACCAGGGAACTTGCCAGTGGCTTGAGCCGTGTCCGCACTTCCAGACCTGTCCACAATATTCGTCCTGCTGCTCACGTGCTTCGCGCTGTACCTGTTCACGCGCGACAAACTGCCGTTGGAGGCGTCGGGGCTGACCATTCTGATCATCCTCGTCGTGACGTTTCAACTGTTCCCGCATCCGAGCGGGCAGCTCACGCCGCAGGCCTTCCTGTCCGGTTTCGGCCACCAGGCGCTGATCACGATCTGCGCGCTGATGATGCTCGGCAAGGGCATGGAAACGACCGGCGCCCTGCAGCCGCTCGCCGGAGCGCTCGCCAACGCCTGGAGGCGCAACCGGGTCCTGGCGAGCCTGCTCACCCTGATCATGGCCGGCGTGCTGAGTTCCTTCGTCAATACCACGCCGATCGTCATCATGCTGCTGCCGATGCTCATGGGCGTCGCCGTGCGCAACAAGCTCTCCCCGTCTTCCGTGCTCATGCCGGTCGGGCTCGCGGTGCTGCTCGGCGGCATGGCGACGACCATCGGCACATCGACGAACCTGCTCGTCGTCGCCATAGCGGCCGACCTCGGCGCGGTGCAGTTCAGCATGTTCGATTACACCCTGCCGGTCGTGATCGTCGCCGGTTTCGGCATGCTGTACCTGTGGCTGATCGCCCCGCGCCTGCTGCCTGAACGCAAGGCGCCCATCGCCGATTCCATGCCGCGCGTCTTCAACGCGATGCTCCACATCCACGACGACAGCGTCGCCTGCGGCAAGACCTTCGCCCAGTGCCTGGCGCTCACGAACAACGCGCTCAGGGTCGACCGGATCGAACGCGGCGACGGCCTGTTCGTCGCGAAGCTTCCGTCCGTCACGCTGCAGGCCGGCGATCGGCTCGCCGTTCGCGATACGCCGGAGCGGCTCAAGGAATTCGAAAAGCAGATCGGCGCGACGCTGCACGACGTCTCCGGCACCGGGGAGGCGGACCTGACGGCCCCAGCGGGCGTCGTTCCGGAACAGGAGCAGCTCGCCGAAATCGTGGTCACGGGCAGCTCGATCCTGCACAACTCGAGCCTGTCCGCCACCCGATTCGCGCAGCGCACGGGGCTGCTGCCGCTCGCGCTGCACCGCGCGGGCGAAGACAGCGGCGAGGACGGGACCGGCCATGTCGGCCTGGTGCCGCTGCGTGCCGGCGATGTCGTACTCGTGCAGGGTACGCAGAAGCAGCTCAACGAACTCAAGCGCCTGAAGATGGCGCTCGTGCTCGACGGCAGTACCGACCTGCCGCGCACGCATCGGTCGAGCTGGGCGTTGTCGATCATGATCTTCGTCGTGCTTAGCGCGGCGCTAAATATCCTCCCGATCGTGGTCAGCGCACTGGCTGGCGTCGGACTCATGCTCGCAACCCGCTGCCTGACCTGGAAGGACGCAGGCTCCGCCCTGCATCCGCCCGTCATCGTCATCATCGTCACGAGTCTTGCGCTCGGACTCGCGCTCACCGCAACGGGGGCGGCGACGTTCATCGCGCAGGGGTTCCTGGCCGCCGTCTCGTCCATGCCCACCCCGGTGATCCTGAGCTCCCTCATGCTCGTCATGGCGGTGCTGACGAGCATCGTCTCGAACAACGCCGCCGGCGTGATCGGTACGCCGATCGCCATCCAGATCGCCTCGGAACTCGGCGTGTCGCCCGAACCGTTCGTGCTGGCCGTGATCTTCGGCGCCAACATGAGCTATGCGACGCCGTTCGGCTACCAGACCAATCTGCTCATCATGGCCGCCGGCGGTTACAAGTTCAGCGATTTCGTGCGCGTCGGCGGCCCGCTCGTGCTGATCACCTGGCTCGGTTTCTCCATCGTGCTGCCGCTGCTGTACGACCTGTGAGCGCCGCCCGCCTTGACCGTGCCGGGTCCGCCGGACATACTTCGCGTCCATGAACGCGCGTGCCATGAAGCTGGCCTCGACAAATCGCTGGTGGCGAAGGCCGTCAGCGGGTGGGTAACGCGCGCCTGGACTGAAGCAGTCTGTCCGAATACGGGTCATGCGAACCCATCTCCGCCAAGCCGGGGATGGGTTTGTTGCATTCTGGAGCATCGAAAAGCCGAAACTGAAGGCAGAGCAAGGACCAATGGAATCACCGTTCGACATCGCGGCCGATCTCGATACGCCCGTCTCGGCGTATCTCAAGCTCGCGCCGTTCGAGCCGCGCTTTCTGCTGGAGAGCGTGGAGAGCGGCGAACGGCTGGCGCGCTACTCCTTCCTCGGCTTCGGCGAGGGTCTGACGCTCGAATTTCGCGCGGACAGGGACGAGGTGCTCCTCGACGGCGCGGCGCGACCGAAGCCCGGCAGCGCGGCCGAGTGGCTCGCGCTCATGCGCGAGGCGCTGGCGCTGAGCCCTGAACTCAGGCCCGCCATCCCGGAAATTCCGTTTAACGGCGGGCTGGTCGGCGCCGCGGGCTACGATGTCGTGCGCTACTTCGAGCGGCTGCCGCCCAACCGCTCCGAACTCGACGGCGGGCTGCCGCAGGGCGCGTTCGTCGCGCCGCGCTCGGTGCTCGTGTTCGACCATCTGACGCGGCGCGTCGCGCTGCTGCATGCGGGATCCGAGGCGGAGCGCCAGGCGCTGCGCCGCGAGGTCATCAGGGCGCTGCGCGGCGGGGTCAGCGCCGTGCGCGCAGGCAACGGCTTCAGCGGGGCCGAATCGAGCTTCGCCAAACCGGACTTTCTCGACGCCGTGGACCGCTGCAAGGCGCACATCGGCGCGGGCGACATCTACCAGATCGTGCTCTCGTCGCGGTTCAGCGGACAAACCGCACTCGACCCCTTCCAGACCTACCGCGGCATGCGGCTGCTCAATCCCTCCCCGTACTTGTTCTTCTTCGAGCTCGGCGACCTCAGGGTCGCCGGTTCCTCGCCCGAAGCGCTGGTCAGGCTCGATGGCCGCCAGGCCTCGCTCCGGCCCATCGCCGGCACGCGGCCGCGCGGCGCCACGCGGTCCGAAGATACGGGCCTCGAGCAGGAACTGCTCGCCGACCCCAAGGAGAACGCCGAGCACATCATGCTCGTCGATCTCGCGCGCAACGATCTCGGCCGGGTCGCGCACGCGGGGTCCGTGCACGTCGATCCGTACCGCAATATCGAGCGCTACAGCCATGTCATGCACATCGTCAGCGGCGTGAAGGGTCGGCTCGCCGACGAGCGCGATGCGCTCGATCTCTTCGCGGCGGCGTTTCCGGCCGGCACGCTCGTCGGCGCGCCCAAGGTCCGCGCGATGGAGCTCATCGCCGGATTCGAGCCCGTCGGGCGCGGCCTTTACGGCGGCACCGTCGGCTACTTCGCGAAGAACGGCAATATGGACCAGGCCATCACGATCCGCACGATGGTGTTCAACGGCGACGAATACAGCTTTCAGGCAGGCGCCGGCATCGTCGCCGACAGCGTGCCCGAACGCGAACACGACGAAGTGCTGGCCAAGAGCGCGATCCTGCGGCGCGCACTGGAGCTTGCGGAGGAAGGACTGTGAACGCGCGGCTTCTGCTCATCGACAACTACGACTCGTTCACCTACAACCTCGTGCAGGCGTTCCTCGTGCTCGGGGCCGAGGTCGACGTGCACCGCAACGACGCGATCGACGTCCGCGAAGCGCTGGCGCTCGCGCCGACCCACCTCGTCGTGTCGCCGGGGCCCGGCCGGCCGGACGATGCCGGCAACTCGCTCGCGATGATCGAAGCGTTCGCGCCGCGCACGCCCGTGCTCGGCGTGTGCCTGGGCCATCAATCGATCGTGCAGCACTTCGGCGGCCGGATCGTGCAGGCCGGAGCGCTCATGCACGGCAAGACCTCATGGGTCGAGCACGACGGCGACACCCTTTTCGCCGACCTGCCGAATCCCTTCGAGGCCGGCAGGTATCATTCGCTTGCGGCCGACAAGTCGCAGATGCCGGACGAGCTCGTCGTGACGGCGAGGACGGAGGACGGCGAGATCATGGGCGTGCGCCATCGCGAGCTGCCGGTCTTCGGAGTGCAATTCCACCCGGAGAGCGTGCTGACCGCGGACGGCCCGGCGCTGCTCGACAACTTTGTGCGCTTGCGATGAGCATCGACGCGACCGTAAATCCGAGAAAGCTGCGGATTCGACAAGTATCCCGGCGACCGAGCCATCGAAAAGCCGCCGATACGATAGACATCGAGCCACCGGGATCCTCAACAGATTGACGATGCGATGAACAGTTCCGCCACCGATTTCCTTGACAAGATGCTCGGCGGCAGCGACCTCATGCAGGAGGAGGCCGCAGCGCTGCTGCGCGAGATGGCAGCAGGCTCCGTCGAGCCAGCGCTGGCCGGAGCGCTGCTCGCCGCGCTCAGGGCCAAGGGCGAATCCGCGGCCGAGATCCGCGGTTTCGCGCTCGCGATGCGCGAGCTCGCGAGGCGGCCCGCAGTGGCCGGAGGCCCCGATCACGTCGATATCGTCGGCACGGGCGGCGACGGTTCGCACAGTCTCAACCTTTCCACGGGCAGCGCGCTGCTCGCGGCGGCCTGCGGTCTGTCCGTCGTCAAGCACGGCAACCGTTCGGTGACGAGCAAGTCCGGCAGCGCGGACGTACTCGCGGCGCTCGGCCTGCCGATGCCGCTCGACGAGCAGGCCGCCGGACGCTGTCTGGAGGAGACGGGATTCACGTTCCTGTTCGCGCCGCACTATCACCCGGCGATGAAGCACATCGCGCCGATTCGCATCGCGCTCGGCGTGCGCACCGTGTTCAACATCCTCGGCCCGCTCGTCAATCCGGCCGAACCGCCCTGCCACGTCATCGGCGCGCCGAGCGAGCCCGTCGCCGAACTCATGGCCTCGACGCTCGCGGGCCTGCCGATGCGCCGCGCGTTCGTGATCCACGGCGCGGCAGGCTGGGACGAGGCGACGCCGATCGGGCCGTTCATCTGCTACGACGTAAGCGCCGGGAACGTCGTACGCGGTGTCCGGGATCCCGGCGACTACGGCATGGCGCGCTGCGGCGAGGACGCGCTGCGCGGCAGCGATGCGGCGAGCAACGCCGCGCGGCTCAGGGCCGCGCTCCGCGGAGGCGACACGCCGGCCCACGCCGATGCGCTCGTGCTCGGGGCCGCGCTCGCACTCGAGGTCACAGGCTCCGTCGAGGATCCGCTGTCGGCGGTTCAACGCGCTCGCGAAGCGATTGCCGACGGCAGCGCCGCGCGGCTGCTCGAGCGGCTCGACGGTTTTTCCGAGGCGGAAGGCTCATGACCGCGAGCCGTTCGCTTCTCGAATCCACGGCCGATGCGACGCGCGGGCGCGTGCGGCCGTTGGACGGCGGTTCCGGGACCAATCGCCAATGAGCAGCGGCAGTTCCTTCCTGGGCAGGATGGCCGATGCGAGCCGCGAGCGCGTGCGGCGCGCGCGGCTCGCCGTGTCGCAAGGCCTGCTCGCCGATCGGGCGCGTGCGGCGCCGGCCGCACCGCCGCTCGAACTCGGCGGCTTCGACCTGATCGCGGAACTCAAGCTGCGTTCGCCTGCGGCAGGCGGCCTCGCGACGCGAAGTTTCGACCGCGGCGAGCAGCTTGCAGCCTACGCCCGGGGCGGCGCCGCGGCTGTGTCGGTGCTGACCGAGTCCGACGAGTTCCACGGCTCGCTGTCCCATCTCGAGGACGCCGCTGCCGCCCTCGCCGCGCATGGCTGCCCCGTCATGCGCAAGGACTTCCTGACCTCGCCCTACCAGGTGCTGGAGGCCCGCGCGGCCGGCGCCGGCGGTGTGCTCGTCATCGTCACGATGCTCGAGGATTCCGAAATACGCGAACTCGTCGACTGCGCGCGCGAGTACGGTCTGTTCGTGCTGCTCGAGGCCTTCGACCGGCGCGATCTCGAGCGCATCGCCGCGCTGCCGCTCGCGTCGGGCGCTCCCCAAGTACTCGCAGGCGTCAACTGCCGCGATCTCAGGGACCTCAACGTGCGCTTCGAACGGTTCGCCGAACTGGCGCCGTTCATCCCCGTCGAATTGCCGACCGTGGCCGAAAGCGGGATAAGCTCCGCGACCGATGCCGCCACCGTCAGCGAACTCGGTTACGAACTCGCCCTCGTCGGCTCGGCGCTCATGCAGTCCGGGCGTCCCGAACAGGCGCTCCGGGACATGCTCGCCGCCGGCCGCAACGTTCGCGAGGACCTGCGAGCATGTTCGTGAAGATCTGCGGCATGACGACGCCGGATGCCGTGGCCGCGGCCGTGGCCGCCGGCGCCGACGCCGTCGGCTTCGTGTTCGCACCGTCGCCGCGCGAGGTCAGCGCCGAGCGGGCGCTCGAGCTTTCGGCGGGCGTGCCGGACGGCGTTCTGCGGGTCGCGGTCATGCACCATCCGACCGCCGAGCACGCCCGGCAGGTACTCGACGTGCTCGCGCCGGACTGGCTGCAGACCGACGCCGAAGACCTCGACGAACTCG
Organism: Gammaproteobacteria bacterium; assembly: GCA_022826245.1. Classification (GTDB taxonomy): domain Bacteria; phylum Pseudomonadota; class Gammaproteobacteria; order Steroidobacterales; family Rariloculaceae; genus Rariloculus. The sequence goes on from JAJDVG010000010.1 coordinate 161,972, forward strand.
GTCTGCCCGAGGACTGCGAGGTACTTCCGGTTTACCGGAACGGCCGGGCGCCCGCCGGGCCTCGGTATCCCTCGCGACTACTGTTCGAGGGCGCAAAAAGCGGTACCGGGAAAACGGCCGACTGGAGCGAAGCAAGGACGCTCGCGCGGAACACCAGGCTCGTGCTCGCCGGCGGTCTCGACCCGAGTAACGTTGGCGCAGCGATCGACACCGTCCGGCCCTGGGGTGTGGATGTGTCGAGCGGCGTGGAAAGGGAGCGCGGCCTGAAGGACCCCGCGAAGATCGAACAGTTCATTGCCCGCGTGCGGGCACTGGGGAACGTCTGAACAACCTTGTTCGTCGAAATTCCCCGTCATGCAAAGCAATGATCTACGCTACGCCGAACGAATGAACGTCGAATTGTTCGGATCATTCCTGGAGAACCGCCATGCATGAGGATGCAAGCGAACACGAAGCCCTGCTGGATGCGCTGATCGCCGGAAAGCTGCCCGACGAGCGCGGACGCTTCGGGCCGTTCGGCGGCCAGTACGTGCCCGAAACGCTCATGACCGCCGTCAACCGGCTCAGCGAGGGCGTCCGCGACGTGCTGCCCTCCGCCGACTTCCGGCAGCGGCTCGAGGCGGAGCTCAAAACCTGGGTGGGACGGCCGACGGCGCTGACCCACGCTCCCCGGCTCGGCGAGCGCTGGGATGCCGACGTCTGGTTCAAACGCGAGGACCTCGCGCACACGGGCGCGCACAAGATCAACAACGGCATCGGCCAGGCCCTGCTCGCGCAGGCGCTCGGCGCGAAACGCGTCGTCGCGGAGACCGGCGCCGGCCAGCACGGCGTCGCCGCTGCAGCGGCCTGTGCCCGGCTCGGGCTGCCCTGCGTCGTCTACATGGGAGAGGTCGACGTCGAGCGGCAGGCCCCGAACGTCGACCGCATGGGCCGGCTCGGCGCGGAAGTCGTCGCCGTGACCTCCGGCGACCGGACGCTGCGCGCGGCGATCGACGAAGCGATCAGGGACTGGGTTTCCGACCCCGAAGGCACCTATTACCTCATCGGCTCGGCCATCGGCCCGCATCCGTATCCCTTGCTCGTTCGCGAACTGCAGGCCGTGATCGGCCGCGAGGCGCGCGCGCAGATGCTCGCCGCCGGGGGCCTCCCGGATGCCGTCTTCGCCTGCGTCGGCGGCGGCTCGAACGCCATCGGCATCTTCCATGCGTTTCTCGCCGACCGCGACATTGCGCTTTTCGGCATCGAGGCCGGCGGCTGCGGCAGCGCGCTCGGGCAGCACTCGGCAACGATCGCCGCCGGGCGACCCGGCGTCCTGCACGGCAACTACTCGATGCTGCTCTATGACGACGACGGCCAGATCCAGGAAACGCATTCGGTCTCGGCCGGCCTCGACTATCCCGGCGTCGGCCCCGAACACTCGCTGCTCAAGCTCGTCGGCCGCGTGGACTACGAGACGGCGAGCGACGCCGAAGCGCTGGCTGCGCTCGATGAGTGCTGCGAGGCCGAAGGGATATTGCCCGCGCTCGAAAGCGCGCATGCCCTTGCAGGCGCAAAGCGCTGGGCGGCGAACAATCCGGGACGGCGCATTCTGATCGGCATGTCGGGACGCGGCGACAAGGACATGCCGATCCTGAGCCGTTATCCGCGCAGCGAGGCCGGGGTCGATGTCGCCGCGTGACCGCAACGGCAATGCGCGGCCGGGGTCGGTGTCGCCGCGTGAGCGTGAAGGCGACGCGCGGCCGGAGTCGCTGCCGCCGCTCGAGCGCAAAGGCGACGCCCGTTTGGAGCCGGTGTCGCCGCGAGACCGCATCCGCGATGCCCTGACCCGCAGCCAAGGCGAGCAGGCCGCGATCGTCGCTTATCTCACGGCCGGATACCCGGATCCCGAGCGGTTCTTTCCCGCGCTCGAAGATCTGGCCCGGGTCGCGGACGCCGTCGAGATCGGCGTGCCGTTTTCGGACCCGATGGCCGACGGAGTGACGATTCAGCGGTCCAGCGAGCAGGCCATCGGGCACGGCGTCAGTCTCAGGTGGATATTCGACGAACTCGCGCGACGGGAACCGGACCTCGCTTCGCCCATACTGCTCATGAGCTACCTGAACCCGTTACTCGTCTTCGGTTACGACGCGCTTGCCGAGCGTTCCGTGGAGTGCGGCATCTCGGGTTTCATCGTTCCCGATCTCCCGTACGAAGAAAGCGGCCCCCTGCGCGCGGCCCTGAGCCAACGGGGACTGGCCCTGGTTCAGATGGTCACCCCCGTCACGCCCCCCGAGCGGCTCGAAGCGCTCTGCGCGGCGAGCGAGGGCTTCGTCTATGCCGTAACGCGCACGGGCATTACCGGCCGCGCGGTCTCGCTGCCGCCCGAGGCCACCGAGTACCTGGCGCAGGTCAAGGCTGCTTCCGGCCTGCCTGTCTGCGCGGGCTTCGGGGTACGCGAGCGGGCCCAGGTCGAGGCCATCGAGAAACACGCCGACGGCGTGGTCGTAGGCACCGCGCTCGTCGAGGTGCTCGAGCGCGGCGACGATCCGGCCGAGTTCGTCCGCTCGCTGAGGCCCGCCCGATGAAGCGCGTCGCCACGCACGAATTGCTCGCCGAGATCGGGCATCTGAAGAACGTGCTCGAGCAGGCTGGCATCGCCTGCGTCGTCAGGAACGAGCAACTGTCCGGCGGGCTCGGCGAGATTCCGTTCATCGACTGCATCCCCGAGCTCTGGGTCGTCCGCGACGACGATCTCGAGCGAGCGCGGGCCATCGTCGAACAACAGTGGCGCGGGGCGGACGAGTCGTCCGGCTGGCGCTGCCGGAACTGCGGAGAGTCGAACGAGGGGCAATTTTCCGCCTGCTGGCAGTGCGGCAAAGCCGATGGGGACGCTTGAACCGATGACCCGGCGATGCTCGTTGACTCCGATCTGGCGGCGCTCGACGGCGAGGCCGTTGCGGATTTCCGAGCCGTTGTTCCGGCCGACCGATCCGGGGAACACTCCATGAGCGGGCGGACCTCCGCGACCGCCTGCGTCCTGATCATCGGCAACGAGATCCTGTCGGGCAAGACGCAGGACGCCAATCTCAGGTTCCTCGGCGTCGAGCTCGCGAAGCTCGGCATCAGGCTCGTCGAGGCCAGGGTGGTCCGCGACGAGTTTCCCGCGATCATCGATCATCTGAACGAGTGCCGCGAACGCTTCACCTATGTCTTCACCACGGGCGGCATCGGCCCGACCCACGACGACATCACGGCCGAAGCCGTGGCGCGCGCCTTCGGCGTCGAACTCGAGCTCAACGAGGAGGCCGTCGATCTGCTGACGCGCGGCATCGGCGAACTCAACGAAGCGCGGCTCAAGATGGCGTGGGTGCCCGCGGGCGGGACGCTCATCCACAATCCGGTCAGCGCGGCGCCCGGGTTTCGAATCGGCAATGTATTCGTGCTCGCCGGTATCCCGAGCATCGCCCGGGCCATGTTCGCGGCCGCCGTGCCGCAACTCGAAGCCGGTGCGGCGATCCACTCGGCCAGCGTCGATGTCTTCATTCGCGAAGGCGACATCGCCGCGCCACTCGAACGCATCGCCGAGGCCTGGCCGGACATCGAGATCGGCAGCTATCCGTTCGCGCGCGACGGCGTCTACGGCGCAAGCCTCGTCGTGCGCGGCGCCGACGAAGCGATGATCGCCAGGGTCATCGACGAGATCGTCGCGGCGATGACGGCGCTCGGCGGCAAGCCCAAGCGAACCGACTCGTAGATCGCTCACGCCGTTGGCGCCGTCCGGGTGGCGCCGGCACGCAGCGAATCAGCGGCCGTCGCGGCCGATCAACCACTGCACGAGCGGCTCGGTGTCGGCGATCAGGACACCACCGCCGCGGCTGAGTTCGAGCATCAGCCGAAGCCGCCACTCTTCCACCGTGAGGTTCGCGTCGAGCACGGTGTCGACGCCGTGACATTCGCTGCATCCGGTCTGGATCAATTCGGTCGCCCCAGCATCGTCGAGCAGCTCGAAGTCCTCGAGCGGCCGGATCACGTACTGACGGGCGAGCGGCTCCGAATCCGGCCCGTACTCGGCGACGAGCCAGTCCAGCAGGATTTCTTTGTCGGCGTCGGAGATGTCCGTGCCTTCGGCGAGTCCGCTCTTCGCGGTCTTCATGCGTTCGATCACGGCGTCCCAGTGGCTGCGGTCGAGCGCGTAGTAGCCGTACTCGTCGATACCGTGGCACTTCGTGCAGTTGCGCAGAATCACTTGCCGGGCAGGGCCGTCGGGCAAAGTGACATCCGGCCGGGGCGGCCGGCGGTTGTTCTCGAACTGCGCCTGGGCGGCATCGATCGACACGATGCAGAGCGCGAGCAGCAGCGAGCCTCGAGCTGCGGCGCGAATCGTGCCCATGAACGGGACGGGCTCAGACCATCTCGAGCGGATGCGTGCTCTCGCCGATGGAGTTTTGCTCGATACCGTACAGGTGCAGGATCGCGAGCAGCAGATTTGCGCAGCGCTCGGTGTTGTCGCGATACACGAGATGTCGGTTGCCCTCGAACGTGCCGTCGATGCCGCCGACCAGGATCGTCGGCACCTTCTCGTGCGCATGCCGGTGCGAGTTGCCCATGTTGCTCGACTTGTAGACGAGCGAATGGTCGAGCAGGCTGCCGTCGCCGTCTGCCGTGTCGCGCAACTGTTCGCAGAAATCGGCGAGATGCGCGACGTGATAGCGGTTCACCTTTGCGTAGCCGGCCTTGTTCGCCGGGATGTCGCCGTGATGCGATATACCGTGCCAGCCGCCTTCGAAGCCCGATTCCGGCAGGCTCGTGCCCGACAGGTCGCGCCCGAGCATCAGCGTCGCCGAACGGGTGATGTCGGCTTCGAACGCGAGCGCGATCAGGTCGTACATCAGCTTGTAGTGGGCGCCCTTGTCCTCGGGAATGCCGAATGGCACGTCGGTGGATACCTCTGCGGCCGGGTTGTTCACGGCGTTGCGAATCCGGCGCTCGATCTCGCGGACCTTCTCCAGATAGTCGTCGAGCCGGGCCTGGTCGCCGATCGCGAGGCCGCGCTTGAATCCGGGAATCTCGTGGGTGACCGAGTCGAGCACGCTTGCGCTCTGCAGCCGGCCGAGGCGCCGTTCTTCCGGTGTCGACCCGTCGCCGAACATCCGTACGAAGGCGATGCGCGGATTGATCTCGGTCGGCAGCGGCGTTTCCGGATCGGGCCATGACACCGAGTTCGTGTACGCGCAGCTATAGCCCCAGTTGCAGTTGCCGGAGTTGTGGCTCGCATCCTCGATGCCGAGCTGGATCGACGAGAGCAATGTATCGCGGCCGTACTTTTCGGCGATCATCTGGTCGATCGTGACGCCGAGGTAGGGGCTCACGGCATCGCGCCTTGGCCTGACGCCGGACAGGAAGACGGCGCCGCGGGCATGATTGCCGCCGGGCTCGTCCGGCGTCGAGTAAGCCGCCGTACAGTCGAGACCGCTGATCAGCACGGTGTGATCGCGCACGGCCTCGAGCGGCTCGGTGATGAACGAGAATTCGAAGTCCCTGCCTTCCTGCAGCGGGCTCCAGTAACCGGGCGACGCGCCGTGCGGATGCCAGACGCCGAGGAAGCGCCGCACCGGCGCAGCCGCCGTCTGTGCGAGTGCCGTTGCAGCCGGGATCATCGCGTCGAGCAGCGGCAGCGCAATCGTGGCGCCGGCGCCGCGCAGGAACGTTCGTCTCGGCAGATGTTTTTTCGTTATGAACATCACGCTTCCTCCGGAACCGTCTTTGTTCTCATCTGAAACGCGTCACTGGTCGCGATGCCGAGCACGATACGGGAAAACCGGTTCCCGTTCTGTTCGGCATCCCCAACTATCGCACGAATCGTCGGCATATCGAAATACTCGACGCCGCGCCCGAGCGCATAAGTCATCATTTTCTCGGTCAGCATGCGCATGAACTGCGGCGAGTATTGCAACAGCGCCTCGCGCAGCTCGACCGGGCCGTCGACGACCGTGCCGTCGTAGATCTCGACCGCGGCGTCGATCGGCGTGCCGCCGGCGCCGCCGTCGTTCGCGCGCCACTGGCCATCGCCTGCGAAGTTTTCCAACGCGAAACCGATGCTGTCCATGATCAGATGGCAGCTCGCGCACGGCTCCTGCGCCTGGTGCATCGTCATCTGCTCGCGCAGCGTGAGCCTTCGACCGGCGCCTTCCGTCGAGGTTTCCTCCAGCGCCGGCACGTTCGGCGGGGGTTCCGGCGGCGGCGTGCCGAGAATGTTCTCGAGCACCCACACGCCGCGCTTGACCGGCGACGTGCGATTGTTCTGCACCCAGGTCGTCGAGAGAAAACTGCCGTGGCCCAGGATGCCGCGGCGATAATCCATCTCGGACCCGAGCTCGACGCGCCGGAAACGCGACCCGTAGATGTTCGGGATACCGTAGTGCCGGGCGAGCCGCTCGTTGACGAACGTGTAGTCGGCCGTGAGGATCTCGAGCACGTCGCGGTCCTCGCGCATGATGTGCTCGAACAGAAGCTCGGTCTCGCGGCGGAAGCTCTCGCGCAGCTCGTCGTCCCAGTCGGGGAATACCGTCTGCGCCGGCGCGGTGGTGTCGAGGTTGCGCAGATACAGCCACTGTTGCGCGAAGTTCTCGATGAGGCTCGCCGACCGTGGATCGGCGAGCATCCGCAACACCTGCTGCTCCAGGACCGCCGGGTCGCTCAGGCGGCCGTCAGCCGCGATCTCGATCAGCTCGTCGTCGGGCAGGCTGCTCCAGAGAAAGAACGAGAGCCGCGATGCAAGTTCGAGGTCATCGATTCGATAGGTCTCGCCTGGGGCGAGGTCTTCGGGCTCAGCCTCGACGCGCACGAGGAACTGCGGGCTTGCGAGCAGGCGCGTCAACGCAAGCTCGATGCCGTCATCGAACGTACCGCGCTCGCGGCCGTCCTGGTAGAAGCCCATGAAGAGCTCGAGATCGCCGGGCCGGACCGGGCGCCGGAACGCCCGGCGCGTCAGCGTCGACACGATCTCTGTCGCACAGGCTTCCTCCTCCGCCTGGGTGGCCGGGCGACAGGTGAAGATTTTTCGGCGGCTCGCGCTGTCGGTCGCTCGCGTTGCATCGAACGGACCCTGGATGTTCATCGCGCCGATCACCGGGTAGTTCGAAAGCTCCGCCACGCGGCCGTTCTCGAGCGACTTGCGCGCGAAGTGCTCGGCGGTATCGAGGCTCGGCCGATAATTCGTCGCCACGAACGTCGCGCCGACCGTGCGCGAGCCGGCGCCGACCGGCAGCGTGACGACGAGTTCCCCGTCGCGCGCCGAATCCATGCCCGCGCTCATGCCCATCTCGGTATACGTCCACTCGTGCACGCGCTCGCCGTCGATGCTGAGCTCCAGCGTCTCGTTCGGAATGTAGATGCCGACGCCGAGGTTGCGGATCGTGAACGTGTAGTCGCCGTCGCCCGGAAACACGTGCCGGACGACCATGCCCCCGCGCGTGCCGAACGGCATGCCTTCGAGCTCGTAGACCTGCGAGCTGTCGGTCCTGTTGATGTACAGCCGCTCGGTCGGCGTATTCCAGAAACCGACGGCCATGCGCGCGATGTTCGTCGCGGCCGTCACGTAAGTCTCGAGCAGGGTCGGCGAGATCGTCAGCGAGCCCGCGATATTGTCGAAGCCGCGGCTCGAATCGTCCGGCGGCAGGTACAGGGTCGGGTCGATCTCGAGATCGAGCAGATCGCGGATCGCGTTCGCGTACTCGGTCCGGTTCAGCCGATGCAGGACTTTCGTTCCCGGCGTCGGCGCAGCCGCCGAGTCGATCTCCTGCTCGAGCCAGTCGCGCAACGCCGCGTAGTCGGCGTCGGCCGGCCTCGGATTGCCGGGCGGCGGCATCATGCCGGCGCGAAGCTTGCGGATCACGGCCTCCCACAGCTCGGCATCGTGGGCGATGTCCGCGTAGTCCGGGTGCTCGAGCGTCAGGTTGGCGGTTTGGGTGATGTCATCGTGGCAATCGACGCAGTAGGCGCCGACCAGGCCGGCCGCGGCATCGGCGGACATGGCCGCGTCCGGGCGCGTTTGCAATGAACTCCCGAAAAAGAAATACGAACCGATCCATGCCGCGACCACCGCGATGGCCACGGCTGCGATCACGATCGACTTGCCGCCGGGCGCCTGTTGCATCGATTAGCTCCCCTCTCTTTTGTAATATGCCCTTCCGGGGCCTGTTGCTTCAAGGCGATGAGTCCTTACTCGGGGGATAAGGCGATGCGTTCGATCATCATCGGGATCACGGCCATGGCGCTGCTGTCCCTCGCGGCGGCCGAGCTGCCGGCCAGTGAAGTCGCGGACGCCGCGATGCGCGGCGATGGCGAGGCCGTCCGGGCCGCGCTCGCAAGCGGCTTCGACGTCGACGAACGGCAGGTCGACGGATCCACCGCGCTTCATTGGGCCATTCGGAACGACGATATCGAGATCGCGCGGACGCTGCTCGAGGCCGGCGCCGGCCCGACGATCGCAAACCGGACCGGCGCGACGCCGCTCAGGCTCGCGGCGATCAACGGCAGCGCCGAAGCGATTCGCCTGCTGATCGACGCCGGCGTCGACCCGAACGCTCCCCTCACTCCCGATGGCGATACGGCGCTCATGCTCGCCGCGCGCACGGGACTGCCGGGCGCCGTCGACGTGCTGCTCGAGCGCGGCGCCGACGTCGCGGCCGTCGAAAGCTGGGGTGGCACATCAGCGCTCGTTTGGGCTATCAACGAAGGGCACACGGCGGTCGTTGCGCGCCTGCTCGCAGCCGGGGCGCCGGTCGATGTCGTATCGAAGGTCGTCGCGCCGCGCGGTCGCGTCCGCGGCGTCGAGGGAACCGTCCCGATCGACTACGACCCCGAGGAATATCCGCAGGGCTATGCGAACGGGGGCTTGACTCCGTTGCTGTTCGCCGCGCGCGAGGGCGAAATCGAATCCGCGCGGCTGCTGCTCGACATCGGCGCCGACATCGATGCGATCGCGGCCGACGGCAAGAACGCGCTCGGGCTTGCGATCTACAACGGCCACTACGACGTGGCCTCGTTGCTGGTCGATCGCGGCGCCGACGTCAATCATCCCGATGCGGAAGGCTTCACGCCGCTGTTCTGGGCCGTCGACCGGCGCAACATGGAGTGGAATCCGGGATTCCCGTGGATCCAGACCGAAGATCCGCTGCCGCTCGTCGTAAAGCTGCTGGATGAGGGCGCCGATGCCAACGCCTGGATCGACAACCGCCCCCAGTCGCGCAGGAATTTCGGCGGCTCGCCGCGAGTGTTGTTCGCAACGCCGCTCATGCGCGCCGCCTATTCCGGCGACATCACGCTCGTGCGGCTGCTGCACGAACGCGGCGCCGACCCGCTCGTCAGAAACAGCGACAACGAGACTCCGCTGCTCGTCGCCTCGGGCTACGGCTGGATCGACGGCTACAGCCAGGGGCGATCGGTCGAGGAACGGCTCGAGACGATGCGCTATCTCGTCGAGAACGGCGCGGACGTCAATTGGGCGTGCAACGACGGCATCACGCCGCTCATGATGGCGGCGAACTTCGGTGAGGTCTCGATGATCCAGTATCTGGTCGACGCCGGCGCCGATCTCGCGGTGCACGACCTCGGCAAGAAGAACGACGGCACCTTCGGCGGCAGCATCGAGCCGCTGATGCCGATCGACTACGCCATCGGCGTCGGCTCGTTCAGGCCGAACAACGCGATACTGCACATGGCCGAAGCGACCGAGCTCATGACGCGAATGATGGCGGAGCGCGGCATCGTGCATACGACATCGGAGTGCACGCTGCGCGCGTTTTCGTGCGGCAACGTCGATCCGCAGGGGTCCGCGCCCTACGAAATCGCGATTACGCGCTCGATCCAGGTCGGCAATCAGGTCGAGGGCGTTACGGGCGGTCTTGGCGTGGACGCCGCGGAGTCGGAGTAACTGCTCACCGACCGCGACGCCGGAAAGGGCGAAGTCGCGCGCGATCGACCAATAGCGAGCCGGTCCGCGACGTCTGAGCAGCGTCCTCGCTTCGCGCGTGCTACCGCCCCGATCATTTCGGTCGAACCCGCGGCAAGACGCCACGGCGGCCCGCGACCCGCGTCGCTGCCGTTCGTTTGAACTTCAGCGGCCTACCGCGTACGGCGCCTCCCGGGGGGTCGCCGGCGACCGACGAACAGCAGCAGCAGTCCCGCCCCGGCGCCGATCCAGCCTAGCCATACGGGTTCCGCCTCCAGACCGGTCCAGAGCACGCCCGCGATCAGCAGCACGGCGCCTGCAAACTGCCGCCGGACCGTGCGCCCGGGACCCCGGAACGTTCGGCCCGCGATGCGGCCGCGAACTGCCGGCGTTTCGTGCAGGCGCCGTTCGGCCCGCCTGATGATCTTGTGCAGCAGTTCGGGGACCAGTCTCAGGTCCTCGCCGATCTGCGGCAGGTTCTCGATCAGCAGCTTCGCCTGGGTGCGCGGATCCTGGCGCTCGCGTACCCAGTCCTCGAGGATCGGCATGGCGGTGCTCCACAGATCGAGCTCGGGATAGAGTTCGCGGCCGAGCCCTTCGATCGCGAGCAGCGTCTTCTGCAGCAGCACGAGTTGCGGCTGCACTTCCATGTCGAAGCGCCGCGCCGTCTCGAGCAGCCGGAGCAGCACGACGCCGAAGGAGATGTCCTTGAGCGGCTTGTTGAAGACCGGCTCGCAGACCGCGCGCACCGCCGCCTCGAGCTCGTCGACGCGTGTGTCCTCCGGCACCCAGGCGGAGTCGACGTGCAGCTTCGCCACGCGCCGGTAGTCGCGCTTGAAGAACGCGAGGAAGTTCTCGGCCAGGTACATCTGGTCGCGCGCGCTCAGGCTGCCGACGATCCCGAAATCGACCGCCACGTAGCGCGGGTGCTCGGGGTCGGTCACGTCGACGAAGATGTTGCCCGGATGCATGTCGGCGTGGAAGAAGTTGTGGCGGAACACCTGCGTGAAGAAGATCTCCACGCCGTTCTCGGCGAGCCGCCTGATGTTGGCGCCGCGCCGCTTGAGTTCGTCGATGTCGCTGATCGGCACGCCGAAAATCCGCTCGGTCGTCAGCACGTTCGGCCGGCAGTAGTCCCAGTGGACTTCGGGGACGTAAAGTTGCTCAGACCCTTCGAAGTTGCGCTTCAACTGCGCGGCGCTCGCGGCCTCGCGCATGAGATCGAGTTCATGCTCGAGCGTCTTCTCGAACTCGGCCACGACTTCGAGCGGACGCAGGCGCCGCGCTTCGGGCCAGTACCGTTCGGCAAGTTCGGCGAGCGCGAACAGCACCTCGATATCGCGGCGGATCATCGCGTGGACGTCGGGTCTCAGGACCTTGACGACGACCTCGTGACCGTCGGAAAGCTTCGCGGCGTGAGCCTGGGCGATGGACGCCGCGGCCAGCGCCGTCGTGTCGAATTCGGCAAAGGTCTCGTCGACCTTGCGGCCGAAGGCGCGCTCGAGGATCGCGACCACGTCTTCGCCCGGGAACGGCGGCACCTCGTCTTGCAGCTTCGCGAGTTCGTCGGCGATCTCGCGGGGCAAGAGGTCGCGCCGCACCGATACGGCCTGACCGAACTTCACGAACAGCGGGCCGAGTTCCTCGAGCGCGAGCCTGATCCGCGCGCCGAGCGGGCCGCGCGATGCCTTGCTGCGGAAGAAGAGCAGCTTGCGCAGAGCCGCGATGGGCCTGAACAGGTGCGTGCGCAGCACGATCTCGTCGAGCCCGTAGCGCAGCAGCGTGCGCTCGATGGCGAAGAGTCTCAGCAGCAAGCGTAAGCGGCGCATGGCATTCGGCCTGGGTCAACCCTCAAGGGACCTTTTTCGAAATCGGCGTTCATGGCGAATCGACCGATGGCGGGCTGAGCTGGTCGGAACGCTTCCGCCGGGAGACTGAGCGGACCAGGCGGCGCGCTAGGCGGTCCAGGCGTTCGGCGGCGCCATCGACGTCGTCGGACAAGCGTTCGACATCCCGGTAGAACGCTCCGACCTCGTAGCGCCCGGGCATGACGCGGCTCTCCTCCTGCAGGTACTCCGCCGTGCTTGCCGTGACCGACTCGCCGGCCGCCGCTCCCCAGCGCGCCAGCGCCCGCGAGAAATCGCCGATCTCGTGCGCCGCGATGTCGCCGATCCAGCCCGACAGCTCCTCTTCGAGATCCGGCCTTGCAAGTTTCAGCAGCTCGGCAAATGCCTCGGCAACATGCAGGTCGCCGCTGATCTCGGCCTGCGTGCCGCGAACGTGGCTGAAGCCGCCCGCGGCCGCCAGGCGCAGCAGGTCGAAGGGGCTTGCGCTGAGCTCGGCGCTGACCGGCTCGTCGTCGCGGACCGCAAGAAGAACCTCCCCGCGCCGGACGCGCACGGTCACCGCGATGCCGAGGCCCGCGACCTCGACCGCGAGGCTCTCGCCTTCAAGTCCTTCGGCGCAGGTCCTCGCCGCCGTCGAGTCGGCGATGCCCCGGTTGAGCAGGCGTTCCCAGGTCGCGAGCAGCATCGCGGCTACAGCCGGTAGCCGGCGTGCAGGGAGACGATTCCGGCCGAGAGATTGTGCCAGGTACAGCGCTCGAAACCGGCCGCCTCGAGCAGGCGCTGCATCGCGCCCTGATCGGGATGACGGCGGATGGATTCGGCGAGATAGCGGTAGCTCTCCGAATCCCCGGCGAGCAGGCGTCCGAGCCGCGGCAGCACCTGGAACGAGTAGAAATCGTAGGCGGGCTCGAGCGCCCCGAGCTTTGGGGGCGAGAACTCAAGCACGAGCAGCCGCCCGCCGGGACGGAGCACGCGGTACATGGAGGCGAGCGCGGCTTGCATGTCCGTCACGTTGCGCAGCCCGAAGCCGATCGTGACGCAGTTGAACGCCTTCGACCGAAACGGCAGCGCCTCGGCGTCGGCCAGCACGTAGTCGATATTGCCGACGAGGCCGGCATCGAGCAGCCGGTCGCGGCCGACGTTGAGCATCGATTCGTTGATGTCTGTGACGACGACGCGGCCCGTAGGACCGACCCGACGCGCGAGGCCGACCGCGAGATCGCCGCTGCCGGCGGCGACATCGAGCGCGGCCTGGCCTTCCCGGAGCCCGGTCCTTGCGATCGTGAACCGCTTCCAGAGGCGATGCAGCCCGAGCGACATCGCATCGTTCATCAGGTCGTAGCGCGGCGCGACGGAATCGAACACGTCCCTCACGCGGCCCTTCTTCTCGCTCGAGGGCAGGCGCTCGTAACCGAAGTCGGTCAACGGTTCGCCGCCTCGCGCAGTGTTGTCAGTCGTCATCGCTCACTTCCGCCCGCTCAGCCACGCAACGACACGGTACAGGTCCGGCGCCTGCGGGAGCCGCCTCAGCCGTGGCCGTGCTGCCGGGCCATCGTCCTATCGCGCACGCTGCTCGCGGCCACGCTCGGCAAGCCGCGCCTGATAGCGCCGCCACTTACGCTCCCGCTCGCGGCAGAGCTCGTGAAGTATAGGCCACGTATAAAGCCCGGTGTCGTGGCCGTCGTCGAACACGAGCTTGACGGCGTAGCGGCCGACGGGCTCGATGCGCTCGATCGCGACATCCTGCTTGTCGGTCACGAGAACGCCTTCGCCGACGCCGTGACCGGTGACCTCCGCCGACGGCGAATGCACGCGCAGATACTCCGCCGTCAGCACGGCCGACAGGCCGTCGGAGAACTCGATCTCGAGCTCGCGGCGGCCGCGCCTGAGCGTGAGCGCCGTCGGAACGGGCGGTGGCGAAGCTCGGTCAGGCAACGCTCAAGCCCCGCGCCGTTGCGTTGCCGACCGTTCGCGCCTTGCCGGGCGGCCGCTTCGCCGGTCTCGAGGAGCCGCGCGTCTCTTGCTGCGGGCTGCCAGGCAAAGTGCGCAGTCGAGCGATCGGGCGTTTTCGGCAGCCAGCTCTTCAGGCCAATTCACCGGGGCGCTTGCCATGGGCGACTACAGGATGTACCGGCTCAGATCCTCATCCTGGAGCAGTTCGCCCAGATGACGATCGACGTAATCCGCATCGACGACCACGGTCTCGCCGCCGCGGTCGGCGGCCTCGTAGGAAATCACTTCGAGCAGGCGTTCGAGCACGGTGTGCAGCCGCCGGGCGCCGATGTTCTCGCTGCGTTCGTTGACCTGAAACGACACTTCGGCGATCCGCCGGACGCCGCTGGCGTCGAAGCTGAGTTGCACGCGCTCCGTCGCGAGCAGGCCCTGGTACTGCTGCGTCAGCGAGGCGTCGGGTTCGGTCAGTATCCTGACGAACTCCTCGATGCCGAGCGCGCCGAGCTCGACCCGGATCGGGAACCGTCCCTGCAGCTCCGGGATCAGGTCCGACGGCTTCGCGACGCTGAACGCCCCCGATGCGATGAACAGGATGTGGTCGGTGCGGACCATGCCGTAGCGCGTGCTGACCGTGCAGCCCTCCACGAGCGGCAGCAGGTCGCGCTGCACGCCCTCGCGCGAGACATCGGCCCCGTGCGTCTCGGCGCGCCGCGCGACCTTGTCGAGCTCGTCGACGAAGACGATGCCGTCCTCCTCCACGGCCCGCAACGCGCCGACCTTGATGTCCTCCTCGTCGATCATCTTTGCCGCTTCCTCGTCCTCGAGCAGACCGAGCGCGTCCTTGATCTTGAGCTTGCGCGTGCGTTGCCGGCCGCTGCCGAGGTTCTGGAACATGCTCTGGAGCTGGTTCGTCATCTCCTCCATGCCCGGCGGCGCCATGATCTCTACGCCGACGGCCGGCGCCTGCACGTCGATCTCGATTTCGCGTTCGTCGAGGTCCCCCTCGCGGAGCTTCTTGCGAAATTTCTGCCGCGTATCGCGCCCGTCGTCGGCGTCGGCCGAACCCGGCAGCAACGCATCGAGCAGGCGATCCTCCGCGGCATCGCCGGCGCGGTGGCTGACGCGCTGCATCGCGTCCTCGCGCAACATCTTGACGGCCATGTCGACGAGATCCCGGACGATCGAATCGACCTCGCGGCCGACATAGCCGACCTCGGTGAACTTCGTCGCCTCGACCTTGATGAACGGCGCCTTCGCGAGCCGCGCGAGGCGTCTGGCGATCTCGGTCTTGCCGACGCCGGTCGGGCCGATCATGAGGATGTTCTTCGGCGTGATCTCGCCGCGCAGCGGTTCGCGGACCTGGCTGCGCCGCCAACGGTTGCGCAAGGCGATCGCGACGGCGCGCTTGGCTTCGTCCTGGCCGACGATGTGCTTGTCGAGCTCCTGGACGATTTCCCTGGGGGTCATCGACATGATTCTTGAGGTCCGTCCCTACAGCTCTTCGACGTGGATGGTCCGGTTCGTGTAGATGCAGATATCGCCGGCGATGGCGAGCGCCTCCTCGACGATGCGGCGGGCGTCGAGGTCGGTGTGCGCGAGCAGCGCCTGCGCCGCGGCCTGCGCGTAGCCGCCGCCGGAGCCGATGGCGAGAATGTCGTGCTCGGGCTCGATCACGTCGCCTGTACCGGAAATCAGCAGCGATTTCTCCCTGTCGGCCACGCAGAGCAGCGCATCGAGCCGCCGGAGCATGCGGTCCGTGCGCCAGTCCTTGGCGAGCTCGATCGCCGCGCGGGTCAGATTCCCGTACTGCTCGAGTTTCGACTCGAAGAAATCGAACAGCGTGAAGGCGTCCGCCGCGCCGCCCGCGAAGCCGGCAAGCACCGTGCCGTCGTGCAGCCGCCGGACCTTGCTCGCGTTGCCCTTGACGACCTTGTCGCCTAGCGTGACCTGGCCGTCGCCGCCGAGCGCGACGTGGCCGTCACGCCGTACACAGACGATCGTCGTACCGTGGAATTCGCTCACGAGGACTTCGGACGGCGTCGCTCGCTGCGCCGGGCGCGCGGATGCGCCTTGTCGTAGCTTTGCGCGAGATGCTGGAAATCGAGGTGGGTGTAGACCTGCGTCGTCGACAGGCTCGAGTGGCCGAGCATTTCCTGCACGGCCCTGAGATCGCCGCTCGATTCGAGCAGGTGCGTCGCGAACGAGTGCCTGAGCATGTGCGGATGCACGCGCGTGGGGCTGCCCTGCGCGCGCGCCCAGTGATTGAGCCGGGCCTGCACGCTGCGCGCCGCAAGCCGCGTCCCGCGCCGGCTCACGAACATGGCCTGCTCGTCGCCCCTGACGAATTCCGCGCGCACCGGGAGCCAACTGTCGATGGCCCGAAGCGCGACGCGCCCGACCGGCAAGACCCGGCTCTTCGCGCCCTTGCCGGTGACGCGCACGGTGCGGTCGTCGGAATCGACATCGTCGACGTTCATGCCGACGAGCTCGGCGAGCCTGAGCCCCGACGAATAGAAGAGTTCCAGCATCGCACGATCGCGAATCGCGAGATCGGTGTCCGCAGCAATCTCGAGCAGGCTCGCCACCTGATCGGCGTCGAGCGTCGCCGGTAGCCGCCGCGACGGTTTCGGCGCCTGCACGTGCACGGCGACGTTCGATCCCAGCGCGCCCCGCTCGACGAGCGAGGCGAGAAAGCTCCTGACGGCCGACAAGCGCCGTGCGATGCTGCGCGGCGAAAGCCCCCGCGCATGGTTCTCGGCCGCGAAACGCCTGATGTGATGGACGCCGAGCCGGTCGAGCGACCCAACCTTCTCGCGCGCGCAGAAATCGAGCAGCGCGCCGACATCGCGCCGGTAGGCCGACACGGTGTTCGGCGACAGCCGGCGTTCCGTCGCGAGCCGGTCGAGATACCGTTCGAGTTCCCTGGCGCCCGTCAGCGACTGACTGCCTGCGCCCGGCGCTTGCGACCCGTCTCGTGTTGGCTCAGGTTTCCCGGTGTCCATCGCTATCTGGCTGCCCGCTCTCGATCGCGGCCGCGACGAGATCGCCGAGGCGGCCGAGATAGTCCGTCCGCTTGGCGGGATTAAAGTAGTCCGGGTCCTTGCTGCCGATGACGAGGAAGCCGAGCCTGGCGCCGGCGCCGAGCGGCACGAGCGCGGCGGACTCGACGCTGACGCGGAAAACGAGCTTCCTCTGGTCCGTAGTGAGCGGCCCGCAACGCGGCCGCGCGGTGCGCAGGAAAGCGCTGAACGGCTCGAGCGCGGCGTGATCCCGGTCGATGCGCAGGGCGAAGCCCGAAGGCGAAGCAGCCGGCTCGGCGCCCGGCTCGAACAGCACGAGCGCGGCGTGTTCGGCAGACAGGTCCTTCCTGAGGCTCGACTTCAATCGCGCCAGCCGGGTGTCCGTGTCGGGCGCGCGAATCAGGCTGACGCCGAGGCGGATGATGTTCGTGACGAGCGCGTCATTGTCCTCGGCGATGCTCACGAGTTCCCTGAGTTGCCGCTTGAGCTCGGCGTTGCGCTGCCGCAGCATCGACACCTGCCGTTCGACGAGAGAGACCGCGGCGCTGCCCGCCGCGTGAGGCATGCTCATGTGCAACAGTAACGCGGGGTGGCGCTCGAAGAAGTCGGGGGTCTCGTGCAGGTAGCTGGCGATCTCGGCCTCCGTGAACGGCCAGGTCTCCTCGGTGCTGCGTTCGTGTTGGCTCATAGCTCGATCCGACCCTCGTAGACCCTGGTTGCCGGACCGGTCTGGCGCAACGGAGCGCCCGGCCCGGGCCAACTGACGCGCAATGAGCCGCCCGGCAAACTCACTGTCACCCGTTCGGCCAGCCACCCCCGGCTTCGGCCGACCGCCACTGCCGCCGCCGCCCCGGTGCCGCAGGCCCGCGTTTCGCCGACGCCGCGCTCGTAGACCCTGAGCCGGATATGCTCGCGGTCGTCGCGCTGCATGAAGCCGACGTTGACGCCTTGCGGAAATTTCCGGTGCGCGGCCAGCTCGGCGCCAAGTATACCGACCGGCGCCCGATCCACCGAATCGACCTCGATCACCGCATGCGGATTTCCGACCGACACGGCGCCGAATTCAGCTTCGCCCGCGCCGAGCGTCAAGCGGTAGCGTTCGCTCTGGCGCGGCGCCTCGAACGGCAGGGATGACGGCCGAAAATCCGGCTCGCCGAAATCGACCGTGACGCAGCCGTCGTCGAGGACTTCGGCCTCGATCGTCCCGCCCGAACTCGTCAGGCTCAGCTTCTCGCCGGGCGCGCGGGCCAGAAAACTCGCGACGCAGCGCGCGCCGTTGCCGCATTGCTCCACTTCGCCGCCGTCGGCGTTGAAGATCCTGTAGCTTGCGCCGTCGCCGCCGGCGTTCATCGGGCCAATCAGCAACAACTGGTCGAAGCCCACGCCGAGGCGCCGGTCGGCGAGCGAGCGCACGCGATCCGGCGACGGCGCGGCGATCCCGTCAGGCCAGCGAACGATCATGAAATCGTTACCCAGCCCATGCATTTTCGCGAACTCAAGTTGCATTCGGTTGGCAAGGCTCGGGAAGGAAGGTTAATGTCGCGGGCCAAATGACGACATGGCCGATCCAGCGATCGGCGCCACGATTATAAATGGACTCGCTCTGGCCGGCACCGCAACACAAGATCGGCGACCTGCGCGATTTTCTCGAATTGCTCAGGCAACGCGGCGATTTGCGCGAGATTTCGACGCCGGTCAGCCCGCATCTCGAACTCACCGAGATTTCGAGGCGCACGCTTGAACGCCAGGGTCCGGCCCTGCTTTTCAGCGCTGCCGGCGACGGCAACGTTCGCGTACTCACGAACCTGTTCGGTACGGCCGACCGCATCGCCGCCGCCCTCGGGACCGACGGCCCGGAAGGCTTCGAGGACCTCGGCAAGCTGCTGGCCGCCCTCAAGTCGCCCGAGCCGCCGCGCGGCGTCGGCGACGCCTGGTCGAAGCTGCCGCTGCTCCGCGAAGTGCTCAAGATGGCGCCGCGCACGCTGCGCACGGCGCCCTGCCAGGAACACCTGATCGAAGGCGACGACGTCGATCTCGGCGCCTGGCCGATCCAGACCTGCTGGCCCGAGGACGCGGGACCGCTCATCACCTGGGGGCTGACCACGACCCGCGGACCCGACGGCGGCAGGCAGAACCTCGGCATCTACCGCCAGCAGGTCATCGGCCGCAATCGCGCGATCATGCGCTGGCTCGCGCACCGCGGCGGCGCGACCGATTTCGCGGCCTGGCGCCGGCGCCATCCCGGCGAACCGTTCCCGGTCGCCGTCAGCGTTGCCGCGGACCCCGCGACGATCCTCGCGGCCGTCACGCCGATCCCGAACACGCTGTCGGAGTATTCCTTCGCGGGCCTGCTGCGCGGGCGGCGTACCGATCTCGTCAAGTGCCTGGGCTCCGATCTGCTGGTCCCGGCGCACGCCGAGATCACGCTCGAGGGCCACATCGCGCCCGAGGACACCGCGCCCGAAGGCCCGTTCGGCGATCACACCGGCTACTACAACGAGGTGGAGAGCTTCCCCGTCATGACGGTGGAGCGGATCACGCATCGCAGCGATCCGATCTATCACACGACCTACACGGGCCGGCCGCCCGACGAGCCCGCGGTTCTCGGTCTCGCGCTCAACGACGTCTTCGTGCCGCTGCTGCGCGCGCAGTTTCCCGAGATCGCCGACTTCTACCTGCCGAGCGAAGCGTGCTCGTACCGCGTCGCCGTGGTCAGCATGCGCAAGGAATACATCGGCCACCCGCGCCGCATCATGTTCGGGGTCTGGTCGTTTCTGCGTCAGTTCATGTACACGAAGATCGTGATCGTCGTCGACGAGGACATCGATGTGCGTTCCTGGCCGGACGTCATCTGGGCGATTTCCACGCGCGTGGACCCGAAGCGCGATACGGTGCTCGTGGAATCGACGCCGATCGACTATCTCGACTTCGCTTCGCCCACGGCCGGCCTCGGTTCGAAGCTCGGCATCGATGCGACGAACAAGTGGCCCGGCGAAGTGACCCGGGCCTGGGGGCGGCCGATCACGATGTCGCGCGAGGTCGTCGAGAGGATCGACACGATCTGGGAGGAGCTCGGGATCGACTGACGCGCGGCGCGCCGGCCGGGGCTCTCTCCCGTTGCGGGAGCGCGCGACTCAGCCGGAACCGACGGGCGCGGGCGGAGAAGGCGTGCCCGCCGGAGATTCGTCGCTGGACAGGCGCGCCACCGCGGGCGGCGCATCGAGCGCCGGGACATCGGGATCCGCGCCGCTCGCGAGACTCAGGCCCGAGCGGTAGGACAGCGCCGCCTTGTCTCCCTCGCCGAGCAGATCGAGCAGCCGGCCGTAGAGGGCGTAGCCTTCCGCGTCCGGCGCGAGCGCCAGGCTCGACTCGAGGTAGCTGCGCGCCTTGCCCCAGAGTTCGTTCGACATGCAAAGACGCGCGGTCGCCTGCAACAGGGCGCCGTCCTCGGGATGCTCCTCAAGCCAGCTCTCCGCCTGCCTGAGCTGCTTGATGGGATCGGCGCCCCGGACCTCGCCGTAGGCACGCACGACATCGGCCGCCCAGCTTCGCTTGAGCGCCGCGCGCAGCTCGCGTTCGGCCTGGTCCCCCTTGCCGAGCCGTGCCAGCGCAAGCGCTCTGAGGCGCAGGAGCGCGGGCGCCCTGCGGAGCTGTCCCGACAAGGCGCTCCAGTGCCCGTCAAGCCGCGCGAGCGTCAGGCGGTCGCTGTCGACGAGCCAGCCGAAGGCCTCCGCGGCGATGCTCTCGAGCTGTTCCGGACTGAGTTTTGCGTGGCCGAGACGGGGCAGAAGCTCGCCGAGTTGCTGCCGGTCGCCGAGCGCCCGCCAGGTCTGCGCCAACAGTCCGAGACCCGCGGGGTGGTTGGGGTTCGACTCGAGGATGCGCTCCAGCGTCGCGAGCGCACGCTCGAGTTCGCCGGCCTCGAACTGCAGCTCGGCCTGGGTCAGGAGCACCGCCGTCTCCGCCTCGGGCAGTTCTTCGTAGGCGAGCTTGAGCCACTCGTTGCGCCGTTCGGCCGAGCCTTGCAACTGCGCCGCGCGCGCGGCCATGAGGTAGTTGACGAGCGGCGTGTCGGAGCCCTTGAGCCCCCGCGTCAGCAGGCGCTCGCCGGCGCGCCAGTCGCCTTCGGAGAGGTGGATGAACCCGCGCGTCAGTTTGCGGTGCGCGCGCCTGACCCGGTGCTCGGCCACGGCCGTACCGAGATCGCGCGGCATGCGCCAGATTCTCACGAGAACGCGCACGACCACGTAAAGCACGACGAGCGCGAAGACCAGCCCCGGAACGGACATCTCAACGACATAGCCGCGAAAGTTGATCAGCACGTAGCCGTTGTCCTGCAACAGAAAGTGCGCGGCGAACGCGCCCACGAGCAGGGCGGCAACGCCCCAGACCCCGTAGCGCATCACTCTCCCTCGGCAGCGAGTGCGCGCAGTGCGGACAGCGAACCGCCGATGTCGGGCCTGACGGGCGCGATGTCGCCATCGGCAAGTTCATCGAGCAGCGTGACGGCGTTCTGCACGGCCGCGCTGTCGGCATCGAAGTCCTGCTCGAGCAGCGTGCGTGCGGCGAGCACGCTCGTCGAGAAGGCTTCCTGCCGGCCGCTCGTCGCCGCGAAACGCGCAAGCTGCAGTTCGAGCTGCAGTTGGCGCCTGGCGAGCTGTTGCTCCGCAGCCGTGAGCACGGGAGTGACGGGCGCCTCGCGCCGCTCGACGGACACGACGCTGCCGAGCGCATTCCTGATGCTGAGCCAGAGCCTGTCGAGCCCGGGCTGCGAGCCCTCGAGCCCGGTTTCGGGCGCCGCGAACCGGTTCGGGCCGCTCGGCCTGAGCGGCAGCCCGGCCGCCTGTTCGGACAGTTGCCCGAGCGTGATGACGACGCCCTCGATGTCGGGCAGTTCCACGGCGTTGAGGGCAATGAGTTCGTTGGCGATCGCCTCGCGGACCGGGCGCAACGCCGGATTCGCCAGTACGCGCAGCCGGTCGTCGGCGACTTCGAGCGCCGCGATGGCGTTCTCCCAGCGCCCGGCAAGCGCAAGCTCGGTATTGGCGAGCGTCAGATAGTATTCGGCTTCCGCCCGCAGCAGGCCCTCGCGCGCTTCGCGCGAGCTGCCCTGGACCGCGCCGACGCGCCTTTCAAGTGTCGCGAACTGCGTCGGCAGGCTCTCGAGCAGCGCCTCGGCCCGGTCCATCCGAACGGCGAGTTCGGAGCGGCTGGCCGTCAGTTCTTCGCCGAGTGCCGCGATGCGTTCTTCGAGGCTGCTGATGTCGGCCGCCGTGCTCACCGCGGCGCCGGCCGCAACGCCAGTCCCGCCGTTGACGGGTGAACTCTCAGCGCCGGCGGTTTCCGTAGCAGTGGGCGCGGTTTCGCCGCTGACGTAGCTCTCGAGAAATTGTCGCCACAGCACTGCCGCGACAATCACGACGGCGACGGCTGCGAGCAATGCCGCCACGGCGCCGATCCTCCCGGGCCGCAAGGCGCGCACGGCACCGCCGGCAGGACGATCGGAACTCGCGGTCGTGTCGCGGTCGCCAGACGCGGCTTCTGCGTCGCGCGCAAGTGCCGCGGCAATGGCCGCCTCAGCGTCCGATACCGCCTCGTTCGTATCTTGAGCGTCGTCGCCCGATGCGACCTCGTCGGCTGTCGCAGCGTCGTCGCCGGATGCGGCATCGTCGGTTTTTGCAGCGTCGTCGCCTGATGCGGCCGCGTCGGTTTTCGCGGCGTCGTCGCCAGACGCCGTCTCGTCGGCAACCGCGGACTCTTCCTCGGCCGAAGCGGAGTCATCGACCGCAGTTTCTGCCGCTGCACTCGCCTCGGAAACCGACTCCTCGCCAGCCGCTGCCTCGCCGCTTTCGGCAGCCGCCGTTTTCTCCTCGGGTGTGTTTTCCGGTTCCGCCTGGCTTGGCGTCTCTTTCTCGCTCATCGTCTCATCGCTCGGGGTCGGTCCGGCGCGGTCTCGTCGCAAGACTCGCATCCTGACGGACCGGCAATGCGCCGCAAGTCATGGCCACTCGGCAAACTCGCCCGCAGTCTAGCATGCGCGGAGCCCCCGCCCGTGCCGTCGAATCGCGGCTCAACCGCCGTCTCCCAGGGCTGTGCGCCCCTGAATTCCGCCTCGACCGCCGCAACGCCGACCAACGGGGTTATGATCGCTATTTGTCGACACATCCGCCTGATTCATCAGTCGCAAACGGTTCCCGAGGAAAGTGAAATGAACGACACGCCCAAGCGCCCCGATCTCGACAAGATCGCCCGCCAACTGGCCGAGACCGTGCCCGCGAACATCAAGGCGCTGGGCGAGGACGTGGAGCGCAACGTCAAGTCGCTGCTGCAATCCGGTATCGAGCGCATGGATTTGGTGAGTCGTGAGGAATTCGATCTGCAGACCGCCGTACTCGAACGGACCCGCGAGAAACTCGCCAGGCTCGAGGCGCGGCTCGCGGAGCTCGAGGAGTCGCTCGACAGCGATTGACCCATCGGGAGTGGCGGCGCCCGAGCGGAACCGCACCTGCACTTGTCCTTCCCGCGTCGACGGCCCGGCGCCCGAGCGGCGGCGCAGTTGCACTTGCCGCTCGCATTTCGACGACCGCGCGGGCACTGCCTGCGCCCGTGACCCGGCTCTCGACCGGCGCCGCGCATGTCGCTCGCACGGCTGATCAGCCGGGGCCAATCCGGCCTCACGGCTTTCGAGGTGACCGTCGAGGTGCACCTTGCGGGCGGGCTGCCGGCCTTCGCGATCACGGGGCTGCCTACGGCGGCCGTGCGGGAGAGCCGCGACCGCGTACGCGCGGCGCTGCACACGAGCGGGCTGCCCGTTCCCCCCAGCCGAATCACTGCCCATCTCGGTCCGGCCGATGTCCCGAAGGACGGCGGCCGGTTCGATCTCGCGATCGCGCTCGGCGTCGTCAAGGCCAACGAGGGCAAGGAGTGGAAAACCGACGATATCGAGTTCATCGGCGAGCTCGCGCTCGGCGGTGAACTGAGGCCCGTCACCGGCGCCTTGCCTGCCGTGCTCGCCGCACGGGCCGCGAACCGCCGCGTGATCCTGCCCGCCGGTAACGTCGCCGAAGCCGCGCTCGTCGAGGATGCCGAGGCCTACTGCGCGAGCCATCTCAACGAAGTCCTCGATCACCTCGAAGGCAACGCGAGCCTGCCGCGCATCGCCCCGCGCAAGCCGCCGCGCACGCGCCTGGGCGCAGCCGACATCAGCGACGTGCGCGGCCACGCCGCAGCCAAGCGCGCCCTGACGATCGCTGCCGCGGGCGGCCACAACATGCTCATGGTCGGCCCGCCGGGCAGCGGCAAGAGCATGCTCGCCGAGCGGCTGCGGGGGCTGATCCCGCCGCTCGATTGGGAAGACGCGCTCTGCGTCGCAAGCATCGCCTCGGTGGCGGGCGAACGCTCCGCACTCGCCGACGGTATCGACCCGCCCTTTCGCGCGCCGCACCACACGACGTCGGCACAGGCGCTCGTCGGCGGCGGGGCACGTCCGCGTCCGGGAGAAGTCTCGCTCGCTCACCGCGGCGTGCTGTTCCTCGACGAACTGCCGGAATTCTCGCGCGTTGCGCTCGAAGCCCTGCGCGAACCGATGGAGTCGGGCGTCGTCAGAATCTCCCGCGTGCGCGAGCAGATCGCCTTCCCGGCCCGGTTCCAGTTGATCGCCGCGATGAACCCATGCCCGTGCGGCTATCTCGGCGACGGCACCGATCGCTGCCGATGCTCGCTGACGCGCCTGCAGCAATACCAGGGCCGCGTCTCCGGGCCCTTGCTCGACCGCTTCGACCTGCACATCGAGGTCCCGCAGGTCAGCTTCGGGGAGCTTGCGTCAAGCTCCGAGGGATCGGAATCGGCCGAACTCGGCAAGCGCATCGCCGCCGCTCGCGAACGGCAGCTCGCCCGGGACGGCTGCCTCAACTCGCAGCTCGACGATTCGGCGGTCTGGCGCGCCGTGCCGCTTGAGCGCGACGGGCTCGACTTGCTCAAGCAGGCCGTGCGGCAGTGGCAGCTCAGCGCACGCGGCACGGTGCGCGTGCTCAAGTGCGCAAGAACCATTGCGGACCTCGAAGACTGCGAGAAACCGGAAGTCGCCCACCTGGCCGAAGCGCTGCAGATGCGCTGCCTCGACCGAAGCCGCTGAGCGGCGCTGGCCTGCCCGATACGCTGGGCTATAATCGCGCCGCTTCAGGCCTCGGGAAGGCACCTTGAGCACACGGGATCATCGATTTTTCGACAGCTTCATGCTCGCGCTCGGCATCTTTGTCGGCGTGATCGCGGGGCTCGTGTTCTTCGTGCGCATGAACGCGATCGAGGCCAGGGACCAGTTCCCGCTCGACGATCCCGAGATCCAGGCCGCCATCGCGGAACGGATTCGTCCGGTCGGCAGCGTGCTGTTGATCGGCGACCCGGAAATAGAAGCGGCAGCCGCCACGATCGCGATCGCGGCGCCCCTGCCGGTAGACACCGTGCTCACAGGCGCGCAGACCTACAACGAAGCCTGTTATCTGTGCCACTCGGCGCCTGGCGTCGGCGGGGCGCCGGTAATTGGCGACGTAGAAGCCTGGCTGCCGCGAATCGAGCAGGGAATCGAGATCCTCCACGAGCGCTCCCTCGCAGGCTATCAGGGCGAGCTCGGTTTCATGCCGGCCAAGGGCGGGCGTGTCGACCTGTCCGACGCAGAGGTCACCTCGGCCGTCGACTACATGATCGAGCAGGTGCCGGCGGCTGAATAACGCCGGACCACGTTCGGCTGCATCCTTATTCGACCAGCGCCTGGTAGACCGCTGTCCCGAACTTTCCTCCGACGTTCATCTCGTCGCCCGGGAATCGCTGCGTCAGCAGGATGGCGAACATCCGCTCGCTCGGGTCCACAAAGAAACTCGTGTTGAAGAAGCCGCCCCAGTAGTAGTTGCCGGCCGATTGCGTCTCGCCGACCTGACCGGGATCCTCGATGACGCCGAAGCCGAGACCGAACTTCATTCCGGGCGCGACGTTCAGTTCGCCGATCTGGTTACGCGTCATGAACTCGACGGTCTTGGGGGAGATGAGCCGCACGCCGTCGAGTTCGCCGCCGTTGAGCATGAGCTGTAGAAAACGCGCGTAGTCGCTCGCCGTCGATACGAGCCCGGCGCCGCCTGAGAAGTAGGTCTGCGGCCCGTCGTAGTGAAAGCCCGCCGAGTAGACGAGCGTGCCGAGTTCGATCGGTTCGGGGCCGAGTTCGACCAGGCTGCCGTCGGGTCCGTTGTTGTAGACGCTTGCCAGCCGCGCCGCCGCCGTTTCCGAATCGATGAAGAACGCCGTGTCGACCATGCCGAGCGGCTCGAAGATGCGGTTCTCGAAAAACTCCGCGAGCGTCATCTCCGAGACGACCTCGACGAGACGGCCGAGCACGTCGATCGACAGGCTGTAGGCCCACTGGGAACCCGGCTCGAACAGCAGCGGCACCTGAGCCAGTTGACCCGGCAGGTCGGCGATCAGCCCGTCGGTCTGCGAAAGACCGTCCGAGACGCCGGCTTCAACGTAGCGGTGCGCGAGCTCCTCGGGTCCGGCGCCCTCCGCGATGAAGCGATAGCTCAGCCCCGACGTGTGCGCCAGCAGATCGTGGATCGAAATCTCGTTGGCGGCGGGAACGCTGCCCTCTCCCTCCGATGACAGCACGCTCAAACCGCCGAGTTCCGGTATGAACTTCGAGACCGGTTCGTTGAGCAGGAAGTGGCCTTCCTCGTAGAGCATCATCACGGCCAGGCTCGTGATCGGCTTCGTCATCGAGGCGAAGCGGAAGATCGTGTCGGTCTGCATCGGCTCGCCGTCGTCAATGTCGGCCATGCCGTAGGCGGAAAAGTGGGCAACGTGCCCGTTCCGAGCGATGAGCGCAACGGCGCCTGCGATCTGATCGTCGGCGACGGCGCTCTCGACCAGGGCGTCGATGCGCCCGAGCCGTTCGGCCGAGAAGCCGACGGTCGCCGGATCCGCCGTCGGCAGGCCTTGCGCCAGCGCCGCGGCGGTACCGAGCAGCAGGCTGGCGCCAAGCGTGGATGCCAGTGAAACCGCCGAACGGATCGATGCAGGAGTGGGTGTTCGCTTGTCTTTCATTGGTCTGCTGTCTCCGCGTAATGGATGGAAATGATCCGCCAACGTAGGGCCACAGGTTCAGGATAATCAATCTTCCGCAAACAGACGCCAGCACAGCACGGCTTGCGATGTCGCGGGCGCCTGAAACGGGCCGGAAATCGACGCAGGAAGCCTGCGCGGATAGTTCAACTGTTTCAGCAGTTCCAATGGCGCCGCCAGCGCTGTCCGGTCTCGTTACCTGATATCCGGTTGATCCCAAAATAGACTGTTGGGTGGCGCTGCAGGTGTTCTCCGTCCGGTCTCCTTACCTCGTACCCAGTTGATCCCACAGGTAGCTGTAGATCATGGCCTCGTTTCTCGCCCGTTGCGTGTTGTCCGAGGCGCCGGCGTGCCCGCCGACCGTGTTTTCGAAATAGAGCAGATCGTGACCCATCTCCGTCATGCGCGCGACCATCTTGCGCGCGTGGCCCGGGTGCACGCGGTCGTCGCGCGTCGAAGTGGTGAAAAAGGGTTTCGGATAGTTCACGCCGCGATCAACGTTCTGGTACGGCGAGTATTCGCTGATGTACGCCCAATCGTCGGTATCGGGGTTGCCATATTCGGCCATCCAGGAGGCGCCCGCCAGAAGCTGGTTGTAGCGCTTCATGTCTAGCAGCGGCACCTGCACGATAACCGCGTTCCAGAGATCCGGACGCTGCGTAAGCATCACGCCCATGAGCAGACCGCCGTTCGAACCGCCGCGAATGCCGAGGCGACGGGGGCTCGTGACGCCACGCTCGATCAGATCCTCCGCAACCGCGATGAAGTCGTCGTAAGCGAGTTGCCGATTCTCCTTCAGCGCGGCCTGGTGCCAGCGAGGACCGTATTCGCCGCCGCCGCGGATATTGGCGATCACGTAGGCGCCGCCGCGCGCGATCCAGCTATGGCCGGCGATCGAGCTGTAACCGGGGGTCAGGCTGATCTCGAATCCGCCGTAGCCGTAGAGCAGCGTCGGCGTGTCGCCGTTCGCTTCGAATCCGGCTGGAAGCACCACGAAATACGGAATTCTCGTGCCATCCGAACTCGTGGCGAAGCGCTGTTCTACGGACACGCCATCCGCGTCGAAGAACTCGGGCAGGGACTGCAGCGGCTCGATGCTCGCGCCGCCGTCCCGCGAGACATGGAGCGTGTCGGGCGTCAGGAAATTCTCGTACGAGAAAAACAGTGTGTTGGAGGTGTCGGACGCTGCGACCACCCTGATGCTGCCGAGCGCTTCGGTGTCGATGTCGTGTGAAACCCACCCGCCGTCTTGCAGTTCGTAGCGAATCAGCCGGCTGGCCACGTCCTCGAGGACGTTGAGAATCAGGTAATCGCGCGTCGCCGTCACGCCGCCGTCCACCAACGCCGTCGTCGGCGTCGGCACGAACAGCGCGTGGAAGTCCGGTTCGCCCTGCAGGAACTTCTCGAAATCCGCTGCAATCAGCGACCCTTGCACGAACGTCTCGCCGCCCACGGTCCAGTCGGACTTGAGCGCCACGAGCATCTGTCCGTTGAACACGCGCTCAAGACTCGCGTCCTCGGGGATTTCGATCAGTTTGAACTCGCCGTCGTCCGTCACCAGATAGCTTGTCGACGTATAGAACGTCTCTGACCTTGCGGCGATGTCGTAGGGAGAATCGCCATCCCAGCGGCGGTTGACGTTCGCCGCGACATCGGTCTGCTCGCCGGCGAAGATTTCCGTGGCGTCCGACAGAGGCTCGCCCCGCCTCCAGACTCGGACCGTGCGGGCGTAACCGGAATCCGTGAGCGTGCCTTCGCCGAAGTCGGTGCCGATGTACACGGCATCCCCGTCGACCCAGCTCAGCCGGGACTTCGCCTCGGGGACCACGAATCCGTCGTCCAAGAACGCCTTGTTCTCGACGTCGAACTCGCGCATGACCGCGGCGTCGGATCCGCCGCGAGACAGTTCCACCATGCAAATGCGATAGTCCGGGCGCAGGCACGCAGCGCCGCTCCAGACCCAGTCCTCGCCTTCGGCTTCGGCAAGCGCGTCGACGTCCAGCAGGATTTCCCAGTCGGGATCGCCGGCAACGTAATCCTCGACCGTCGTCCGCCGCCAGAGGCCACGCGGATTGGTCGCGTCCCTCCAGAAGTTGAAGACGTGGTCGCCGCGAAGGCCGGGATAGGCGATGCGATCATCGGAATCGAGAATCTCGAGACTGCGCTCGAAAAGCTCATCGAACAGCGGCAACGACTCGATGTACGCCACCGACTGCTCGTTCTGCCGCTCGACCCAGGCGAGCGCTTCCTCGCCTTCGACGTCCTCGAGCCAGATGTAGGGGTCTTCCATATCGTCTGAATTGCCTTGCGCGAAAACCGCAGCCGCGCCGAGCAGCAGGCCGGCGCCGACCGCCGCCATTAGCGCAAGAGGCGGGCGCATGCGCAAGAGTGTTCGGTTGTCGTTCATCGGCGTGTCGTCTCCGGAAATGCTCGGTCCATTCGCATGCGCTCGCGGCTCAGGGCCTCCGGCGCGCTACTCGAGCAGATTCTCGCCGCCATCATCCATGGTCGCCGGAGGTGTCCAGTAGCGGTACTGGGGCGTCCATTGCTCCAGGTCCATGCCGGCAAGCGCAAGCAACGGCCAGAGCGAACAGTAGAGATCGCCGGGCCCGAATACTGCACTGTTCTTGCGCAATACCTGATCGCCCGAACGCTCGTAGACCACCGCGCCCGGCATGTTGTCCATGCCCTTCATCACTGTCTGCTCGCTAATGTAGCGACCGCCGCCGTGGGAAGCGAGGCGGAAGCGCCAGTTACGGGAGCTTGCGAAGTCGCGTTGTAGCCGGGGAGGGTCCCGGGACAGCAGTACCACGGACATCGCGGTCTCCAAGTGCGCAAGCAAGCCGTTGAAGCCGTCGGCCCACAACGTGCAGTAGCGGCATCCGTGGCCCATGTTGTGAATGGCCAGCAACTGGTCTTTGCCGGCAAACAGATCGAGCAGGGAGACTTCGCCGCTCAACGTTTCGAAGCGGTAGTCCGGCACGGGTTGGGGCTCGGCCTCCTTGCGTAATTCGTTCAGCTTCCCCGTGAGCTCGGAGATGTGCTGTTCGAGTTCGGTGATTTTCGGGTCGGACATCGTGATTTCCTGCGAGCGTGGTTTCGTCCACGGAGCAAACTGTAAACCATGTGCCCGGAATGGACCGTCGAAGGTTGGCGCGCCCGGAGGGATTCGAACCCCCGACTTCTGCCTCCGGAGGGCAGCGCTCTATCCACTGAGCTACAGGCGCGGTCGTAAGGACAGCAAGCCGTCGAACGGATTATGGGCGTTGCGAGCGCACGCTCACAAGCCCGCATATCCCACCACGGCGGTGTCAGGCGAAATTGCCTCGATTCGACTGCTCAAGAAAGGAAACCGGCATATCCTTTCCTGGTGAGCAGCGTCAAGAAAGGATTCTTTCTGGCTCGCATGGCAAGCAATGGTTTCAACCGATTCGGGAGCCATGTATCCATCCCGGTCGCGGGTGAAACTGGCAGCGTACGGATGCCACGCCGGGCGTGCCTCTCCGGATTTGCCCATCCGATACGAAGTATTTGCCTAAACGATTGGCCGCTGGCGCCGGCGCGCCCTAGGCTTGGCCGGATGCATGGGAGGGCCTGGAAGGCGCTGCGTGTCGTCCGGCCGGTCTCATGCATAATCGCCGACAATAACGAATCGCGTGGGTACCGCAATGTTCAACGATCGGAAATTTACCGGGCAGGCCTTACTGCTGATGTTGCTGGGCGTCTTTCTGATGTTCTTTTACGCAGGGCTGCAGACCGATCACCTGAATGTCCTGACACCCTATCTGCAAGCGACCTATGGATGGGATGACCTGGCGATCACCAATCCGGTGACCGCCGCCGCGATCGTTTCCATCGTGCTTTACCTCGTGGCCGGCGCGGCCTACGTGAAGTACGGCGTCAGGAGAATCCTCGTACCGTCGATTCTGCTGCTCGCGCTCGGCTGCCTCGGGATCGCCCTTGCCGGCGAGAACTACGCTATCTACGCCGTGAGCCTGTTCGTAGTACGTGCGCTCGTCGTGCCGCTGCTGCTGGGCGCTTTCCTGCTCGCCGCCAACTGGTTCATCAAGTACCGGGGACGGGTGCTCGGCATCGTCACCGCGGGAGCTCCGCTGTTTTCCATCATCGGCATCGCGGCGATGAACTGGCTCGCGAATGACGTGGGTCTCGGCCTGAACGTCTATGCCGTCATCGCGGCAATTCTGGTCGCAATGGTCCTTGTCGCCGCATTCGGCATAAAGGATACGCCCGAGGAATCCGGGCTATTTCCCGACGGCGCCGATCACCGGCCGCTGTCCGAAGAGCAGGATGCAGGGGAGCCGATCACCGTCAGGCAACTGCTTGGCGAAGTCAGGGCATGGCAACTGATCGTTTCCTACGGGATTCTGCAATTCGTCATCGTCGCGATGATGGCCTACATGGCCGTGCGCTACATCAGCCTCAGCACGCCCGAAAACGTGCCCAATCTGTTCGTCAGCGAGGCGCTCATCTGGTTGTCGGTGGGCGCCGCTTCAGGCATCCCGATGAGTTACGTCATCGGCTGGATCGACGACAAGCTGGGGTCGATCAAGGCTTCGCTCGTATTGAACATCCTCTTCTTCTTCGCCGTCGTCCCGCTTGCCGTCATGCCCGTGGGGGGAAGCGAGGTCCTGATGGTGGTCTGGGCGTTCGGCGTCGCCTGCATGACCGGAGGCGTTCCCACGATGCACCCGTGCATTACCACCTATGTCTACGGGCGCAAGCATTTCATGGCCGCCAACAAGTGGATCATGACCATCCAGGCAGTCCCCATGGCGTTTGCGGTCGCCTTCATGGCCGCGTTCAACGACGCGGGCATGCTGACCAACGCCTATTACGTTCTCATCGGACTGCTGGTCGTATCGTTCGTGACCATACTGACCATGCGCAGGATCCCCGACGCGAATGCGCAAGACCGGGATTACGCGTTCGCGACGTAGAATTCCGGGCGGACCGCTTGTCAGGCTATCCCGGCAGCAATCCACGCAAGACTCGAGGGCACGGAATGGAATACACAGTCACCCAGGACGACATCGGTACACATCTGCACTGGAAGCACGAAGGCGTTACCGCCGAGATGATCGACTGGTTCTGGAGCAACATGGAAAAGGGCTTCATTCTCTGGCATCCGGAGGAACATGAGCCGCTGACCTGGGAAGTCCCGCCGAAGCACGGCGACCCGGTTCATTCGATCCACCTGGCGCCGCAAACATGGTCGGACGGCACGCGCCGGAATCTCTACATCCGTTTCGAGGATCTCGACGAGGTGCCGACCAGGTTCAAGGAACTGATCGTCTACGAGCACGTCGTGGTCGTGGCCGGCCTCGGATTCGGTCCCGAGAGCATGGAGAACCCCGATCCGATGGGGTACCGCATCCACCAGTGGGAAAAGACCGACTACGGCGTCCGGGGCCGTTCGACGGGCATCGGCACGCGCAAGAAGGAAACGCATGCGGACGGGCTGGTCTGGGCCGAACACTGCGCACAGGAGGTCGGCAACTGGGGCGTGTTCCTGCCGCAGCTTTTCAAGCTATGGAGAGTCGTCAAGAACACGGACTACAACCCGTTTGCCGACCTTACGGTGGAAGGCAGCGGGGAGACTTTACGTTACAGATATATCGACCGCTAAGAGCGGCATTCGGAGCGTCGCCGATCCCGCAGCCGGGGTCGACAAGAGTCAGCTTCGGGTCAATCGCTGCAAGCGAAATTATCTTCCGCCCGCAGCGGCAAGCGTCGCCGCAGGCACCGCAGCACTTTCGACGACGAGTTGCCCGCCGCCGGGCAGACGGCGGCTCGCGGCAACCATGGCATCGTCACTGTCAACGACCCGGACGATCACTCCCGGCAGCGCATCGATCTGATCGATGTCGCGAGCATCGTCGAGGCGAACCCGGGAGTCGCCGGTGGCCGTCCAGTTGCTGTCGTCATCTAGGTTGATTTGCGCATCGACGACCGCGCCGGTCAGTTGCGTGCCAAGCAGCGAAACCGTCATGTTCCGGTCCACTGAGTCTTCATGCCGAATGTCGCCACTCAGGGTCATGTTGCTGAGCGTAACGTTGATTCCCGGAGTCTCGGCGCCGTCGACCCTCGTCCTGTTGGCGTCGTCGTTGACGATCGAGTGAATGAGATTGCCGTCGCCCGGGTCGAGTGTCGCCCCGTCGATTTCGAGATTCAGGTTGGCGCTCTTCACGAGGACGATCGCCTCGCCGCTCTGATGGCTGCCGCCGCTGATCGCTATGCTGCCGGACTCCGTCGGGCGCCCGAACACGCTGTGGATCATGAGCACGTTCTTCGCCGCTTCGCTCGCGACGTTGTTCAGCGTGATGTAGCCGACGCCCGCCAGAATGCCGCCATAGGTGGCTGACGTGATCGTCGAGTCGTTGAAGACGACGGTGCAGCCGTTGTCGGCGTAGAGACCATAGCCGCTGTTGTTGACGATGATTGCCGAGTCGTTTGCCTCGAGATAGACGTCGCCGCCGCAGGCGTCCGTGGACAGCGCGCCCCAGCCTTCGGCGATGATCGTGGAGTCGTAGAAGTAGCTCCGGGCGTTGCCCATCGTCACGTTGGTGCGCGCCGTGCCGGTGATGCCGAGCGGCGCGGGCGGGGTTTTCATGCCCGGACCGATCACCGGAACGAAATCTTCGGGAAGCTCTCCGCCGTTGGCGCGCAGCATCGAGTCATAAACACGCATAACCGCGTTTCCCGTTGCGACCGTAGCCGCTGCTATCACGCCGTTCGTTTCGATGTCGACGTCTGTCACGATGACCGTGGCGCCGCCTTCGGCCATAACGCCGGCGCCAAGCCCGAGGAAGTCGTTGCTGCCGTCGCCATTGAGCCGGATCGTCGCGTCGGTCAGCGCGAAGGTGGACGTTTCTCCCCGAACGAAGACGCCATTGAAGTCGTCCCGGTCGGATTCGATCCGGACATCGACCGCGGCCGAGTCATCGATGCGGCCAGCCATGATGACCTGTTCGGACTCGGATCGTTCCGCATCGTAGCGGCCATCCTCGACGTAGATCGCCGCGGTGTATTGCGTATCGGCGGTCGATGGCATGGGCGGCGGCCCGCCGGGCGGAAACCCTCCAGGGGGCGGCCCTCCAGGCGGAAATCCCCCAGGCGGCGGTCCGCCCGGTGGGAATCCTCCCGGTGGCGGTCCACCGGGCGGCGGCCCGCCCGGCTGCGCCCCCTCGGGCGCTGGACCTCCCGGTGCCCCTTCCTGTGCCGACGCGACGCTTGTCAGGCCGCCCGCCATCGCAAGCGCCGCCAAGCCTGTTGCAAACGCTGCTGTTGAGAATCGCATCAGTCGTCCCCGTCTTCCTTCGCTCGCAGCCGAACGGTTACGTTGCCGTCTGCCTGACTGCCGGAGCCCCCGGATCGGTCAGTTCACGCCCCTCGACGGCAGCCTCACGGTCGCCCCGCCGGCCCACCAGATGTAGCCGTCGATCGACTCCGCCCACAGCGCAAGCTCCACCATCGGCTCACCGTTGCGGTAGTACTTGTCGTACACGTAGGAATTGATGATCGCGAGATCCGTGGTCAGGCCGTGAGCGTTGATATACCTGCCCTCCATGTCCGGCACCTTGTCGAGGAAGCTCGCCGCCGTCGGATGTCTCGGAACGTCATAGCCTGCGTCGGCCATGAGCTCCACGGGCATGATTCCCCAACGGATGTTCTGCAACCAGCCGTGATCGCCCATCCAGTTGTTGACGTGGCGAACGGCGTAGTCGCGAGCCATGTAGTTGATCAGGATCCCACGCTCGTCCGGAACGGTCTCATGCAGTTCGGTGGTGTCGATCCGGCCCTGTTCCAGTTCCGGCGGTGGTGGAGGCGGCGGCGCGCCGGGAGGCGGACCACCCGCCATTCCCGGCGCCTCCGGGACGTGATCCTCGCGATCCTCGGTGGTATAGATGCCATCTTCCCGCCGGACCAGGGACCCGTCGCCGGCAAGTATCTCCGCCCTGAGCGTGCGGTTGCCGCCGGCGCCCAGCCCCACGAGCGCGCGCGGGCTCACGCTCTCGATAACGGGACCATCGACGGTCACCGTCGGCCGGTCGCCGATGTTCACGTCTTCCCAGTAGAGCGGCTCCGCGCCCTGGCGATGTTCGTTGCGCCAGAGCGTCGCGATCCGCTCCCAGTCCTCATCCGTGTAGATGTGTTGCGGGCGGCTCATCCAGTCGGGGCCGATCCAGAACGCCATGCCACCCGGACCCGGAGGGCCGTCGGTCGGCTCCGGCGCCATGCCCTCCCGGTACTGTCTGACGCTTTCCAGAACCTGGAAAACGACATCGTTCACCTTCTCGCCGCGCTGGTTGTAGACGCTGCCCTTCGTGGAGATGGCGATCCGCCGGTAGGTGTCGCCTTCGGCCGGCGTGAGATCCGTGACCGTGCGCTCGTCCGCGACGAGGAAGAGCCGGTCGCCCGGATAGATCGGCCGGTGCATGGTCACGCTGTGGTTGAGCTGGGAAACCAGCAGCTTGTCCCGTGCCGGCCCCGGGAACGGCACCATGAACGAATCGTCGTGCGCCCCGAATGTGGGATAGGCGAGCAGGTCTTCGTAGCCCAGGTCGCGCGCGTAGTCGGCGTCGGTGTAGAGCCGGTTGTCGGGATCGTACTTGCCGTTCTGGTAGGCGACCATTTCCGGCGTCGCCTCGATGACGGGACCGACTCCCGGCGTGTCTTCGGGCAGCGACCCGTCGATCAGCGCCTGCACGTCGATCGGCCCGCGTTCGGCGATCGCCCGGTTCTCGGCCAGGTATCGCTCGACGAAGGGCCGCTCCCGATCGGTCAGGCTGTTCGGGTAGACCGTCAGGTAGTCGCCGGAGTCATCCTGTGCGAACGCGATCGCACAACACGACGCCAATACCGCCAGCAGGGACAGTCGGGATGGTTTGCCGATCCGGTAGTTGTTGACCATGACGAATCCTCTCGGAAAACAAGATAGACGAAGCTGGCAGCCCGTCGCGAAAATCCCCCGCGTTCAGCGGAAGACCGCCTCGCCTCTCCCGGTGCGACGCGCGTGTCTGCCGCAGGCTGCCAGGCGGCCGCGCAGGCGTTGGGCGCCGACTGGCCGGCCACCCTGACCGTGCGCTCAGAAATTAATCGTCGCGCCAACGCCGTAGGTACGCGGCGGCGCGAGCGTCACGTACTCGGCCCCGCCGCCGAACGGAGGGCCGTAGTTCGTTTGCACGGCCTCGTCGCCGACGTTGCGCGCATAGGCGTTTACCGACCACCTGCCATCGGCCGACACCCAGTTCAGATAGACATTGAAGAGCTCATAGTCGTCCTGAATGGACTTGCCGGGGTTGGCGATGTTCGCTCCCGGCGCGCCGCCCAACGACCAGTAGTCGCTGCGGAACTCGGCATTCAGGCTCAACGTGAGATCGCTGCCGTCTGCTATCTGGAAGATGTGGCTGTACGTCAGGTTCATGGTCGTCTCGGGCGAGTTCTGCAGCACCAGACCATCGTATGACGCGTTGAGCGCCGAAAGATTGCCGTACATCGACGCAACCGTGCCTGCGTCCATGAAGCCAGCGTTGGTCATCGCCGAAGCAAACTCGGCTTCCGATGGCAGGCCGGTCGGCGCCGTCGTGATCGAGTCCAGAAACTCCACCGACAGATCCAGCCGGTCGTTGTCCGTCATGAGCCAGCTCAGCTCGATGTCCACGCCCTCACTGATGAGGTCGGGAATGGTCGAGCTGAGTATCTGGTAGCACGCATAACCGCTGAGCGGATCGTAGAACGCCGCATTCGGGAACGGAAAGGCCGAACAGGCGGGGAAAGGCGGCGCGAACTGCGGATTGATCTGCACGCCCACCGAACCGTCCAGCATGCGGTCGTGGTATTCGGAATCGAAGTACTCGATGTTGAATTGCACCCGATCCTCGAGCCAGCGGCTCTTGTAGCCGATCGTCAACTGGTCGAGCGTCTCGGCGACCGTACCAGCCGGGGCAAACCCGAAAATATTGCCTGCCTGGTAACCCGTGGCGAAAATCCCGTAGACCATCGAGTCGCCGCCGGTCAGGTCATATTCGACGCCTACGCGATAGGTGAGGTCGTCCCACTCCCTCGAACCGGTTCTCGCCGGAGGAAAGCCTCCCGGTCCCGGCCCGCTGCTGTCGCCAGGGGTGTCGGGATGGTTCAGGAAGGACTTTTCGTCGTCGCTCTGGCGCAGCCCCGCAACGATACGAAACGCATCCGTGACCGGAAAAGCGGCGTTCGCGTAGACGGAAAACGTTTCGTGCGCGTTGTTGTCGAACGACCAGCAATACGCGCTCTCGGAAACGCTCACCGCAGGGCAGAACGGCCCGGCGCCGAACCCGGGAAAACCGGCCGACCGGAATGTCCCATCGAGCTCGGTGTCGTAGTAATAGATCCCGGCGAGCCACTCGAACGGCATGTCCGGTGACGACGTCAACTGTACATCGACCTGGGTCGTCTCCTGCCGTCGATCCTCGCTGCGCCAGTCCGTGCCGCGCGGCGGTTCTTCGGACAGGAAACGCGCCTCCTGGTACGACGGCGCAATGCTCAGCACGCCGATTCCGGTCGTCCACTCGATCTCCACGCTGTACTGGTCGATGGTCGTGTCGCGGAACGGGCTGTTCGGCCAGGAATCCGCCGGATACCCGTCGTCCCAGGGGTCGTCGCGATCGCGGTACGTCGTGCCGTCGTTGATATGGCCGAACAAGGTGCCCATCGTCACGTCGTAACAGGGCGCCGGCATGCAGCCGCCACCCGGCGGCCCCGGCGGCGGTGGGGGTGGGGGCGGCGGAGGTGGACCGCCCGGCGGCCCGGGCGGCGGCGGAGGCGGTGGCGGAGCGACCGGGCGCAGGGGGTCCTGAGCCTCGTTGTACGGCGCCCAGAAGCCGCCATAGGTCAGCACGCTCGTGTCGACGCCGTTGCCGCCGATCTTGTTCTGCGACGCGGTCAACACGATGTTCAGATCGTCGTTCGGCTGGATGCGGTACTTGATCCGGTAGTTCTGCAGGTCCGAATCGCCGGCGCCGGACGAAATGTAGCCGTCCCTCTGGATATCGGAATAGGCGATACGGATGGCCTGGTTGTCGGCCAGCGGCACGTTGACCACGCCTTCGAAACTGGTCAGGTCGAAACTGCCGAATTCGAGCGCACCGTTGCCTTCGAATTCAAAGACCGGATCGTTCGACACCAGGCTGACGGCGCCGGCCAGCGATGCAGCCCCGAGCGTCGTGCTCTGGGTGCCGCGCATCACCTCAACCTGCGCCATGTCGAGCGTGCCGCCGCGCACCGTCTCGCCGCGATTCTGGTAAACGCCGTCGATGAGCACCGCCACGACCGGTGTCGCGGTGCCCGGCGGCTGTGGCCCGGAACCCACGCCGATGCCCCGCAGGAAGAAGGAGTCGCCGACCTGGCTGCCCTGCGAAGCGACGCCCACGATCCCGCGCATGATCTCATCGATGCGCTTCTTGCCCTGGACCCTGAGTTGTTCGGCCGTGAACACCTGGATGGACATCGACGTCTTCTGCAGGTCCGCTTCGCGCTTCTCGGCGGTGACGACGACTTCCTCGAGCATCGCGCCGTCGCCTTGCTGGGCTTGCGAAACCGGCGCGCCCAACAAGCCGGCGGCCACGGCAGCGGCGATCGCGCCAAGCGGCAAATGCCTCAGCTCGGACGGTTGTTTCGACATGTTGTAACCCGCTGAGTATCCGGAGAATGGGCCGATCATGTTCGGCGATTCATGGTCGGCAATCCAATCATGGATTCCGATAGCTGCTATCGCACTCGCCGATACAAACAGGCCGGGTTACGCCGTGGTGATGTAGGGCCTCAGATACCGTTTGAAGTCGTCCGTTGGCGCCTCGAGCAGGAACTGGCAGACGAAGTCGACGGCGGGCTGCAGGAAGGGATAGCGGTCGTAATCGGCCCAGGCCGGCTGCGTGTATTCGGCCGGAGATTCGACGACCGCCTTGCGCCAGGCATCGGCGTTGTCGTACCAGAGTTCCGAGACTCGAACGAATGCTCCGAGTCGGGGTTGCTCCACCTGCCTGTAGCTGAAAAAACGCTTGAGGCCGGACTGCTCCGCGACTTCCTTCGCGTGAACGTTGAGGAACCAGTCTTCGCCCTCGTCGACCGGTACGCCGTCGGGATACTTGTGCGCGGTGATCCAGCGTATGTTCGTGCCCTCATCGATCGTCAGGCCCTTGCCCACGAAGTCGTCCGCACGACGGCTCTGGACGAAGATCATGACCGGCGGGTGCGGGCCGCCCGGGCTCCCCGCCCAGCCGGCGCTGCGCGCGGCGCCTTCCGGCATGCCGACGATGCTCGCATAGCCAGGCGGCCAGACCTCGCCGAACGCCGTACCGTGGTCCATGACTCCGCCAACCCACGGCGGCTCGCGCCACCAGTGTTCGGTCATCCGCCAGTTGTAGGGACAAAAGCGCTCCGAGCCCTCCGGCGCCGGTACCGCGCGATAACTCGTGTATCGCTCCAGTATGGGGTCGAGCTGGCCGATCGTTTCGCGAGCATGATCCTTGAGCAGCCATCTCTCCATCAGCGGCAGGTGGTTCATGTCGGAGAGATTGAGTATCAGGTAACTGCGCAGCATCCCGTCCTCCCTTTGTTCGGGACCAGGCTCGTCGGGATTCATGTCCGCGACCCCGGCTTTTTCACTGTACCGCGATGCGGAATCCGCCCGCCACTTCGACGAGCAATGCCGCCGGAGGGATCGCGGGTATTATTGATTTCACGCACTTTTTGGGCTCGCAGCCGGAACCGGGCCCGGGGGATCCGAGATGCATTTCAATCGATTCGATCTGAACCTGCTCGTCGCGCTCGACGCTCTGCTCGAGGAGAAAAACGTCACGCGCGCGTCCGAGCGGTTGTTCATGTCCCAGCCCGCCATGAGCGGCGCGTTACAAAGGCTCAGGGAACGTTTCAACGACCCGTTGCTCATACGGGTCGGCAGAACGATGGAGCTGACGCCGCGCGCCACGGCGCTGACCGCACCCGTACGGGAAATCCTGCTGCAGATCCAGAATACGATCGACACCGAACCGGAATTCGACCCATCGACGGCGCGGCGGTCGTTTACCGTGCTCATGAGCGATTACGTTGCCACCGTACTCGTGCCCGAAGTCATTCGCCGGATCTCGAGCAGGGCGCCCGGTATCAAGATTCAGGTCGCGATGCTCGGAGGGGGCGCTCACGAACGGCTGGAGACCGGCCGCGCGGACCTCATGATTCGCGCCCTTGTCGACCCGAAGAGCGAATCGACGCTCGTTTCGGAGAATCTCAACGTCGATGAACTGTTCGAGGACGACTGGGTCTGCGTGGCGGACGCCAAGCACCCGGATATCGGCGACGAACTGACGCTCGAGGCATACACGAGTCTTCCGCACGTGTCTCACGACTTCGGCCGGCGGGTACCGACGCTCGAGGAGATTTCGCACGCCCAGATCTCACTGGATCTCGACATTCGCGCGGCGGCGCCGAACTTCTCTACCCTGGTGTTCATGGTGCCCGGCACGGATCTGCTTGCGCTCATTCCGCGGCGCCTGGCCAGGACGCTGTCCAAGAACGTCGATGTCAGGGTATTGGAGCCGCCGGTCGACTTTCCGCCGCTGAACGAAGTTCTGATCTGGCACAAGCGTCACGAGTTCGATGCCGGGCACTGCTGGTTGCGGGACGTCTTCAGGGAAACCGCAAGCGAACTCCTGTAGCGAATCAGACCGCAGGCGAATACCACCTATCGAAAAAATCAATACGTTTCCCGACACGCCCTGCTGTACGATTCGCAACTCGTCCCGACCCGTATCGACAACAACAAACCCCATGGCAGCGGACCAGAATTTCGACTTTCATCACGGCGGCGTCAGCGTGCCCGATCTCGATGCAGCCATCGAGTGGTACCGCGAGATGCTGGGCTTCGAGGTCGAGAGGCGGTTTTCGATTCCGGGCGCAAAGGCCAAGGTCGCAATGATCCGCAGGGGCGACCTTCGATTCGAGCTGTTCGAGGTCCTTGACGCCAAGCCGCTGCCCGAAGACCGCCGTTATCCCGACCGCGACCTGCAGACCCATGGCAACAAGCACGTTGCCTTTCGCGTGGGGGATGCGGAAGCCTTCCTCGAGCATATGACGGACAAGGGCGCCGAT
This sequence comes from Gammaproteobacteria bacterium, assembly GCA_022826245.1. Lineage (GTDB taxonomy): Bacteria > Pseudomonadota > Gammaproteobacteria > Steroidobacterales > Rariloculaceae > Rariloculus. The sequence goes on from JAJDVG010000010.1 coordinate 202,972, forward strand.
GTGGCAATGGTCGTGCGCGAAGAATTCGGCACGGGCTTCTTCATCCGCGACTGCGCCGGCAATCTTGTCGAGTTCGTGGAAGAGTCCGCCGGTTAGAAGTAGCGAAGGCTCTGAACGCGCAGCAGGTCCTGGTCCGGCCGTTCGAGCAGAAACGTACTGATGAATTCCTCTCCCGGCACGAAGAACGGGTAGCTGCTCTGCGGAGCCCAGGGCGCGGGCGTATACGCGGGCGGATTCGCCCGGATCGAGTCGACCCAGCCGGCGTCGTTTTCGTACCAGAGTTCCGAAAGCCGATGCCAGGACTTCGTCATGAGAGGCGGCAGCTTGTCGAAGAACGGCCGCTGCTTCGTTGAACGAGGGATCGTCTGGCCTGTCAGCACCTTGTGGCTGAAGAACCGGGTCAGCCCGGGCTGCTTGCAGACCTCGGGGACATGGACGTTCAGGTACCAGTCTTCGGCCTCGTCGACCGGCACGCGGTCCGGGTAGCGAAACAGGGTTACCCAGCGCAGGATCGTCCTGTCGCCATGACGCAGTTCCGCGCCGAGAAAGTCCTCGGTAGGCTCGCCCGGCACGTTCGCTACCGCCACGTCCATGTAGCCCGGCTGGTGCGAGAACGACAGCAGGCCGTTGACCCCGCGCCGCTCTTCGGGGCTTCGCACCCAGTTCTCGTGAACGCGGTAATTGATGTAGCCGTAGTCTTCGGCCCCGGGCGGCGGCGGCACCGGACGGTACAACAGGTACCGGGTCGTCCACGGCAACTGCGCACAAACTTCGGGGCAATGCTGCTCCGCGAACCAGCGCTCCAGCGCCGGCCGGTCGTTGTTGTCGGGCAGGTGATGGAATATGACGAGTTTGCTGGTGCTCATGGTCAGAAAACTACTCCGCCGTCGCAGTTGATCGTCTGTCCGGTAACGAAGCCGCTGGCTTCCGATGTCAGGTAAAGCAATGCGCCGCAAAGGTCCTCCGGCTCCTCGGTCCGCTTGATCAACTGCTGCTCGCGAACGGCTTCGAATTGCTCCGCCGGTATGTTCCTTTCCGCCTCGGGCGTACGCGTCAGCCCCGGCGACAGCGCGTTCACCGTTATGCCGTACGGCCCCAGTTCCGCGGCCAGTGCCCGCACGAGGCCGACGCCCGCCGCCTTGGTCGTGATATAGGGGAGAAACCCCGGCATCGGCGTACCCAGCGTGCTCGAAGCGATCTGCACGATGCGGCCGTAAGCGCGTTCCTTCATGCCGGGCGTAACCGACTGGGCGAGCAGCAGCGACGCCTCGACGTTGACGGCCTCAAACTTCCTGAACTGCTCGATCTCGAGTTCCTCGTAGGGGATCAAGGGCAGATACGCGGCGTTGTTGACGAGGATATCGACGCCCCCGAACCGGTCGAGGACGTTCTGCGCGAACGCGCGTACCGCGTTGGCATCGGACAGGTCGCAGACTTCGCGGTAGCCGCGCCGGCCCGCCGCCTCGACGTCCGCCACGGCGTCGGAAGCATCCGCGATATCGGCGATCGCAAGGTCGCAACCGGCGCCCGCGAGCGCCCGCGTGAAGTGCCGGCCGAGCCCTCCGGCCCCGCCGGTCAGGATCGCCACGCGCCCTTCGTGCGACTTCGCCACGGCGCGACCGTCAGTTTCGCCGGAACGGCAAGCTGAGAAGGAACAACAGCTTGCCCAGGCCCAGAAGCCTCATGCCCCTGCGCAGATCGCCCGGACGCAGCTTGGCGGTCATCGGCATCGTGCCGAAGGTCTTGCCCTTGATGACGAGCGCGTTGTCGTCGCGGCCGATTTCGCTGACGGACATGAGCTCCTCATCGTTGGCGTCGTAGAGGCGCATGTCCGCGTCGTCGTCCGCAGCGCTCGCGCCCGCGGCCTGCGGCGCCGACACCGTTTTCTTCGTATCGCCGCCCGACCCGCCGGCGAACATCGCGTCGAAGTCCATGCCGAAATCCTCGAACATGCGGATCGCCGTAGCGCGGCCCGCTCCGAATACGCCGCCGCCCGGGTGCTGGAACGGCCCAACGAGGTAGAGGCGTTCGACTCCCGGAACGGCGAACTGGCCGAGGTCGGGCGTCGGGCGGTGACCGAGCGACTGGTACATGAATGGCGCACAGCCGTGAACGTCGCCCTTCACGAAACTCGTCGGGCTTGCGCGCTCGTGGTCGAGCGGGGAGCGGACCACGCGGGCAAGGATGTTGTCATCGGTCAGATTCGTGAAGAACCTGCGGTAGTGCTCGAGGTTCTCGTCCGCGCACTGCTCCTTGTATTCGTCCCATCGCGCCGCGCCGCCTTCACGGAGGTTGTAGGGCGCGAAGGACACGCCGTAGAAAACACCGGCGCCTTCCGGCGCGCGGCTCGGATCGTTGACCGCGTTGTCGCCGCCGGCGATCAGTCGGCGCTTCGGCACACGGCCTCGCCTGAGCTCGTCGTAATCGGCAAGCAGGTCGCCCAGGTTGTCGTCCGCGACGAGTTCGGTCATCACGGCGCCTTCCGCTTCCTCCGCCCTGAGCCGGGCGCGCTCCTTGAGCGCCATGTGCGTCAGGAGCAGCGAAAAGGTCGAAAGCGTAACGTTCTCGGCGCGCTCGAGAACGGGTTCCGGCACGCCGTCGACGAACTGACGCAGCACGTGCGGATGAATGGCGCCGACGACACCGTCGTCGGCAAGACAGCGTTCACCCGAGGTCAGCTCGAGCCCGGTCGCCCGGCCCGAATTCACGATCACCCGCGCAACCTCCGAGTTACAGCGAACCTCGCCGCCGTGGTGCTCGATGCACCGCACCAGTGCGTGCGCCAACTCGCCCGAACCGCCGACCGGTTGCGAGATTCCGAAGGTGTGCACGATTCCGGGCATCAGGAATGCGCCCATGCCGGTTCCGAGCTCGTCCGGCATCTGCAGGTTCTCGGTGACCATCCGCACGATATGCAGTTTCATGAGGTCGCTTTCGAAGAACCTGTCCACCACGTCGAGCGCGCTGCGCAACATGATGTCGAGCAGGAAACGACCTTCGTCGCTCTGATCCATCATCGCGGTGAACGCGCCGAACGGGGACGGCGGGGAGTACAGGCCCGCCGTCAGCATCGGCAGCGCTTTCCGGCTCGCCTGCACGAACCTGCGGTAGGCCTCGGCGTCCCGCGGCGAGAATTCGGCGATGCCCTCGCAGGTGCGGTCGAGGTCCTTCCATGCCCGGATGACGCGGCCGTCTTCGAAGACCGTCACCCAGGGCATTTCGGGATAGTTGTACCTGAGGCCGAAATCGCGGAGCAGCCCCAGTTCGTCCTCACGCAACAGCGGGTTGCCCTGGAGCATGATGTGAACGGTGCTGTGCTCGTCGTGCCGGTAACCGGGCAGCGTCAGTTCGCGCGTGGAGACGCCGCCGCCGTAGTACGGCTTGCGTTCGAGCACCAGCACGCTCTTGCCGGCCCTGGCCAGGTACGCGGCTGCGACGAGCCCATTGTGGCCCGCCCCCATCACGACGACATCGTGGGTTGACACGTCTCAGCCTCGTTCGAGCGTTACTCCGGCGAACGCCGAATGGTAACGACTGCGGAAAGCGCGGACGAATCGCGCGTGCGGATGGTTCCTATCGGGCGTACGGATTGCAGCGCCCGACCGCCCCTGCGGAGCTACTCGCGTACGATCAGGATGACCTTGCCCGTCGTATGGCCTTCCCTGTTGTACTCCTGCGCGGCTCCGGCCTCGGCAAGCGGAAACGTTCGGTCGACATTGACTCGGTAACTGCCCTCCTGCGCGAGCTGTCGAACGTGCGCCAACAGTTCGGGTTCCGACATGGCGCCCGCCTCCGGCTGCGCATCGGGCGGACCAAGTTCAGGGCAATCCACTTCCGCCTGCTGACAAAGCTCGGGAGCGGGCACGCCGACGACGCTTGCTATCGCGCCGCCCGGCTTGATGATCTTCAGGCCGCGCGTCGCGAATTCGACGCTCACCGTTTCCACGTACACATCGACGGGTTCCACGACATCTTCGAAGTTGACCTGCGTGTAATCGACGATCTGGTCGACGCCGATCGATTCGAGGTACTCGTGGTGACGCGCCGACGCCGTCCCGATCACGACCGCGCCCAGCGCCTTCGCCATCTGTGCCGCGGAACTGCCTACGCCCCCGGCGATTCCGTTGACGAACACGCGCTGGCCCGGCTGGATGTCGACCGGGATCAGAATGCGGGCGGCGGCAAGGCCCACCGTCCCAAGACCGGCGGCTTCGGCGAACGTGAACCCGTCGGGCAGGGGAAGGGAACGATTCGCCGGCGCGACCACGTATTCGGAATACCCCCCGTTCAGTCCGTCGACGCGGATCAGCCCGATCATCGCGAAGACCGCGTCACCCACCGACAAGCCGGTCACGCCGGGGCCGAGTGCGGCAATCGTTCCGGCGGCGTCAAAGCCCGGAATGCGGACGGGCGGTGAGCTCGGTGGAGGCCGCCGCCCCGGCTGCGGTCGGCCGCTGTAGCCCTCGCGCATTCTCCAGTCCACCGGATTGACCGCAGCAGCATGCACACTGATCAGGATCTGACCCGGACCCGGTTCAAGCACCGGCACGGACTGAAGCTCCAGAACCTCCGGCCCGCCGTTGCGCGTCTGCACGACGGCCGTTTGGGTTGTCGGCACCTGGGCCGAGGCGTGCAACGCGACGAGCGCCGCCGCGACTGATGGAACCGATCTCAAGTATTTTCGAATCATGATCTGTATCCGCGGTGTTGCTTTGGCTTCCGGTCTTCCGGGTCGGGTGTCCGAAGGCCGGCGATGATAGCAGCACGACGCCGGTGGGAATCCACCGTCGGGTGATGTGAAATAGCGGTCGGCAGCAGCGACCGGCCCGGGAGTGACCGTGAAGAGCTTGTACGCACACGTTGAAAGTGTTGGAAAGGTTGTCCTCAAGAGCGCCGAAATCGGGGCTCCATCAGCGAACGAACTGTTGCTCAAGGCCGAGTTCAGCACTCTGAGCCCGGGGACCGAGAGCATGCTGATGGCCGGACACATCCTGCCGCTGCCACAGGACATCGGCTACAGCCTCGCCGCAACCGTTGTCGATGTCGGCCCGGACGTCGCGAGGTTCGCGCCCGGCGACCGTGTGGTCGCGATAGCCGGGCACGCCGACTACCAGCTCCTCGACGAGCGTCTTGCGGTACCAGTTCCCGACGGAACCGATCTCGAGCAGGCGGCGTTCTTCAATCTCGCCCAGGTTGCGCTGTTCGGCATCCGGCGCACGGAACTTGAAATCGGCGAACCGGCGCTGATCATGGGCCAGGGCATCGTCGGCGCCCTGGCCGCGCAGATGGCGCGCGTTGCCGGCGCCGTTCCGGTCATCGTCACCGACATCGACGACACGAGGCTCAAGGTGGCGCGACAACTGGGCGCCCACATCGCGATCAACCCAGCGAGCCGGCCGGACGCACTGGCGAGTGTTGTAGATGAACTTGGACTCGGTGGGATCCCGGCGGTGTTCGAAGCCACGGGCTTGCGCCAGCCGCTCGAGCAGGCCGTCGAGCTCGTGAGCGAACGCGGCCGGGTCATGATGTTGTCGACCGTACACGGTGACGTTGAACCGGGCATCACCCAATCACTGATGATGAAGGGCGCGGTGCTGATCGGCGGGTACGTGAACTCGAAGCCGTTTGCGCTTCACCGCACGGACGTGGCCATCAGCGAGTGGCCGCCGGTCGTCGCCGACGGCCCGGCGCCGTACGTCAACCGCGACGCCTGGACCACGGGCGAAGACATCCGCGCGATCCTGAACCTCATGCGTTACGGGTCGCTCGACGTGCGCCCGTTGATCAGCCATCGCTTTTCGGTGGACGAGATCCCCGCGGCCTATGAGCTCGTGTGGAACAAGGACCCGTCGCTGCTCGGCGGCGTTATCGAATATCGGTAACGGCGACACGCTCTGGAGGATGCCGCTTCCAGCGCGTTGCCACTCCACACCTGGAACAGTACCCTCACGCACACAACATAGATCTCGGGGAGCACACCGTGGACCAAAGACACCTCGACGTATTCAAGAGCTACACCGAAGGCGAGCTCGATCGGCGCAGATTCATCGGCAAGCTCGTTGCCTTGTCGGGCGGCACGGCGGCCGCGGCGTCGCTGCTGCCACAGCTCACGACGACGGCGCTCGCGCAGCCGCCCGGTCCCGGAGGCCCGCCGGGTGTGTCGCTGGCCGAGCGTGACCGGCGCTATGCCGACTCGCGGCAGTTGATGGCGGAGCTCGGGCTCGACGCCATGCTGATACCCGGCAATGGCGGGGGTGTCGGTCAGCCGCTGTACGCGTACTGGTTCTCGAACCTGCGTTCGGTCAATCCCTGGGCAGTCGTGCTGCCGCGTCAAGGCGAGCCTGCGGTCCTGGGCGCCGGCGCGTTCGGCGGCCAGCCGTGGATTACGCTCGGCGGGCGGCGCGGACCCCCGCTGAACGAGTGGCTGGTCGATACCTTGCGCGAAATGGATCTCGGCGACGCGAATATCGGCACCATCGGCGTCGAACCCAACACATTCGGCCTCAACGAGTTCTCCGATCAGGGACTGATGCTCTATTCGGTCTACTCGAGCCTGCTCGAGAACCTGCCGCGGGCGGAGTTTGTCGATGTCACTGCTGAGTTCACGGAGATGATGCTCGTCAAGAGCGCGGAGGAAATACCGCTCTATGAGGCGGCTGCAGCAGTCGGCGAAGGGCTGCACCAACTCATGGTCGACATGGCGCGTCCTGGCGTTTCGCCGCTCGATTACCGTGCCGAGATCGCGAAGTACTTCGTGCTGAACAATGCCGTACCCGACGTGCAGGCTTTACAGATGAGCCCGCGCCGCATTGCGAGCGGCGACGTCATCAATTCCGAATACGGGATTACCCACGGCAGCGCCTATGTGCAAGTCACGCTCTGTATTGCCGTCGGAGAGGTCAGCCCTGAAACCGAGAGCCTCGCTGCCGCCGCACATGAGTGCTACGACGTCGGTATGGAAGAACTCCGTCCCGGACGCACGTTTCGCGAGGTCATCGAGCCGATGGAGCAGGTTATTGCGGACGCCGGTTACTGGCATGGCTTCCCGGTATTGCACAGCGTGCGTCCCGTTTCGCTGGTGGGTCCGGTCGGAATGGGACCGCCGCCCGCCGGTTACTCCGAGATTCTCGGCGGCGATGTCGAGATCAAGGCAGGCATGCCAATCAGCTTCGAGCCGGGCGCCCGGATCGGGCCGCAGGCGCAGGTCAAGGTCGGCGGCATGAGTTTCGTTCAGGACGACGGCGTACACATGATGAACACGCTCGGCACGCGGCTGCAGCGAGCCTAGGTCGGTTGAACCGTAGTGCGCTGTCGAGAGCTGTTGTGACGATGAAAGAGCTGATTACCGGGGCTGCCGGCGCCTCCGGTTAGCTGCAATTGAATCGCAAGGGCTTCCTGAAGTCTTTCGTGACCGGGTTGCGCGACGAAAACACCGTCAGAGAAGTGCGCGCACCCTGTCGGCGGTTTCAGCACTCGGCATGCCTGAAGCAACTGACGATGTGATCGTTGACGAGGCCCGTCGCCTGCATGTGCGAGTAGACGATCGTTGAGCCCACGAACTTGAAGCCGCGGGACTTGAGGTCGCGGCTCAGGCGATCTGACTCGGCGCTCGTTGCGGGCATCTCGGCCAAGGTGCGCCAGCGATTGACGATCGGCTCCCCGCCGACGAAGCTCCAGATGTAGTCCGTGAAGCTGCCGAATTCCTCCTGGACCTCGATATAGCGCCGGGCATTGTTGATTGCCGACTCGATCTTGAGGCGGTTGCGGACGATGCCGCGGTCGGCCACGAGCCGCTCGACGGAACGTGCGTTGAAGCGCGCGACGCGTTCGACATCGAAGCCCGCGAATGCCCGGCGGTAGCCCTCGCGCTTGTCGAGGATCGTCCGCCAGCTCAGACCCGCCTGCGCGCTCTCGAGGACCAGGAACTCGAAGTGCCGATGGTCGTCGCGGACCGGGACGCCCCACTCGGTGTCGTGGTAGCGCAGCATGGTCTCGTTGACGCTGAGGCTCCAGTGACAACGGGTGATGCCGTCGGCTTGCTCGATCTCGATTTGGGGCATGGGTTAGAAAAGGTACCGGAAACCGTGGAAAATCCAACCCGCAATGCTGTTTGGCGATCGAGGGAGGAGATCGTTGCAGTTGTCTGAACCGGATCGCTACGCGGTCGTCGGCCATCCGATCCGCCACAGCCGTTCCCCGCTCATCCACGGCATGTTCGCCCGCCAGGCGGGCGATCGGCTGAGCTACGATCTCATCGATGCGGAGCCCGACGCGTTCGAGACGGTCGTGCGCGAGTTCTTTGCGGCGGGGGGCAAGGGCCTCAACGTCACGGTGCCGCACAAACGGGCGGCCTACCAGCTTGCGGAGCGCATCGGCCAGGAAGCGGCGCTTGCGCAGGCGGTCAACACGCTGAGCCTCGAGCACGACGCGATCCGCGGCGACAACACCGACGGCATCGGGTTCATGCGCGACCTGACCGTGAACCTCAGGCAGAGCGTTTCCGGCAAGTGCGTGCTGATTCTCGGCGCCGGCGGCGCGGCCCGCGGCATCGTCGCGCCGCTGCTCGGCGGAGGGCCGGCCGAGTTGTGGCTCGCGAACCGGACGCTCGAACGCGCCCACGACCTCAGGCAGGCGTTCCTGGGACTCGGCGAGATCGTCGTGAGTTCGTTCGAGGATCTGGACCAGCTCCCGCCGTTCGACATCGTGATCAATGCAACTTCGGCAGGCCTTACGGGCGTGCAGCCCACGTTCCCCGGCAACCTCGTCGATTCCGGCAGCTTCTGCTACGACCTGGTCTACGGCGCTGAAGACACGCCGTTCGTAGCGTGGGCTCGCGCGCATGGCGCGGGTCAGGCGGAGCAGGGCTGGGGCATGCTCGTCGAGCAGGCTGCGGAGTCGTACCTGATCTGGCGCGGACATCGGCCCGATACTTCGGCGGTTCTCGCGACACTTGCCACCTGATTGGCGACGATCAACGAATATAGTCACCTGATCGAAGCACATTCTCCGAAGATCACCGCCAATCGGCGCCGATCACCGCATCGTCACCAATTCCTCGGCGCTCGTCGGGTGGATCGCGATCGTGTCGTCGAGGTCGGACTTGCGCGCCCCCATCGACATGGCGACGGCGAAGCCCTGCACCATCTCGTCGGCTCCGATCCCGATCACGTGACAACCGACGACGCGCTCTTCCTCGCCGACCGTCACGAGCTTCATCGCGGTCTTCGGCTTGGCTTCCGTCAGCGCGTTGAACATCGGCACGAATTCCGACCTGTAGATGCGCAACGCGTCGGCGCCGTGGCGTTCGCGCGCCTCGTCCTCGGTGAGCCCGATCGTGCCGATCGGCGGATGCGAGAAGATCACTGTCGGAATGAGTTCGTAGCTCAGCCGGCGCTCCGACTGTCCGCCGAAGATCCGGTCGCCGAGCCGGCGGCCCGCGGCGATCGCGACGGGCGTGAGTTCCGCCCGTCCGGTCACGTCGCCGATCGCGTAGACGCCCTCGGCGCTCGTGTTCTGCCAGGCGTCGACGACGACATTCCCGCGCGGCGTGGTCTCGACACCGGCGTGCTCGAGCCCTAGCCCGGCGGTGTTCGGCTGCCGGCCAATCGCCCAGAGCAGCGCGTCGAAACCTTCGAAGGTCCGGCCATCCTCCGTCTCGAGTGCGAAGGAGTTTGCTCCCCCGACCGCCCTCGGCACCGCATCACAAACAATCTCGATGCCCGCCGCACGCATATTGCTCATGAGATGCTCCGACAGCATCGAATCGAAACTCCTGAGCAACCGGTCGAACCGCACGAACACCGACACCTCACTACCAAGCGCCCGAAACACCCCCGCAAGTTCCACCGCGATGTACCCGCTGCCAACCACCGCCACACGCTCCGGCTGCGCCTCCAGCTCAAAGAACCCATCCGAAGTAATTCCCTGCTCCGCCCCCGGCAACTCCGGCACACGCGGATACCCCCCCGTCGCAATCACGACATGCTCCGCGCAATAGCCCTCCCCAGCCTCATCAACGATTTCCCGCGGCCCCGTAAACCGCCCACGCGAAAGCACGGTCACGATGTCCTTGTTATCGAGATTCCGCCGATAGATCCCGTTCAACCGCTCCACATAAGCGTCCCGTCCCCGCTTCAACACCCCCCAGTCATGCCGACCGACGCTCAGATCGAACCCGTAATGCGACGCCTGCCGCATCAAGTGAGCGATCTCGGCCGCATTCCACATCACCTTCTTCGGAACGCAGCCGACGTTGACGCAGGTGCCGCCGAGACGGCCGTGCTCGAAGACCGCCACGCGCGCGCCATACTCCGCCGCGCGCTGGGCGACCGCGAGACCGCCGCTGCCGCCGCCGAGTACAATCAGATCGAACGACTTCACCCGTTATCCTCCGGAACACCCCAATGACCGAACCGTTGTCCGATCACGACGAAAACCCCCTGCTTGCGGCCGGCGGCCTGCCGCGGTTCGCGGCGATCATGCCCGAACACGTCGAGCCCGCCGTGCAGTCGCTGTTGCGCACGCAGCGCGAAGCGCTCGATGAGCTGCGCGAAGTCGAGGAACCGACGACCGACTGGCTGAAGGCGTTCGAGAAGATACACGAAAGCGTGCGCCGTGTATGGAGCCCGGTTTCGCACCTGAACTCGGTCGTCTCGTCGCCCGAACTGCGCGACGCCTACAACCTCTGCCTGCCGCAGATCACCGAGTTCGGGACCGAGCTCGAACAGGATGCCGTGCTGCACCGCCGCTTCGTCGCGCTCGACGAGCGCATCGGCGCGGGCGAGGGCACCGAAGCGCAGGTCGTGCGCCACACGCTCAGGAATTTCCGCCTGTCCGGCGTCGCGCTGCCCGACGCCGAGAAGGCGCAGTTCCGCAAGCTCGTCAAGGCGCACGCCGAACGAAAAGCGGCTTTCGAGCAGAATCTGCTCGACGCGACGGACGCCTTCTCCCACCACGAGACCGACGCAGCGAAGCTCGCCGGAATCCCGTCCGTCGTGCTAGACGGCGCCCGAAAGGCCGCGCGCGAGAAGGGCCTCGACGGCTGGCTGCTCGCGCTCAACGGGCCGACCTACATGGCCGTGGTGACCCACGCGGATTCGGAGGAACTGCGTGCGCTCTACTACCGGGCCTGGGCGACGCGCGCGTCCGACCAGGGGCCCGAGCCCGAGCGCTGGGACAACGCGCCGATCATCGACGAAATCCTCAAGCTGCGGCACGAAGCCGCGACCCTGCTCGGCTTCAACGACTACGCCGAGTGGTCGCTCGCGACGAAGATGGCGGGCTCGCCGGACGAAGTCATCGCCTTTCTCAGGGACCTGGCCGCCCGCAGCCGCGAGCGGGCGCGCGACGAGCTCAAGACGCTCAACGACTACGCCGGCCGCGAGCTCGCGCCCTGGGACGTGAGCTACTACGGCGAGAAACTCAAGCAGGAACGGTTCCGGCTTTCGGAGGAGGAGCTGCGCGCCTACTTCCCCTTGCCGCGTGTGCTCGACGGCCTGTTCGCGCTCGCGGAGCGCTTGTTCGGCATCCGGCTCAAGGTGCAGGAGGTGGAGGCGCCCTGGCACGAGAGCGTTCGCTACTACGCGATTTCACGCGCCGACGGCACGCCGGTCGGCGGCCTGTACACGGATCTCTTCGCGCGGCCGAACAAGCATTCCGGCGCCTGGATGGACACCTGCGTGAACCGGGCGCGGCTCAACGGCGACACGCAGCTCCCGGTCGCCCACCTGGTCTGCAACTTCAGCTCGCCCGTCGACGACGCGCCGTCGCTGATCACGCACTCCGAGGTCGTGACGCTCTTCCACGAATTCGGCCACTCGCTGCACCACCTGCTGACCGAGGTGGAGTATCCGTCCCTGTCGGGCATCAACGGCGTCGCCTGGGATGCCGTGGAGCTGCCGAGCCAGTTCCTCGAGAACTACGCCTGGCTGCCCGAGGTGCTCAGGGAAATCTCGCGCCACCACGAGACGGGCGAGCCCCTGCCGGGCGAGAAGATCGCCACGCTCAACGAGTCGCGCACGTTCCTCTCGGGGCTGGCCATGGTCCGGCAACTCGAGTTCGCGTTGTTCGATTTCGAGCTGCACCACGCGGCGGAGGCGCCGTTGGGCGGGGAGGTCCGGGCGCTGCTGCAAAGGGTTCGCGATGAGGTGGCGGTGATCCAGCCGCCCGACTACAACCGCTTCGAGAACACCTTCGCGCACATCTTCGCCGGCGGTTACGCCGCGGGCTATTACAGCTACAAGTGGGCGGAGGTGCTGGCCGCGGATGCGTTTGCGGCGTTTGAGGAGGCGGGGGCTTTTGACGGGGCGACGGCGGACAGGTTTCGGCGGTCGATATTGGCGGTTGGGGGAAGCAGGGATGCGATGGATGCGTTCGTGGACTTTCGGGGGCGGGAGCCGCGGCTGGAGCCGTTGCTGAGGCAGACCGGGATCAGCACGGCGGATTGACTCCAGGGGCTCGGTGGCGCGCGGCGGACGCTACATGCCGGGGCTCATGCGCTAGACTCCGCTCCCCATGAAGATCGCAACCTGGAACGTTAACAGCCTCAGGGTTCGTCTCGACCATGTGCTGGCGTGGCTTGAAAGCGACAAGCCGGACGTTCTCGCGCTGCAGGAGACGAAGCTTACGGACGAGAATTTTCCTGTTGAGGCGTTTGAGGGCGCCGGGTATCAGGCGGTGTTTTGCGGGCAGCCGACGTATAACGGTGTTGCGCTGATCTCAAGGGAGCCGGGGGAGGACGTCGCGACCGGGATTGACGGGTTCGAGGATCCGCAGCGGCGGGTGTTGGCCGCGACCTACGGGGGAGTGCGCGTCATGAACCTGTATGTTCCAAATGGACAGAGCGTCGAATCGGACAAGTACGTGTACAAGCTCGAGTGGCTTGCGGCGCTGCATGCGCAGCTAGCGAGCGAAGGGGATCGGTACCAGCATCGCGTGATTCTCGGCGACTTCAACATCGCGCCGGATGACCGCGATGTCCACGATCCGGCCGCCTGGGAAGGCAAGGTGCTGTGTACGGACAAGGAGCGGGACGCATTGGCGGGGATTCTGGGGCTCGGTTTTGTCGACACGTTTCGGCTGTTCGAGCAGCCTGAGAAATCGTATAGCTGGTGGGATTATCGGGCTGCGGCCTTCAGGCGGAATTTGGGGATGCGGATTGATCTGATACTGGCGTCGGAAGGGTTGAGTGGGCTTTGTACCGGGAGTCATATTGATGTGGGGCCGCGGAGGTGGGAGAGGCCGAGTGATCATACGGTGGTGGTTGCGGACTTTTTGGGGGGTTGATGGGTAATCGCGTGTAGCGCTTTCCCCCAGGCCCAAGACGCTGATACATGAACGCCCAGATGCTTGCGCGATCTACGCGTTACGGCGCGCCAGTCCGTGTGTTCCTAACCACCTTTGTCGAAAGGGGGGTGTGCCGACAATGCCTCGGGGATGTATTTTAGCTTTGAAATTGCCTCATCGGATCGTAATCTTCCTCTTAAGTGACGCCATGTTATGTTGATGTATTGTACTGAACTGCGCCTGCGAGATGATGCTGATGAAACGAAACTACTCACGAAATCGCAGTCTGGTCGATCTCGAAGGCGACTGAACGCGACGCGAGTTTGCGGAAGACCACGTGTCGTGACTCAACAGCGTAGGTTCATTTTGTGTGTAGAACGTTTCATTTTTTTGGACGATCGAGGACGAATCAGTGTCGCGCTGGATAGGTGATGACCACATCGATGACGTGCTTCAGGGATCGGATTCCTGGCGCGAGCGGTGCTTCTTGGCGGATGGCTCATTGTTCGGTAATGAAGCATTGTGGACGTTGGACAACATTCGCGAGCTGAAGAGGCGATTCCTCGACAATCCAATAAAGGGAGCGGAGCGCACGTTCTACGAGAAGCTGAAGGACCAGCTTGAAGGAGCCTCAAGCGAGGTAATCCGTCTGGCGGCAGAATTGGTTTGGCTACTCCTTCTATTCCCCGATGCCAGAAGTACTAAGCCCGACACGAAACTTGTGCAAATCAGAGAGGTCTGGGAATGGTCAGGCACTGCGTTGCCTGAGTCGCCGTATTTTCGCGAAAAGGCGCTGCTAGGTGTCGGCCATCCTGGAACAGCTTATCTAACGCGCCGTTACGAACAGTTCGCTTTTATGCTGGAAGTTGTAGACCGATGGAAGGCCCTAACTCAGGCGGAGCAAACCCGCTTGATGAACGAGGATGTGCCTTGGCTATTCATGGAGTGGCTCGACCAATTCGACAAAGCAGATCGCCGACCAGTGCGTAACGCGATCCTGTATTTTCTATTTCCTGATCATCTGGAGCGCAATTTGAGCAATGGGCACCGCCGGCAGATTGTAAATGCAATGAAGCACCGACTACCGGAACACCTACTACCGAGAGGCCGCAATCCGCCACTCCAGGAGATGGATCGCGCGATTAGCGAGTTGCGCAAAGGGTTCGAGGTGGAACTTGGTAGTAAAGAACTTGACTTTTATCGACCACCACTGCACTCAATGTGGTTCTCTGGTATCCGTGAGAAGGCACGCACTGAGATCAGTACGAGGCTGAAAAGGATGCTAAGTGAGTACGACCTCGAACTGCGACAGTGCGGCAGTAAGAAGAAAACGCTGCACGACTGCAAGCCCACGAACGAAACGACCGGGTTCTGGGACAGTCCGACCGACGCGAGCAACAAACCGTTGCGCTGGCTATTGCATCTCGAACTGGTAAAAGATCGAGTAATTGCGCGCGTACCGAACGAGCATGGGGCGCGAAGGATTGCATTTGCTAATACCGCTCAAGGGACTAGCGGGGGCGTTACCACTCGCATTGTTCCCGCCATACAGCTGCGCGAGGAGAAATTCGTCTTCTACGAAACTTGGGAGTGGCTGCTTCTATACTGTTTCCTCCCAGCGTTGCCAGCTGGCTCCTCGGGGCAACTTTTTGACAAGTTTGACGAGACTAGCGGCAGCCTTACGTACATGGGCAAAGAGCAACAGTACATCGCTGCGAGCCTAATTACTCTACAGGATGACGACAACGAATTCAGCGATCCTGATCTGCCGCGTGCAATCAAGTATAGCGAAGCGACCGAAGCCATCGCCAAGCTAATACACATCGCGCCGGCTGATACGGCACCAGTTGGAAAGGACACGGAATAACGTTACGGCAATGCTGAGAAATGTACCAGTATATCGCGGCTTAGAAGTACAGGATCGCGAGCGCCTAATTGACGACGTCAGCGACGCCTATACCCGCGCGGCGGCGGCGATTCGTGCTCGCGAAGCCGCCGAGACCGAAGATGATTCAATCGGTCCGACTAGCTTGGAACCTGTCGAGATACCGGAGTTTGACGAACTGATTGGTATCGATGAATCGGTCTATCGGCAGATCAATGCTGCCCTTGCCACAGGGAAGCAACACCTTATGCTGTACGGGCCGCCGGGTACTGGGAAGACGACGCTGGCACAGCTAGTCTCTGGCGTCTTGCATGGCGCATATGCAATGATCACTGGCTCGGCGGATTGGACGTCCCAAGACGTGATCGGAGGCTATCAGCCAATAGGTGAGGGTAATGTTCGCTTTATTCCGGGCGTGCTGCTTCAAAAGTTCGATCGACCGCTAATCATCGACGAGCTCAATCGTTGTGATATCGACAAGGTCATCGGGCCACTATTCACTGTATTGAGTGGGCAAAAGACCACGCTACCTTATCGCACTGATGTTAGCGAGAAAAACAGTCCAGCGTTTGTGATTCTACCGAAGCCGAAGCCTGGAACGGCCGAGCACGAATTCGCGCCGAAGCCTGGTTGGAGGATTATCGCTACAATTAACTCCATAGACAAGGCAGCGCTATACCAGATGAGTTTCGCGCTGGCCCGGCGTTTCGGATGGATCTACGTGGGAATTCCGAGAGATTTGCAGTATTTTTTGCTTGCGATTATGCGGAAGTCGGAACTTATCGGTGACGAGTCTGAGCCGGATGATGACATACCGTTGACGCGAATATGGCGTGCGGTAAACGCCGTCCGCGTTATCGGTCCGGCCCCAATTCTCGACATGCTCAAGACTGTCCACGCGATCGAACCCGGGATTAATTTTCTGCGAGCGCCAAACGCAGAAGAAGCAACAGCCTATCTCGACGGATTCTATATGTACATTTTGCCCATGCTCGACGGCATTCTTAGCAAGGGCGCACACACCATCGCCGCCGAAGTCCAATCCGCTCTCGCATTGGACGAAAAGGGTGAAGAAAGCCGCACGCTCAACTACCGTCTCGTTGATCTGGCAGTATGACCAACGGGGATCTCAACTCCGCGATTAACGATTATCTGACACAGTTCCTGCTGAGATATTTTCGCAATGCCGTGGCCGTAGGCGTCAGGCACCCGGTTGTTGCTAAAGAATCGGATCTGGAACTACTCCGGTTACATTGGGCCGTTTCGGAGCCCGTCCGCGAACTGGTTAACCATCTCTCCCAGCATCGCCACGAAATTCAGGCTGTGCTGACGTCGCGACATCGGGAGGACACTGCACAGGTGCGAGGACGTTTTGATGCACGTGCGACACTGTATCGGCGCCAAGTTACGGGTCATGCAACGCTAACCGTCTCGCACGAGCCGGTGCGAACGATCGAGTCAGGAGCAAACCACGTCCTGACATGGGTTCTCGAATCAGCGTGGCGATTGGCCCGGCGTTTCGAGGATATGCTGCCTGAAGATGCCTCTTATAGAGCAGCTATCGCCCAAACCACGCCTGGTCTCGAAAAGATTCGGCGCTTCGATGCAATTCACCGCGCTTCCAAGATCATTAACCTGACGTCCCGGCCAGCACCACAGGCCGTACGGGAAGCTAGTCGGTCAAGACGGCAAATCTACGTGCTCGCCTGCCGCGCTTACCGGGCCTTACAGGCAATCGAAGCTGGCGAGGAAGAGTCCATTGTCAAACTTCTGAACGACACGCTGCTTGGCCCTTTGCATATGTGGCAACGCTACGAACTTGCGGTGGGGCTCGCCCTGACAAGGGCGTTATCGGTCGCATCGGCTCGACCAGTCACCCTCGGCTTGGTGGGCGGTGGGGGTGAACCGCTCGCTCGAGTAGGTGGCTATGAGGTTCATTGGCAATCGCGCACGCGCGCTTACGTGCAACCGCTGGCGGAACCATCGGAAGCCATGACCACTAAGTTGTTGGAACATTACGGTGTGTCGCAGGGCATCGATCGTCCCGACCTCGTCGTCCTCAATGCAGACGGAGATACAGTGTCAATCGCCGAGGTCAAATGTTTCTCGAACGCGGAAAATGACGGTCTCGATGCGCTCCGTGGTGCCATCGGCCAACTGGTCCGATATACACGCGGTTATCGGCCATTTAACAAGATCGAAGAATTGCTCGATCACTCACTTGTTGCGTTGCTTTGGCTGGAGCCTGGCCGGATGCCCGTCCCCAAGCCCTATGGATTGCCGCTGATCGTGGATTTCGACGACATTGTGCAATGCCGCTTGGCCCCTTGGGCGCATCGCTTGGTTGCTGACGACGGGACGGCAAAACAAACGTAACGAGGAGCGATTAGCTCGAATCGTCCGCACTTGAACGATTATCCTCACGGTACGATTTTCTTCGCCAGTGTCTCGTACAGTTCGACGTATGCTTGAAAATGTGTACGGCCAACGTGAATGGTCTGCTCGCTAAAGTGTCGTTGCACTTTCTCTTGCAATAGCGCGCCAGGTCCAGAGCCTTGCTTCAGCACACCACCCGGCGGTTCTAGGAAAAAAACCGCAGCCTTTCTGAAGTCACTCTTACACTTTTCGGAATCGTGTGCGATCCGATTTCGGATGCTGTTGGCTTTCTTCAGGAGGCCCGCCTTTGACTCCAAAGAAACATACGGGTGACTCCGAAAATAGAAACTCGCTATAGTTGTCACCCATTTTGGATCGGAGACCTTGAGATAATGTTTTTTGGGGTCGTAGTTCACATCCCGCGACAGGATCTTGTATCCATGCTGAAGGATATTAGCCCTGCCGTGCTTATGTGTAGGTGAATAGCCTCGATCTGTTCTCGCGCCAGCCACGTATCTAACTAGGGTTCGTTCGAGGAATTCCTCCCAAGCAGCGATGATTCCCATGAACGCAAGCTCAACGATTTGAACCACGTGCTTCGGATGGATTCCGACCTCGGTGGATGTCGACACTTTCCGGGGAAGCGCCTGGATCGCGGAGACCAACATGGTTGCAGATCTCAGTTCTGTGAGAAAGCGCTCTCTGACGTGATCGACTTTAGGAGGACGCGGCAAGGCGATAACTCTTTCTCTACCCGCAGGAAGATCTTGCCCGACGCATAATCGTGATCGCTATTCTTTCCCGGAGACCGTGAGGGGGTAGCATTCTTCTTGTTTGCCAAAACCCTTTCGCTCACCTCTTGCTTTGTCCGATGCTGCCATGTTCCCTTTCAGACGGCGTTTCTTACCGCCATCCTCGGGTAACGGGTCGCATGTAGCAACATCCCAGAAGATTCCTGGACGTGGTACACGGTAATAGTTGGATGGATGGTCGGGTTTGGGTGTAGGTTTTTCTATCTCCTCGGGATCGCGTACAAAGCGACCAAGTGCCGCTTCGCAGTAATCCTCCAACAGTTCTATGCAACACCAACGCCGCTTGGTGCGTTCACAGACCTCCCCGGTGACACAGCTCCCAGCGAACGGGTCCACGACCAAATCGCCAGCTTCGGTCAGCATTCGGATGAAATACTCTGGGAGTTCCGCGGGATACCGCGCGGGATGGGGTGTCAATCCGTTTAATTCACAGTATCGAAGGTAGAAACTGTTGCTCTCAGTATTCGGAATAGCAATAAGGTTAGGCGGGATCGCTGCTCCATTATCGATACTAAACTTCGCGCTAATATCATGACCGGACGGTCGTTTTTTGGCCGTGTAGCCATTTTTCAACAGGTGCTTCATGGCTGGACTGTACGGCTGCAGCACGCGAAGGTTACTCGCCTTAGGCCAAGGGGTTTTTGACAACCACCAAACTGTATTAATTGCATCCTTAACACGCACGCGGCGTACTGTAACCCACTCGGCAGGCGTAGGAAGCTTAGATGGATTCCACCAATAGAAGTCTTGTGCGAGATTGA
This sequence comes from Gammaproteobacteria bacterium, assembly GCA_022826245.1. Lineage (GTDB taxonomy): Bacteria > Pseudomonadota > Gammaproteobacteria > Steroidobacterales > Rariloculaceae > Rariloculus. Next base: position 222,090 of record JAJDVG010000010.1, read on the forward strand.
AACCGAACTTCTCGCATAACATGATCAACAGTTTGAAATGATAGAGGTTGCGCGTCGGATATCCCTTATTCCAAGCGCCACCGATGTCGATGACGAGGCTACCGTGGTCCTTTAGGACGCGCTTGAATTGCGCCGCGAAGGGCTCAAACCATTCCACATACTCGTTTGCCTCGACATTGCCGTAATCTTTCTTGCGTACCAAACCGAAGGGCGGACTCGTCATTATGAGATCGACGGAAGCGTCTGTGTAGCGACTTAGAACGTCGAGGCTGTCTCCGTGGATGATCTGTCCCAGAGGTGTATCGTGGAAAGGGGCTAGTGTTGCATGTTGCTTCGGCACGTGGCGCTCCCTAGCGTGGGAATCTCACGGAAAACGAAACGGGACCCTGAATCTGTCGGATAATGTAAGTTACATCAACAACTTACATCGCACCGACCAACAGATCCCATAGCCGAACAGTGTACACCTACAGCGCTGTACTTTCACGCCCTAAATTCGAACCTAGGCCATCGGGCAGTCTATGCAACTTTAGTGCTTCCACGACACACGGCGTCTCCGATGGCTGATCGGGTGGATTTGCTGGTCACAGAGTGTCTTCGCAGGCGTCGTGCGCGCGGGTCTCGAGGCGAAGCAGGCGCTGACGGCGCGTGCGACCAGGGTAGCCAGTTCAACAGCACAGCCTTCACCGGCGCCCTCACGGCGCACGGAACTCCACGCTTTGAAGCTTCCGGGAAAGCCGGTTCAGTACGAGTACATGGTGATGTCAGACTGAAACCTAATTGGTGAAGAAGCACTAGAAGTTTGCTACGAGATGGTGTATGAGCAGCTATCTCTGCGCTGTCTTCACCGAGCATAGAGCTTCTCATCCGCTGATCTACTATCGGCGGCGTGTCGATGACCGGAGACGGTCGCGTTCGGTTGACATCGGTCTTTACGCAGTTCAATAACGAGGTAGGTAGTGAAAAATCTAGACGACGCCCGCGGTCCTGGTTTCGACGAGCTGCTACGCCAATCGCTTCAGGCGTGGGGAATCGAGGAACTCACCGACGTCCAAGGACGCGCTCTAGAAGCGGGAGCCGCATCCGGCGAAAGCTTGGTCGTGTGCGCCCCGACTTCGTCTGGGAAAACGCTTATAGGAGAAATCGCAATACATCAAGCTTTGCGTCGTGGCAAGAGATGTTTGTACCTCGTGTCTCACAAAGCGCTTGCTGCCCAAAAATATTCTGATTTTGTCAATAGATTCAGCGGCGACACGTCAGATCCATCTGCAACGATTGGACTAAGTACCGGAGACGGGGACGAAGGAGATATCCGATCAGATGTATTAGTTTCGACCTACGAAAAAGGACTTGTCTTGGTTCTCGCAGGGCAAATTGATCCAGAAGACAGTGTAGTGGTAGCTGATGAACTGCAAATTATTGGCGACCCGAATAGAGGCCCTAGCATCGAACTCTTGTGTGCGTTTCTTCGGCACCGAAGAGTAGATCAATTCCTCGCATTGACCGCGACAGTGGAAAACCCGGGCGACCTATCGTCCTGGCTCCGCTGCAACCTCGTCCAGAGTCATATTCGGGACGTCGACCTTCGCCAAGAGATCTGGTACCAGAACCGCTGTTATGGAGTGACCTTCGGCCATGAAGAAGGTCAAGTGGATGAAACTGGTGAAGTCTACCCGAACAACACCCTTGATGCAGTCGCTCGACTTATCGAGAAAGAACGCGGCCCAATACTAGTATTCACCGAGACTAGACGAGAGGCAACAGAACTGGCGAGAAGCTTCGGAAGACGCAGACAAAAGCGCGCGTCTGGAATTGACATAGCTGAACAACTCGAACTTTTTTCCGAACCTACGGACGGCTCGGCAAGTCTGCAGAACTCGGCGGAGCGTCGAGTTGCGTTTCATACAGCAGATCTCTCACCTCAGGAACGAGATGTTATTGAAAATGCTTTCTTAAGGAACGAATTCGATGTCTGTTTTGCGACATCCACCTTAGCTGCTGGTGTTAATTTTCCGTTTAGAACTGTCGTATTTCCTAAACTCACGTATCAATATGGCGAACGTAGGGGGACGCGAATCTTACGAGCCGACTATCGTAATATGTCGGGCCGCGCCGGTCGCCTCGGGATGCACGATTTGGGCTACGCTGTTCTCTTACCGAAAAACCCTAGCGAAAACAATCACGCGAACCGGATAGTTCTTCCGGAAAATGATCGAATTCAGTCACGGTTGGCCAGCCTAACAATGCGAAGAGCTGTGTTGACCTTGATAGCCTCGGGCGGGGCACAATCATTTGGTGCGCTTCGCGAATACTTCGAAAACACCTATTTCTGGTTCCAGTTGTTAGAACGCAATCCTGAAAAATTGGACGCTGTACTTGCTTCATCCCAAGAAGCGTTGAAGTGGCTGGTTCAGTACGGCTTTGTGGACCAAGACGAAGAGCGTTACATCGTAACTCCGCTGGGATACGCAACTGCATGGTCGGGTCTTCTGCCTTCCACTGCAAGGGCGTTTGCGGAGTTGCTGCAGGAAAGGGTTGATGACTTCGGTGATCGCTTTCAGCAGCTAATTGGTGGCATTATTCACTGGGTATGCTGTAGTAGCGAGTTCAGTGGCGAAACTCGGACTCGATTTTTGCCTTATCCGATCGGAGGCGTCGCACCGGGGTCTCCAACCTTTGTCGCCGGCCGCCAACTCTTGCGTACACTTGATCGAACAGATACTCAATTGTGTCAAAGCGTTCACGCTTTGATTTTGTTCGTCGAAGGTACTGAAGATAGAATTATATCTCGACGAACGAATATGACTTCTGGAAGTGTGCATCGCCTCGCGGCGGATGTCGCATGGGTACTTGATGGTCTACGGACAATTGCAGCAGTACCGGATCTGTCTTGCCCCCAAGCGGTGGGAAACTCGCTCGGAATGTTAGCACGTCGCGTTAGGTGGGGTTCTACAACGGAAACATTGGACATAATTCGAATCGCGGAGCGTGCGCGCGTTCCTGGATTTGGGCGGCAACGCGCTATGGCGTTAAGCGGCAGTGGAGTAACCACATTCGAAGAAATCGAAAACCTCGGTGTCGATAGTCTTACTCAAATAGTTGGAAACCGCCAACGGGCAACAGCACTTTTGGAAGCAATCGGTCAAGAAATCGACGGCACTCCAAACCGGTTTTCTACCGTACACCGTAGATTGGCGAAGCAGTTGAGTATAGAGGATATTGTAGTCGATTGTAGTACGTTAATGGAAAAGGACTATGAGGACGCCATTGTGCGCCTATTGAAGACCGAAGAGACTTGGCAAATCTCAGTGCGTGACGATGGAATCAGATTGAACGAACCCGACGTATTAATTAGACTGGATGACGTCGCCATTTTGTTGGAAGTCAAAACTGCACCAAAGAAAACAGGTTTGATAAAAAAGGAACAGGCGTTCGCCGTATTGCAGAAGGGGGCGGACTACGGGCATGAACTTTTTCGAGTCACTCTTGGCAAACCGCATTTTGACGAGATGTCTAAGTCAAAAGTGATTGCTTCTACGGAGCTTACATTGGTCGAACATGTTTCGTTTCTCGAGGGAATGCTACGGGTACTTACAAGAGAAATTTCGCCGCACGACTTTTTGGCATGGTTGGCTGAGCCAGGTGAAGCGGAATTGGCGCGATTGCCCGGGAAAGCCACCTACCTCTTGGTGTGAGTCTTGTACTCTCCTGCTCCGACGCATGTCGGTTTTCGAAAATTGCTTTCCCACGATATTCCCTGTGAACACGCTATGGGGAACTCCATGACGTAGTCCGCATGTCCCAAGTCTGTAACCTCGTTACTATATTGCGCGTCGACGCCATTACCGCGGGATTTTCTCGAATGTCGCCAAAGACGGGAAAGACTCGATGAACGACCAATCGCATTCCCAGTTGCTTTCGCACATCGTCTCGCGATGGAGCAACCGGACCGAAGACATCGCCGTTGACGCGCTGGGGTTCATCCTGTCGCGATCGCGGGCGGCCAGGAATGCTCTGCAGGGCGTCGTCGAGGCTGTCGCTCCGAGCGTCGGCGAGCTGATGAGTGCCCGGACACAGGTATCCGGCAGTGACGGCGCTCGTCCCGACCTGGTGGTCTACGGCAGTGACGATCGCGAACGCGTCATCGTGGAGGCGAAGTTCTGGGCCGGTCTCACGGAAAACCAGCCTGAATCGTACCTTGCGCGACTGCCTGACGACGGCGAAACGTCG
>JAJDVG010000053.1 GCA_022826245.1 Gammaproteobacteria bacterium
AAACCGTCGTCATCGAGGGCAATAGCTACCGCATGAAGGACGCCAACACCGAATCATGATCGCGGCCACCAAAACGACCTTGCAGAAACCTACAACTTCAAACTGCTGGTTTTAGTGCATCTTCACAGTGTTGCTAGCACCCATCGGCGCATCCAGCCTGGATCGGGGTTCGTGGCCGAGCAGCGAGGCGCAGTGCGTCGCGATGCGCACAGTGTTCCTGCAGTTTTCCTGTAGCAGATAGGGCTGTCCGAACTCCTCGGGCAGGCGAGGCTCCTCGACGTAGAGGTTCTGGTTCGGGTCGAAGAAGACGTAATAGCAGGTCTTGTCGGCCGGATCCCGGAAGACCGATTCGAGGCTGGTCCACCACAGTTCGTGGAAGTCTTGTCCCTCGTCGACCACGACGGCGTCGAACCTGTGCTCCGGCCCCAGCCGCTCGCAGGCCTGCACCAGGGCTTCCGGCGCCAGGTCGTTCCAGAATTCCTGCGTGTTCCTGTCACCCATTTGCCAGAGCGGAACGCCCGCTTGCTTGCAAAGCGCGTCGGTGAGGCCGTGGTAGTTTTCGATGACGAGGCTGTCGCCGAAGGATTCGGGGACCGCGTTGCGCAGCCAATCCTTGAGCGGGCGGTTGTAACAGAGGAACAGCGTGCGCGCGCCGGTTCGGGCGATGTCCTGCGCCTTGGCGAGGGCGAGGATGGTCTTGCCGGAGCCCGCCACGCCCTGGATCGCTGCCTGCGTCTGGTTGGCGAGGATGTCGAGGATCCGTTGCTGGTCGTCGGTCATGCGCCGCAGGCGCTCCTCCTGGTCCTCGATCTTGCGCCACGCGACCGGGATCAGTTGGTACTTCGGAAACAGCGCCGTGCGGACGGTTTCCACGCTGCGGTCCGTAAGTGCGCGGTGATCGGGTCGATTGAAGCTGCCGAAGATGCGCCGGACCGAATCGTTCACCTGCTTCAGTCTGGTGGCGTCCAGGATCAGTTCGGGCTGGATGCTCGGCGGCATCTGTCCGTCGAACCGACAGTCGGGGAACGCGACCGCGAAACCGTAGGTGAAGGGCAGATTGTCGCCAGCGCGTCCGAACTGGTCTTTCACCAGGCCGACGATGTCGTGCATGCCACGCTGCGCCTGGGCAAACGGGTCCTTGTTGAGCAAACGCTCCTCGCCGCGGACGATCCGGACCCATTGCCTGCCGTCGAACAGCAGCGAACCGCCCTTGACCTCGACGAACAGCAGGCCGCGCTCGGCATCGAGCAGCACGAAGTCGCACTCGCCTTCCATGATCGTGCCGGCCCGGCTGCGGCTGAGCCAGTTGAAGCCGTGAAAGACCTCGACGCGGTTGGGAAGGTGCTCGACCAGGGCGCGGGCGACGGTGCGTTCGCCGGGGTTGTTGATCTCTGCGGGGTCGAGGGCGGGGAAGAGTTTAGCCATGTGTTAATACAGTTCAGGAAACGGGCCGAATTCGCTGGGCATGGCTCAGCCCGTAGTCTGAGGACTGGGGACTCCAAGCGTCACATCGGGATATCCCGTTAAGGCGACCGGGGGATTCAACCCTTGTTGCTTGCTGCTGTCAAAGAAAACGTTTGCATGCTGCGATTGCGAATCGAGCCGAAATCGAGCTTCAGGTAGCGGCACCCGCGCCTTACCCAAACACCGCTGCAAGCCGGTCGGCCAATTCTGCACGCTCCTTCGGTTCCAGCGCGCCCAACCTCATAATCTGCCAACGCACGGCAGGTAGCGTCTGCGCGTGCTCGACTTCGAGAAGCGGCCACTCCGGCGCGCCCCTTTGGAACGAGAGCAAGAAGCGCCGATGAGTGTCCGGCATTCCGCCCACCATACCGGCGATCATCTCCTCGCGCGTTTGCTCAAGCTCTTCGAGCGTGACGGGACTCTCCGTCATCCCGGCGAGGCCACGCGCGTACTCGTCCGCCAAGTCGCGACGGGCCGGCGCGAGCAGTCTCCAAATCGGTCGGTGATGACTGATCAGATACACTACGAAGGCAGCGCGCAACGGCGCGTCGATACCTTCGTTCGACAATAGGTCCCGGACATCAAACAAGTCGCGCGGATGTTGTCGGTGCAGCGCCGCGACAATTTTTCCGGCGTACAGATCCGCGAAAGACACGACCTGAATCTCGGCAAAGCCGAAGTGCTCTTCGACAGCGTCGGAAACCGACCTCTCCTCTGGTTCCAGCACGCATCCCCGTAGCACCGGGGTGACTTCGATCTTGATCTGCGTTACCCGTTCACGAATGAAGAGCTTGTTGATGGTGCCTTCCTCTGCCAGCCTCCCTCGTTGGACGCGAGCCAACCGGATCGACCCTTCGACGCGCTCCTGGATTCGGCGTAAGGCCGTCTCAATGTCCTGAAGCGATTCCTCGCGATCAGCCACTGGTAGATAGGCCAGATCGATATCAACCGACAGCCGCGGCAGATTCCTGATGAACAGGTTGATCGCCGTGCCGCCCTTCAGCGCGAAACAGTCCTCCTCCGCAACGAACGGAAGGACGCGCACCAGCAATGCGACCTGCCGCTGGTATCGCTCATCCACCGGCATCGAGGTCTCTTGGAACGGTGATCAGGTATTTGGAATCCAGCTTTCCGCCCTCGACCAGCATGCGCTTGCCGCTGCCGAGATCTATCCCGCTGCGGTCCAGCCGCTTGAGCCACGCGTGACGATGCCGCTCCGCGAACCAAAGGAACAGGCGCTTGACCTTGATGCTGCGGCATTCCTGCAGAAGACGGGTCATCCGCCTGGGACTGAGGCTGACGAGACTTTCCATCAGCATGTCGGCCTGATGGAAACTTTCCTTGTGGGGAAGTTCGTCCAGCAACTCGAGGATCGCGCGCTCCGGTGTCGAGACAACCATCGGCCATTGCCCATCGCCAAAATACCTCCACGTCAGGCTGCCGCGGATGCTCGTCAGATTCGAATAATCCCCGTAGGCAATGACCGATTCGAGACCAATGACAGCCTCCGGGATCGCTTCCCCATGAAACAGCTTCCTGGCATTGTGGAACACGAAGACCGTCTCGACCGGGAGCTTCCCGAGCCAGCCCGGCGCCGCTTCGTCGCCGTAGAGATGAACCTCCCTGGGTCCCGCACTCGATGCATAGTGGGCAAATCCGTCAAGCTCGAGCGCTGTACGCCCACCGACCGCGATCGGACGTTTCAAGATCGACTGGAGCGAGATGACGACATGCTGCCAACGCAGCGGCGCGACCGACTCATCGACCCCCGGCCTGTACAGCGGGCGCCGGAACACGCCTCGCGTCACCGATTGCAGCCATCCGCTGGCCACATAGCGGCTACGCAACGAACTCGGATAGCCCTCTGCCGTGAACCAGGCCGCATCGGCCAGCATGCCCTCGGGCAGGAGACGATGCAGTCGGTTTAACATTGCCCGTTTTTGATGCTTCATGGTGGCTAAAATAGATTGTTTTCAAACCTCGCGCAAGTTTGACATTGTCTCTATTTAATCTTTTTAAGTGCGCAATCTGAAGAATCATCAAACCTCCCGGCCGGCTCCGTGATCCCATCGCCCCCGCATGTCTGCGGAGGACACCGATACGGCTCACGGCCCTTGCACCTCAATTACCATGAGCAAATGTTTCGCCCGCGATCTCGCAACGTACCCGCGCACGCAAATCCCTGAACCCAGAGCGGCCGACGGTCAGGACCAGGTCGCGCTCATGCGCGCCGTAGACGAATGAAGCATCTCAACAACCGCCGGGTCCGTCCGCTCGGCCCAAGCGATCAGGAGTTGTGTCGCCCGACGACCTGACTGTGGCATGATCGAACGATCGTCAACGCACGGGGCAGGCTCACGGGCGCCGGGCTCGCGTTGAATCCTGGCGAGCGGAGGATCAACGCATCCGAATCCGCTGCGGAACCGGAAGCGACGCGCCTACGCGCCGCCGAGACGAGTTGAGTAGAATTGGATGACCGCCATCATCAAGCCGGTGGCGGGAATCAACACGCCCACCACGATCAGGACCGCGCGCATGATTTCCGAGCGCAGCGTGGCTTCCAACGATTGCAGTTTGGTTTCCACGCCGTCGATCCGGGCGTGCAGTTCCGTCCCCAGCTTCGCGATGGCTGCGTCGAAGTACTCTCTGGTCACAAATTGATTGACGGATTGGCCCATGACCGCCACGATGGCTTCGGCGTGTTCGGAATCCATGCCCGCCGCCTTGAGCCTGCGGGCTGCTTCCAGTGTATCAAACGCCGGTTCGGACATGATTGGCCTCCTGCGGTCGCCCGCCGGGGACGGGCTTTCGTCAGGCGGAGCTTGAGGTCACCATAGCGCCTGCGCCGCGGCGCGCAACGTCGTTTTTGGACGGATCCGCAAGAAATGCACGCATCGATTCGGAATGACCGGTAGGGCGTCGTGTGCGGTCGATTCAACATCATTACCGACCCCTCGGCGTGGATGTCAGCCCTCGATGTCGTTCGCTCGAGCGATGACCCGGGCCGTTTCGAACCGCGCTACAACATCGGCCCCAGCGAACCGCCACGACCCGCCGGTTCCAGACGCGCCACGCCCCGGCGCATCACCCGCGTGCCGATCGCTTACCGCCGAGGCGACGAGTTTGTCGGCGAAGATGCCATCTGGCCCCTCATACCGGTGTGGGCGCGAGGCGAAGTGCCCAGGTACAGCACCGCCAATGCGCGGTCCGAGGAGATGGCGGGCAAGAATTCGTATCGCAATGCCTGGAAGCGCGAACAGCGATGCCTGATATACGCCAGCGGGTTTTTCGAGTGGCAGGCACGGCCCGGCCGGAAGGTCAAGCAACCCTGGCATATACGGCTTCGCGGGCAGGATGATTTCGCATTCGGAGGACTATGGGAGTCCTCGCGGGCGGGAGATGGCACGGAGGTCCTGTCCTGCACGATCGTGACGTTGCCCGCCAACTCGCTGATGCGCGAGATCCACAACGCCGGCCGCAACCGGCACCGCATGCCGTTGATTCTGCCGCGGGACAGACAGAGGGCCTGGCTTGACTCGTCTCCCGAGTCGGCAATGGGTCTCGTCGCAGCCGTGCGGTCCGACGCATTGGAGGCGTGGCCGTTGTCCACCGCCGTGAACAATCCGAATCTCAATGACCCACGCATTCTGGAGCCGGTAACGCTTGGTTCATGACGCGGGAGGGACCGTCAACTGGGCTGCCGTCCGGGATCCTGACGGCTCGCGCCGTCGCCACCTCAATCACCGCTGGCGATGATGCAGGAGGAGTTCAACGTCGATCCCGACCGGACCTACCTGATGGGGCACTCGATGGGCGGCGAAATTCGAAGAGTTGGACATGACGCACGAGTACCTGGAGATCGCGGGCGGCGACCATGGCGACATCATCGGGAGCGGCATGCCGAACATCTTCGCGTTCTTTGAGCGGCATACGAAGGCGTCGAGGTCGCATTGACGGCGCGTGGGTCACCCGACGGCTTCGAGCTCTTCCCGCAGAATACGCCGAAGAGTCCTCGCATCCACGGGACTGCTCGCCTTGGCAAGGTATTCATTCAGGGCATCGTTGATCAGCGTCTGGTAACCGCGACCGGCCTTGTCGCCTTTCGCTCTGAATGCCTCGATGACATCGTTGTCGAGGTACATCGTGACCCGAGTCTTTCCCTTGGAGCGCAAGATCGGGCCGCGCTTGCCCTTACTGAAATCGTACTCCTGCTTCATATGCCCTTCTCTCGGACGCTGGGTCCCATTTGACATCCATTCATGGGTGGTATGCATATTGTATGCATACATCAAGGCGTATTAGTGCCTGCACCCCAGCTTGCAGTCTTCGACCGGCGCGTGCCAATCCCTGACGGCAGAACCCCCGGCGCTGCGCTACACTCGACACTGACCAAGATTCGAAAACGAGGCGCGCAACTGAACGACGCGCGCCACAATACTGGCACCGTGCGGCCAAGCGTCAGGACAACGATCATCCCGGAAGCGACCTTGCGAACGCACCACGAAAGGTAACGGCAATGACTCGACCGACCGATCCCAAGCAAGCGTCGTCCAGGCCTTCCAGCGAGCACAGGGACGCAGCGTCTGATTCGTACTCCCGCGGTCCTCTTGACCCCTCGAGTGAGTCAACGCTCGACGGGACCGTTCCATCCATGCAACGTCGCGCGTTCCTGAAAACCGGCACACTCGCCGGCGCTGCGGCGCTCGCTGGCGCCACGGACGCATCGCGCGCTCAGTCGACCGACTCCGCCGCAGCGGGGCAGGGCGCGACGACCCCGATCATGACCGCCCAGGACGAGGCCATGCCCCCCGCCGACGTCCAGGTCATGAGCGCCGATGAGCGCGCGGGTTCCGACTACATGGTCGATGTCTTCAAGTCGCTCGATTTCGAGTATTTCTGCTCGAATCCGGGCTCGAGCTTCCGCGGGCTGCATGAGTCGTTGGTCAACTACGGCGGCAACGTGAATCCCGAGTTCATCACCTGCCTGCACGAAGAGTCGTCGGTCGCCATGGCGCACGGCTACTTCAAGGCCGAAGGCAAGCCGCTCGCGATCATGGCGCACGGGACCGTCGGCCTGCAGCACGCGGCGATGGCGATCTACAACGCCTGGTGCGACCGGGTGCCGGTCTACGTGATCCTTGGCAACCACGGCGATGCGGCGCTCCGCCGCGGCGCGGAGTGGTATCACGGCGTGCAGGACGCGGCGAACATGGTGCGCGACTACACGAAATGGGACGACACGCCGTGGTCGCTCACGCACTTCGCGGAATCAGCCGTGCGGGCCTACAAGGTCGCGATGACTCCGCCGATGGCGCCTGTCGTGCTTACGCTCGACGGTCACCTGCAGGAGGGGCCGATCGCGAAGAACGCCGCGCTGCCGATTCCAAGACTCACCGTGCCGGCGCCGCCGCAAGGTGAATCCGGCGCCGTCGAGGAGACCGCGCGACTGCTCGTCGAGGCGGAGTACCCCGTCCTCGTCGCAGACCGCCTCGCACGCACGCCGGCCGGCATCGGCCTGCTCGTCGAACTCGCCGAACTCCTGCAGGCTGCCGTGATCGACCAGGGCAGCCGCCTGAACTTCCCGAACCGCCACCCGCTCAACCAGAGCCTGCGCGCCGGGGCCGTGATCCCGGAAGCGGACGTCATCGTCGGTTTCGAACTCACGGATTTCTGGGGGACGGTCAACGCGCTGCGCGATCAGTTGCACCGCTCCGTGCGGCGGGTCGCGAGCCCATCCGCGAAGCTCATTTCCGTGACGGCCGGCGATCTCTACTTCGGCTCGAATTACCAGGACTTCCGCCGCATGCAGGAAGTGGATATCGCGATCGCCGCGGACGCCGAAGCGACGCTGCCGGCGCTGATCGAGGCCGTTAGGCGACTCGCTGATCGGGGCCGACAGCGTGCATTCGCCGAGCGCGGGCAGAGGCTGGCCGAGGCAAGCTCCGCTGCGGCGCACGATGCCCGGGTCGCGGCGACCTATGCCTGGGACGCGAGCCCCGTCAGCACGGCACGGCTTTGCTCGGAGATCTGGGCGCAGATCCGGAACGAGGACTGGTCGCTGGTGTCGAGCTACTACAGCGATGGCGGCGCTTGGCCGCGCAAGCTATGGGACTTCGACCGCCACCACCAGTGGCTCGGGCACGCGGGCGGCGGCGGCATCGGCTACGGCGCGCCGGCTTCGGTCGGTGCGGCGCTCGCGAACCGCAAGCACGGCAGGTTCTCGGTATCGATCCAGACAGACGGCGACATGATGTACGCGCCGGGCGTGCTCTGGACGGCCGCACACCACAGCATCCCGCTGCTCTGCGTGATGAACAACAACCGCGCCTATCACATGGAGGTCATGCACGTGCAGCGCATCTGCAATGCGCGCAACCGGGATATCGATCGCGCGCGGGTTGGTAGCGTGATTACCGATCCGGATATCGACTATGCGGGGATGGCGCGGTCGCTCGGAGTGCATGCGGAAGGGCCGATTGCGGATCCCGCCGAACTTGGACCGGCGCTGGAGCGTGCGGTTGCGGTCGTCAAGAGTGGCGAACCTGCGCTTGTTGATGTTGTGACGCAGGTGCGATGAGGATGCGCAACGTCGCCATCAGCCTCGTCGTTGCTGCCGCAACCGCCGCGTCCTTGAGCCTGAATGCCCAGGTGCCGGCTGACGGTGCCCAACTGCTTACCCAGAGCGGCTGCGCGGTCTGCCATGGCGCGGACGGGCAGGGAACGGCTGCCGGCCCGAGCCTCGATGCAAGCGCTTTGTCACTGGACGAATTTGTCGCATCGGTCAGGCAGGCGACGCGTACGATGCCTGCGTACGCTGCCGAGATCCTGCCTGACGAGGATCTGTCACGGATGTTTGCCTTTCTCGAGGCGCAGACCACGGAGCCCGCTTCGGCTGGCCGAGTCGATGTCGGAGCGGAGCTGTACTCGGCCTACGGCTGCTATTCCTGCCACGCCGACGAAGCCCAGGGCGGCCAGCACGGACCGCGGCTCGGACCCGATCCGATCACATACGCGCGATTCGAGTGGTACACGCGCCATCCGACGCGAACGATGCCGCCGTACTCGACGGTCGTCCTGACGGATCAGGAAATGGCGGACATCTACGCTTTCGTCGAGGCGCAACCGCAGCCGCCGCCGCTGGAGAGCATCCCGCTGCTTGCGCCTTAACGAACCCGCTCAGCCCTCGTACTCAAGCACGTTCAGCCCGGCGTTCCAGTCGGTGACATACATCAGGCCATCGCTCCGAACGTAGGCATCGCAAGTCTTCGCCGCCCGCGTCACGTTCGGGCGCGGGTCGATCATCCGATCCGGAGTCGGCGGTACCCACCACGCGATCTCGCGCGGCGCGAACGCGTCCCGGATGTCGAACACGCGCACGCCGGCGTTGTTGTACGTCGCAAAGATGAGTTCATCGCTCTGCATGCTGTCCGGCCGGTTCTCATGCAGGTTGTGGGGGCCGAACGTGCCGAGCGTGCAGAAGTCGCGCTCGGCCGGTGTCGGCAGCGTCGAGATCGGCACGGGGTTGTCCTCCGCGCGCACGTCGACGATGAACGTATAGAAGGTGCCCTTTGCGCAGTTCTCCGCATTCGCTTCGTCGGCGACTACGACGAGATCGCGATCGGGCAGCGGAAGCGCCGTATGCGTGCCGCCCGGAAAGGGCGGCGACCAGTTGATCGCCGAGATCAGGGTGGGATTGGCGGGATCGCTGATGTCGTGGATCGTGAGCCCGCCGTCGCGCCAGGCCGCGTAGCCGCGGTCGCCGGCGGTGAGCATGTGGTGCAGCGCCAGGCGGCGGCCTTCGCCGAGCGTCGGCGTCTCGCCGGCCGCGCGGTTCATGCCGGGCATCCACCACTGCGAGACGATCTCGGGACTCGTGATGTCGTTGAGGTCGACGATCGCGAGGATCGCGTCGGTGAAGCCGTCGAAGTGCGCGGCGATGTAGGCGTAACGCCCGCCCGGCCACCAGAGCCGGTTGATGCCGAATCCGGGCATCTCGAGAAACGCGATCTCACGCATTTCCGCGGGATTCGAGATGTCGTGGATGCTCAGGCCCGAACGGAACGCCTGCGGGTCGGTGATGCTGTCGGCGAGGCTGTTCTCGAAGTAGCTGCGCATGTCGTCGTAGGACTGCATCGCGACGATATTCGCGCCGTTGGCGAGTAGCAGCAGGTCGTCGGCGACCTGCAGGTGATGGGTGCGCGTCTGTCCGCCGGCCGTGAAGAAGCCGACGGGGTTGAGGCTGCGCGGGTCGCTTGCGTCGAGGATGGTCACGCCGTTAGAGAACATGTGGCCGACGTAGATGTGGTCCCGGTTGAACATGACCTGGACGCTGTCGGGCCGGCCGCCGATGTCGCTATACGACAGGTGGCTTAGTCCCTGCCCGATGCCTTCGGGCGGGATGTTGGCTAGCTGCGCTCGGGCGGTTGGCGCGATCAGGCCGGAGCCTGCGGCGACACCGGCGATCCCGAACATGCAGTCGCGGCGCGTAATCGTTGTCATGGCGTGTCTCCCCCGGCGCCACTCGCCGGCCCGATCGCGTGGTCCTTATCCTGTCGGCACCGACGCGACTGCGATCGGACGGAACGTCGTGAGCAGCAGCGCGAGAACCACGTTGCGAACGATGTAAATCTCAGTGCGAGTCAGCGTACATAATCGCGAGTTGACGGTTAAAACTAAAGAACGTCCGCGGCGCGCATGACGGCCTCGCACTTGGAGCGAATCTCCGTAGCCATTTCAAATGGATCCGCCTGGACGATGTCCGCGCGGAAGAGCTCGACCGAAAGCGCCCCTGCATAGCCCTTCTCGGCAAGCGTGCGAATGATTCGTTCGACCGGAGCGATGCCGTCGCCAGGGATGATTCGTGAATCGTTGTTGATCAGTTCTCGCGGCCCGGCGGCAAGGTCCTGGAAGTGAGCGTGCCGAAGCTCGCCGGGCTCGAGCAGCTCAAGGTCCTCGAATTTGTTGAGACCGGACCAGAAGTGGAAGAAATCGAGCATCGGTTTGACGCTGGCGTGGCCGGCCTCGCGGATCGCGCGCAGCGTCGTCGGCAGCGTTGCCAGATGCGAGGACGTTCGGGTGAATTCGACCATGGCCGTCAGACCGTGCGCGGCGGTGATTTCGCCGACTTCGTAAATCGCGTCGGGCGTGGAGGCGTAGTCCTCCTGCGTGACCTCGCGCTGGGTGATAGAAGGCGCGTAAATCCGTTCGAGACCCAGTTCGACGAATTGATCGCATCTTCGTCGCCACGTTTCGAGCGACTCCTCTCGTGCCGGCCCGTAAATCCAGATGTCGGGCAGGACAGCGGCGGCGGAGACCGGCGTCAGTCCGTTATCGGTCAGGACTTGTCGCGCGCCGGCAAGCGTGTCCCCTGCCAGAAAGTCATCGAGCAGCCTATCGCTGAGTTCCACATACTGAATCCCGGCCCGCGCCCAGCCTTCGAGGGAACCGCGATAGCCGGCAGCGGCGGAAGTGTTCTGATGAATGGCGAGCATCATGCGGCCGCCCGGCGCGGCCTGCGCCTGAACCAGCCGCGGGAGCATCGCCGCCAGGGGAACGGCCAACAGTTCACGCCGAGTGGCCATCGGATTCATCTTCACTCATCGACACAAACTGAGGATTCGCCGTGGTGTTCTCACGACTGAGACTAATGCTTACGAGCTGCGCGAACAGCGGCGCGGAGGCCATCCCCATCAACGCGGCCAGCATTGCCGAGGCGGTCGTTTTACTCATGACGATGAACTCCACTTCACAACTTGCGGTCAAGCGAGTGCGCATTGAATTCGATGTTGTGCAGCAATACGTAGAAGCTCAGTGCGTAGATCAGGTGCCGGGCGACGATCTCCCAGTTCTGCAGGATGATCATCCCGAACACCAGTGTGTACATGAGGATCATTGAAGCGACGAGCGCCCAGCGCGTCTTGTAGCCGACGAGCAGCAGAACGCCGACCACCACTTCGACGCCGGGGATGAGCCTGGCTTCGAGGGTCACGAGCCACATCGGGAGCCAGGTCTCGGCGAACTGCGCCTGCGTCGCCTCGACGAAAGCGCTGTAGGCCGGACCAAGGCGAATGGCCCCATGCCAGAACATGTTGATGGCCATGAATACCCTGAACAGGGTGTAGGCGAGTGCCTTGTCGTTCATCGTCTCTCCCATTTTCGGACATGGTAGCTCGCTCGCCGGACGAGACAACGTTGCTTGTCTCGCGTGCGGGTCAAGCACCCGAGGAGCCTGCGCTTCAGGAATTCGCGACTTCGCGCGGCGCAGGTTCCCGGCGTTCGCCCGCCAGGCCCGAAACTTTTGCTATAACCTGAACGGACCCACCGAACCTTACGGGAAGGACGGCGATATGGCCAAACGTGACCAGTTCTCGAGTCCCGCGCGTCCACAAGAGTTCGACCACGAACCCGTTTCCCGCCGCCGTGTCCTGTCCGGGGCCGCCGCGCTCGCGGCCGCTTCGGCCGGCGCCGGGCTCTTCGGCTGCCGGCCGGCCGCCGTGCCGAGCGGCGCACCAGCCGCCTCAACGCCGAGCAGCGCTCCAGCGGCGCCGCCTCCGCCGAGCGGCGACGTCGTCCTTCGCGGCGCCACGGTGATCTCGATGGATGGCGACGTCGGCGACTTCGAGTCGGCCGACATCCTCATCGAAGGCGAGCAGATCGCCGCCGTCGGTCCCGGTCTCGAGACCTCGGCCGAGGCCGTCGACGCCTCGAACATGATCGCGATGCCCGGCTTCGTCGACACGCACCGCCACATGTGGCAGGGCTCGCTGCGGAACATCCTGCCGAACGGGCTCCTGAGTGACTACGGGCGCGATATCACGGGCTCGGCCCGCCGGGTGTACCGCCCGGAAGACGCCTACATCGGCGATCTTGTCATAGCGCTCGGTGCGATCAACGCGGGTGTCACGACCGTGCTCGACTGGTCCCACATCGGTAACAGCCCCGAGCACACGGACGCCGCCATCGACGGA
Organism: Gammaproteobacteria bacterium; assembly: GCA_022826245.1. Lineage (GTDB taxonomy): Bacteria > Pseudomonadota > Gammaproteobacteria > Steroidobacterales > Rariloculaceae > Rariloculus. The sequence continues at coordinate 12,432 of JAJDVG010000053.1, forward strand.
CTCGCGGAGTCCGGGCTTCGAAGTGTTTACGCCTACGGCGGCGGCGTGGCCGGACCCGACAACCGCTATCCCGATGACATCCGCAGGCTCAGAGCCGAGCGCTTCTCGTCCGACGACCAACTGCTCACGCTGGCGCTTGCGGCCGGCACGAACACGGAGCATTGGGCCGTCGCGCGCGAGGTCGGCGCGCCGATCACGCTGCACGTGAACGGCAGCGGGCAGTTGCTGCCGCTCGCCGACGCCATGGGTCCGGACGTCACCTACATCCATGCGCCGAACCTGACGGAAGAGGAATGGCGGCTCGTCGTCGACACGGGCGGCCACATCTCGATCGCGGCGCCGATCGAGATGGAGATGGGCCACGGCATACCGCCGATCCAGCAGGCGCTCGACCACGGCATCCGGCCGAGTCTGAGCACCGACGTGGAGACCGAGATGCCCGGCGACTTCTTCACGCAGATGCAGTCGGTATTCACGCTGCAGCGCATGCAGGCGCTGGCGCGCCGGCGGGACGGCGACCCGGAAGCGCCGGAACTCATCAGCGTGCAGGACGTGGTTGAGTTCGCGACGATTCAGGGCGCCATCGACAACGCCCTCGGCTCGAGAACCGGCAGCCTCACGCCCGGCAAGCAGGCCGACGTCATCCTGTTGCGCAAGGACGCGATCAACGTGATGCCCGTCAACAACGCCTACGGCGCCGTCGTGCTCGGCATGGATACGAGCAACGTCGATACGGTATTCATCGCCGGTCAGGCGAGGAAGTGGCAAGGCGCGCTCACTAACGTCGACCTCGACCGCGTCGAGCGGCTCGTCAACGAGTCACGCGACTACGTCGTCTCCGCCGCAGGCTGGCCGGCGACGCTGTTCGGGGGTTACCTGCCCGGGCACTGAGGCCCGACGGGACAAGCCGCCGATGCGCTGCTCGAATGTCTTTCCGGCGCGGACTTCGCCGCAGCGCTCGCGATTAACGGCATGGAATCGGTCGGTCCATAAGCGTTCTTCGCAGGCCATCAACTGTAGGCAGCGCGAAGCGCCTTACGGGGTTACAATAATCGCTTCGCAACGCCGGTAGGGGACGGATGGCAGCAAGAGTCGAAGCTCGGGTGACGGGCCGCCGGGAGCGGAACAAGCAACAGAAGCACGATCGGATCGTCACTGCGGCCAGGGCGCTCTTTTACGCCCAGGGGTACAAGAAGACGACGACGCAGCAGATCGCGCACGCGGCGCAGGTCGCTAGCGGCACGCTGTTCCTCTATGCGAAGACGAAGGAAGACCTGTTGATCATGGTCTTCTACGAAGAGTTCATCGCGATCATCGATGCGATTCCGGTGCGCGCCGATGACGCCCGCCCCGTGGAAGAGCAGGTCATGGCGTTGTTCAAGGTGCTGCTCGACTATCACGAGCACGACATCGATCTCTCGCGAGAGCTCATGAAGGTGCTCACTTTCGTACCGGATCCGGACAGACGCGACGACCTTCGCGAAGTCGTTTACGCGATCGAAAGAAAACTGCACAAGATCATCGTGAACTCCCAGGAAAAGGGGGTGCTGAGCGAAAAGACCTGCCCGCTGAACATGGCGCGGATCCTGTTCCGCGTGTACTACCACTGCATGCTGGTCTGGCTGGGCGGTTACTACGCGGACGGGAACGAACGCGACGAGGATCTGCGTGGAATGATCCACGGCGTGTTCTGCCCGGTCTACGCCGACAGTGACGAATCCGGCGCGACGTGCATAGCGCGCTAGCCGCTTACGGATCGAGCGTCGCCAGATAAGCCGCCAGCGCGACGATGTCCTCGTCCGTGAGGTTGGCAACGGTCGCGTCCATTAGTACGGCCATTGGCCCGGCACGCACTCCGGTCTTGATGTCATTGAGTTGACGCACCGTGTAGATGGGTGACGCTCCTGCGATGGCCGGGATGTCGGCCAGCCCCGTCAGGTCCTGGCCATGGCAGATCGCACATTGAATGGTTCTGCCGTCGGCGCCGGTCCTCGCAAGTTCCTCGCCCCGGGCGATGCTGCCGACCGGTACATAGGCCATGAAGCCGGAATACGGGTGGCGAGCGGTAGCGAGTTCGCGATCCTGCGGAAACTCGAGAATCCGGTTGCCGAGCGGTTCCGTACCGCCATCCGGATGCCGAAACCGCATGCGCCCGTCGCCGACGTAGCTTCTGGGCACCGTATCGCTCTCGATGACATCCCCCACCCAATCGATCGGCTCGATCGCCGCGTAATATTCGGCGGCCGCGAGCGCGTCTTCATCGGAAATCGCCTCGCCGATGCCGTTCATCCAGTAGCGGTCGACTCGCGCGCCGCTCCTGAAGTCGGCCATCTGCCGCATGAAGTAACTGACGGGCAGGCCCGCGAGCTGCGACGACTCCGGGTGTCCCATGCCGGATGTCAGGTGGCAGGAAGCGCAGGCCCGGATGACCTCGCCGTCGCCGCTCGCCACAACTTCGGGCAACGGCGCATGGTCGTCGGGAAACCAGTCCGGCGGATTGAAGAGATCGTCGATCTCGACCTGCGTGTAGCTCCGGTCGCTGCCGGGCACGGTCCTCGGGGCGTTTTCGTCGATTTCGTGGAGTTGCTCCTCGAAAACCTGGTACGCCCATTCGAAATTGGTTTGTGCCGTCGCAACCATGGGCAGCAGAGCCAACGCAGCTACAAGCCGTTTCACGATATTCCCCCTTCGCATTCGCGGTCGGCCGGAGTTTCCCGTTTCGGAGACGGTAAACACTTCCGGCTGCAGGTTCTCCTAGCGAGTAAACGCCCCGGCTTCCTTGAGCCCGGCGATCTCGTTGTCCGAGTAGCCGAGCACCTCGCTCAGGATCTCGTCCGTATGCTCGCCGAGCAGCGGCGAGCGCTTCACCTCGACGGGCGAATCCGAAAGCTTGATCGGACAGCCGAGGTTGACCCACTTGCCGCGCTCGGGGTGATCGAGTTCGACCATCATTTCCCTGAGCTTGACGTGTTCGTCGTCGATGAGGTCCTCGGTGCTCATGATCGGGCCGCAGGGCACGTCGATTTCGTTGAGGATCGCCATGAACTCGCGTTTCGTGTAGCTCGACGCGTAGTCCTCCAGCATCTGCCACATCTCGGCCTGGTTCGCGCGCCTGACGTCGATGTTGTCGAAGCGCGGGTCCGCAGCAAGCTTGTCGCCGCCGATGCACTTGGCGAGCGAGTTCCAGACATGTTCCTGGACGACGACGTAGAGGTAGTCGTTCGGCCCGCCGGGCTTGCACTTGACCGCGTTGCCGAGCTGGCCGCCGCCCGAATCGTTGCCGGCGCGCGGGGTGAACGACTCGAAGTCCTGGCGCGAATATTCCGGCAGCGGGCCGCGTTCGATGCGCTGGTGGTCGCGCCATTTGACGCGCGCCAGGTTCATGACGCAGTCCATCATCGCGCACTCGACGTACTGGCCGCGGCCGGTGCGTTCGCGTTGCAGGAGTGCGGCGAGGATGCCGGCCATGAGGTGCACGCCCGTGCCGGAGTCGCCGATCTGCGCGCCCGTCGCGAACGGCGGGCCTTCCGGCACGCCCGTCGTGCTCATCGCACCGCCCATGGCCTGCGCGACGTTTTCGTAGGCCTTGAACGCCGCATAGGGCCCTTCCGTGCCGAATCCCTTGATCGAGGCCATGACGATGTGCGGGTTGATCTCGTGGACCGTCTCCCAGCCGAAGCCGAGCCGATTCAGGACTCCCGGCCCGAAGTTCTCCATGACGACATCGCAGATCTTGAGCAGCTTCGTGAAGACGGCCTTGCCCTGCTCGTTCTTGAGGTTCACGGTGATCGAGCGCTTGTTGCAGTTGAGCATCGTGAAATAGAGGCTGTCAGCGTCGGGGATGTCGCGAAGCTGCTTGCGCGTTGCATCACCGGCCGGCGACTCGAGCTTGATGACGTCGGCGCCGAGAAAGCCCATGAGCTGGCTCGAGGTCGGCCCCGCCTGCACGTGCGTCATGTCGAGGATGCGGATGCCGGATAGCGCCTTGTCCATGATTCGGATGCCCCGACGTTACTTGTACATGGTCTGGCGTTTCGTGCCGGGCGCCCATTCGCTCGGATCGACCCAGACGTTGATCACGGCCGACTTGCCCGTGCCGTTGACGGATTCCCGCGCGCGGCGCAGCGCCGGCGCGATCTGTTGCGGGTCGCGCACTTCCTCGCCGTAGCCGCCGAGCATCTCGGCGAACTTCGAGAACGGCACGTCGCCGAGCAGATTGCCGACGTTGCCGCGTTCCTGCCCGTACTTCGCGAGCTGTCCGTAGCGGATCTGGTTCATCGAAGAGTTGTTGCCGATGACCGCGATGTACGGTGCGCCGAAGCGGTTGGCCGTCTCCATGTCGAACGCGGTCATGCCGAAGGAGCCGTCGCCGTAGTAGCAGAGCACTTCCTTGTTCGGATGCGCGAGCTTGGTCGCCATCGCGAAGCCCGTGCCCACGCCGAGACCGCCGAGCGCGCCGGGATCCATCCAGTTGCCGGGCGCCCGCGGCTGGACGGCCTGGGCGCTGATCGTCACGACGTCGCCGCCGTCGCCGATGTAGACCGTGTCCTCGGTCAGGAATTCGTTGAGTTCCCAGGCGACGCGGTAGGGATGGATGGGCTCGGCGTCGGAAAGAAAGAGCGGCATGAGCCTTTCGGTCTTCTGCACCTCGATGCCTCTGAGGTGCTCGAGCCAGGACTTGCGGCGTGCGGCGCCGTTGTCGCCGTACCCCGAAGCCGCGTCGCGGACGGCGCCGAGGATCACCCCCGGATCGCCGACGAGTCCGAGCGAGACGTCGCGGTTCTTGGCGACCGTACGGTAATCGAGATCGATGTGGACGATCGTCGCGTCGTCACGCAGGCGCTTGCCGTAGCCCATGCGGAAGTCGAACGGCGTACCGACGATGACGATGACATCGGCCTGCTTGAACGCGTCGCCGCGCGTGCGGTGGAAGTAGTGAGGGTCGCCGGGCGGCAGGAGTCCGCGAGAAGCGCCGTTCATGTAGGCGGGGATGTTGAGGGTTCTGACCAGGTCGAGCGCCTGTTCGTGGCCGCGGGACATCCAGACCTGGGCGCCGAGCAGGATCGCGGGGCGGTCCGATTCGACGAGGAGGCGAGTGAGTGTCTCCACGTCGTCCGGGTCGCCGAGCGACTTTGTCGAGGCGCGGTAGCTGCCGGGCTCGGGTACCGTGACATCGCTGATCGGGACCTCGCGATCGAGAATGTCACGCGGAATCTCGAGGTAACTCGGTCCAGGCGCGCCCGCGAAGCACTCGCGCGCCGCCATCGCCACCATGTCGGCGATACGTTCGGTAGAACGCACGCCAGCCGAGAACTTCGTGATCGGCGCCGCGATGTCGACGTGCGGCAGATCCTGCAGCGAGCCCATCTTGTGCTGGGAAAGTGCGCCCTGTCCGCCGATGTGTAGCACTGGGCTTTCGGAGCGGAACGCCGTCGCGATGCCCGTCAGCGCATTCGTGAAGCCAGGCCCCGCCGTCGTGATCACGCAGCCAAGCCCGCCGGTCTGCCGCGCATAGCCGTCGGCCGCGTGGGCTGCGACCTGTTCGTGGCGCACGTCGATGATGCGGATGTCGTGGTCGATGCAGCCGTCGTAGGTATCGATGATGTGCCCGCCGCAGAGCGTGAATACGGTGTCGACGCCCTCGTTGGCGAGAGCCTGGGCCACGAGATGGCCGCCTGAGATCACGTCGGCGTCGGTGCTCTTCCTCGCCAGCGTGTCTTCGGCGGTCGTCGTCTTGAGTTGGCGTGCGGGGGTTGTCATGGATTCACTCCGAATGATCGAGGCAGTTGTCGGCGTACCTTGCGAGGCCGGCAGCGGCCCGGCTTGTGGCGTTGCGTGAGCGTGGCGCGTATTCGCTCGATGGTTTCGACATGGTTGCTTGCGCGGCGGTATACGGTATACCACGGTTTGAGCGGCGGCAATGCGCCCCGTCATGCGCAAACGGCCGCGGTGCAAATGGCCGTCGTGCGACCCGCCGGTACCCGCCCAGCCGCAAGGTGCGTATTACGCGTGTGATGCTCGCGTGCCGCGGTGGCCAGGGCGCTGCCGGGCTCAGAACGCGAGCACGAGCTTGCCGAAGTGGCTGCTCGACTCCATGGCCCGGTGTGCGTCGGCCACGCGTTCGATGGGGTAGACCTCGTGTATCAATGGAGCGATGCGTCCGGTCGCGAAGAGCGGCATGACGGTGCGGTCGAACTCCTCGATGATGGCGGCCTTTTCCGCGATCGGGCGTGGCCGCAGCACCGAGCCGATGATCCGCTGGCGCTTGACCATGAGCCGTGCGAGATTGAATTCGGCCTTCGGTCCGCCCATGACGCCGATGAGCACGAGGCGGCCGCCGATGCCGAGCGACCTGAGGTTGCCCTCGAGGTAGAGGCCGCCGATGTGATCGAGGATGACCGCGGCGCCGGCCTTTTTCGTGTAGCCATGGACGACGGCGGCGAAGTCCTCCGAGCGGTAGTCGATCACGAGGTCCGCGCCGAGTTCCCTGACCCTGTCGACCTTGCCGGGCGACGCCGTGACGATGACCGGGCTGGCCGGGACCAGTGCCTTGCAGAGTTGCAGTCCCGCAGTGTTTACGCCGCCTCCGCCGCCGTGCAGGAGCACGGTCTCGCCGTCGGCGAGTTCGGCGAGCATGAACAGGTTCAGATAGGCCGTGATGTACGTCTCGCAGATGCACGCGGCTTGCTCGAAGCTCAGCGCATCGGATATCCGCATGACGTGGCCGGCGTGGGCGGTCGCGTATTCGGCATAGCCTCCGCCGCCGACGAGCGCGATGACGCGTTCGCCGATCGCGGGCGCCCCGGCGCCCGGGCCGAGTGCAACGACGGTGCCCGCGACCTCGAGGCCGAGAATGTCCGACTCCCCGGGCGGCGGCGGATAGTTACCGAGCCGCTGGACGATATCGGGCCGGTTGACCGAGGTCGCCGCGACCTCGATGAGCACCTGGCCTTCGCCGGGTACCGGTTTCTCGGCCTCGCCGATGCGGAGCACCTCCGGGCCGCCGAAACCGTCCATGAGTACAGCCTTCATCAGTTCACGCGATCGCTTGCCCCGCGCGAGTACTTCGCCGGGCAGCCCGCCATGTAGATGCCCGAGGCGACATTGCTCGCGCAGAACGCCCGCGCCCGCTCGACCTGCTCTTCGATCGCCGCGATCGTCTCGTCGAACGTCGTGACGATCCCGTGGACCGGGATGTTGATCGCGGGGTCGAGGCCGTAGCGTTCGACGCTGTCGAGATAGGCGCCGCCCCACCAGTGCCAGTCCCAGTTGTACGTCGTGAAGTCCCCTTCGAGGAAGATCCGGTGCTCCGGCACGTAAGCGAAGACCGCGTTCGTCATGTGCAGGTGCCCGATGGCGTGATAGACATCGACACGCATCGTTTCGTCCTCGAGCAGGAGATGCTCGTCGACGGGCACGAACTTGAGAGGCTGCGGGTTGAGCGCGAGCGCGTCGGGGAAGTTTGGCGCCGGCCGCGAGGTCATCTCCCGGAAAATGCCCTCGTTGCCGCGGTGGGCGATGATGGTCAGTCCGCGCGCGACCGCCGCGCGCACGCCTCCGCTGTGGTCGAAGTGATGGTGCGAGACGATGACCTCGGTGACTTCCTTGCCCGGCACGAGCGTGTTGGCGAGATCGATGCGCGCGAACGTAGCCGCTTCGTTGGCGTAGGCTTCGAACATCGTCAGGTGATCGTCGAACTCGATGACCGCGCCGCCGTTGTTGCCGTAACGGACGTCCCAGACGCCCTCGGCGATCGGCGTCGCCACGGCTTCGGCATCCTGCCCTCCGAAGCCCGGCGGGGATGCCTGCTCTGGTAACGGGCCGATGTCGTCAACGTCGATGCGGTAGGAGTCGACGTGGAAGGAGCCCACCGTCGTGTCGCGCCAGTCGATGCTGTGAGTGAGCCCGACCGGCAGCCTGATGCCGTCGAACGGCAGGTAGCCCGTGAACCAGGCCGTGTTCGTCACGTCGCCGAGAGTCGTGCTGCCCGAGATCCAGCGCACCCAGGCCGGCAGGTCCGTGGCCGGATCGATCGCGATCCACAACGTGTCGCCGCCTTCGGTCGTGAACTCGACGACCGTGAGTCCGTCTTCCGCGTGCACCGCTCCGAACTCAGTCTCCGGATCGAGTGCCTCGAGAACGGCGGTGAGCGGGTGGTCGAGCATCGCGACGCCGGTCTGCAGCGCGATCGTCTCGGTCCAGGAATGGCCGCGCTCGATGGCGAACGGAAACAGGAAGCCGCGCCGGTCGCGGTTCACGGCGCGCCCGTTCGCAAGATCAAAGCTGCGTTCCGTAGCGTTGGCAGCCTGCCATTTCGACGGAGCGTGCGGATGCGGCGAGGGATTGGCGCCGCCCTCCTGGTTCAGGTACTGGCCGAATCCGGTCAGCACGAAATTGTCGAGGCCTTGCAGGCGCTCGAGTCCGCCCATGGCTTCGGCGGCCTGCTCGACGAGATCGCGGCCTTGCTGCTGTGCGAGCGCCGTACCCGAAGTCGCCGCTACGGCGAACGTCCCGAGGCCGACCGTGACGACGGCCAAGCGTTTCCCGTGTTGCATACGTTTTCCCCATCCTGATCGGGCCGGCAAGCCCGACCCGCTGACGGACTCGAGTATAGGCCCAGATTCCGATCACGCGGGCAAGTTTGGTTCCGGAAGCAGCGAAACGCGCCGACGGTCACGTGACAGTCCATGGCCAGGCGCCGCTGTGCGGTACACTTGTGCCCGCGCGCCTGCCCGGCACTCGAACGAACAAGATACCTGGGGAGATCCACGATGACCGCAACTCGACGCAGCCTTGCGCCCTGGATGGTTGGACTCGCGACTGCGGCGGTGGCCGCAGCCGTATTTGCAGTGCCGTCGGTGTATCCGACCGGCACGACGATCTACGACCCGGACCGGGCCTGGAACGGCTACACGGTCCTGATCGCGCCGGAGGAAATCGGCGCGGTCGTCGTTGACATGAACGGCAACACCGTCAAACACTGGGAAGGTTACCACGGTGGCGCAGGCGGCCCGGCGAGAATCCTGCCCGGCGGTTACGTGCTGGCGGCCGGTCCGACGCGGCCCCCGCACCAGGAATCGAACGCGCTGATCCAGATGGATTTCGACGGCAACGTCGTGTGGCAGTACGACCGGCTGGAGCAGGTGCAAACGCCGGACGGCGAGACGATCTGGTCGGCCCGCCAGCACCACGACTGGCAACGCGAAGGAATGCATTCGGGGTACTACTCGCCCGAGCACGCGACCGTAGTGGACGGCGGCCGGACGCTCGTGCTCGCCCACATGAATCACACCCTGCCCAACGTGTCCCCGAACGTGCTCGAAGACGACCGGATCGTCGAGATTTCAGCCGATGGCGAGATTCTCTGGGACTGGAACTTCGGCGAGCACATCGACGAACTCGGGTTCTCCGAGCGCGCACGGGAGCTGCTGCTCGAAGAGCGCGACCTCGGCAATTCCACGCGCGGCTTCGACTGGATGCACGTCAACTCGGCGACCTGGCTCGGCCCGAACCGCATGTACGACGCCGGCGACGAACGCTTCCATCCCGACAACATCATCATCAGTTCGCGCTACGCGAACCTGACCGCGATCATCGCGCGCGACGGATCGATCCCCTGGCGCCTCGGGCCGGACTACAGCGAAACGGAAGGCGGCCGCGAGATCGGCCAGGTGCAGGGCCAGCACAACCCGCACCTCATCCCCAAAGGCCTGCCGGGGGAAGGCAACCTGCTCGTGTTCGACAACGGCTCGAACGCCGGCTGGGGTTCGAACAACGTGCGCGGCGCCGTGGGTCCGGGCAATATCGTCCGGGCAAACTCCCGAGTGCTCGAAATCGACCCGGTCACGCTCGAGCTCGTGTGGTCCTACTCGATGCCGGGACGCGAATCCTTCAAGTTCTACAGCCACTACATCAGCAACGCGCAGCGCCTCGAGAACGGCAACACGCTGATCGTCGAGGGCGCCGACGGCCGCCTGTTCGAGGTCACGCCCGAGGGCGAAATCGTCTGGGAGTACGTGAGCCCGTATTTCGCCGAACGCGAAGCGCTGTCGAACGCGGTCTACCGTGCCTACCGGCTGCCCTACGACTGGATTCCGCAGCTCGACCGGCCCATCGAGCGGCGCGTTGTGCCGCCCGACCTGAGCGAATTCCGTATCGCACCGCAGTAGGCTTCGGACCGGGCGGTGGTTACGCGCCCGCACTCCCAGCCTGCCACGATCGCAAGGGGAGATGCGTCACGGGTCGCTTGAGACCCTCGCGCGCAGGGATGCGCGCGCGGAGCGTACAGGGATGTATTTGCAGAGTGTCTCAAGCGACCCGTGGCGCGGCTCCCCGCAACGCCGCGACGCCGCATTTTCAGGGCGCCGCCTGTTGTCGGGCCGGAATGTTTGCCGCTAAGCTTGGCCGATGCTGCCACGATCACTTCGCCGCGTTGCGGGACTCGCGCTGATCGGGCTCGCCTCCTCGCTGGCACATGCCCAGGACACCAGACCCAACGTCCTGCTCATCATTGCCGACGATATGGGCTATGCCGACCTCGGCATCTACGGCAGCGACATCCGCACGCCCAACATCGATTCGCTCGCCGACGGCGGAATCCTGTTCACGCAGTTCCACGCGTCGCCGGTCTGCGCGACGACGCGCGCGATGCTCTGGTCCGGCAACAACAACACGGTCGCCGGGCTTGCCCGCCAGGGTAGCTTCTCCGGACCCGTGATCCCGGGGCTCGCGGGCTACGAGAACCGCCTGTCCGACCGCGTCGCCGTGTTGCCGAGGCTGCTCAGGGATGCGGGCTATCGAACCTACCTCGCCGGCAAGTGGCACCTCGGCACGACACTCGAGTATTCGCCCTACGCGGCGGGCTTCGAGCGCTCGTTCGCGCTCAAGCGCGGGTCGGGCAACCACTTCGACGATACGGGCATCCGTCCGACCTCGGACTTGAAGTACTTCGAGGACAATACGGAGACGGGCTGGCCCGACGGCGAATACTCGACCGAGTTCTACACGAACAAGCTCATCGAATATCTCGAAACGGACCGGGACAGCGACCGGCCGTTCTTCATGGTTGCGGCCTACACCTCGCCGCACTGGCCGCTGCAGGTGCCCGATGAGGATCTCGACCTCTACGCCGGCCACTACGACATGGGCTACGACCGCCTGCGCGAACTCAGGTTCGAGTCGCTCAAGGCCGCGGGCATCATTCCGCAGGAGTCGCGATTGCCGCCGCGCAATCCCGCGATCCGGCCGTTCGATGAACTCGATCCCGACGAGCAACGTCTCGAAGCGCGCAAGATGGAGCTCTACGCGTCGATGCTCGACAATCTCGACCGCCACGTCGGCCGCCTGTTCGATTACCTGCGCGCCAACGACCTGTACGACGATACGCTGATCGTCTTCTTCTCGGACAACGGCCCGGCGGCCGAGGACTTCTACTACGCCGGACCCTACGTCGAGTACATCCAGGCGCACTACGACGCGACCTACGAGCGCGCCGGCATGCGCGGCAACTTCCTGTCCTACGGCGCGCAGTGGGCCGAGGCCGGGGCCGCGCCGTTCAAGCTCTACAAGACCTATCCGAGCCAGGGCGGCGTGGTCACGCCCCTGATCGTGAAGGGACCCGGCGTGATGCCGCGCGAGGAGTACTCCGACATCTACCTGACGATCATGGACCTCGCGCCGACGATTCTGGAACTTGCGGGCGCGAGCTACCCGGACGACAAGGCGCCGATGCTCGGCGAGTCTGCGTGGCCGTATTTCTCGGGCCGCGCCGATGCCGTACATGACGATGACTACCTGACCGTCTTCACCCACCGGCAATACGCTTCGGTCCGCCAGGGCGACTGGAAGCTGCTCTCGCTCGCACAGCCGTTCGACGAAAGCGAGTTCACTCTGCACAACGTTGCCGAGGATCCGGGCGAGACGATCGACCTGTCGCTGTCCAATCCGCGCAAGCGGTCCGAGTTGCTGGAACTGTGGCGCAGCGAACGCGTCAGGCTCGGCATCGTACTGCCCGAGGACCTCTAGAAAACAGCGAATCGCGTCGCGGACCGCTGAGCGCCCCTGCGACGAAGCTGCGGCGATCCGGGTAGTACACAAGCTCCCGGTTCGGCTTAGAATGGCGATTCCGGCTGGCCACGCCGACAGCATCGAGTGCCGACGATGAAGCTTGCATCGAGACTGCCCCCGATTTGCCTCGCCCTGTTCGCCGCCGCATGCGCGCCCGCGCCGGAAGGCGGCGATGCCGCCGATGCGGGAGACGCCGCCGGGGCACAGGCCGATGCAGCAGCGTCCGCTTCAGCGGCTACCGCAGGCGCGTCAGCCGGCGAGGCCTCGGAGGCCGCTTACTTCGAATGGCCCGAATACCGCGGCAACCTCGCCGCGCAACGCTACTCACCGCTCGACCAGATCGACCGCGACAACGTCGCCGACCTGCGTGTCGCGTGGCGCTGGTACGCGGGCAACTACGGGCCTCGGCCGGAACAGCGCAATCAGGTGACGCCGCTCATGGTCAACGGCGTGCTCTACGCCGCCGCCGGCACGACGCGCAATATCGTCGCGATCGATCCCGCCACGGGCGAAACGCTATGGGTCTGGCGGCCCGATGAGGGCGAACGGTACGAGAACGCGCCGCGCAGGTCGTCCGGCCGCGGGCTGTCGTACTGGTCGGACGGGCAGGGCGGCGAGCGGCTCATCGTCGTGACGCCGGGCTTCAACCTCGTCGCGCTCGATCCCGGAACCGGCCGGCAGGTGCCCGGGTTCGGCGAGAACGGCATGGTCGACATGATGGTGGGGCTGCGCGGCGAGATCAACGAACTGTCGAGCATCGGCAATACCTCGCCCGCGATCATCGTCGGCGACACGATCGTCGTCGGGCCCGCGCATGCCGTCGGCATGCGGCCGCCGTCGAAAGCCAACCTCAAGGGCGACGTGCGCGGTTTCGACGTGCGTACGGGCCGGTTGCTGTGGACCTTCCGCACGATCCCGGAGCCCGGCGAGCCAGGCTATGAAACCTGGCTCGAAGGCTCCGCGCAGTACACGGGCAATGCCGGCGTCTGGGCGCCGATGGCGGCTGACGAGGAACTCGGCCTCGTCTATCTACCGACCGAGATCCCGACCGGCGACATGTACGGCGGCGAGCGTCCGGGCGACAACCTTTACGCCAACAGCCTCGTGGCCGTCGATGCGCGGACCGGCGACGTCGTCTGGCACTACCAGCTCATCCACCACGATATCTGGGACTGGGATAACCCGACGGCGCCGATCCTCATGGACATCACCGTCGACGGCGAGGACATCAGGGCCGTGGCGCAGATCACCAAGCAGGCCTGGGTGTACACCTTCGACCGCGAGACCGGCGAACCGGTCTGGCCGATCGAGGAACGGGTCGTCGGCCCGTCCGACGTCCCCGGCGAGCGAACCGCCCTGACGCAACCTTTCCCGACGAAGCCGCCGCCGTTCGACCGGCAGGGCTTCAGCGAGGACGATCTGATCGACTTCACGCCGGAACTTCGCGCCGAGGCGCTGGCGGGCATCGAGCAGTTCCGCATGGGCCCGATCTACACGCCGCCGTCGCTCGCCAATGCGCCCGACGGCACGCGCGGCACGCTCATGTTGCCGAGCGCGACGGGCGGGGCGAACTGGGAAGGCGGCGCCTACGATCCGGAGACCGGGATTCTCTACGTCGGTTCGTATACCAACGCCTGGGTCATGGCGATCCAGTCCGAACCCGAAGTGTCGGACATGCGCTATATCAGCGGCGGCGGCGGCGAACTGCCGTGGCTCGAGGGCCTGCCGCTCGTGAAGCCGCCTTGGGGCAGGATCACCGCCATCGACATGAATCGGGGCGAGATTCTCTGGCAGATTCCCAATGGCCCGACGCCCGACGACGTGGCCGGCAATCCCGCGCTCGCCGGGCTCGACATCCCGACGACGGGCTCGCCGACGCGTCCGCCGACGCTCGTGACCCGGACGTTGTTGTTCTCGGCGCCCGGCTGGGGCGCCCAGCCGCTGTTCAGGGCGCACGACAAGGCGACGGGCGAAGTGCTCGCCGAAATCGAGCTGCCCGGCGCGGTCGGCGGATTGCCGATGACCTACATGATCGACGGCAGGCAATTCATTGTCACGTCCGTCGCCGGGGAGCGCGGCGCTGAGTTCGTTGCGTTGGCGCTTCCCGACTAGGCTGCGAACTTTTTGCGCGCACGACGACACCAAGGATAGGAGACGACATGAACGACGAAGCTGCACAAGCGCCGGACACGGACGATTTCGAGGTCACGTTGGGCATCGAGGAAGAGTTCTTCCTCGTCGATCCCGAAACACGGGATCTGCTCGCCGATCCCAGTCCGGCGATATTCGAGGCCTGCAACGAGAATCGTGGGCCCCACAAGATCGTGCGTGAATTCCTGCGTTCGCAGATCGAGACGAATACGCGTGTCTGCAGCTCGGTCACCGACCTGCGCGAGGCCCTGCGTGAGACCCGGCGGCTCGTGATCGACGCGGCCGAGCAGCATGGCGCCGCGGTGATGGCCGCATCCATGCACCCCTTCGCGACCTGGAAGGATCAGGCGCCGACGCCGCGCGATCGCTACCACAAGTTCGCGGCCACCTACCAGGAAGCCGTGCGCCGTCTCGTCGTCGGCGGCATGCACATTCACGCCGGTTTCGGCGATGCCGATTCGCGCGTGCGGATCATGACCGCACTGCGGCGCTACCTGCCGATGCTCCACGGGCTGTCGGCGTCCTCGCCGTTCATCGCCGGGCGCGAAACGGGCTTCAAGTCCTATCGGCTCACGGTCATGGGCAACCTGCCGCGCACGGGCATGCCGGGTCCGCTCGGGTCCTGGGCGGACTACGAGAACCTCGTCTCCGAATACCAGCGCATGAACTTCATCGAAGACGGCAGCGAACTGTGGTGGGACATCCGGCCGTCGCATCCCTATCCCACGGTGGAGCTGCGCATCTGCGATGTCTGCACGCGCATGGAGGGCGCGTTGAGTATCGCCGCGCTCTATGCATCGCTGATCCGCAAGCTCATGCGGCTCGACCGCGAGGGCGCGCTGCCGCCGGAGCCGCTCACGGAGCTCATCGAGGAGGATCGCTGGATGGCGCAACGCTACGGTGTGTTCGCGTTCCTCGCGAATCGCGACGCCGGCGGGCGCTCGGACATCTACGACCAGACGGCCGAACTCATCGAGGAACTGGTGCCCGACGCCCAGGCGCTGGGCTGCGAGAGCGAGATCCGCCGCGCGCTGACCATCATCACCGAAGGTTCCGGGGCGGATCGGCAGCTCGACCTGTACCGGCTGCGCCTTCTCGAGGGGGACACCAGCCAACAGGCCTTGCGGAGAGTCGTCGACCTCGCGGTCGCCGAAACCAGGGAGGGCGTCTAGGCCGGACCGGTGCTCCAGTGAGCGACAGCAGCGACCATTCAGCCATACGCGAACAGGCCGACCGGATCGTCGCGCGCGGCGCTCTCGGCCGTTCGGCCACCTACGTGCGGCTGCTCGAGTTCCTGGTCGACTGCGCCGGCGAGGGGCGCACGCCGAAGGAACTGGAGATTGCGGCTCAGGTGTTCGGCAAGGGACCGGACTTCGATCCGAGCCAGGACTCGATGGTTCGCGTCTACGCCCACAACCTTCGCCAGAAACTCGGCCAGTACTACAGCGCGGACGGACGTGACGAGCCGCTGCAGATCGCGATCCCGAAGGGCGAGTATCGCGTCACCGTCGTGGCGTCGGAGACGCAGCCCGCCGAAAAGGCGCCGGTTGCCCGGGCCGGCCTGACCCGTCTGCGACTTGCCGCCGCCGCACTCGTGCTCGTCGCGGTCGGCGCGGTCGTCGGTTTCTTCATCGGCGCGGGCGGCAGCGCGGACGGCTCGGCCTACGATGCGGTCGCCGCGTCGCCGCTCTGGAGCGAAGTCTTCGATGACGACCTGCCCGTGCTCGTCGTCGTCGGCGATTACTACATCGTCGGCGAACTCGACGAGTTCGGCAACGTGGCGCGGCTGGTACGCGAATTTGACGTGAATTCGAGCGAAGACCTCGATCTCTTCGCGATGTTGGAGCCCGAGCTCGGGTCCCGCTACATGGATCTCGACCTGACCTACCTGGCACGCAGCACGGCCTTCGCGCTCAGGGACCTGCTGCGCGTGATCTACACCTCCGACAAGCCCGTCACGGTCGCGGCGATGTCCGATCTCGACATCGAGGATCTCAGGACCAGCCACATCGTCTACGTGGGCTACATCAGCGCGCTCGACAAGATCATCGAGTTCGTGTTCGCGTCATCGTCGCTCGAGGTCGGCGATACCTTCGACGAACTCAGGAACCTCGAGACCGGCGATCTGTACACCAGCGAAGCCGGGTTGCCCGCCGATTACCGGAACTACCGGGACTATGCGCTCTTCTCGACGTTCCCGGGGCCGAACGGGAACCAATTCGTCGTCGTCGCCGGCACGCGCGATGCGGGCCTCATGCACAGCGCCGAGGCCGTCAGCGACCCACCGTACGTGCGGTCCATCGAGCAGACCGTGCCCGAAGCCATCGCCGCGACACCGCCCGCGTTCGAGCTGCTCTACGAAGTCACGGGCTTCGACCGCACCAACCTCGATGCGATGCTCGTGCACTCGGCGCGACTGGACTTCAGCGAGATCTGGCGGGGCGAACTGCTCGAAGCCGACTGACGACGCGCCGGCGCAGGCCGTTCACGAGCCACGGTTGCCCTTATCGCAGACGCCGCAGTCGTCCGGGGCGTCCGGGGCAGAAGTACTGCGGTGCGCCGCCCGCCCTTGCCGGGACAGGCTCAGACGAGCCCGACGACCCACAACAGGCACACGACCAGGAACGACACGATGCCGCCAACGAGCGTCGCGCCCCCGTAGCCCAGGATCGCATCGTTCGCGCTGAGCTTGCTGAGCGACGTGCAGACCCAGAAATAGCTGCTGTTGACGTACTTGATGATCACCGAACCGCTCGCGCCGGCAAGCATGGCCGCTTCGGGCGAGAGACCGAGACTGCCGAGCATCGGCGCGACGAGCGAGGCGGCCGTGATGACGCCGACGGTCGTCGACCCCGTGATCATGTTGCCGATGATGCCGATGACGAACGGCAGCAGGATGGCGGGCAGCCCGTAGGCGGCGAAGATGCCGCTGATGTAGTCGACGGCCGGCGTGCCCCGGAGAATCTCGCTCAGCGATCCGCCGAGCCCGGTGACGACGAGGATCATCGCCGAGATCCTGAGCGCTTCCTCGACCCAGGCGTTCGTCGACGCCTTGCGGTGTTCGGGCGTGCGGATGTTGCGGAACGAGAGCCACACGCCAATGCTGAGCGCAATCACCGGCCAGCCGATGTAGGCGAGCCCGTCGCGCACGATGTGGCCTTCCGGCAGGAACAGCCTCGAGACGCTCTGCGCGGAAATCAGCACGATCGGTACCGCGATCGGCGCATATGAGGCCCACGCGCCGGGCCGCTCGGCATCGCTTTCGAGAAAGTCGTCGGCCACGTATTCGTCGGCGGCCATCGTCGGGATGCGCGGCCCGATCACGTACTGACCCCAGACCCAGCTCCCGAGCGAGCCGGCAAGACAGGCGATTCCGCCGAAGATGATCGTCGTGCCGATGTCGGCGCCGACGATGGCGGCCGCCGCGAGCGGGCCGGGCGTCGGCGGCACGATCGCGTGGGTGAGCTGCAGCGAGCCGACGAGGCCGATCGACATCACGCTGATCGTCACGCCCATCATTCTCGCGGCCGAGTGCACGAGCGGATACAGGATCACGTAGGCGACATCGGAGAAGATCGCGATGCCGAGCACGAAGCCCGTCAGGGTCAATGCGAGCGGCATGCGTTTCGAGCCGACCGCGCTGACCATGGTCTGCGTGATCGTCTGAATCGCGCCGGTGTGTCGGAGCGCCTCGGCGATGATCGAGCCGAGCACGATCACCACGCCGATCGAGCCGAGCGTGCCGCCGAAGCCCGTCTCGAACGCGGCGATGAAGTTGTTCCTCTGCACGCCCGGGATCACGCCGAACAGCAGCAGCGGCACGAGCAGGGCGAGGAACACGTGCCAGCGCCACTTCGCGATCAGGAACAGCAGCAGGACGATGACGCCCAGGAACGCGAAAAGGGCGACCAGCGGGCTCGTGGCGACGGCGGTTGCGGGGTCCATGCGGCGCTCCCCTTGGCTAGTCTGCGCTCTCGGGCGAACGATCGGCGAGATAGTCGAGCGCGGCCTGCACGCCGCCCGGTTCGTGCGGCACGTCGGCCCGGGCGAGGCCCATCTCGACGCCGGCAAGCGTTCCGGCCAGCATGAGGTCGTTGAAGCTGCCGAGGTGGCCGATGCGGAACACCTTGCCGGCGAGCCTGCCGAGTCCCGTCCCGAGCGACATGTCGAACGCCTCGAGCACGACGGCGCGGAAACGGTCCGCGTCATGTCCCTCCGGCATGAGCACGGCCGTCAGCGAACTCGAGTGCTCGTCCGGGTTCAGACACAGTACCTCGAGCCCCCAGGCGCCGACGGCGAGCCGGGTCGCCGCGGCGTGCCGGTCGTGCCGCGCGAACACGTTGTCGAGCCCTTCCTCGAGCAGCATTCGAATCGATTCGCGCAGCCCGTAGATCAGGTTCGTCGCCGGCGTGTACGGGAAGAAACCGGACTTGTTGGCCGCGAGCATGTCGTCCCAGCTCCAGTAGTTCTTCGGCAGCGACGCGCTGCGGCTCGCGGCGAGGGCCTTGGCCGAGACCCCGTTGAAAGCGAGCCCCGGCGGCAGCATGAGGCCCTTCTGCGAGCCCGCGACGGTCACGTCGACGCCCCATTCGTCCATCCGGTAGTCGATCGAGGCGAGCGAGGAGATCGTGTCGACCATGAAGAGCGCCGGGTGCTGCGCGCGGTCGATCGCCTTGCGTATCTCGCCGATGCGGCTCTCCACACCGGTCGAGGTCTCGTTGTGCACGATGCAGACGGCCTTGATCGCATGCGCGGAATCCGCCGCGAGCGCCGTCTCGACAGCTTCGGGATCCGCGCCGTGCCGCCAGTCGGTCGGCAGCACCTCCGCTTCGAGCCCGAGCCGCGTCGCGAGCTGCTGCCAGAGCACCGCGAAGTGCCCCGTCTCGCACATGAGCAGCCGGTCTCCGGGCGACAGCGTGTTGACGAGCGCGGCCTCCCAGGCGCCCGTTCCCGACGACGGGTAGATGAGCACGGGATGCTCGGTCTTGAAGATCGCGCGAATCTCCCTCAGCACCTCGTGTCCGAGCGCCGCGAACTCGGGCCCCCGGTGGTCGATCGTCGGCCGGTCGATCGCGCGCAATACGCGGTCGGGGACATTGGTCGGTCCCGGAATCTGCAGGAAGTGGCGGCCGCTCGCGTGAGTCATGGACGTGCCCTGGTTCGCTGCGGCATTGTTATCCAGAGTGCGGACAATTGCCACAGGATCGGGCCGGCGTCGGGTCTGCCGGCGGTTTTTCCGCGCGGCCATCGATCACGCTATGATGGCGCCCGTGAACGCGCGGGCTCACGAGTGCATGGCGGCAGGTCGATGACCGATCTCGGCGCGCTTCAAGACCGCCTGCAGCGCGAGCTCGACTGCGACGTGCTGTTCGACGCGTTTTCCCGCGGCCGCTATTCCACCGATGCCTCGATCTACCAGATCGATCCGCTCGGCGTCGTGGTGCCGCGCAATGAAGACGAGGCCCTGGCGGCGCTTGCGATCGCCGCGGATTCGAACGTGCCGATACTGCCGCGCGGCGCCGGCAGTTCCCAATGCGGTCAGGCCGTGGGCGAGGCGCTCGTCGTCGACAACAGCAGGCACCTGACGGGCATCCACGATCTGGATGCGGACGAGCGGACGGTCTGGGTCGAGCCCGGCGTCGTGCTCGACGCGCTCAACGCGTGGCTCAAGCCCCACGGGCTCTGGTATCCGGTCGACGTGTCGACATCGGCGCAGGCGACGATCGGCGGGATGACCGCGAACAATAGCTGCGGGGCGCGCTCGATCCGCTACGGCAACATGGTGCATAACGTGCTGGCCGTGGAAGCCTGGCTCACGAGCGGCGACATCGTCGAATTCGGCGCCGTCGGCCCGATCGGCGAGCGCATCGACGGCCCGCCGCGCTACCGGCACCTGGTCGACGTCGTGCGCGGCTACTACGTCGGCGAGCAGGACGAGATCGCCGCGCGCGTGCCGAAGGTGCAGCGGCGCGTCGCGGGCTACAACCTCGACATGGCGTCGACGGGGCCGTTCAACATGGCCCATCTGCTCGTCGGCTCCGAAGGCACGCTCGGCTGGTTCCGCCGCATCAAGCTCAGGCTCGCGCCGTTGCCGGCCCACAAGGTGCTCGGCATCGCGCACTTTCCGACCTTCTACGAGGCGATGAGCCACACGCAGCACATCGTCAAGCTCGACCCCGCGGCGGTCGAACTCGTCGATCGCACGATGATCGAACTCTCGCGCGCGAACCCGGCGTTTCGCAGCATCGTCGACCGGGCCGTGCGCGGCGACCCCGACGCCATCCTGCTCGTCGAGTTCGCCGGCGACGACCGCGCCGAACAGGTCGCGAAGCTCGCCCGGCTCGGCGAGCTCATGGGCGACCTCGGGTTGCCCGGCAGCGTCGTCGAGATCGAGGACCCGGGGCTGCAGAAGGACTTCTGGAACGTGCGCAAGGCCGGGCTCAACATCATGATGTCGATGAAGGGCGACGGTAAGCCCGTGTCGTTCATCGAGGACTGCGCCGTGCCGCTCGAGCACCTCGCCGATTACACGGCGCGCCTGACGGACGTGTTCGAGAAGCACGGCACGCGCGGCACCTGGTACGCGCATGCTTCAGTCGGCACCTTACATGTGCGTCCGGTGCTCGACATGCGCTCGACCGACGACGTCAAGGCGATGCGCGCGATTGCCGAGGAAGCCTGCGCGATGGTGCGCGAATACAAGGGTTCGTATTCGGGCGAGCACGGCGACGGCCTCGTGCGCTCGGAATGGATCGAGCCCATGTACGGGCCGAGGCTCACGCGCGCCTTCGGCGCCATCAAGCGCGAGTTCGACCCGAAGGGCCTCATGAACCCGGGCAAGATCGTCGCGCCGACGAAGATGGACGATCGCGAGCTCTTTCGCTACAAGCCGGGCTACGCGACGCTGCCGGTCGAGACGGCACTGGACTGGTCGGCGCACGAGGTCGGACCGCACAACCGCGGGCGCGGTTTCGCCGCCGCCGTCGAGATGTGCAACAACAACGGCCACTGCCGCAAGTTCGATGCGGGCGCCATGTGCCCGTCCTACCGCGTCACGCGCGACGAGCGCGACGTGACCCGCGGCCGGGCGAACTCGCTGCGCCTGGCGCTCTCCGGTCAGCTCGGCGGCGACGCGCTGACCTCGAAGGACATGTACCGGACGCTCGAGCTCTGCGTGTCGTGCAAGGCCTGCAGGCGCGAGTGTCCGACCGGCGTCGACATGGCGAGCATGAAGGTCGAGTTCCTGAACCGCTACCACAGCCGTTACCCGCGGCCCGTCAGGGACAGGCTCATCGCCCATCTGCCGCGCCTTGCGCCGCTGGCCGCCCGGATGTCTGCGCTGATGAACCTGCGTAACCGTGTCCCGGGCTTGCCGTTCCTTATGGAAAAAATCGTCGGCATCGCGGCCCAGCGCAGCCTGCCGATCTGGCAGCGCGATCGCTTCCGGCCTGCAGACGAATGTCCGGTCGGCGCGAGCGGCAACGCGGCTGGCGCGAACGGCAACGGGGCCGGCGCGACTCGTAAACCGGCCATCGCCGACGACCCTTCCGGCAGCGCTGCGGACGCTGATGTCGTGCTGCTGGCCGACACCTTCAACATCTACTTCGAGCCGGAAAACCTGCGCGCCGCTCTGAAGGTGCTCGAGGCTGCGGGGTACCGGGTCGCGGTCGCGCAGGCGGCGGACGGCGGGCGGCCGCTCTGCTGCGGCAGGACCTATCTCTCCACGGGCATGATCGAGGAGGCGCGCGCCGAGGCAAAGCGCACCGCCGAGGCATTACAGCCGCACGTCGTTCGCGGAGCCGCGGTCGTCGGCCTCGAGCCCTCGTGCGTACTCGGCCTGCGCGACGAGTTCCTGACGCTCCTGCCCGGCGCCGAAACCGAGGCGCTGGCCGCTGCCGCGCTGACCTTCGAGGAGTTCCTGAGCCGCGAGAAGGCCGCCGGCCGACTCTCGCTCCCGCTCGGCACACTGCCCCAAAGACGCGCGCTTGTCCATGGCCATTGCCACCAGAAGGCCTTCGCCGTGATGCCCGCCGTGACCGAAACGCTCGGCCTCATACCCGATCTCGAGGTCGAGACGATCCAGTCGAGCTGTTGCGGCATGGCAGGCGCTTTCGGTTACGAGGCCGAACACGTCGACGTGTCGCTCGCGATGGCGGAGCTCTCGCTGTTGCCGACCGTGCGCGAAGCGGATCGGGACACGCTGATCGTCGCGGACGGGACGAGCTGCCGCCATCAGATCAGGGACGGCAGCGGGCGAACGGCGCTGCACGTGGCTCGCGTGCTGGCCGACGCGCTCGAGTGATCCCGGGACGG
Organism: Gammaproteobacteria bacterium; assembly: GCA_022826245.1. Taxonomy (GTDB): domain Bacteria; phylum Pseudomonadota; class Gammaproteobacteria; order Steroidobacterales; family Rariloculaceae; genus Rariloculus. Next base: position 34,962 of record JAJDVG010000053.1, read on the forward strand.
ACTCGCAAGGCGGGCACGCCTCAGGCCGCGCGACGCAGCGGGGACCCGAGTGCAGCGCAAAACGTCGGCCGCTTGATCCGCGTGAACGATCTGCGGTATCAAGGCAGCAAGCGCACGCGATTCAAACACACACATTGGGGGACCCGGTCATGATCGAACTTGATCGCAGAGACTTCATCGCCAGCCTGGGCGGGGCCGCGGCCGTCGGCCTCATGAGCCACGAAGCCCGCGCCGACGCGCTCGAGGATGCATTGAACGACCAGCTCGAGCTCGCCCAGGCCGCTCCGGGCTCGGGCGGCGGCAGCTTCCCGACCGCGGCCGAGGTCCAGGCGCAGATACCCACGCGCAGCTACCGCCGCGGCACGGGCACATCGTTCCTGAACACGAGCGGCGAGAACGTGCCGGTACTGCCGCCGATGCCGGCGCGGCCCACGCTGTTCGATTTCTTCGACCTGCGGTTCTCGCGCCAGGGCAACCACTGCCTGCAGAGCGCGAACGAGGCGATGCAGCGCGGCGTCGACGAGGAGATCATCCTCGCCTGCCTGCTGCACGATACCGTGCAGGCCATCATGCGCACCGACCACGGCTACTGGGGCGCGCAGCTCTACGAACCGTACGTGCCCGAGCGCACGAGCTTCGCCATCAAGTATCACCAGGCGCTGCGCTTCTACCCGGACGACGAAGCCGGTTACGTGTACCCGGACATGTACCGCAGGATATTCGGCGAGGACTACGTGCCCGCGCCGCACATCCGCGCCGACTGGAACATGCTGCGCAACCACCGGTGGTACGACGCGCCGCGCGAGGTGACAGTCAGCGATCTGTACGCCTTCGATCCTGACGCCGTGGTGTCGATGGACCCGTTCGTCGACATCGTTGGCCGGCACTTCCGGCAACCGGACGAGGGGCTCGGCAACGACAACAGCCCCGTGGCCCACATGTGGAGGACGATCGCGAATCCGGACGCGCCGCTGTAGCGAAGTCTGGCCGGCACGCGCCGGGGGCGGCCGACTCCAATGCGGAGGTGATTTCGACGGCGACGCTCTTGGCGAAGTCCGGCCGGCGTGCGTCGGGGGTGGCCATGGCGCGATGCCGCGCCGCGGTCGTCGGCCGTCAGGAGCGGCGGAAATGGGCGCCGCGTTCGGATCACGGTTCTTTGGGGGGACAGGCGATGCGTTTGCCGCAAACGATATCGGTATTGACGGGGATTGCGCTGGTTCTGCCGGCCGGGCTGTCGTCGGCGCAGGGATGGCGCCAATACGCGAGCGCGGCCGACAATTTTCAAATCCACGCGCCGGGCGAGTTCGAGGTCACCGAAATCGACTATCCGTCCGAATACGGCGCGGTCTTTCCGGCGCGTGTCTACAGCTACGACGACGGTGCGAACCGGTACTCCGTCACGGTCGTCGACTATACGGACTCCAGGGCGATCCACGCGGCGCGTCCCAACCGCACCGAAGCCGACCTCGATTTCTACTGGGAAGTCGATGTCCGCGCGTCGGTCGCCTATGCGGCGACGAATCTGCGTAACCGCGGCGGCGACGTGACCTACGACGCCTACCACTACGTCGACCGCGTCGAAGGCCACCAGCTACAGATCAGCAACGACGACGGATCGCGCACTTTCGCGGCGATCTATCTGCATGACAGCCGCCTGTACATCTCCGAGGCGACCGTCGCGCCGGGCGCGCCGCCGCCCGGCATGTTCCAGCAGTCGCTCGAGTTCACCGACGCCGCGGGCAACCCGATCCGCTATGACCACTACGCCGAGGCGATCAAGGTGCGCGACCCTGACGTCAGCCCCGACGCCAGCCCGGCCATCCGCTCCGGCATACGATAGCGTTCAACGGGAGGAGCACGGCATGCGGTCCATAATCCTGACTTTCGCCGCCCTGGCGGCGGCGCTGACCGCGCCGACGGCGTCAGCGCATCATTCCCACGGCAATTACCTGGTGACCGAATACACGTACCTGTCCGGTGTCGTGAGTGAGCTTCACTGGATCAACCCGCACGTCTGGGTCTATCTCGATGTGACGGATGACGAGGGACAGACCGCGACCTGGTTCCTCGAAGCCGCCTCGGCCAACATCCTGCGCAGGCAGGGAATCGCCGAGGACCTCATCGGTCCCGGCGATACCGTCTCCGTCCGCTGTCATCGCCTCAGGGACGGCTCCAACGGCTGCCTGCTCGGCTTCCTGACGCCCGAGGGCGGCGTCGAGCAGGAGTGGGATTGAGTCGCGTCTGGCGCGTAGCCGATGCGGTGACCGCTCAGTTCTCGGGCAGCGCGAAGACCCACAGCCCGGCGCTGCGAATGATCGGCAGGTCGATCTCGGGCGTGAGTACCGGCCACGACATGGCGTGTGCCGTACCGTAACCGACGATCAGCGCCACATACTGCGTGCCATCGACCGCGTACGTAATGGGCGCGGCGCTCGGCACGTCGCCGACTCGCGTACGCCAAAGCATCTCACCGTCTGCCACATCGTAAGCGGTGAAGTATCGATCGAGGGCGCCGGCGAACAACACGCCACCGCCCGTCACGAGCGTGCCGGTCGTCTGCGGCGCGCGCTGCCGCGTGGTCCACAGGGTTTCGCGCGTTTCGAGATCGATCGCCTGAATTCGGCCGTATCGGCCATCGCTGTCGAGAGTCGGCCTGATGGTCCAGTTGACGCCGGTCGACAACGATCCGCGCACGTCCGGCGGCTGCGGGACCAGATCCATGCAGGTCTCGACCAGCGGCACGTACAGCACGTTGTTGTTCGGATTGACTGACGCCGGAATCCAGCTCTTTGCGCCGCCCGCGTGCGGACAGACGGTGATCGTTTCCTCGCGCGAAGGTATCAGGTCGGGATCGACGAACTTCTCGCCCGTTTCGGGATCGATGCCCGTCATGAAATTCTGCAAACCGAGATCGAACGAGTAAACGTAGTTGCCTTCGAGATCGATGGCGTCGTAGATGGCCTGCTTGCCGGCGGTGAGGATCAGGCGCTGCTCACGCCCGTCGATTTCCGTTTCGATCAGGTGCCGCTCGAACGACCAGTCGAAGTCCCACTGATCGTTCGGGACATGCTGAAAGTACCATTCGACGTTCCCCGTGGCCGGATCGAGCGCGACGGTCGCGTTGGTATACAGCGCTTCGTTCGTCACGCCGGCACGCCCGAGCGGGTCTCTCAAGGGAGCGGTGTCATAGGTCGGCGCCGGACCGAAGAGCGCAACACCGGTCTCGATGTCGTAACCGCCGGGCGTCCAGACGGACCCGCCGGTACGCTCCTCCAGCGGCAGGTCGTTCCAGGTGTTGCCGCCAGGCTCACCCGGTCGGGCGATACTGAAAAAGCGCCAGATCTCCTCGCCCGACTCCGCATCGAGGCCGACGACATAGGCGCCGCCGGGCGCCTGGCCGTTGACGCCCTGCATGACCACGCCATCGGCGACCAGCGGCCCGCCGCTGAGTCCGAACCCGCTGCCGGGTTCGGTAATCGGCGTATCCCAGACGACATCGCCGGTCCTGACATCGAGCGCGATGACGTGGACGTCCGACGTACCGGTGTAGAGCTTGTCGCCGTAGATCGCCATGTTTCGTTTGACGGATATGCCGCCGTCCCCGAGATCGCGCTCGTAGTGCCACAGAATGTTGCCATTCGTCGCATCGAGCGCCTGTACATGATCGCCATAGGAATGCACATAGATGACGCCATTGTGAACGAGCGGCGTCGCCCCGTTGGCGCCCGGCGGGAGTGCCAGCGACCACGCGTGCGAGAGGCCGGCGACATTGTCCGTCGTGATCTGATCGAGCGGCGAGAACCCCGTGCTGTCGTAAGTGCGACGCCAGTTGAGCCAGTCGTCGGCCGACGGGTTCTCGAGCTCCTCCTGGGAAATCGGGCTGAAATCGTCAAGCGGATTCGGGCGTTCGGCCCAGTCCGGCAATTCTACGCCGGGCGCGAGTCCGCCGGCGGGTCCGATCAACCGCAGACGCTGCTGCTCCGTCATCTCCTCGAGGCGCTCAAGCTGCGCGTTGGCGTCCGTGCCGATCGCGACAGCGAATGCAGTGACGGCGACGATTGCCAGCGGACCGGCAGCACGTAGTGGTTTCCTGAGACGCATCATCAGTGTGTTCCTCATGTTTGTACCTGATTTCCTGGCTTTCACGCGGTCTGGCTGCCGGCAATCGCCGGAGCCCGCCGGAGTTCCAGCGGCGTCATTCTAATCGACGAAGCCCGACTCCGTGGACAGCAGAAGCGCGTAACGGCACGGACTTGCCGCTGTAATCCAGATGCATTACAGTGCATTGCATGGGACCGAAGGATGTCGTATATAGCTGGCGACTGCGGCGCGACTTGAAGGACGCCCTCGTCGATGTGGCGCGCAGCGAGAACACGAGCCTCGCAGATCTACTGGAGTCCATCGCCCGTGGCTGGCTCGCTCGCAGGGCGACGGATTCGGACGACGCGCAGGCGCAGCGCCGAATCCACGACGCGGCCAAGGCGACATTCGGCGCCATCCGGGGCGGCGATCCACATCGCTCCGAGCAGGCTTCCTCTCGCGTGCGCGCAGAACTGTTGCGGCAGCATGCGCGTTAACGGCTTGATCGATACAGGCGCGATTCTCGCACTTCTCGACAGCGATGACCGCTGGCACGCGCATTGCGTCGCAGCATTCTCCGGGCTGCGCGTTCCGTTGGGCACATCCGCCGCCGTATTGGCGGAACTCTTTCACTTGCTCGGCAATAGCCCGCAAGATGTGGCTGCGGCGTGGCGATTCATCCGTTCCGGCGCAATAAAGGTTCTGCCGATAGGCGATGACGACCTCCCGGAACTCGAAGCGCTCATGAAACGATACGCAGACCGCCCGATGGATTTCGCGGATGCCACGCTGGTGCATCTGGCACGCTCGGAATCGACAACCCGGGTGTTCACCATCGATCACGATGACTTCGAAACCTACCGGGCAGGCGGTCGCCGTTTCGATATCCTTCCTGTGCGATTCCCGCCCTACCCTTGAAAACGCGCGGTCGCCCCTGACGAGCCGCTATAATCTTGCGTAGACGCACGCGCACGAGCGGCGCAACCCAATTTGAAATCGGGAGGATTACGGCCATGGCCAGCGTCGACTGGTACTACCACCGCAAGGGGTGAACCTCCTGCAATCGCGCCTCCTGGTTTCTGGAGGCTAATGGCATCGAGGCCGCCGAAACCGTCCCGGCGAGCCGCAAGCTGCAGCGCAGCGATGCGGCCGAACTGCTGCGCGGCGCGTCCCGGCTGATCGTTTCCAGGGGCCGCAAGGTCACGGAATTCGCCGACGCCGCGAACGCCGGCGATGACGCTGTCGACGCCATGCTCGGCCCCACCGGCAACCTGCGTGCTCCCACCATCCGCACCGGCGCCACCGTGCTCGTCGGCTTCAACGAAGAGGCGTACCGCAAGGTCTTTGAGACGAGCGGCTGAATCCGGGGCAGCCGTCGGGTTCCGCCGAGCTAGAGGCTACGCCGCGCGGATCAACCCGGATGCCCTCGAAGCGGTACAAGGCCGAGCCCATCAACGCACCGCGATCGGATTCCCCGGCGAGCCCGTCGCGCCCTTGAGTTTCAGCGGCGCGAAGATGAACGCGAACTCGTAGACGCCGTCGGCCGCGAGCTCGCTCAGGTCGAGATTCTCGAAGTTGTAGATGCCGTTGCGTACGAGCAGCCATTCGTGGCCGGCGATGCCGTCCTCGGGATTCTCGCCGGGGACGGCTTCCACCGGGTAGGTGTCGCCGCCGGTCATGACGATCCTTCTGTCCGTGAGCCAGCGAATGGCCGTGATGCCGGGGCCCGGCGGGGTGCCGCCGTAGGTCTCGTTGTCGACCATCCAGAGCTGGCCCCAGCCGGTATGAAAGAGCACCGCGTCACCTTCGTTGATCGACACGCCCTGCATCTCGAGCGTGGCCTCGATGTCCTCGACCGTGATCACGTAGCTTGCGTCGAGCATGTCCACGCCCTTGTAACGCGCAACATCGATGAGCACGCCGCGCGTGAAGAGCACGCCGACGTTCTCGATGCCGAGCCGTTCGAGCCCGTAGGCCGTGCCGAACTCCGACAGTCTGAAGCCGTTGTAGAAAATATGGTCGCCGTCGCGCTCGACGCCGATGTGACCGAGCCCGTCGAATTGCGTGCCGACCTGGCCGATCTCGGCGCTCACCATTTCGTCGTTGAATACGGTACCGCCCTCGACCGCTGCGGCGCTCGTCGGCAAGCCCGGAATCGTCAGGCTGTAGTGGCGGTTGCCGACGAGCGGCATGCCCGCCTCGTAGACGCGACCGAGCTCGTAGATGCGGCCTGCCTCGATCAGTGACACCGCTTCGAGCACCTTGGCCGGCGTGATGCGGTTCGCCGCGCCGCGTTCGTCGTCGGGACCCCATTCCGACGGCCACCAGACGTCGTCGCCGGGCGTTTGCGCCATCGCGATCGGCGCTGCGATCAACGCAGCCAGAAAAAGGGCAGGCAAGCGGCAGCCCGGCTGCCCGAAACTGGTTTTCATTGTGGAGCTTCCCCCTGGGTTTGGACCGTCACGTGCGTATAGCGTGCCGCCTGGCGCGCGAGGGAACAAGGCCGGGCGCCGGAGGCCGCCGGCGCAGGCGCTTCGGAATGCCGTTCAGAACGTGTAGTCGGCGGACAGATACACGGTCCGGCCATAGGCGTCGGAGTAGCGCGGGTCCCAGCCGACCTGGTGGCCGGCGCCCTCGTCGCGCAGGGACAGCGGCGGAGCTTCGTCGGTCAGGTTGTTGACCCCGAAGGCCAGTCCGAGCCGGTCGTCGAGCGCGGTGTAGCGCAACTGGTAGTCGAAGAGGTACTGCTCGTCGACGTCGAGCTGGATCGCCGTCCTCGGTCCCCGGCCGAGCGGTACGCCGGTGCCGAGAATCTCCACCGTCTGCACCTGATCGTCGTAGCCCGACCGGTAGTTGATCCTGAGATTGTGTGTGAAGTTGCCGTGTTCGAGGCCCGCGGAATAGACCAGCAATCGTTCGAACACGACCTCGCCGTCGGAGCCGAAGCGGCCGAGGCTGCTGCCGGTCAGGGAACTTTCGGACTCGTCCATCCAGGTGCCGCTCACGCCGAGCCTCAGGTACGCCGCATCGAGGTCGAAACCCTTGTTGACGGCAAAGTCGATGCCCCTGTTGCTCTTGTGGCCCACGTTGATGGACGCGCGGATGATCGCGAGTTCGTCCTGGCCCGTGGCGAGGTTCGTCTTGCTCGTGAAGCGGTCGCGATAGCGCGCGGGTTCGGCGAAGATCTGGGCTTCCGTCAGGCTGCTGACGAGGTCCTCGAGCTCGATGCTCCAGTAGTCGATGGTCGCGTCGAAGTCGTTGCGGCCGGTCAGCACGACGCCGAAAGTCCATTGTTCGGAAGTCTCGAACCTGAGGTCCGCGTTGCCCTGGCGGAACACGACGTACTGGGTCTCGCCCGGTTTGCACAGCGGCGCTAGCTCATCGCCGGCCGTGAACGGGCACAGGTAATCGCCCGAGGTCACGCCGGCCTCCGAGCGGGGCGCGCCGACCTGAATCATCGACGGCGCCTTGAAACCCGTGCCCACGGAGCCGCGGACCGCGATGCGGTCGGTCGCGCTGAACATCGCCGAGAGTTTATAGGTCAGGTCGTGGTCGCCCGCGCCGATCCGGCCGCCGTTGAGCCTGTCCCTGATCGAGTCGACCTCGTCGAAACGCAGCGAGGCGGTCAGTTCGATCCGGTCCGCTACGGGCATGAGGAGTTCCGCGAAGAAACCGAGCTGTGCCCGCTGCATCCGGTACGGCGTGCCCCTCGTCAGGAACAGCAGTTCCGCGTCGCGGTTGGCCTGCGAGAGCGTGTGCTCGTAGGCGGTCTTGCGCCAGTCCGCGCCGACTGCAAGCATCGCGTCGCCGCCGGCCATTCCGAAGACGGGCATCGACGCCGTCGCATCGAGGGCGTACATCTGCGTGTCGGTCACGCTCCAGTTGCCGTTGTACACGGCCGGCGCCAGAGCGTCGGCGTCGGCGAACTCGGCCTGGTTGGCGAAAATATTGATGCGGCCGGAACTCACGAGATCCACGAACGTCTCGCGAATCAGCCAGCCCGTCGGGAAGTCCGCGGGATTGACCATGTCGGCGTAGGTCAGGCCGACCTCGTAGTCGATTTCGCCTCGCGTGCCCTGCAGGCCGACGGTCGCGTTGGCGGTCTCGATGTCGTACTCGCTCGTACGGTTGCCGCCCGGCAGGGCGCGCCAGGTTCCCGTGACTTCGCCGGCGGCGGCGAGTTCTTCCGGCGTGAGGTGCGGCAGGACCTCCGACCGCACGAGTTCCGAATCGAACGGCAGCGGCACTTCGCCCGTGGGATAGGGCGCGATTCGGGAGATCACCTGGTTCTCGGAATAGAGCACGGTCGCGAAGCCCGTCAGGTTGTCGTCGATGCGCAAGCGGCCATTCGCGAACACGCTGTCGCGCTCGTGCTCAGGCAGGATCTGCAGGGTCGACGTGTAGTCGAAGCGGCAGGACTCGTCCGAAGGCGTGGTCTGCGGTGCGCACATGTCGGCGTTCTGCGCGCGGTCGGGGTTGAAGAAGCGCAGCAGTTTTCCGTACCCCTCGGTATAGACCAGCGCGTTACCGGGGATGGCGTTGGGGGAGGAGTTCTCGAAGTAGTAGTCCCGGCCGCCGTCGCTGAAGCTCACGAACCCTGTTTCCGCGAACGCGCGGTCGGCGGCGGCCAGTGCGTCCTGGTCTTCCCTGCCGTAGCCCAGCACCACGCTGTAGCCGTCCCGATTGAAGTCGCCGAATCCCGCGACCACGTCGACATTGAAACTCCCGCCGCCGCCGGCCTCCGTCTCGTCGATGCGGCTCGAGACCGTGATGCCCTCGACCGAATCCTTGAGGATGAAGTTGACAACGCCCGCGATGGCATCGGAACCGTAGAGCGCGGAAGCGCCGTCCTTGAGAATCTCGACCCGCTCGACGGCCGCGAGCGGGATCGACGACAGGTCGATCGTGGAGCCCGAGGTGGCGGGCGCCAGACGCTGGCCGTTCAACAGGCTCAACGTGTACTGCTCGCCGATGCCGCGCAGGTTCGCGGTGCGGATGCCGCCGCCCCCGCCGCCGACCGAGTGGGCCGCCACGGTCATGTTCTGCATCGCGGGCAGCTTCTCGATGAGTTCGTTGACGTTGGTCACGCCCGTGGCCCGGATATCGGCGGCGTTCAGCACGGTCACCGGCAGCGCCTGCTCGAGGTCCACCCGCCGGATGGCCGATCCGGTCACGATGACTTCCTCGAGCGCCGGCTGCTGGGCGGTGGCTGCGGTTGCAAGCGCGGTCGCGGCGACGGCCGTCGCAAAAGGCAGGTTCGAACGCTTCATGCAAGCCACCCTTCCATGGATTCCCCGTGGGGCGCAGTATACTCGGCGGTTCAGCTCAACCGGAGGTTCCGATGGTCACCAGAGTGTTCGTTGCGTCAACCGCCATGTTCCTGCTCGCCGCGCTCGCGGCCGGCCCCACCGCGGCGCAGCGCCAGTGGGGTCAGGACCGATCCATCGAACAGGTGTCGGACAGCGTCTACCGTTGGGGATCGGACGGTCAGTACGGCGCCTACATCCTGACGTCGGAGGGCATCGTCGTCATTGACGGCCACTACTGTCCCTCGGGGACGATGGATTGGCTAAAGTCCCAGCTCGCCGAACGCCACGACGTGCCCGTCAAGTTTCTCGTGCTCAGTCACGATCACCAGGATCACGTCTGCAACTCGCAGGTCTTCGACGACACGGCGGTGACCGTCGGGCACCGCAACATCAGACCGCACATCGTGCGCGAGCAACGCAATTCGTCGGTACCCGACGTGACCTTCGAGAACGAGATGGACCTGCATCTCGGCGGCGTCAAGGTCACGCTGCTCTACGTGGGACCGTCGCACAGCGACAATCTGATCCACGTGCACGTGCCCGACGAGGGCGTGCTGATCTCGATCGACATCGCCCGCGACGGGCTGTTCCCGGATCTCAGGGACATGGACGTGCACGGCATGCTGCGCGGTTTGCGCACGCTGAGCCGGCTCGACAACGTCGACATCGTGCTGCCCGGCCATGGCCCGAGGCTGCTCGGCCAGGACAACTTCATGCGCATGCACGACTTTCTCCAGGCGCTGCACGACCGCGTGCTCGATCACATGATCGCGGGCCGGACGCTGCCGGAGATACGGGATCTCGTGACGATGGACGACTTCCGCGACCTCGGGGGCATCGACGCGTCTCTCGACCCGAACATCGTGACGATGTACGACTTTCTCTATCGTTATCGCGAACCGAACAACCGGCTGACCGAGTTCGAGGCCGTGAGCTGCATCGAGGACTCGAGCGCCTGCCGCACGGCCGACTGAGTCCGGCGCGGCGATAGTCAACGTCGACAAGTACCGGGATCGGCGCTCGACATCCGAAAGCGCCGCCTGAACTCAACCGTTCTGGCGGCGCGACTGTTAAAGGATGCAGTTTGAGGCTGAGGCGCGGTCGCTTCAGTCAGCGGGCACGAGCCGGACTACCGGCGTCGGCAGCCCGACCCGATTGTCGACCGCCAGGTAGATGTAGCCGTCGGGACCCTGACGCACGTCGCGGATCCTGAGATCGCCGGCGAGCAGCGGTTCCCTGTGCGCGACGCCGCCCTGTTCGTTGAGCCAGATGCGCGACAGGCGCTGGTGATCCGCCGACAGGCCGCCCGCGAACAGATTGCCCTGCCACATCGGGAATGCGTCGCCGTCGTAGAACGCCAGGCCCGAAGCCCCGATCGACGGGACCCAGAACACCTCCGGCTGCTCCATGCCCTCGCGGTGCGGCGCGACATGGATGCCGAGGCCGGTGCGGTAATTGACGCCGTAGCCGATCACGGGCCAGCCGTAGTTGAGCCCCGGACGCGACACGTTGAGCTCGTCGCCGCCCTGCGGGCCGTGTTCGGTCGTCCAGACCGCGCCGGTTTCGGGGTGGATCGCGAGCCCCTGCGGATTCCTGTGGCCGTAGCTCCAGATTTCCGGTAGCGCATCGCCGCTGCCGACGAAGGGGTTGTCGTCCGGGACGCTGCCGTCGTCGTGCAGCCGCAGGATCGTGCCGTGATGGGTCATCGGATTCTGCGCCGGATGGGCCGCGAGGTCGTCGAGCTCGCCTTGCGGGACGAACTGGCGGTCGCCGACGCTGATAAAGAGATATCCGTCGGCGTCGAACGCGAGCTTCGCGCCGTAGTGTCCGGCCCGCTCGCCCCAGGCGTTCGCTTCGAAGATTTCCTCGATGTCGTGCAGCGCGTCGTTCTCGAGACGCGCTCGCAGCAGGGCGGTCGTGCTCTCGGTATTGTCCGCGTTGCCCTTGGCATAGCTCAGGTAGATCAGGCGGTTGGACTCGAAGTCGGGGTGCACCGCGACTTCCTGGAGGCCACCCTGGCCCTCATGGCGGACCGCCGGCATGGGGCCGACCGAATCCGGCAGCAACTCGCCGTCCCGAATGATCCTGAGCCGTCCAGGCCGCTCGGTAACCAGGATGTCGCCGTCGGGCAGAAACGCGATGCTCCACGGGTTCTCGAACCCGTCGGCAACGATCTCGATGGCGAAGTCGTGTTGCTGCGACTGTATCACCTGGGCGCCGGCCGGCGCGGCGGCGATCGCAAGTGCCGCGGCGGCGGCGAGCCAGACCGGAGCCTGTACCGCGCTCGCGCGGCGGGAAGAGGAGCGTGTGGAAACCGTTGGCGCGAACATGGGGACCCCCTTGAATCGCTGTTCACATGGTTGTCTGGTGGGCAGGTGAGTTTACACCAGGAACATGCGTCGCGACGCAGGCAGCCCCTTCGGCGGCCGGTGGCGAGAGCGTTGTTGGAATCGACGCGGGTTTCTGTTGCCGCCAGCCGGCGCCCGCTCGCGCGCCAGCCGCGAAATTGCTAACGTCCCGACCGCAGTTCATCGCCGGAGCATCGAGCGCATGCTGGTCGAGCAGATCTGGACGGCCAACGCGGCCCGCAACTTCAATTACCTGATCGCCTGCGACGAGACGGGCGAGGCGCTCGCCGTCGACCCGCTCGATCACCGCAAGTGCCTGGCTGTCGCCAGGGACCGGGGCTGGCAGATCACGCAGATTCTCAACACCCACGAGCATTGGGATCACACCGGAGGCAACCGCGCGATGATCGCGGCGACGGGCGCCCGGCTGCTCGCCCATGCCAACGCGCGCGACGCGATCGAGGGCATCGATCGAGGGCTCGGCGCCGGCGACGTGATCAGAGTCGGCAAGACCGTCGAACTCGAGGCGCTCGACACGCCGGGCCACACGATGAGCCATGTCTGCCTGCTCTCGCATTCGTCGACGCCGGCGCTCTTCTGCGGCGACACGCTGTTCAACGCCGGCGCCGGCAACTGTCACAACGGCGGCCATCCGGAAGAACTCTACGCGACGTTCGCGGGCCAGCTCGCGAAGCTTCCCGACGACATGCTCGTCTATCCCGGTCACGACTACATCGCGAACAACCTCGGGTTCACGCTCGATCGCGAACCCGACAATCGGGCCGCACAGCGCTTGCTCGAGCAGGTGGGTTCGCAGGATCCGAACGAGGCGCTCGTCTCGACGCTCGGCATGGAGAAGGAAATCAACACCTTTTTCCGCCTGCAGAGCCCCTCGGTCATCGCGCGCCTGCGGGAGGAGTTTTCCTACCTGCCCGACGAACCGGACGCGAGAACCGTGTTCCTGAAGCTCAGGGAGCTGCGCAACAGTTGGTGATGCGACCGGCGGTTTCGGCCGCGAAGCGTAGACGTTGCGGATGCCGACCGGCGTGCTCTGCCGCCGCAGCACCTGCCGCGTGCCGCCGCGTTTAGGTCCGCAGCCGATAACCCGTCCTGAAGATCCACCGGATGACCAGCAGGCACAGGACCAGAAACGCGACGGTCATCATGAGGCTGATGCCGACGCCGACGTCCGCGTTCTCGTAGAAGCTCCAGCGGAAGCCGCTGACCAGGTAGACGATCGGGTTGAACAGCGTGACGGTCTGCCAGACGGGCGGCAGCATGTCGATCGAGTAGAAGCTGCCGCCGAGGAAGGTCAGCGGTGTGATGATCAGCATCGGGACGATCTGCAGGCGCTCGAAGCTGTCCGCCCAGATGCCGAGAATGAAGCCGAGCAGGCTGAAGGTCACCGCGGTGAGCACGAGGAAGGACATCATCCAGATCGGGTGCGCGATCTCGATGGGCACGATCAGGCTGGCCGTGGCCAGAATGATCAGGCCGAGAATCGCGGACTTGGTCGCCGCCGCGCCGACGTAGCCGAGCACGATCTCCAGATACGATACCGGCGCCGACAGGATCTCGTAGATCGTGCCGATGAACCGGGGGAAGTAGATGCCGAACGAGGCGTTCATGACGCTCTGCATGAGCAGCGACAGCATGATCAGCCCGGGCACGATGAACGCGCCGTAGCTGACGCCGTCGACCTCCGTGATGCGCGAGCCGATCGCGGCGCCGAACACGACGAAATAGAGCGACGTGGAGACGACCGGCGCGAGTACGCTCTGCAGCAGCGTGCGCCAGGTGCGCGCCATCTCGAACGTGTAAATCGCCCACACGCCGTGCAGGTTCATGTCGGCCTCTTCACGAGATCGACGAAGATCTCTTCAAGCGAACTCTGCGTGGTGTGCAGATCCTTGAAGCCGATGTTCGCTTCCATGAGTTCGTCGAGCAGGGCCGTGATGCCGGTGCGTTCGGCCTGCGTATCGTAGGTGAACACGAGCTCCGAGCCGCCGTTGGCGAGTTCGAGGCTGAAGCCCGCGAGCCGGTCGGGCAACTCGCTGAGCGGATCGTGCAGCTCGAGCGTCAGTTGCTTCTTGCCGAGCATCCGCATGAGCCGCGTCGTCTCCTCGACGAGAATGAGTTCGCCGTGGTTGATCACGCCGATCCGGTCCGCCATCTGCTCGGCTTCCTCGATGTAATGCGTCGTCAGGATGATCGTGACGCCCGAGTCGCGCAGCGCCCGCACCGTTTCCCACATGTCCTTGCGAAGCTCGACGTCGACGCCGGCCGTCGGCTCGTCGAGAAACAGGATCTGCGGTTCGTGCGACAGCGCCTTGGCGATCAGGAGCCGGCGCTTCATGCCGCCGGAGAGCGTGCGGATCTCGTGGTCCTTCCTGTCCCAGAGCCAGACGTCCCTGAGCACGCGCTCGAGGTGGGCGGGGTTGGCGCTCTTGCCGAACAGGCCGCGGCTGAACTTTACCGTGCCCAGGACCGATTCGAACGAGTCGGTCGTCAGTTCCTGCGGTACCAGACCGATGAGCGCGCGCGCGGCGCGATAGTCCCTGACGATGTCGTGACCGTCGACGGTGACGCTGCCTTTCGTCGCGTTGACGAGCCCGCAGACGATGTTGATCAGCGTCGTCTTGCCGGCGCCGTTCGGTCCGAGCAACGACAGGATCTCGCCGCGGCGAATGCGGAGGTTCACGTTCCTGAGCGCTTCGAAACCGGTGGCGTAGGTTTTCGAGACGTTCTCGATCGAAACGATGTCTGTGGGATCCATGGGTACTGCAGTTTTCGGCCGGGGGCGTTCGCGCGGCGGCGTATATGGTACAGCCTGCGCAACGCCACGCATCGATGCGTCGGGCCCGGTTTACAGGATTTCGCGCAGCCGCTCCTCCAGACGTTCCCTGAGCCGGTCCTCGGCTTCGTCCTCGATGCGCTGGCGCAGGTACTCCTCGAAGTCGGGACGGATCTCGGCATCGGCGAGCGTGCCTCGCAGCGTCCACGGGATCGAGTCGCCGATCATCTCGCTCATTTCATCGCAGCCGCGAATCTCGATCGGTCCGGTGAGCGCCGATTCGAGGTCGTAATTGAGCTGTCCGTCGACGAGCGTGAGCCGGCCGGAGCCGGTGATGTCCATGAACGCCGTTCGTGCGAGAAGGTCGTCGCTGTGGGCGATGCCTTCGCTGACCGTGGCCGCGCCCTGGATGAGTTCGTAGTCCGTCTGCTCCGGTGCCGAGTCGTCCGGCTGCGGCCGCCGCTCTGCTGCGTTGAACGCAGCGCAGAACGCGCGGCCGAGATTGAAGCCTTCGAGCGTGCCGTCGCGCAGCGCGAAGCTCAGGCGGCCTGCGGCGCTGCGCAGGTTCTCGGTGACGGTTTCGCCGCGTCCGGTCAGATCGAGATCGAAGCTGCCCGTGCCGCTGATGGGCGATTCGCCCGCGAGTGCCGCGACGAACGGCTCGAGCTCGAGGTCGATGGCCTGACCCGAGAGCCCGAGGCTCGGCAGCTCGCCCGTGGTGTCGACGTTGAATCCGCCCTCGAACTCGCCGCCGTAGAGCTCGGCGCGTGCCGGCGCGAGTTCGGCCCGCCCGGCGCCGAGTACGATCGGTGTCGAGACGTTCTGAAAGCTCAGGCCCGCGAGCGTCAGGTCGCCGACCTCGACGCGGCCATCGATGTCGAATTCATCGAGGGGGCGGCGCGCCAGCCTGATGTCGCCGGCGACGCGTTCGCCGTCGTCGGCTTCCCCGGCGCGCGGCGGAAGGTAGCGGTCGGCGTCGATGCGGTCGATTGCGAACGCGAAACGGAAGGCCGGATCGCGGAAGTCGTCGACAGTGAGGTCGCCGCCGAGGCGGGTTTCGTCGAGCAGCACCTCGATGTCTTCGAATCGCCCGCCGGCGGCGTCGATCTCGAAGCTGGCCGTGACGTTCGCGGACTGCAACGCTGCGGGGTCTGCGGTCTGCGGTATGGGCTGGTCGAAGCGGCCGAGCAGGGCGCGCGGCGAAAACGGATCGAGTTGCGCCCGGCCCTCGACCGTCGCGGGGCCCGTGACCCGCGCGGCGGTCAGCCGGCCGTTGCCGCGCAGACCGAAGGCCTCGAGCGAGACCGGATCGAGGGTCGCGGAGTCGGTCTGCGGGTCGTAGCTGAATTCGGTGTCGATCGCGAGCGTCCCGAGCTCGTCGGCGCCGATATTCTCCGGCAGCGACGCGGCAAACGCGGTTGCGAAGGCGTCGGGAGCGAAGCGGGAGGTGGCGAGACGGCCGCGCACTGAAGTGCCATCCGTGGAAGCTGCGATTTCGATTTCCCCCGTCGCTGCGGCGCCCAGCAGTTGCGCCTCGAAGTCGCGCAACGTCAGCGTGTCCTCTGCGCGGTTCCAGTCGATGCCGCCCGTGTACGCGAGGCGCTCGAATGCGTTCGCGTCGACCGTCTCGGGCAGCGTGGCCGCGATGAGCGTGCGCACGCTCTCGGAAGTGTCGAACGCGTCGATCGCAAGCTCGGCGCTGAGCCGGTCCCTGCCCGCGACGCTCGCGGTTCCCGCGGCCGTGAAGCCCAGCAGGTTCGCGTCGACGTTCGTGAACTCGATCTGCCGCGAGTCCAGGTCCGCGGTGAAGTCCGCGCGGGCGTCGAAGTCTCCGAGCAAATCGGGGTCGACATCCTCCGGCGGAGCAATCGCAAGCAGATCGAGAGCGGCGCCGAGCGGCACCGCGTCGACATCAACCGAGCCCGCGAGCCGAGGCGAGTCGAAGAGGGAACTTGCACCGAGTTGCCAGCGCGCTTCAACGCCTGCGACGTTCGTCACGAGCCCCTCGACGCGTAGCGCCTGCGCGTCGGGAACGAGTTCGGCTGACTGCCATTGCGCTTCGATTTCCGCCGTTCCCGAGCCCAATGGCGGGTCGTTCACACGCCCGCTGATTTCGGACGTTCCCAGCGTGATCGTGCCTCCAGGCGCCACTTCGGCGAGATCGACACTCCCACTGCCTTGCGCGCGTTCCATGCCGCGCCCGTCGCTGAGCGTGAAGTCGAGGCTTAGCGCCCGGGCTTCCCATGCATCGGCCAGCCTCACCGTCGAGTCGGTTTCGATACCCAGCGTGAACTGCGATTCGACATCGAGAATCTCGAAACCGAGTTCGACGTCGGTGGTCCGGTCCGCGCCGATCGAGCCCGTATCGAGCGTCAGGCCGCTGACGAGGTAGCGCACGTCGGCCACGTTCTCGCGCCAGTAGATGCGCCCGTCGCGCACGCGGATGCCGGCGATGCCGAAGCTTTGTAGTGGATCGGCCTCCGCCTCGTCCGGCGCCGGTTCGACGGCCGGAGCGACCGGGCGGCGGAGAAGGTCCTGCCAGTTGCCCCGCGAGTCGGCGTCGACGGCGAGATTGAGTTCGAGACCTTCGAGCGTGATCGTCCCGATATCCACTTCGCGGCGCAGCAGCGGGATCAGCCTCACGCGGGCCGCGACGCGTTCGACGGTTGCGAACGCTTCGTCGCCAAAGCCCTCGGCGTTGCCGACCGTGATGCCGCCGGTCTCCACGGCAAGCCATGGAAATATCTCAAGTTCAAGCGAGTCGTCGATGGTGAAGGTTCGGCCCGTTTGCTCTTCGGCCCATTGCGTCACGTAGTCCTTGTAGTCGTTCGGATCGAAGAGCCAAACCACAAGCAGGACGGCCAATACGAGCAGTGCCGCCAGCGCGGCAAGCGCGGATGCCAGATATCGGACGATCTTCATCCTGGCCTCAATCGCTGCATGGCCCTAAATCAACTCGATGCGGGCCTCGAGCCCCGGTGTGCGAGCCAATCGCCGATCACCGGTCACAAGTACCGTGGACAGCGTCTGCGCGAGCGCCACGTAGACTGCGTCATAGGCGCTGACGTTATCGCGCAACTCCCAGACTTGCGCCAGAAACGGCTCATGCGGATAACGTTCAAGATCGAGGTCCCGCCAGTGCGAAAGTGCCAATGTTGCGCGTTCCGGGCTCAGCTCGCCGCGAAGCACATAGCGGCGCAAGACCTGCACGATTTCGATATCGATGAGGTGCGGTACACATACCGCTTCGCGATCATCGGCCAGTCGCTCCGCGAGCCTGCTACCCGGTACGGTGTTCAACAGTAACTCGATCGCACCGGACGCATCGAGAACCATCTACCGACCTCTCGCGTTGCGTTCCTCGCGAAGGATTTGCGCGGGCGAGAGATCGAGTTCCACTTCCGGTTGACCTCGAATAGTCTCGATCAGTTCCCGGCGGCTCGGCCGCGACAGGGCTCGCTCGATTTCCCGCAAGACAAACAGCGACATCGAAACGCCCTCCAACGCCGCGCGAGCCTTGAGACGCCGGTGCAAACCATCCGGCACATTGCGAATTTGGATCATAGTGCTCATGTGCAAAGCATGAAATCATGTTCTCGACATGTCAATGCATTGCTTGCGATTCGGCGCCGCAAGACGCGGGATACGGCTGATGTGTGTACGCATTACAGCCCCAACCCGCTGTCCCAGCACAAACGCTCCATCGTCAGGCCGTAGTCCATTCGCTCGCCGCGCCAGCCGCTACGCGCGGTCTCCGAGTCAACCGTCACGCCGTGCCGCCGGTTGTACGCAGCCAGCGGCACGTCCCCGGAATCCATCGTCGGATCTCCTGCGCTGTTTCCGCGGAAACGCCACCGGCGCCAAAGCTCGCGTCGCCCGCCGGGCGCGATCGGCCGGCCGCGGGGCGTCGTGAATTCGATCTTGCCGTCGACCTTGCGAACGCCGTAACCGCCTTCGTGGACGAGGTGATGATGGTGATGGCACAAGGTGACGAGATTGCCCAGACTCGTTTCCCCGCCGTCGGCCCAGTGCCGGATGTGATGTGCATGAGTGAATCGTGTGCGGTCGCAACCCGGGAAGCGGCAACCGCGGTCCCGCGAGCGAAGGGCGCGCTGGATCGCCGGAGGAATGGCTCGGGTCTTGCGCCCAATGCTCAAAGGCTCGCCGTCGTCGTCCTCGACCAGGCCCACCAACGAACCGCCGCACCCTAGCCGACGTGCCGTCTCAACCGAAAGTTCCCGCCCGCTCTCGAGTTCCGCGCCGCCCTGCATGGCGCCGGAGCCGGCCGCCCGGGCGGGAGAGTCTTCCGAGCTCGCTGTTGACTCCTCCCGAAGGGCTTCCTGGGCGATGTGGACGACGACCTGGTAGCGATCCGAGCCCACTCCTGCAGCCTTTGCCCGATGAGCAAGGAACTGCTCGGCCATGTGTCTGAGCCCGTCGGCACGGCACGCGCCCGGAGAAGGCGGATCGTCGACCATTTCGGCCGAGACGGCGTCCTCGATGTGGTTGGTTTCCGCGGAAACAGGCAATTCCCTGTTTCTTGCTTCCTGTGTTTCGGCAAAAGCAGCGTACTGGTGGCCCGTGTCATCAATCATGTATACGACAGCGGACGAGTTCGGCACCCGATCCTGAGGCGATTCCGCGGAGATAGGCTGATCGTTGCCAGATGCCCCGTTGGTTTCTGCGGAAACCGCCTTGGCACCGTCAGACGCCTGGTTTGTTTCCGCGGAAACAGCCGTCGCCTGCTCGACCGGGTTCTTCGCGCCCGCCGCCGATTCGCCCATCCCCGCCGTGCCGTGTTCAGGTTCCTGCTCGGCCGCCATCGCCACCTCGATCGCCTGCGCCACCAGCGCGCCGACCTCCGGCGCCAGCCGCGCATGCATGCACCACGATCCGTCGTCGTCGTGCCAGCAGCGCACATATCTCGACTGATGGGCGTGCTCCGCCCGGTACCGCTCCATCTCCCGTTTCACCCAACGGAACTTCCGCACCGTGCGTTCCACATGCGAGGCGGTACCGTGCAGGGCGATATTCAGCAAGGTGGCTTCGTTCTCCTCCGTGGCGACTCGGGTCATGGCTCGAACCTTCGAGTACGACACCTGCCCCTCGCGAAAGGCGTCGCCGATCTTCGGCAGCGACTCCAGCGCGCGCGCAACGCGGACCTTCTCGCGTGCCGCGCAGGCGCCGATGCCGCACTGCCAGTTCAGCCACTGGGCGCAGTTGGCGAGGCCGTGCCGAGCCCAGCCCTGGGTACGGTCGAACTCGGCGACGAGTTCGAGGAAGCGGAAGGTCGCCGCGTTGATGTGGCCGCAGACCTCGGTGATGCGGGCTTCGAGATTGTCGAGTGAGGCGTCGTCGAGCTTCGGGGTGGGGAACTCCGTCTCGTATTCCCTTGACTGCTTCATAGCGCGTTCCATGCACTGTTTATGTATACAGTATAGTGCCCATATTCTCCTTTTTTGTCAATAGTTTACATTTGGAAAACGCGTTGCATTCCGCGCTTCGATGCCGCTGTTGTCTCGGTAGCGCGACTACGGTGTCATGCTGAATATTTCCAGAGTCGTTCTCGTGAAAAACCTTGTCAGCGGAGTTTCGGTGGAGCTCCAGTTCGCCAATCGACGCTCGACTTGACGACATGGGAATCGGGAAAGTAACAATGCAACAACTGATGCCATCTGGCGATGCGCCAACCAGGAGTTCGAGGGAGCAAATGACAGTGACGACCGCCATCGGCCAGCTTGAGTCCGTGCCGGTCCGCGATGTGTGGCCGGACGAGGCACGGAATCTTACTCCGTGGCTCGCCGACAACATCGAAGTACTTGCCGATGTGCTTGGACTGAATGATCCGGAAGTTGACGTGCACATGCGCGGCAGGTGGAGTGACCTTCGTAGCTGGGCGCTAGACGGTCTGAAGCCGCTCCGAGCCGCGATGCAAGCGCACATCGAGAAACTTCCATGATCGCTGTGTTTGCGTCGGGCACCGTTCTGCAAGCACGCTTTGCGGGCGCTTTCGTGAGGCAATAGCACGAACCAATCGGGAGAACGTTGATGGAATACCGCAACCTCGGACGCACCGGCGTCAAGGTCAGTCAGCTTTGTCTCGGCACGATGATGTTCGGCCGCAAGACGAGCGAGGCGGAGTCGATTCCGATCATCGAGCGCGCCCTCGACGAAGGCATCAATTTCATCGACACGGCTGACGCCTATTCGGCCGGCGAGACCGAGCGGATCGTCGGCAAGGCGCTCGCGAGCGATGGCCGGCGGGCTCGCACTGTTCTGGCGACGAAGGCCTTCTTCCCGCTGGATCGCGGCGATCCCAACGCGCGCGGCCTGAGCCGGCGGCACCTGATCCGGGCCTGCGAAGCGTCGCTCGAGCGGCTTGGCACGGACTGGATCGACCTCTACCAACTGCACCGCTCGCAGTCCGACATCCCGATCGACGAGACACTGCGTGCGCTCGATGACCTGATCCGCTCGGGCAAGGTGCGCTACATCGGCACGAGCATGTTTCCGGGCTGGAAGATCGTCGAGTCGCTGTGGGCGTCGAAGGAGCTCGGGCTCAACCGCTTCGTCAGCGAACAGTGCACCTATCACCTGCTCGATCGCACCGCCGAGCGCGAAGTGTTGCCGGCGGCGCAGAGCTTCGGGCTGGCCGTGCTCCCTTGGGGCCCGCTGTGCGGGGGGCTGCTCAGCGGAAAGTACGCACGCGACGATATCAGCACCGAAGGCCGCTGGCAGGGCGGCAAGGACAATTTCGGGCGACCGGTGACGCCGGCCGCGTGGGACGTGGTCGAAGCGCACGCGGCGCATGCACGGGACAAGGGTTGCACGGCGTCACAGCTCGCGCTCGCATGGAATGCCGCTCAACCCGGCGTGACGGCGCCGATCATCGGTCCGAGAACCATGGAACAACTCGTCGACAACCTCGGTGCCTGCGATATCCCGATCGACGCCGCAGACCGCGACCGCATCGATGCCGCAGCTCCGCCCCGGAGCGCCACATTGCGGTACTACGACGCGGCAATGGGGCTTGATCTCGGCCCCAATTTCGACCGCTGGTAATGACGCCGTCGGAGCGGCGCCCGGCCGCTTCAGGCCTTGCGCGCCGTGCCGGGTCCCGGATTGCATCCCGGGGCCGCTGCGGGCGCTGGCGCCTGTGCTAAGCTGCCGGCCGGCAATCGGGCCGGGAATGTCCGGAGTGGGGATTGAGCGGAGCTGACGCACAGGCACGCCGGTCGCGGCGCCCGGCATGGATTCTCATGATCGGCCCCGGTTTGCTGCTCGCCGCCACGGGCGTGGGCGGCGGCGACCTCGCCACCGGGAGCTTCGTTGGCAGCATCGTCGGCCCCGCGGTGCTCTGGGCCGTGCTCGTCGGCGCGTTTCTCAAGTTCGTCGTCACGGAGGGGATCGCGCGCTGGCAACTTGCCACGGGCGAGACGCTGCTCGAGGGCGCCGTCAGCAAACTTGGCCCCGTGGCCCTCTGGATCTTTCTGCCGTACCTGCTGCTGTGGTCGTTCTTTGTGGGTTCGGCCCAGATGAGCGCCTCGGGCGTTGCCCTGCACGCGGCGATCCCGGTGTTCGCGGACGCCGAAACCGGCAAGATCGTTTTCGGCGCCATCGCCGGCGTCGCCGGAGTACTCCTGGTCCTGAAGGGCGGTTACGCGCTCTTCGACAAGGTGATGCGGGTCTGTATCGCGATCATGTTCGTGACTGTGGTCTCCACCGCCATCGCCCTCTGGCCCGGTACGGGCGCCGTTTTGCAGGGTCTGTTTATCCCGCGACTCCCCGACGTCGGCAGTGAAGGGTTCGCCTGGACGATTGCGCTGATCGGCGGAGTCGGCGGCACGCTGACGGTGCTCTGCTACGGTTACTGGCTACGCGAGGAGGGGCGCACTCAGCAGTCGGACCTGAGCGTTTGCCGCATCGATCTCGGCACCGGTTATCTGATGACGGCGGTCTTCGGAATTGCCATGGTCATCGTCGGCAGCACCATCACGGTGCAAGGCGGCGGCGCCGACCTGCTCGTCGATCTTTCCAACCGGCTCGAGGCATCGCTCGGCGTTTGGGGCAAATGGCTGTTCCTCGTCGGCACCGTCGGCGCCGTGCTCAGCAGTCTGCTTGGCGTCTGGCAAAGCGTGCCGTATCTGTTCGCCGACTGTTGGCGGCTCCTGCGCCGCCGCGACGGCGCCCCCTTGCGTGACCCGGTCGATACGCGTTCGCCGCCGTATCGCGCCTACCTCGTGCTCATCGCGCTCGTGCCGATGATCGGGCTGTTCAGCAGCTTTCGTCAGGTGCAGATGCTCTACACGGTGACCGGCGCCCTGTTCTTTCCCGTGCTTGCGCTCGTACTGCTGATCTTCAACGGCCGGGCGAGCTGGGTGGGGACGGCGTTCCGCAACCGGCCGGCGACGATCGTCGCGCTCGTAGCCGTGCTCGCGTTCTTTTCGTGGATCGGCTGGCAGACCGTTGCAGAGCTGATCGCGCCGGCATGAGCACGCCGTCCCGCATCGGTGCGAAGAAGCGCATCGACCCCGATCTGCCGCAGCACCCGAGCCTCGTGCACATGCTGCGCGAGGCCGTGGAACTCTCGCCCGACGTGACCGCCGTCATCCAGGAGGAACGCCGGATCAGCTATAGGGAGTTCGGGCGGGCCGTCAACGGTCTCGACGAATTGCTCAGGCAACGCGGTGTCGCGGGCGGCCGTGTCGTCATCATGATGCCGAACTGCATCGAGATGGATGTCGCGCTCATGGCCGTCATGAGCGCTGGCGCGCAGGTGGCTCCGGTCAACCCCTTCTTCACGCCCGCCGAACTCAGGAAGACGCTTGCGAGCGTCGACCCTGCGGCCGTGATCTGCGATGCCGGCATGCTCGACAAGGCCGGGGAGATTGCCTCGGCCTTCGGTATCGCCGAGCCGATCTGCATGGCGCCGGACCGGGTGGACATCGGCGAATGGACTTCCGACGCGGGGCTCGACGGCACGCCGTCCGCGCTGCCCGGCCCCGACGATCCGGCGCTGCTGATCTTCACGGGCGGGTCCACGGGAATCCCCAAAGGCGTGGACCACTCGCACCGCGGTCTGGTCTGGTCGCTGCTGCAGCACGTCTCCGTATGGCCGCTCGAGCCCGGGAAGGAACGCTTCCTCAACGTTGCGCCGATGTTCCACATCTGGGGGCTCGCGTACGCGACCTGGGTGCCCATTTTCGCGCGCGGCACGCTCGTGATGGTGCCGAAATACGAGCCCGACAAGGTTGTCGCGGGCTTGCACGAGCACCGGGTCACGGTCTTTGCCGGCGGTCCGGCTCCGATCTACATGGGCCTGCTGACGAGCCCCGTGTTCGACGAAGCGGACCTGTCCTCGCTCAAGTACTGCCTGTCCGGCGGGGCGCCCTGTCCGGAGGACCTGCACCGCGAGTGGCTCGAACGCACGGGCTGCCCGTTGCTCGAGGGATGGGGCATGTCCGAGGGCGCGCCGTACTGTCTGAACCCCCACGACGACGAGCGCAGACTCCTGTCCGTCGGCAACCCGGTACCCGAGACCGAGGTCGAAGTCGTCGACCTCGACAGCGGCACTACGGTACTTCCTGCCGGCGAAACCGGCGAAGTTCGGGTACGTGGGCCGCAGGTCATGCAGCGCTACTTCAACAATCCCGAAGAGACCAAACAGGCGTTGCGCGACGGCTGGCTCTACACCGGGGACATCGGCTATGTCGACGGCGGCTTCCTGTACCTCGTCGACCGCAAGAAGGACATGGTGCTCGTCGGCGGCTTCAACGTCTATCCGCGCGACGTCGACGAACTGCTGTTCAACCATCCGAAGATCCGTGAAGCGGCGGCAGTCGGCAAACCCGACGAGCGGCTCGGCGAAGTCGTCGTCGCGTTCGTCGTGCTCGACCGCGGTCAGAGGATGGACGACGAGGAGTTCTTCGACTACTGCAGGGCGTCGATGGTCAAGTACAAGCGGCCCGTCGAGGTCTACTTCGTCGACTCGCTGCCGAAGACCGGCACGAACAAGATCAACCGCCTGGCCCTCAGGGAGCGGTTGCGGCAGATGTAGGAGCTCAGGCGCCTTGAATCGGCGCGCCTGGGGGCGGGGAGAGAGCATGGCAATCAAACGACCGGCATGGCCCGAAGGGCGCGTCGTGACGCTCGAACATACGTCGCGGATTCTCGCGGACAACCCGCTCGGCGACCCGTACATACGCCGCCACGATGTCTGGTTGCCGCCGCAGTACGACCAGCGGCGCGGGCGCGGCGCCGGGAGGCGGTTCCCGGTGTTGTTCGACCTCGTCGGCTATACGGGCAGCGGCAAGTCGCATACGAACTGGCGGGGCTTCAACGAGAACGTGCCCGAGCGGGCGGCGCGCCTGATTCATCAGCGCCGTATGAGTCCGTGCATCATCGTCTTTCCGGACTGCTTCACGGCACTCGGCGGCAACCAGTACGTGAACTCGACTGCGATCGGACGGTACGCCGATTGCCTCACGCGCGAACTCGTGCCGCTTATCGACTCCGAGTTCCGGACGCTCGCCGACCGCGAGCACCGAGGCTGCTTCGGCAAGTCGTCCGGCGGCTACGGGGCGATGCTGCACGGGATGAAGTACGCCCGTTACTGGGGCGCGATCGCCAATCACTCGGGCGACGCCTACTTCGACTTCATCTACCGTTGCGACTGGCCCAATACGCTCGACGAACTCGCGAAGTTCCGCCAACCGCGGTTCAAGGCGGGGCCGTACCAGGCCGTACCGGAAGCCTCGAGCGCCACGCCGGGCGCCGACGACGGCAGGGTCGCGCGATTTCTCGAGCACGTCTGGAAGAAAAGCGTCCTGAACCGCGCGGAAGGGCACTGCCTCATGAACCTCGGCATGGCGGCGACCTACGACCCCGACCCCGACGCGCCGAACGGGTTCAGGCTGCCGTTCGATCTCGAGACCGGAGAACTCATCGCCGCACGCTGGCGGCGCTGGCTCAGGCACGACCCGATCAATCTGGTCGCACGTTACGCCGACAATCTCAGGACGCTCAAGGGCATCTACATCGACTGCGGATGGCGCGACCAGTACCGGCTGCACTACGGCAGCCGCATCCTGTCGAAGCGGCTTGCCGGGCACGGCGTCGAGCACCGTTACGAGGAATTCGACGGCACGCATTCGGGCATCGACGATCGCATGGACGTGAGCCTGCCCTTCCTGTCCAAGGCGCTGCGGTAGCGCGAAGTTTCCGCCAGGAGCAGGGCCGGCGCGAACCCGATCGCCGGAGTTGTCCCCATTCGGGCGAATCTCCGGTATGATCGGGGAAAAATCCGCAAGCGCGGAAGGCGCATCGCGCGCAATCGGCATTCCCACGGGAGACATGCAATGGCGTACGACCTGATCGGCACGGACTTCACCCCGCCTGACATCGAGGCGAAGGTCACGGGAAGAGCGAGATACTCCGAGGACTTCCGGCGCGATGGAATGATCTTCCTGAAGCTCCTGACGAGCCCCATGCCGCATGCACGCGTGACGAACATCGACGCGAGCGAGGCGCTCGCGATGCCCGGCGTGCACGGGATCCTGACTGCCGACGAAGTACCGAGCTTTCCGGAACCACAGGATCCGATCCTGACCAACGAGCCCGTGTATGTCGGCGAGCCGATCCTGGCCGTGGCCGCGGACACCGAGGAGCTCGCCGCCGACGCGCTCGAGCGAATTCGCGTCGACTACGAGGAACTGCCGTTCACGGTCGATCCGCTCCAGAGCCTGTTCCCGGGCGGCCCGAACGCGAGAACCAACGGCAACATCGCGGACCTGCGTACGGGCGTCGATCTGCAGGAATTGAAATGGACGGCTGCGGACTTCGCGGCCGTCGAGGAAGGGCAGCTTCCCGAGGGGCAGCCCGCGCGCGAATGGTCCTACGGCGATGTCGAGGCCGGGATGGCAGACGCCGCGCTCGTGCTCGACGAGACCTTCGTGACCTGCGGCAATTCCCACCACTGCATGGAGCCGCGTTCGGCCATGGCCTACTGGGAGAACGGCCGCTGCCACCTGCACGCTTCGTCGCAGAGCCAGAGCTTTCCGGTCCCCACGGTCGCCCGCTACATCGGCATTGCGCCCGAGGAACTCGTCTTCATCGCGGAGTACTGCGGCGGCGGTTTCGGCTCGAAGGGCGCGGGTTACCCCATCATGGCGGTGCCGGCGCTGATGTCGAGGAAGCTCAACAACCGGCCCGTGATGATGCGCATCGCGCGCAACGAGGAATACTCCATCGGTACGGCGCGGCCGGGCTTCCAGGGCCGGATCAGGATGGGCTTCGGCGCCGACGGGCGCGTCACGGCCGTCGATCTCTACATCGTCCAGGAGAACGGCCCGAACCAGGGGTTCAACGACTGGCAGTCGGCGGCCGATGCCGTGTCGCTCGTCTATACGGTTCCGGCGATGCGCTTCCGCGGCGTGCCCGTGCTGACCAATACGCCGCCGCGCGCTCCGCAGCGCGGCCCCGGCCAGAACCAGATCGCCGAGGCCGTGGAGCCGCTGATGGACAAGGCGGCCAGCGAGCTCGGCGTCGATCGGCTCGCGATCCGGCGCATCAATGCTCCGGACAGCACGGCGCGCTACGGCGCCAACCAGGGCGGCGTCACGAGCGCGCATCTCGGCGATGCGCTCGATATCGGCGGCGAGCAGTTCAACTGGGAGGAGCGGAAGGCGCGCAGCCGCCAGCGCAACGGTTCGAAGGTCACCGGTCTTGGCATCGGAACGGCCTATCACTCCGCGGGCGGCAGCGGCTTCGACGGACTCGTCGTTTTGAGGCCCGAAGGCAAGCTGCACATCCACACGGGCGTCGGCAATCTCGGCACCTATTCGCACACCGGCACGTCGCGGGCCGCGGCCGAGGCGCTCAAGTGCGATTGGGCGGA
This sequence comes from Gammaproteobacteria bacterium, assembly GCA_022826245.1. GTDB lineage: Bacteria > Pseudomonadota > Gammaproteobacteria > Steroidobacterales > Rariloculaceae > Rariloculus. Next base: position 62,388 of record JAJDVG010000053.1, read on the forward strand.
GTGCGTCGTCGTTCGCGGCGACAGCCGCAACCATCTGCCGTGGAATCTCGGCCAGTTCGGCAGCAACACCTCGTTCACGATGACCCGCTCGAACTGGGCGGCCGCCATGGATGCGGTGGCCAAGCTCAAGGAGATCGCCGCAATGGATCTCGGCGGCGAGCCCGACGACTACGATATCGGCGATCATCGGGTGTTCCTCACGGAGGATCCCGAGCAGGGGATGACCTACCAGGCCGCGGCGCAACGCGCGATCGAGCTTGGCGGGAAATACTCCGGCCACGAGGTGGCCGACGACCTGAACCCGATGACCGCTGCCGCTGCGGCGGGCGTTGCGGGCACCGGCCTCGTCGGCGTTGCCAAGGACAACATGGAACACACCGGCACCGTGGCGGCGCTGGCCGCGGGATTCATCGAGATCGAGCTCGATCTGGAGACCGGCAAGTACGACATCCTCGACTATCTCGGAGTCGCCGATTGCGGCACGGTAATCCACCCGGCCGGACTCGAGACGCAGGTCAAGGGCGGCGCCGTGATGGGATTCGGTCTCGCGGTATCGGAGCGGCACATCTACGATCCGCAGAACGGTCTGCCCGGCAACATCGGTTTGCAGCAGTCCGGTCCGCCGTCGTATCTCGACACGGCGGCGACGATGACTTCGGCCGCTGTCGGCATCGCCGACCCGCAGAATCCGATCGGCGCCAAGGGTGTCGGTGAGCCCGTGCAAGGCTGCGCCGCTGCGGCGTTGCTGAGCGCGATATCCGACGCGCTCGGCGGACACTACTTCAACCGTACGCCGCTTACGACCGACATGATCGTCAACGCCGCGGCCGGCCGCGAGCAGTCGCACACGCCCCTGCAGGTCAACACGGCCTAGGCCTGGCGAAAGCGGTTGAAGATCGGCTTAAGAGAAGGCATTTTAGAGCGAAGAGACTGGAGAATTCCTCATGTCCGACAAGAACCCCGTCACAGGTCCGGAATCGTATCCGGAACCGCGTTTTGACGACGGTGCGCTGACGCAAGTCGCATCGACCAAAGCGTCGCGCCGCCAGTTCATCAAGGGCGTCATCGCTTCAGGGGCGGTCGCTTCGAGCGGCGCCGTATTCCTGACAGCCTGCGGGCCGGGCGAAGAGCCGGCGGCCACGGCTTCGGCCGGCGGTGTCGAGCGCCTGTTGTCGCTCAATATCAACGGTCAGGTCAGGCGCGTGGATGTCTTGCCGAACGAAACACTCGCCATGACGCTGCGCTACAAGCTGAACCTCACGGGCACCAAGCTTGGCTGCGACAGGGGCGAATGCGGGGCATGCACGGTGCTGCTCGACGATGAGGCCCACTACTCCTGTTCGACGCTGACGCATGCAGCCAAGAACAAGGCGATCACGACGATCGAGGGGCTCGAGAGCGAATCCGGCGAGCTGCATCCGGTGCAGCAGGCCATGATCGATGAGCTCGGCCCGCAGTGCGGTTTCTGCACGCCGGGCCAGATCATGAGCGCCGTGGCGCTGCTCACGGCGAATCCGAACCCGACGCGCGACGAAGCGCGGCTTGCGATGTCCGGAAACCTGTGCCGCTGCGGCGCCTACGACAACTACTTGAATTCGGTCATGCGGGCAGCGGAGATGGCGTGACAGCGATGAGCTTCTCCACTCTCGGAAACAATTCAGCATAAGGAGCGCGAGCCATGTCCAAAGACATGATGCCGGGATTTGAACTGTACCAGCCGGATACGGTCGACGGCGCGGTGGATCTGTTGGGGCGCTACGGGGGCGAAGCCTGGGCGTTGGCCGGCGGCAACGACAGCCTCGACTGGTTCAAGGACCGCGTGAAACGCCCGCAGTACGTCGTGGACCTGACAGGACTCGACGAGTTGCGCGGCATACGCGAGATGGAAGACGGCGGTGTCGAGATCGGCGCGATGACGACGCTGACCGAGATCGAAACCAGCGCCCTGATCCAGGAACGCTACTCCGTGCTGGCCGACTCGGCGCGCCGAGTCGCGAGTCCGCAGATCAGAAACGCGAGCACGATCGGCGGCAACGTCTGCCAGGACACGCGTTGCTGGTACTACCGTTACGGTGTCGACTGCTATCGCGCCGGCGGCAACGAGTGCTACGCCGATACGCCCGAAGGTCAGAACCGCGAGCATTGCCTGTGGGGAGCCGACCGCTGCATCGCCGTTACGCCGTCCGACACCGCGCCTGCGCTCGTCGCTCTCGACGCGCGAATGGTCGTACGCAACGCCGACGGCGACCGCGAAGTCGCCGCCGAGGAGTTCTTCATCGGTCCCGACATCGATATCGAGCGCATGACGGTGCTCGAGCCCGGCGACGTGCTGACGGCGATCCGCATTCCGGCCGACTGGGCCGGCGCGCGTTTCTACTTCGAAAAGGTCGCCGATCGCAACACCTGGGATTTCCCGCTCGTCAACATCGCCGCGGCGATGTTCGTCGAGGGCGACACCGTGCAGCGCATCAGGATCGTCGCTGGCGCGGTGCAGTGCATACCGCGCCGGCTGACCGCAGTCGAGGCGGCGGTGACCGGGCAGCCGAAGAACGAAGCCACGGCCGGCGTGGCGGGGCAGACGGCAGTTCGCGGTGCGACGCCTTTCAACTTCAACCACTTCAAGATCCCGCTGCTGCAGAACCTCGTCACGCGAGCGATCAGAGACGCCTAACGTAGCCCGACACGGAGAAACACGGAGTCGTGGAGCTGGTTCGGATCAGCCGCAACGTCTACGGTCAGGAAACGCTCGAGGGGATGTCCTGGGACCTGATCTGGGTCTTCTTTGCCGTGGGCGCCGCGTTCATCGTGCTGCACGCCGCGTACCGCCTGTTCCTCGCCCCGAAGCGCAAATAGTCAAGCGCAGCAGCCTTGCCGGGTGAATCGATTGCTTGCAGAGCGGGCGCAGGGCTCCGCCGTCACGGACAGAATCGTCAGGCACGCGCTGACGGACCGCGTGCTCCACTGGCTCATGGCCGCCAGCACACTCATTCTGCTTGGAACGTCGTTTCTGCCGATCCTGGGCTGGCAGTTTCCCTGGGTGACCGCGCACTGGGTCAGCGGTTTTGTCCTGATCGCCGCGGTGCTGTTTCACGCCGTTCGCGCACTGTTCTGGAAGGACATCAGGTCCATGCTCGTCGGCGCCGCCGACCTGCGCGACGTGCTGGCACTTGCCCGGCTCAACCTGCGTCTCACGGATGCGCCGCCGCCGCGGCCGGGCAAGTACTCCCCGGCGCAGAAACTCATCCACCACGCGTTCACGGTCGTCGTGCTCGTCGCGCTCGCCACCGGCGCCGTCATGATGGCCAAGATCGATACGCCGTGGTGGGACAGCAACCAGTACATCCTCTCCGACGCCACCTGGGGCGTGATCTACGTGCTGCACGGCCTGTCGGCCCTCATGCTCATCACGATGGTCATGGCGCACGTCTATTTCGCACTGCGCCCGGAGAAGCTTCTCTTCACGCGCTCGATGATCCTCGGCTGGATCACCCGCAAGGAATATCGGGCGTATCACGACCCTGATCGTTGGCAGGTCAAATGAACGCAGAACAGCAAGTCGGTCCCGACGCGGGTCTCAAGGCTCGAATCGAAGCGATCGAGTCGGGTTACGAATTCCTGCTCGCTTACGCCGCGCAGGGACGCAGCACCGACCGCAACGCGGGCGCAGGTCAGAACGTTCGCGAGTTCCTGGGCAACATGGAACAGGCGCTGACCGGCCTCGGGGACGTCGTGCGCGCCCGGGCAGACCAGCGCGGCGCCGCGCTCGCGACCTCCAGCGGCGCGTTCTTCGACGCTCTCGAGGACGATGCGAGAAGGGCGCGCGGGGCGATCCGCCTGGTGCTCGCCCAGCAGGACATCAGCTCCCAGCTCGTCGACAACCTCAACGGCAACATCCATGTCCGGGCGACGCTCATGGACCTGTTCCTCGTCGACGAGGCCCTCAAGACCAGAGTGTCCGCGGGCTCCTGACCGCCTCGGGGCTGTGCTAGTCTTGCCGGGCCATGAACAAAGAGCCGTGGACCGTCCTGCGGCCATAACGAGGAGGCGGAAATGAGAACGAAGAATCTGAAGGGAATGGTGCGGCTGTCTGCGCTCGCGGGGCTCGCCGCAAGCAGTCTCGTCCTCGCGCAACAGGCGCCCGACCGCGGCATCGTGAACGTCGCCGGCGACCTCTATCGCGCGCACAACAACGCGCACAACACCGTGTTTCTCGTGACGTCCGAAGGCATCCTCGTCTCGGATCCGATCAACCGGGACTTCGCGCAATGGCTGCGGGGCGAGCTCGCGTCGATGTATGACGTACCGGTCCGTGTCGTCGCTTACAGCCATCATCACTGGGATCATGCCTCGGGCGGTGAGGTTTTCGCCGATACGGCCGAGGTCATCGGTCACGAGACGATGCCCGGTGCGCTTGCCCTGCCGAGCGCGGACACGCCGCTCAGCGACGATGCGGCCGCGCTCGACGCGAACGGCAACGGCCAGATCGAGGAGTCCGAAGCAAGCGGCAACCTGGCGGGCCAGTTCGCCCTGATCGATGCGGACGGCGACGGCATGCTCACGGGCGCCGAGATCGCGCGCGGCCCGCTCAGCGACGTGCATCCGCCATCGACCGTCTACTCGGACACGCGAACGATCACGCTCGGCGGCAAGTCCGTCGAATTGATCCACATCGCGTCGGAACATTCGCCGGACATGACGGTACTGCGTTTTCCGGACGAGGACGCCTTGTTCTTCGTCGACATCATCAGTGTCAGGCGTCTGCCGTTCCGGACGTTTCCGGGCGTTGTGGATGCGGATGGCTGGATTGAGACCGTCCGGTCAGTCGAGGCGCTCGATTTCAGCATCGCGGTCGGCGGGCACGGCGATATCGGAACGAAAGAGGATGTCGCCGACCACCGGGAATACATCGAGGCGTTGCGTGACGCTGTTGCCGCCGGCATCGCCGACGGACAGAGCATTGAGGAACTGCAGGCCGGCATCACGATGGACGAGTACAGCGATTGGGGTTCGTTCAACTGGCTGGGAGAAAACATCGCCGGCATGTACCGAATGCTTGGCGGCGATAACTGAGACGCATGAATAGCGCGCCGCCGGGCCGAGCGCCCGCGCGGTGCCGCTGTGTGTGGCGCTTGCGGCGGCGGGAGCGATTTGTATATGCTCCGGCCGGGATTTCGACCCCCGGAGTTTCGACCTCGGAATTGCGGCTCAAACAGGAGAAGGGTGAAGCATGAAGAATCCGTACGGGAAGTTGATGATGCTCGGCGTGGCGGCCTCGATCGCATTCTTGGGCGCTTGCGCCCCGGGCGGCGGCGGAGGCGGTGTCGACGAAACCACGCCGGAAGGCGCCGCGTTTCTCTACCGGCAGGCCGTGATGCGCGTGGCGGCCGGCAAGATGGCGCCGATCGGCGCAATGGCGCGCGGCGAAGTCCCCGTCGACGAGGCGGTCTTCGCCAAGAACGTCAACGATCTCGTGGCCGCGGCCGGCATGATCACGGAAGGTTTCGGGGCGGACGTTTCGAACGCGCCCGCGGGGAGCGCCGCGCTGCCGGAGATCTGGACCAACATGGACGACTTCAACGAGCGTGCCGACAACATGTTGAACGCCGCCATGGAGTTGGCGCGGGCTGTCGAGGACGGCGGATTCGCCGCCGGCCAGGGCCTCGTGCAGAGTACTGCCGGCAACTGCGGCGCCTGCCACCGCAGCTATCGCCAGCGCGACGAGTAAACCCCGCGGGCGGACACACATTGACCGGGAGGCGTTTCGATTGACGCCTCCCGGTCTTGTTGTCTCCGAAGCCGCCGAATCCCGCAGCGGGGCCGCTCGCGCCGCGTTCCTTGCAGGCGCCTACTGAACGGTGCCGATCCTCTGAAACGTGGCCCGGTCGTCGGACTCGACGACGGTGTGCAGTGTCTTGGTGTCGCGCAGCACGCTGATCGGCACTTCGACCCCGGCGCGACCGAGATCCCATACCCGGCGAAACATGTTCGCCATGCCGTCCACGGGGTCATCGTCAATGCGCAGGACCACGTCGCCGGGCTTGAGCCCCGCCTTGTCGGCCGGGCAGTTGCGGTAGACGCCGACGATGGTCACGCGGTCGTCCTGATCCTCGTGAACGAGCACGCCAAGCCATGGCCTGGGAGGCGTCATGCTTCGGCCGTGCCGGCAGATGTCATCGATGATGGGCTTGAGCAGATCGATCGGCACGAACATGTTCGCCGCCGTCGACTCGTCCCCACTTTCGAAGCCCTGAATCAGCAGCGAACCGAGCCCGCAGAGCCGTCCGCCGCCGTCGATGAGCGCCGCTCCGGACCAGCTCTCGTGCGGCGGTGACGTGAATATGGCTTCCTCGAGCAGGTATTCCCAGCGTCCCGCAAACTCCTGCTTGGCGACGACGCTGGCGTGGACGATCTGCTCGGCCTTGCCGCTTGCCGTGACGGTCACGGGAGCGCCGACCGGCACCGTCGCGGAGCTGCCGAGCTCGAAGATAGGACCCCGCATCGGCATTGTCGGCATCACGAGCCCGAACCCGCTGTCGAAGTCGTAGCCGACTGCGAATCCCGGCACGAGCGTGCCGTCGTTGGCGCCGATCCAGACGTTCTCGGCTTCGCTGATCACATAGCCGATGGTCGCGATGAGCCCGTCCTCGCGGATCCGCGCGCCGTGGCCCGTGCGCTCGGTGCCGAGCAGGCTCGCGCTCATCGCGTCCTCGGGGATGTGCGCCTTGAGCGACACCATGGCGTCGAGTTGGAGGGTGCTGGATCGCATGGGACTGACCGTCGTGCTTATGGTAACGCCCGGCGATTCGCGGGTCGATGGCGCGGAATCGCCGCTGGTTTGGATTGCGGATGGGTTGAAAGGTTTCGGCGCTCGTCAACGTCTGAGGATCGCCCACCAGCGCGCGATGTTGAGCAGGCTCTGCAGGGCGCCGGAGACATAGGTCAGCGCGGCGGCCATGAGCAAACGCCGGGCGCGGGGCATGTCCTCCTTGCGCAGCACGCCGCGCAGCTTCACGAGCGGCAGGGCGCGCCCGAAGCTCGCGTCGAATTCGGCCGGCAGCGTGAGGGCATGAACGACGACGCCGGTGCCGAGCGTCAGCATGCCGCCGAGCAGCGTGAAGAGTCCGATCATCGGGATTCTCGTCAGCGCGACGGTAAACGGCGCGAGCATCAACATTCCCGCGCCGACCTTCTCGACCGGCCCGACCCATTTCACGAGCCGGGTCCGCCAGCGCAGGGGCTTGAACCCGTCGGCGTCCTGGATGGCGTGACCGACCTCGTGCGCGGCGATCGTCAGTGCCGTCAGCGAGCGGCCGTCGAAATTCTGCGGAGACAGCCTGACGGCCTTCTCGATCGGATCGTAGTGGTCGCCGGTTTTCGTGGTTTCGGTGCGAACGTGCTCGAGCGACAGGCCGTCGAGCAGCTCGCGCGCCACCTGGCCGCCGGTCTTCGGATAGCGGTCCTTCGGAAAGTGGTAGCGCTTCATGACCGCCGAGACCCACAGCCCCGGCCCGATGATGAGCGCGACGAAGAGGACGATCAGTACGACAAAGCCCATCGACCGAACGGTTAGCGCGGACCGATGGCTAGCATATCAGCCATTCGGATCGACGATCTCGTCGATGACGCGGTTGCGCAGCGTTCCGATCCCGGCAACGTCGACCTCGACGACGTCGCCGGCGCGCAGGTACTTCGGGGGATCGAAGCGGGCGCCGGCGCCGGTTGGCGTGCCGGTCGCGATGACGTCGCCCGGCTGCAGCGTCATGAACGTCGACAGATACGCGATCAGATAGTCGAACGGGAAGATCAAGTTGGCCGTCGTGTCGTCCTGGCGCAGTTCGCCGTTGACGCGCGTCGTCAGGTGCAGATTCCCTAGCGCGCTGATTTCGTCGGCCGTCACGAGCCACGGCCCAAGACTTCCCGAGCGGGCGAAATTCTTGCCCTGCGTCACGTTGAACTTGGCGTGGCGGAGCCAGTCGCGCACGGAGCCCTCGTTCATGAGCGTCACGCCCGCGACGTGATCCCAGGCGGATTCTTTCGGAATGCGCCGGCCGGGCTTGCCGATGACGAGCACGATCTCGCCTTCGTAGTCGAGTTGCTCCGACTCCGGCGGCCGCTCGATCGGCTGTTCATGGCCGACGATGCTGTCGGGCGTGCGCATGAAGACGCTCGGGTAGCGCGGCGCGGTGCTGCCGTCGCGGTACTCCTCGTTGCGATTGCCGTAATTGACGCCGATGCAGATGATCTTGCCGGGATCGGGGATCGTCGGCAGAAACTCGATCTCGTCGAGCGCGTGGTCGGGGTCGGCGCCGGCGACGGCGACGGAGTCCGCGAGTTCCGCGATCCGCTTGCCGGCGATCGCCGCCTTGAGCGTGCCGGCGGCGGCCGGCATTCGGCGCCCGGCATCGATGACGCCGCCGTCGACGACGACGCCGAAGCTCTCGCGGTCGCCGGATCTGAAACTCAGGAGCCGCATGGCCGGCTCCCGCGCGCTGTCGTATAACTGTCGATCAAGGGAGACTCCGGGGTTGGCGTATCGCTAGTGTACTCGGGCCAGCCTGCGGTCCGGCCCGCGACGTCGCCGTAAACGCGAATGTCGGCCGCCGCGTGCGCATGATGCCGCAGGACGAATCCGCGTGCATGTCCGCAACGCCGCTGCGCCCCGACTTAGCCGGCGCGGCGCGCTATGCGACAATAGCGCGCCGGTTCCCCCGGACAACGCCGAGACCGAGTACGTGCCGCACCTGATCGTCGAATATTCCGCAAACCTCGAGCACGAGATTGCGCTCGATGATCTGCTCGACAAGCTGCGGGCCAGCGCGCTCGACACGGGCATTTTTCCGCTCGGCGGGCTGCGTGTACGGGCCGTCGGAGTCGACCGCTACCGCATCGCCGATTGCGATCCGGCCAACGGCTACGTTCACGTCACCGCGCTCATCGGTCACGGGCGACCGCTGGATGTGCGCAAGCGGGCCGGTGAGCGGCTGTTTGCGACGTTGACCGAGCATCTCGAGGAGACATTCGAGCGCTCGCCGCTCGCGATCTCGTTCAACATCCAGCAGTTCCATCCCGAACTCAATTTCAAACGGAACAACCTGCACGCGCACGTTCGCAGGCGAACCGGGCGCGGCCAGCCGCGAGCGGGCGAGGCCTCCGGGCTGCCTTCGGCCGGAGAAGCGTGACGACGAACATGAATACCCGCCTGGACAGTAACGCCGGCAAGGCGGAGAAGTTCCTCCGGCGCTTTCGCGAGACGACCGTCGGCCACTTCATCGACGGGGAGTGGCGCGCGGGCGCATCCGGCGAGACGTTCGAAACCCGAACGCCAGTCGACGGCAGCCTGCTCGCCGAAGTGGCCGCCGGCGATGAACGGGACGTCGACGCCGCGGCACGCGCCGCCGAGCGCACGTTCGAAACCTGGCGTGGACTGGCGGGCGAGGCGCGCCGCAAGCTGCTGCATGAGATCGCCGACGCCATCGAAGCCCGCGGCGAGGAAATCGCGCTCGTCGAGTCGATGGATACGGGCCAGCCGATCCGCTTCATGGCGGCGGCAGCCAAACGCGGCGCCGAGAACTTCCGCTTCTTCGCCGACAAGGCGCCCGAAGCGCGCAACGGCCTGTCGCTGCCCGCGGCCGAGCACATGAACTATACGCTCCGCCAGCCGATCGGCCCGGTCGGAGTCATCACGCCGTGGAACACGCCGTTCATGCTGGGGACGTGGAAGATCGCCCCGGCGCTCGCGGCCGGCTGCACGGTCGTTCACAAGCCGGCGGAGTGGAGCCCGCTGTCCGCCTGCCTGCTTGCGGAAATCTGCGCCGACGCCGGACTGCCGCCGGGCGTGCTCAACACGGTTCAGGGTATCGGCGAGTCGGCCGGCAAGGCCGTCACGGAGCACGAAGCCATCAAGGCCATCGCCTTCATCGGCGAATCGGCAACGGGCAGCCTGATCATGGCGCAGGGCGCTCCGACGCTGAAACGCGTGCACTTCGAACTTGGCGGCAAGAACCCCGTGGTCGTCTTCGACGACGCGGACCTCGAGCGTGCGCTCGACGCCGTGACCTTCATGATCTTCAGCCTGAACGGCGAGCGTTGCACCTCATCGAGCCGGCTGCTGATTCACGACGCCATCAAGGACGAGTTCCTCGAGCGAATCGTCGAGCGCGTCGCCGGGATCACGGTCGGCCATCCGCTCGATCCCGAGACCGAAATCGGTCCGCTCATCCATCCCGAACACGTGCGCAAGGTGTTGGGCTATTTCGACGTGGCGGCGCAAGAGGGCGTCGAGATACGCGCGGGCGGCCGCGTCGCGGCGGCCGGAGCCGGCTACGTCGAGCCGACGGTACTCGCAGGCGCAACGAACGACACGCGCGTTGCCCGCGAGGAGATCTTCGGGCCGGTGCTCACGGTCATCCCATTCGCTGACGAGGCCGAGGCGCTCAAGCTCGCCAACGACACGAAGTACGGCCTCGCGGGGTACCTGTGGACTCGCGATACGGGCCGGGCACTGCGCTTCGCCGAGGCGCTCGAGGCCGGCATGGTGTGGGTGAATTCCGAGAACAACCGCCATCTGCCGGCGCCGTTCGGCGGCATGAAAGCGAGCGGCATCGGCCGCGACGGCGGCGACTACAGTTTCGATTTCTACATGGAAACGCGAAACATCTGTGTCGCGTTCGACAGTCACCGCGTCCCGTCGCTCGGGCGCTGAACGAGCCCCGGCCCGATCGCATGAGCCTGTACTACGTTCAGAAGCTGCTCTACCAGTTGAACAGGGACCCCATCGTCCGCAAGCGCTTCGCTGCGGACCGCGACGAGTTGCTCGGCGAATATTCGCTGACGGACGAGGAGCGCACGGCGATCGAGGACGGCGACATCGGCCTGCTCTACGTCATGGGCGTCAATGGCCAGATCCTGATGCACTATTCAGCCTTGATCGGACAGGAGTGGGACGAGTACATCAACGCCATGAAACAGGGCGTCGCCGACCACGGCGCGGTGCGCGGGGGGCTGTACACGCTACTCGAGGACAGGGACGGATGAGCCTCGTCTTCGCAGGCGTATGCAGCCATGCGCCCGGCATCACCGGCCGCGCGAAGCGTGCGGATCCCGTGGTCAGGGACGCGTTCTACGCCAGGCTCCACGAGCTCAGGGAGCGTCTCGAGGCGGCGAAACCCGATGTCCTCGTGATCGTGGCGGCGGAGCACTTCGCCAACTTCTTCATGAACAACATGCCGGCCTACTGCATGGGGCTCGCCGACGAGTACGAGGGGCCGATCGAGGACGAGGACTGGCTCGCGATCAGGCGCACGGTCGTGCCCGGCAACGCCGGGCTCGCGCGCCGCATCATCACCGGCATGCTCGCGGATATCGATCTCTCCTACGCCGAGGAATGGAAGTTCGACCACGGCATCATGGTGCCGCTCAACTTCCTGACGCCGCGTTACGACCTTCCCGTCATCCCCGTGAACGTCAACTGCCAGGGGCCGCCCCTGACAACGCTCGAGCGCGCCTACGAATTCGGAAGGGTTCTGCGGCGCGCCTGCGACGCGCAGCCGGAGCGCATCGCGCTGGTCGGCACCGGCGGGATATCCCACTGGCCGGCGACCCCCGATTCAGGCGTCATCAACGAAGCCTGGGACCGGCAGTTCCTCGACCGCTTCATCAACAATCGACGCGCCGAACTCATCGCCTACACGGACGAGGAGACGCTGCGCGACGCGGGCCAGGGCGGGTTCGAGATCCGTACCTTCCTGACCGTTGCCGGCGCGACGGAAGGCGCCACGGGCGAGCTGTTGTTTTACGCGCCGATACCGATCTTTGCCGTGGGCTGCACCGTGGCTCAAATGGCCGTGCAGTAAGCGCGGCCCGGCCGCAGATCCCCCTGGTGACCGAACGCGCGCAATTCACGCTCCTGATCCCGTTCCTCGGCGCGCTGACGGCGCTCGGGCCGTTGTCGAACGATCTTTACGTGCCGTCGCTGCCGCTCGTCGCGACGGGTCTCGGCGCGCCCGGCGGTTCGGTGCAACTGACGATGAGTTCCCTGCTGCTCGGGTTCTCGCTCGGTTGCCTCATCTACGGGCCGCTGTCGGACCGCTACGGACGAAAGCCCGTACTCCTGCTCGGGCTCGCACTATATGTGCTTGCGGGCGCGCTGTCGGCGCTGTCGGCGGACCTCGGTACGCTGGTTGCGTGCCGCTTCCTGCAGGGCATGGGCGCGTCGTCCGGCATGGTGCTCGCGCGCGCGATCATTCTCGATCGCTGGACCGGCGAGCAGGCCTCCCGCGCGCTGTCGTGGATCATGATGATCACCTTCCTCACGCCCGTGATCGCGCCGCTCATCGGCGGTTACGTGGCTTCGCTCGGCTATTGGCCGAGCGTTTTCTGGCTGCAGGCGGGCGCAGGCGCGGTTTGCCTGCTGGCAGTGGCGATGCTGCCCGGGGATGCGCGCGCAGGCTCCATGACGGTGGCGCGGGCGCTCGGCGCCTACGCGACGATACTCAAGGATTCCGAGACGCTCGGCTATCTTGCCTGTGTGGGTCTGACCTTCGTCGGCGTGATCGCGTTCGTCACCAACTCCGCCATCGTTTTCACCGGCCACTTCGGCCTCGAGCCTTACCAGTTCGGTTTCTGCTTTTCTTTCGTCATGGCCGGCGGTTCCATCGGTTCGTACCTGAACAGCCGACTGGTCGATCGGCGCGGCATTTCGAGCATGATCGGCATCGGCACGGTGATTCTCGCTGCCGGGGGGACGGCGGTTCTCGTCACCTCGGCAATGGATGCCGGACTCATGCCGACGCTGCTGTCGCTGTTGCTCTATGTCTTCGGCGTCGGTTTCGTGTTCGCCAATTCGGTGGCACGCACGATGAGCCGCTTCCGCGAGAACAGCGGCGCCGCCTCGTCGATCTTCGGAGTCAACCAGTTCCTGATCGGCTCGATCGTCGCGGCTGCGCTGAGTCTGGTGGCGACGCCCACGCCGATGCCGTTGGCGTCGGCGATGGCGTTTGCGGGCCTCGGCGCGGCTGGGGTCTGGTGGGGTTGGCTGAAGCACGCTTCGGTTCCGAGCGCGTAAGCATTGCCCCGGCGAACCTGCGTTCATCAAATCTCGCGTAGGGCGAAGCGCTGCCCGCCATTGACCGTCACGGGCCGGGTAGCGCCAGGATCCTGTCGGCCAGCGACGGGATAGGGACCGTCCAAAGGCTGTCGGCCTCGGGGGCTTGCTGGAGGATTCCGTGGTGCACGAGCATGTCGGGCACGGATGCGAGGTCGATTGTCCAGAGCATTCCTTGAGATCGCATGTCCTCGGCGGATTCGCCTATTGCTTTCCTTATGGCAATCCTGTCCACGCCGGGACGCCCCTTGCTCCGGGCCTCCCGGATGGCGGCGACAACGGCCTTCAGTGCCGGAGCGATGTCCTGGAACGGAGCAAGGCGCGCGCCGAAATACTCCTGCCGGCTGGACTCGCCCTGCGCAACCGCATCGCGGCAGGCGTCCCTGGTGAGCGGACGCAGCGATTCGGCGTCGTCATCCGGCAGCAGCGCCAGCGCGAGGCCCTTGATGTAGCTCGTGATGTGCTGCGGCCAGCCGCAACTGCGCGCGACGGATTCATTCAACCAGCGTTCCGCTGCAGGGTGACCCTCCACGCCTAGAATCCGCAGCGCGGTTTGCAGATTGGCGGTGGTTTCGGTCGGTGACAGACAGCCAAGCACGTGCACTGAGTTGGCGCCAAGCCGGGACACTCCCAACGCGGCAAGGTGCTCGACGGTGTGGTTCAGCCCGCTGAATACCGGAAGGATCCTGAGTCCATGCGTCCCGCTGTGCAGGTCCATCAGAAGACTGCTTTGCTTGCTGGCGTTGCCCGCTTCCATGTCATGCGCCAGCGTTTGCGCCTCGTCAACGAACACGGCGATGGGAATATCCGCCGCTTCATCCGGAAGCGCCGTGCGAAGGTCGGCCAGCGCGCGCAGCGGCAGTTCGGGGCCGGACGGAGCGACATCCACCTTGATGCCGAAAAAATCCACACCACGCAACCGTGCGTTCAGGCGAATCCTCGCTCGCGTGAGTCTGCCGAACTCGGAGACAAGGGATCGCGCCAATCGACGCAGCGCGTAATCGGGATCCGAAAACGCGTGCGGCTCCAGGTCGATAATCGCCGTCCGGTCTTTCCAGAGTTCTTGCAATTCGACGAGCAAGGCGCTTTTGCCGGCGCCTGGCGCTCCCGTGATGACCTGCGTGCAGCCGGCGAAATCGCGACGGTCGGCTACGCTCACCAGTTCAAGCATCCCGCCGAGCGCCCGCAGTTCCCGCTTGCGGCCGAACAGGCCGGCGGGAGGCGCGGCACGATCGGGCACGATCTTCCACAGTCGCGCTCGTGCCACGGCTCGATCGCCAAACCGGGAGGGCACGGAGGCCTGCTTGTCTGCCACCCGATCCCGCTGCCTACCGTCAGTCTGCAAGCCTCGGCCGTCATGGCTTGGGTCGCCGTAGAGTCCCAGAATCCAGGCTTCCTCGTCTTCAACGGCGCGACGCTGCCGCGCGTCAAGATCGCAAGGTCCGGCAAACAGGGGTGCGAGATCGTCCTGCCTGTCCAACTCCGCGAAATATTGCGCGAGCACGCGCACCTGAGCGCGATCCAAAATCTCTCCTTCTTGCCGACGTTCGCTGATCGTGTCCTTGAACAGTGACGGATAAACTTCGGCCAGTACGACGGGAACGTTGGCCGTGACCGGTGCCGCCAGACCGGTTTCCAATGGCCAGACCTGGGCTCGGCGCCGCCCGGTGTCACCCGCTCCGTTTATCGCCCGCAGGAGTTCGATCAACGCGGGCAGACCGACCAGCACCTGGGAGCCCACGGCGCCAGCGTAGGTCAGTTGCCAGACCGACTTTGCACCCCTGGCGTACCGCTCGGCAATTCGAAAATCTGGCGGATTCGACTCGTTACAACTGCGTTGTGATCTTCGTGCCGGAATACCCTTGTGCATTTCGGCGTATTCGGGCGGGTTCGGCAGCCCCCAGAACGGGCCGATCACTCTCGAATACCGGGCATTGATCTCTGCCGCCACATCGAAGCGGTTGTTGGCGTTCCCCGGACCGTCCTCGATACGATCGGCGATCCAGCGCCACAGATTCATGGCCGAGTCCTGGCCCGTGACGGCGCGGGCGACGCCGGCCGGGTAGCCGAACGGGAAGTCGAAGCCGGCGAGAACGCGCCTGTTCTGTTTCAACTCCTCGCCGATAAACTCCGTGAGTTGCTCGACGGCTTTGGCGCGGGTGCGCACGTATTGCGGTTCGACGGCTTCGGCGTGCCGCCGCGCCGCGGCCCACCAAATTGCGTTCGGGCTCTTGCGTTTGGGCGCCGGTCGGGCCGCTGCCGACCAGTCGACAATGACGTAGCTGTCGAATAACGGCATTGCCTGCGTCCTGCCGAAGTCGATGTTGGCGATGATGCCAGTTTGCAGGGCGGCTGTGTGCGCTTTCCGCTTGCCGGCCGCGCTCCCGCGCAGGACCCGCGTGCGACGCCTGTCCCCGAACCGTCGCGCAACCCTTCGACGGCGCCGCCCGAGCCCCGCGCGCCTTGTCCGTTCGCGCCTCATGCCGCAAGATGCGCCTGACGCCCCCCGAGCAGGATGCAGCATGTCAATGGAATCGCCCGCGCCGACGGAGCTCACGATCGCCGTCTTCGCCGACTTCGAGAACCTCGCGCTCGGCGCCGAGGAGAGCAAGCAGGGCCGGTTCGATATGGACCTCGTGCTCAAGCGCATCCTCGAGCGCGGCAGGATCGTCTTCAAGCGCGCGTACTGCGACTGGAGCCGGTTTCAGAAGTTCTCGCGCGAGTTCCACGCGTCCGGCTTCGAGATGATCGACATCCCGCGCTCGTCGGTCAGCGGCAAGAACAGCGCCGATATCCGGATGGTCGTCGACGCGCTCGACCTGTGCTATTCGAAGTCGCACATCGACACCTTCGTCCTGCTGACCGGCGACAGCGATTTCTCGCCGCTGGTCTCCAAGCTCAAGGAGAACGACAAGCGGGTCATGGGCTGCGGGGTACGCAGTTCGACTTCGGACCTGCTGGCCTCGAGCTGCGATGAATTCGTCTTCTACGACGACCTCTGGGCAGCCGCGAAGCGGCCGCGCAAGCGCGGTAACAGGAAGCTCTCGGCACGGCAGCGCGAGGTGTTCGGACGCTTGACCGAGACGGTGGGTTCGCTCGAAGCCGACAACGATCCGCTCTGGGGCTCGGTCGTCAAGACGGCGTTGAAGCGCGTCTATCCGGACTTCGCCGAGAGCGCCTACGGCTACCGGAATTTCTCGGAATTGCTCAGGGCTGCCAAGCGCGAAGGCCTGATCGAACTCCAGGAGGGGGAGGCCGGCAACTTCAAGGTCGCGTCCGTCGATTGACTTGCGGGCCGAATGGCGCCGCGGGGGGCGGCCTTCAGGGCGCTCCGGGTGCGAGCGCTGCGATGAGCCCCGAACGCGTTGACTCCAGATCGCGCCAGAGCCGCAGCGGCTCGCGGGAGAATACGCGTTCGGAACTTCCCGGCACGACGGTCCAGGCGCCTTCGGCGATTTCTCCGGCGAGCTGTCCGGGCGCCCAGGCGGCATGTCCGGCGTACAGGCGCAGCGACGACTCGTCGGCGAGGTTCATGGCGCTGTCGCGCAGATAGTCCGCGTTGCTGCCGACGTAGACCCCATCGAGCACACGCAGGTCTTCGACGTCCTCGGGCAGCGGTTCGCGCGCGAGCACCACGAGCCGGGTCGGCGCGACCGGGCCGCCGAACCAGACGCGGCCGCTATCCCCGTGCGTCTCCTCGAGCTCGCGCAACACCTGGCGCGGCTCGACCCAGGTCGGCCGGTTGATGATGACGCCGACCGTGCCGTTGTCGCTGTGCCGGATGAGCAGCACGACGGATTCGTTGAAATTGGGGTCCGTCAGCGAGCCCGTCGCCACGAGCATCGCGCCGGTGCGCGGCGCCTGGGCGTGCGCGGCGAGCCCGAGCAGCAACGCGGCGATTGCGACGAGCAGTTTTGCGATTGACGGCATTCGCGCATCATACCGGTTTCGCGGGCGCGGTTGCGCGGCAGCCGGCCATCAGGCAGCCGGACGAGCGGACAGGGCCGACAGGGCGGGATGTTCATGAACCAGGCGGAGCAGGAGGCGCCGGCGGCGCGCGGCTATCGGATGCCGGCGGAGTGGGAGCGCCACGCGGCGACCTGGCTGTCCTGGCCGCACAACCGCGAGACCTGGCCCGGCTGTCTCGACCGGGCCGAGGCGGCCATGGTCGAACTCGCGGTCGCGCTCGCAGGCCGCGAGCGCGTGCACATCAACGTACTCGATCATGAGCACGAACGGCATGTGGCGGAGTTGCTCGGCGGCCGTGTCCCGCCCGAAAGCGTCTTCTGGCACAGGTTTCCGACGGACGATGCCTGGATTCGCGATCACGGCGCCGTCTTCGTCGTTCGCCGTGGCGAACCCGACCCGCTGCTCGCCGTCGACTTCGACTACAACGCCTGGGGCGGCAAGTATCCGCCGTACGATCTCGACCGCCGGATCGCGAGCCTGATGGCCGAGGCGCTCGACGTGCCGTGCCATTCGCCCGGCATCGTGCTCGAGGGCGGCTCGGTCGACGTCAATGGCGCAGGAGCCGTGCTGACGACCGAGCAATGCCTGCTCAACGACAACCGCAACCCCGGCCTCGACCGCGCGGGTATCGAAGCCGTGCTCGCGGACTCGCTCGGGGCGACGCGCGTCATATGGCTCGGCAGCGGCATCGCCGGCGACGACACCGACGGTCACATCGACAATCTCGCGCGTTTCGTGGCGTGCAACACGGTCGTGACGGCCGTCGAGCCGAACGCGGCCGATCCGAACCATGTTCCGCTCAAGGCCAACCGGGAGCGGCTCGCGGCGGCCCGGCTTGCCGACGGCGCCTCGCTCGAGGTCATCGAGCTGCCCATGCCGGCGCCGCTGTTCATCGGCGGCCGGCGCTTGCCGGCAAGCTATGCGAACTTCCATATCGCCAACGATGTCGTGGCCGTGCCCGTGTTCGGCGTTGCCGAAGACTCTGAGGCCTGCGGCATTCTCGGAGACTGCTTTGCGGACCGGCGCATCGTGCCGATCGACTGCACGGCGCTCGTCGTCGGCTTCGGTGCGCTGCACTGCCTGACGCAGCAGGTGCCCGAGGTCCCGCGGGCCGGCTGAACTCGCCCGCTGCCGCGCGCCACCGACGCCGGTTTCCGCCAGGCCGTGCACCCCGACGCGCCGCAGCTGTCCCGCGAAGTATTTTTTGTTGTCGCTCGCCTCCCGATTCCCTAATCTATCCGCCCCCTCCGCGAGGCTCGCGATCCACCGGAACCCGGAACCATGGGCGCCATTACCGATTTCATCGCGCAAAACTTCCGCCACTTCAACAGTGCCGCGCTTGTGGATGCGGCCGAAGCCTACGTGCGTCACCTGGACGCCGGCGGGTCGATGATGGTCACGCTGGCCGGTGCGATGAGCACGGCCGAACTCGGCGTTTCGCTCGCCGAGATGATTCGCCGGGAAAAGGTGCATGCGATCTGCTGCACGGGCGCGAACCTCGAGGAGGACGTGTTCAACCTCGTCGCCCACGACCACTACGTGCGGATCCCGAACTGGCGCAATCTGACGGCCGAACAGGAGGAGGAGCTGCTCGAGCGCAAGCTCAATCGCGTGACCGATACCTGCATTCCCGAAGAGGAGGCCATGCGGCGCACCGAGCGATGCATCGTCGGGCGCTGGATCGAGGCCGATGCGCGCGGCGAGCGGTATTTCCCGCACGAGTTCCTCTACGCCGCGCTTCGCTCGGGCGAACTCGAGCCCCATTACCAGATCGATCGGGCCGATAGCTGGCTGCTCGCCGCCTGCGAGCGCGACCTGCCGCTGTTCGTGCCCGGTTGGGAAGACTCGACGCTCGGCAACATGTATGCCGCGCAATGCATCGCGGGCGAGATCGGGAAGGTCGGTACGGTCCGCTCGGGCATCGAGTACATGATCGGTCTCGCTGACTGGTACCGGAGGGAGTCGGCGCGCGGTTCCGTCGGGTTCTTCCAGATCGGCGGCGGGATCGCCGGCGACTTCCCGATCTGCGTCGTCCCGATGCTCGAGCAGGATCTCAGGATCGACGACGTGCAGCGTTGGGGCTACTTCTGTCAGATCAGCGACTCGACGACGAGCTACGGCTCCTACTCCGGCGCCGTGCCGAACGAGAAGATCACCTGGGGGAAACTCGATGCAAGCACGCCGAAGTTCATCATTGAATCGGACGCGACGATCGTCGCGCCGCTGATCTTTGCCTACGTGCTTGGAGCCTGAGATGTCGGTAAGGGCGCAGGAATTCGATCAGGCCCGCGACGCGCCGGCGTGGTCTGTCGCCGATTCCGCTGAGATCTACCGCACGGCGAACTGGGGCGCACCGTTCTTCTTCGTCAACGATGCGGGCCACGTCGCGGTCAACGCGATGAACGAGGCCGCGACGACGATGGACGTCGTTGCCATCGTCGACGAACTGCGCCGGCGCGGCGTCCAGTTTCCCGTGCTGCTCCGGTTTCAGGACGTGCTGCGCGCCCGGGTCAGGCGTCTGAACGAAGCTTTCCGCAACGCGATCGGCGAAGCCGCTTACGGCAACGACTACCGCGCCGTCTACCCGATCAAGGTCAACCAGTTGCACGAGGTCGTCGATGAACTGCTCGACGCCGGCAAGCCTTACGGGATGGGCCTCGAGTGCGGATCGAAGGCCGAACTCGTCGCGGCGTTGCCGCAGCTCGACGACGACTCCCTGCTCGTGTGCAACGGAGTCAAGGACGAGTCGATGCTGTCGCTCATCATGTCGGGGCAACGGCTCGGCCGAAACGCGATTCCCGTGATCGAGAATTACTCGGAGTTCGTCGAGCTCAAGCGTCTCGCTTTCAACGCGGGTTTCGTACCGCGGCTCGGCGTTCGCGTACGCCTCGCGACGCCGGGTTCGGGACGCTGGTCGGCTTCGTCGGGCGTGAACTCGAAGTTTGGCCTCGGTGTCGCGGAGCTGCTGTCGATGCTGCGCGAGCTCGAGGCGAGCGGCCTCGCCGACCGGCTCGTGCTCCTGCATTGCCATATCGGCAGCCAGATCGCCGACATCAGGGTGCTCAAGCAGGCCGCCAGGGAAGTGACCCGCATCTACGCCGAACTCGTCAGCCGCGGCGCAGGTTTGAGGTATCTCGACCTCGGCGGCGGACTCGGCGTCAACTACGGCCGCGATCATCTGGAGCATGACGCGGGGATCAACTACAGCCTGCAGGAATACGCGAACGCCGTCGTCTTCACGGTGCAGGAAATCTGCGCCGCGCACGGCGTTGCCGAGCCGATCCTCGTCACCGAGAGCGGCCGCGCGCTCACGGCGCACCATTCCGTGTTGATCGTGCCGGTGCTCGACACCCGGTCGAAGGACAATCCCGCGCTCGAGTTCACGGTTGCCGATGACGCGGCCGAGCCGGTTCGGGCTCTGGACAGGATTCTCTGCCGGCTCGATGCGATCGACACGGCGGGGGAGCTGCTCGAAGCGTTTCACGATGCGAACGAGCGGCTGGGCGAAGTCCGCAGCCTCTTTACCCACGGCTTGCTGGACCTCGAGCAGCGGGCCCTGGCCGAGAGCCTCTACTGGCGGTCGTGCTCGACACTGCTCGCGGCGCTCAGGAACGAGACGGGCACTCCTCCTCCCGAGGTCGCCGAACTCGAGCGGCAGCTCACGGACCTCTACCAGTGCGACTTCTCGATCTTTCAGTCGATGCTCGATCACTGGGCGATCGGCCAGCCGTTTCCGATCATGCCGATCGACCGGCTCGACGAACGGCCGACGCGGCGCGGCGTGCTCGTCGACCTGACCTGCGACTCCGACGGCCGGGTCAGCCACTATGTGTCGGCGAACGCGGACAACAGTTTCCTGCCCCTGCACGCTTTGAACCCCGGCGAGCCCTACTATCTCGCGTTCTTTCTCATGGGCGCCTACGAGGACATCGTCGGCGACGCGCACAACCTGTTCGGGCGGGTTTCCGAAGCGCACATCTACGCCGATCCCGACGAGCCCGACAATTTCTGGATCGAGAAGATCATCCCCGGCACGGCGATCCAGGACATGCTTGCGCAGGTGCAGTATTTCCCGAACGATCTGCATCGCCGCATGAGCGAGCTCGTCCGCGCGAAGATCCATGCCGGTGTCGTGCGCCCGACGCAGGGCATCGCGATGCTCGATCAGTACATGGCCTGCTTCCCGCAGAACACGTACTGCGATCCGCGCGACATGGAACGGGAGGCGCCGGGGTGAGCGGGAAGGGGCGCGTCCCGTTTGAGCCGCCGGCGAGTCAGGCGCGCGGCGGGCGCGGGGAGGCGCGCCGCGCGAGCCGGGCGGCGTCGTCATGAGCGCGACCGCGCGCGAGCGGTCCCTCGCCGTCGGGCTCGTGCAGATGTCGATGCGTCCCGATTCCGCGGACAACTCCGTGCGGGCCGAGGACGGCATCCGCCAGGCGGCCGCCGACGGCGCTGGGCTCGTATGCCTGCCGGAGCTCTATCGCTCGCGCTACTTCTGTCAGACGGAGAACGCGGCGAACTTCGATCTCGCGGAGCCCGTGCCGGGACCGTCCACGGAACGTCTTGCCGCGCTTGCCCGAGAACTCGACGTCACGATCGTGGCCGGCCTTTTCGAGCGGCGTGCAGCCGGCGTCTATCACAACACGGCCGTCGTGATCGACCGAACGCGCGGTTACATCGGCAAGTACCGCAAGATGCACATCCCGGACGACCCCCGCTACCACGAGAAGTTCTACTTCGCTCCTGGCGATCTGGGCTTCGCGTCATTTCACACGGAATCGGCCGAACTTGGCGTGCTCGTGTGCTGGGACCAGTGGTTCCCCGAGGCGGCCCGCATGACCGCGCTCAGCGGCGCGGAAATTCTGATCTACCCGACGGCGATCGGCTGGCATCCCGAGGAAATCGGCGTGGCAGGCGAGCGTCAACTCGCCGCCTGGGAAACCGTCCAGCGCAGCCACGCGATCGCCAATGGATGCTTTGTCGTGGCCGTGAATCGAGTGGGATTCGAGCCTGGGCCGGGGGATAAGGGCGGAGCTGCGGCCGGGGGCCGTCCCGTGGCCCAGGGCGGAGTCGGGGCTGGCGATGGCGGCGCTGGCTTGGGCGGGGGCATCGAATTCTGGGGGCGAAGTTTCCTCGCGGCGCCCGACGGACGCGTGCTCGCGAGCGCCCCGGACGACGCCGAGGCCGTGCTCGTCGAGCGGATCGACCTCGGCGAGGTGGAAGCGCACCGCCGAGCGTGGCCATTCTTCAGGGATCGGCGGATCGATGCTTACGGAGGGTTGCTAAGGCGATTTTCGGACGGCGAGGAGCGATGAGTGATTGAGACGCGACGCATGTCTTTGGGGTCAAGGGTGCTCACCACGAGATCCCGAACCACTCCTTCATGGCGGACGTTTTCTGCCTCGGGCTCAGCAATGCCTGCCGACGCTGCAATCGTTCGTGTTTGAGGGCGAACACTATTGCCAGGCGCTGCTGGCCAGACGACAGTGACGTTGCTGTCCGACTCGTCGCACGGGTCGGCAGCGTCTGAGTATTATCGACATGACGGTCAGCGAGGCGTATTTTCTGATCGCCGAACGGGATAGTTTCAACGGTTGACAACGCACATGCTCGACGGGAACCTTCGATGACCGTAGTCTGGTGGCCCAGAAGTCTGATCTGTGGGCTCATTTGCTGCTTGCCGGCAGCGCCTGCCTCGGCCCAGACGGACGTCAATCCGCTCGATCCCTTCGACGACCTGTCGTCCGGCGCCGAATGGCTGGACAGATTCACGACCGAGGCTGATCCCGACCCGGGCGACCCGTTCCACAATCTGACTGCCAACGAGTGGTGGGCGCGAACATGGAACGGGGAATGGTCCTCGGCGGCGGAGGAGGGAAAGAGTTTCGAGGAGTTCTACGCAGGATTGCAGGGACGCAGCGGCAGCAGCGTCGCTCTTCGAAGCCCGTATCCATGGGCATCTGCCGAGGAGCACTGGAACGCCTGGAGGCAAGCAGCCGGCGCAGAACGCGGCGGTACACCGGACCCGCTGCCGGACTGGTCCGGCGATTGGCAGACGCGCACGCTGGTTACGCGCGGCGCCATCCTCGTGCGCGATCTTTGGGCGGGTGTCTCCGACGAATACAAGCCGCGCTTCGCGCAGGGCCTGCAGGCCGAACTCGAAGGCTCGCACTGGTGGCCCGCGGACACCTGTCTGCCCAACGGCTACTTCCGCGACGGCTGGTCCATGCGCTACGTGCTGCTCGACGACCGGGTCATGATCATGGCCGAGGATCAACCGCTCAACGAGTATCGGGTGACCTACCACGACGGCCGCGGTTTCGTTCCCGAGGGTATTGCCTTCCCGACCTGGTACGGTCAGTCCCAGGGCTTCTGGGACGGCGACGAACTCATCGTGTGGGTCAAGGACATCAAGGGCTGGTACGCCGGTCACGGTCTGCCCGAATACAGCGGCGAACTCGAGATCATCGAGCGCTGGAAAAGGATTGGAGACGAGATCATCGTCGACATCACGCTTTACGATCCGCTGGCCTTCGCTTTCCCCTGGCACGAGGTTGCGCTGCACACGCTGCGCGAAGACTGGACGCAGCCGCCTGCGGTGCACAACGAGTGTGTCTCGACGAACAACGTCTTTCACGACGAATCCGGACGCATCGCGGAGCTGGGCCCGGACGATCCGCGCTATCGGGACATTTTCGACGCTCGTCCGTGGGCGAGAGTTTTCGGAGACATGGAAGAAGCCAAGCGCGCCGGCCGGCTGCCGGAAGCGCCCTCCTTCCTGACAATTTCTCCGGCTCGATGACAGAACGGGATTCGACTCAAGTGCCCACAGGCCGGACAGCCATGGACAGAAAGCAGCGCAGAGGGAAGCTCGCGGCGGCAGTGACGGTTGCACTGGCCGCTTTGGCGGCCTCGAGCATGCGTGTCCATGCCCATCATTCCCACGCGATGTTTGACGACTCCCGCGAGGTTACCGTTGTCGGAACGGTGGCCGGAGTCAGCTACGCGAATCCGCATGTCTACCTGTTGGTCGAGACAACCGCCAGTAACGGGCAAGCCGAGAGATGGTCAGTGGAGATGTCGCACATCGGCAATATGATCAACCGCGGTGTACACGCCGACACGATCAATATCGGCGATGCGATCACGATATCGATGAACCCGCTCAGGAACGGACAAACCGGCGGCAACTACACCCGCATCGTCTCGATCAACGGCGTCGAGAATGCTGCGGAGGGATCCTCCTGGGCTCCTTCTCCGTAGCGAGGCCGTCAGGAGCAGAATATTGCGCCTTTTGAACGCGGATGAACTCGAGGCAGGATTCCGCCACTCGAGGGGACAGGAGAGCTGATTGTCACTTCTCCGGGGTTGCACCGGGTTGCCGACCTCCCGGTCCTGCATGCCTTCCCCCGATCAGCTCGCGCTTGCCAGCCGCGCCGAGTTGCTTGATCTCATGCTCGCGCCTGAGCGCGCTGCCGCGATCCGCAGCCTTTTCCTCGTAGACGAGTTCCACGGGCAGCCGGCTGCGCGTGTAGCGTGCGCCGCTGCCGGCGTTGTGCTCGCTGAGCCGCTTGGCCGGGTCCTTCGCGATGCCGGTGTACAGGCTGCCGTCGGCGCAGCGCAGGATGTAGACGCGCCAGGGAGCTTCGTCGTCGTGCGCGGTACCGGAAGGTTCCGGTTCCCGGCGATCGTTCACGTATCGAAGACGTGGGACAGCAGGCCGCCGGCGAGTTTCGGCTCGAACCAGGTCGACTTCGGCGGCATGAGCAGTTCGGCGTCGGCGACCGCCATGAGTTGTTCCATCGACGTCGGGTAGAGCGCGAACGCCACCGCAGCGTCACCGGAGTCGACGCGTCGTTCGAGTTCCTCGAGCCCGCGAATGCCGCCGACGAAATCGATGCGCCTGTCGATGCGTGGATCGGCGATGCCGAACAGCGGCTCGATGAGCGCTCGCTGCAGCCGGCTGATATCGAGTGAAGCTACCGGGTCGTCGCCGCCATCGATCTTGCGCAGTCGCAGCCGATGCCACTGCCGGTCGAGGTACATGGCGTACGTCGCGGGCTCGCCGGGTTTTGACGGCGCCCTCAGCGGCTCGACCTCGAAGTCCTGATCGATGGCTTCGAGAAGCTCGGCCGGCGTCCGGCCGCCGAGGTGGGCAATGACCCGGTTGTAGTCGAGTATTTGCAGCTCGTCGTGGGGAAAGGTGACGACAAGGAAGTACTCGTGGCTGTCCCCGACTTTGGCGCCCTCGCGTGCTCGTTGGCGTCGTGCGGCGGCGACACGCGCTGCCGCCGCCGATCGGTGATGGCCGTCGGCGATGTAGAGGGCATCAAGTGCGTTCAGTGCGTTGCCCAGCGCGTCCACGGCATTCGGGTCGTCCACCTGCCAGAGCGAATGGATCACCGCATTCATACCTTCGGCCTCGAACAGGGGCGGTCCCGCGCTGGCTTCCGCGACGAGTGCCGTAATCCGCGCATCGCTGCGGTGGGCGCAGAGCACGGGTCCGACCTGCGCGTTGAGCGCCTCCATGTGTCGCACGCGGTCGGTTTCCTTGCCGGGGCGAGTGAGCTCGTGCCTGCGCACCTGGTTCCGCTCATAGGCGGCCACGGACGCCGTCAGCGCGACCCCGGTCTGCACGTGCGAGCCGCTCGACACCCGCCAGATATAGAAGGACGGGCGGTCGTCGCGAACCAGCACGCGGGACTCGGCAAGTCGCGCCAGGTTCTCCGCGCCGCGCGCGTACACGGCGCTCGAACGGGGATCCGCATCGGCGGGCAGTTCGATCTCCGGGCGGGAGACGCGCAGAAAGCAGTCCGGCCGGCCGGTAGCGCATGCGCGAGCTTCGTCCGTGCTTACGACATCGTAGAGCGGTGCGATGACGTCACCGGCGGTTTCGGGACGGGGACGGAGTGCCCGGAAGGGCCGAACGAGATCGTGCGCCGTGGTCATTGTCGGGGGGGCGGTGCCGGGTTCACGCGGGAGTCCGCAGACGGCCGTATATTGCGCCACGGCCGCCGGCAAAACACAATGCCCGCGGGTCACGTTCGGCCCCATCGATGAACGAGCGACGTACCGGCAACGGGGAGAGGTGATGAGCGAAGCGATCGGCAGAGAGGAACTGGAAAGGCTCGTCGGCAGCGAACTCGGCGTTTCGGACTGGGTCACGATCGACCAGGAACGTATCGACCGGTTCGCCGATGTCGCCGACGATCACCAGTACATCCACGTGGATCCGGTGCGCGCCGGAGCGACGCCGTTCGGCGGCACGATCGCCCACGGGTTCCTGACGCTGTCGTTGCTCGTGCCGCTCTGCCTCGAGTACATCCCGACGCTCGAGGATCGGGCGATGGTGCTCAACTACGGCCTGGACAGGGTCCGCTTCATTGCGCCGGTTCGGGCCGGGCGCCGCATTCGCGCGCGCTGCACGCTCGGCGAAGTGACCGAACGCAAGCCCGGCCAGTTCCTCTTCAGGGTCGACGTGGTCGTCGAAATCGAGAACGAGGCCAAGCCCGCGCTCGCGGCGCAGTGGCTGAGTCTGCACATCGTCCGGTAGTCGGTAGCATCCGAACCTGCGGTCGGATACTCGTCTCGTCACACATCACAAGCTCGAGGGTCGAGGGATGAGCAAGCTCAGGATCTGGCAGATCGACGCCTTCACGGGGCATCTCTTCGGCGGCAACCCGGCAGCGGTCGTACCGCTCGACGACTGGCTCGAAGACGCGACGCTGCAGGCCATCGCGAGCGAGAACAATCTGGCGGAAACGGCGTTTTTCGTGCCGCTCGAGTCGGGCTACCGCCTGCGCTGGTTCACGCCCGAGGCCGAGGTTCGCCTGTGCGGCCATGCGACGCTCGCCACGGCTTTCGTGCTGTTCACGGAACTCGAGCCGCAACTCGAGGCTGTTGC
This sequence comes from Gammaproteobacteria bacterium, assembly GCA_022826245.1. Taxonomy (GTDB): domain Bacteria; phylum Pseudomonadota; class Gammaproteobacteria; order Steroidobacterales; family Rariloculaceae; genus Rariloculus. The sequence goes on from JAJDVG010000053.1 coordinate 89,363, forward strand.
CTTCGAGACGTTGAGCGGCCGGCTCGAGGTCACCCGCGCCGACGACGGTCTGCGCATGGATTTTCCGCGCTGGACGCTGCTTCCCGTCGAGCATGTGCCGGAAGCCCTCACAGCGGGCCTCGGCGTCGCGCCCGAAGAACTCCTGATGGTCGAGACCGGCGACAACTACTTCGCCGTGCTCGACGGCGAGCCGACCGTGCGGACACTCCGACCGGATTTCGCCCTGCTCGAGACGCTGCATCCGGCCGGCGTGATCGTTACCGCGAAGGGCGTCGAGTCCGATTGCGTCTGCCGCTACTTCGCGCCGAGCTACGGGATTCCCGAGGACTCGGGCACCGGATCGATACACTGTGCCCTCGCACCTTACTGGTCGGCGCGGCTGGGCAAGCGGCGAATCCACTCCAGGCAGCTATCGGCACGGGGGGCGGAACTCAATTGCGAGCTTGCCGGGGACCGAATCGTCATCGCCGGACAGGCGGTCAAGTATCTCGACGGCTGGATCCGCTGCTGATCGCGCTATCCGATGCATGCTGTTCGCCGTGGGTGAGGCGTCGCACCTCCCGGATCAAGCCGCCCGGGGCAACGAAGACCTGCTGCCGAGCGTCGCTCGAAACCGGCTAGAATGACCCGCTGTCGGCCTTCGGCCCGGATCCGCGATGCGTCTGCTGCTCGATTTCGTCTACCTGATTGCCCTGGCAGTCGGTTCGCCGTGGATCCTCTACCGGCTCGTCGTCACCGGCGACTGGCGGAACGTGCCAAAGCGCTTCGGTTTCGGGCTGGGTTCGCGGGGGAGGGACAGCATCTGGCTGCATGGTTCATCCGCGGGCGAGGTGAGCGTGCTCAAGCCGATCATCGCACTGCTCGAACGCGACGTGGCGGCTACGGAACTCGTCGTGACGGCCTATACGTCTACGGGGCTCGCGGCCGCGCGCGCCGCGTATCCGCGCCACCGCGTGGTTCCGTTTCCGCTCGACTTCTCGTTCGTCGTGAAGCGCTTCCTGAGACACTTCGAACCGCGCCTCATCATCATCGCCGAATCGGAATTCTGGCCGAACGTGCTGGCCGAGGCGCACCGCCGCAAGATCCCGACCGCGGTAGTGAACGGCAAGATGTCCGAGCGTTCGTACGCGATTCACGTACGCACGGCCATGGCGCCGCGCTGGCTCCGTGGCGTGACGCTGATCGCGGCGCAAAGCGAGGAACACGCGATACGCCTGCGTGCGCTCGGCGTTGCCGACGGGCGAATATCCGTCACCGGCAACATGAAGTACGACCTGGCGCCCCCTGCTGCCGGTCGGGACGATGCGCGGCAGGTGCGCGAGTCCCTGGGCTACGGCGCGGACGAGATCGTGATCGTCGGCGGCAGCCTGCATCGAGGCGAGGACGAGCCGCTGCTCGATGCCTGCGCCGCGCTCGACGGCGGCGAGCGCGTGTCGCTGATCCTCGTGCCGCGTTACCCGGCGGAAGTTCCGCTCGTATGCCGGCATGTCGAGGCCAGGGGGTGGCCGGCCGTGCTCAAGACGGCCGTCGATCGCGGCGAAGCCAAAGCCCCCGGCAATGGCGGCGTGCTCGTCGTCGATACGGTCGGCGAGCTTCGGAACCTGTACGGGGCGACCGACATCGCGTTCGTCGGCGGCAGTCTGCATTACCGCGGTGCCAACAAGGGCGGCCACAATCTCATGGAACCGGCCGTGCTCGGCGTGCCGGTCCTGTTCGGACCCTTCAATTACAGCTTCAGGGAAACGGCCGACGATCTGCTTGCCAACGACGCCGCAGTCACGGTCGCGAATGCGGCCGAACTCGCGGCGGCCGTCGCTACGCTCGTCCGCGCTCCGGACAAGCGCCGCGCGATGGGAGACCGGGCGAGAGACGTCGTCCTGCGCGGACAGGGCGCGACGCAACGCAACTACGAGATGATCCGGGCGCTGCTTGCAGGCGAGCGGGTCGAGTTGCAGGGCATCGCCGTAAGCCGGACAATGCCGCGAGCAGCCACTGACCCCGAATCCTCATGAGCACGAAGCACGTTTCCATAGGCGATATCCATTGCGGTTCGAACGATCTGTTCCTGATCGCAGGCCCCTGCGTCATCGAGGAAGAGTCGATGATGCTCAGAACCGCCGAGCGCCTGAAGAGCATCGCCGGCGAGCTGGGCATATCCGTCATATTCAAGTCCTCGTTCTCCAAGGACAATCGCAGTTCGCTCGACTACTACCAGGGGCCCGGTCTCGACGAGGGGCTCAGGATCCTCGAGAAGATCAAGCGCGAGCTCGAGTTGCCGATCCTGACCGACATTCATTACCCGACCCAGGCGGCTCCGGCCGGCGAAGTCGTCGATGTGCTGCAGATTCCGGCGTATCTGTGCATGCAGACCGAACTCTGCGTGGCCGCGGCGCAGACCGGCCAGGTCGTCAACCTCAAGCACGGTCAGTTCATCGCGCCGGACAACATGGTCAAGCCCGTCAGGAAGATCGAGTCGTCCGGCAACGACAGGATCATCCTGACCGAGCGCGGTTACACGTTCGGCTACAACGATCTCGTCGTCGATCCGCGCAGCTTCATGCTGCTTGCGCAGATCGGCTACCCGGTGGTCTTCGACATCACGCACACGATCCGGAAATACGGCATCCCGAGCAAGGATCCGCGCGGCGGCAGCCGCGAGTTCCTGTCGGTGCTGTCCCGCGCGGGCGTCGCGGCCGGCGTCGACGGCATCTTCATCGAGGCTCATCCCTCGCCGCCGGATGCGCTGTGCGATGCGGCGAGCCAGTACTACCTCGAAGAGCTTGCCGATTTCGTCAGGCCGCTGCTCGAGATCCACGATCTCGTCAGGAACCGGACGGTGCACTGAGACAAACCATGGACCTGTACCTGGACTCCGTCGATTTCAAGGAGATCGAGGCCGCTTTCGAATTCGGTTTCGTCAAGGGGCTCACGACGACCCCGACATTCATGCACCGTCACGGCATCACCGATATCGACGGCGCGATCGTGAAGCTGTCCGGCATGGTTCCCGAACTTCAGGTCGAAGCGCTCGGCGACACGCCCGAGGCCATCGTCGCGGAAGCCGAGCGGATCCTCGCGCTGCCGCTCGAGCTCGAACCCGTGTTCAAGCTGCCGATCTCCAATTCCGGCGTCAAGGCATGCCAGCGCCTCAGTTCCCGAGGGCTACGCGTCAACGTGCACCTGATCTACACGCTCAACCAGGCGTACATGGCCATGGAGGCCGGCGCGGCTTTCGTGTGTCCGCTGGCCGGACGGTTGCAGGACCAGGGACACGACGCGATCCGGCTGTACGAGCAGTGCGTTGAGACCATCGCGCGGCACGGCTACGACACGAAGGTCATGTTCTCCTCGGTCCGCCATCCCGAGCACGTGCGTCAGGCCCTGCTGTCCGGCGTACACGTGTGCACGGTGCCGTACAACGTGATGATCCGGCTCTGCGACAACTCGCTGACGGCGGTCGGCACGGCGCAGTTCGAAGCGCACACGCAACTGATGACGCTGCGGGTCAAGGATCTGCTCCGGCCCGACAACCCGGTATGCAAGCCTTCAGATACCCTGACTTCCGCGATGGTCAGGATGACCGAGTCGAGGCTCGGCGTCGTCGCTCTCGTCGACGAGCAGGGCGCACTTGCCGGAATCTTCACCGACGGCGATCTGCGGCGCAGTCTGCAGTCCGCCGGGCACGCAACCCTCGACAGCACGCTTGAGCAGATCGGCTTCTCGAAGAACCCCGTCTCGCTCGGGCGCGAGAGCGTGCTCGACGAAGCGGTCAAGCTCTTCAAGGAATTCGAGGTCGACAGCATCGTCGTCGTCGATGGCGACAAGCCCTGCGGTGTGCTCGACATTCAGGACCTCGTCAAGATCGGCCTGCTCGGCCAAGAGCACCTGTAACAGATGAGGACGCCGGCCGAGCTCGAGAAGTACTTCTCGGCGCTGGGCGCGGTGTTCCTGACGCCGCGCCGCGAGTTCCTCGAACGGCTTCGGCGGGTTCGCGCGCTCGTGTTCGACTGGGATGGCGTATTCAATCCGGGTGTGAAGGGGGAAGGGGTCGCGAACACCTTCACGGAGCCCGATTCGATGGGTACGAACCTGCTTCGCTATGCCCTGTGGCGCGCCAACGGCAGCCTTCCCGTGACGGTGATCGTGAGCGGCGCGGAAAACCCGTCGGCACGCAGGTTCGCGACCCGCGAGCACTTTACCGCGGTGTACACAAACGTGCTCGACAAGTCGCGGATCATCGCGGAGATTCGGAAAACCCACGGGATCGAAGGCGCCGGGATCGGCTGTGTGTTCGATGACATCAACGACCTTGCGGTAGCCGCCGAGTGCGGCTTGCGTTGTCTCGTGCGGCGCGACGCAAGTCCGCTCGTGCAGGATTTCGTCGCTGAGCGCGGGCTTTGCGATTACATCACCGCGATGGGAGCCGACCGCAATGCCGTTCGGGAAATCGCGGAACTCATGATCGGTCTGCTCGGCGATTTCGACGCTATCGCCGCTTCCCGAATGCGCTTCGATGAGAACTACGCGAGCTACTTCGCCGAGCGGCAAGCCGTGCAGACCGAGTCGGTGACGATAGACGAACCGGGCTACTGAAGGTGGATACGCGGACCGCGGAGGTCATGCCCTGATGCTCTGGTCCGTCACGAGCTATCTCCTGCTGCCCTACGTCCTCGTGAGTCTGGCGTGGCGCGCGCTTCGCTATCCGGCCTACTGGTATCGCTGGCCGGAAAGGTTCGGGTTCGTAAGGTCGCTTGAAGGGCGCCGCGTGATCTGGGTGCACGCCGTCTCGGTCGGCGAGGTGCGTTCGGCCGCCGCGCTCATCGAAGCCCTGGCAGAACGCTACCCTCGCCATTGCCTGCTCGTGACGACAATGACGCCGACGGGCTCCGAGCAGGTGCGGGAGCTTTTCGGGCAGCGCGTCGTGCACACCTACGTGCCCTACGACTTCCCGGATGCCGTGAACCGCTTCCTCGATCGCACGGCTCCGGAACTCGCGGTGATTGCCGAGACGGAGTTCTGGCCCAATCTGTTCGGCGCCTGCCGGCGTCGCGGCATCCCGCTCTGTCTCGTGAACGTTCGGCTGTCGCAGGCGTCCTTCCGCGGCTATACCTGGGTCGGACGGACAACGCGGGCGATGTTTGCCCATGCCGACCTGATCTGCGCGCAGACGCGGATCGACGCACAGCGGCTGCGTAACCTCGGCGTGCGCGATCATACGATCGAAATCACGGGGAATCTCAAGTTCGATGCCGAGCGGCCGCGCGATCTGATGACCGAAGGCGAACGGCTCAGGTCCCGGTGGGGCCGCGACCGCCCGGTCTGGATCGCGGCAAGCACGCATCCCGGCGAGGAACGGCGCATTCTCGACGCGTTCGCGATGCTGCTGCCGGCGTACCCGGACATGCTGCTCGTGCTCGTGCCGCGCCACCCGGAACGATTCGCCGCTGTCGTCGGGCTCTGCCGGCGGCGCGGCTACCGGGTCGCGCGGCGCAGCGTCGATACGGGCGCTCTGGCGGATGACGTCAACGTGCTCGTCGGCGACACCATGGGCGAGCTGCAGCGCCTGTATGCCGGCGCCGACGTGTCCTTCATCGGCGGCAGCCTCGTGCCGAAGGGCGGGCAGAACCCGCTCGAAGCCTGCGCCGTGCGCCTGCCGGTCATCTTCGGCCGGCACATGTTTCACTTCGAGGAGATCACCGCGATGCTGCTCGAGCGCGGCGCCGCGCGGCAGGTACACGACGTGCAGTCACTGGCCGAAGCCGTTTCACTCTACTTCGAGCAGCCGGCCCTGCGGCGTGAGGCGGGCAGGGCGGCGCACAGCCTCATCGAGGACAATCGCGGCGCGCTCGCGCGGACGCTCGAACTCATGGCCGAGCGGCTGCCGCAGGCTGGATTCACCGGCGGCGAGATCAAGCGTCGCGACGGGGAGCTGTCGCTGTCCTGAGCGGCAACACGGCCGTGTCGTTTCCGGTCAGAGTCGTTAGGCGCTGCGTGTGGTTTGCGACAGCTTCTGACTGAACCTGGTCACCTGGTCGCAGTTTGGGCAGATCAGCGCCGTGGCGTCGCGGTTCATCCATTCCAGCGAGAGAGGTTTGCCAGAGGAGTCGCATTGGACGACCAACGTTTGTCACTCAACGCACTGGAACTCCTTGATCTCGATTTGCGGAGACCAGACGGCCCAACCGTTGAGTGTCGTTGGACCGGTAAAGACCGTCGGATCAACCGTGGTCACCGACCAATCCATCCGACGCCCGTCCGCGCTCAGCGTATAACGCTCAGTCACCACTGCGTCTTGAGTCAGTGGCACGCCTGCATCGTTGTAGTAGGGATACGCGATACCGGTGGTTTCGATAACCAGGGTATCTCCGTCCCAACGACCGGTTGAATGGCCGTAAATCGTGCCAACCTCTTCGTCCGCGCCGTCGTCCGTCATGTAAATGGTACGCACGCCATTCCACTCCTCGACGCGCATGGTGATCCGGTCGCCCTCATCGATGAACTCGATCGGATAGGGTTGGTCGAGCATGCTCGGCATTCCTGCCGGAATGCACTGTGCCGCGAGGTCGCCGCTGGCGGGATCATACGCGTCCAGGCTTGACTGAGCTGCGTCGGTGAGCGGTAACTCCAGCGGGCGAACACCAGTCGCCGGAAAGTCAACGGGTGTCCATACGCGAAACAGGTCTGCTGCCGGCTCATACGAGATCACATAGCCGGCGGCACTGGTCAGCGTCAGTTGCGTTTCTGGCGGGAGGTCTTCAGCCAACTCGTCCGACAGGGCCGGAAATATCCCATATTCGTTTCCGCCTGCAACCGCCTGTACAGCGACCATCAGGTTACGCCCGGACCTGGAAACCGGCCCTATGACGGTAAGCGGCTCGCCGACCGGAAACATTTCCCTGGTGAGGCCGTTCCTCTCCAGCGTGTTGACCGAACCACCCTCCGCCCGCCAGGTGGCGCGCCCGCCCTGCTCATCTTCGACGGAGAACACCCAGATCGTGTGCGGGTTTCTCCAGATCAGAGACTCGAGCGTTCCGCTGATGGCTCTAACGTCGGCCGGATCGTAATGGACCACTATGGAGTGGTGAGCTTGCACCATGAAGGGAAGACAGATTAGGGCACAAACGGCCGTTCGCGTGATTAAACGCATGGCAATCCTCCTGCATTCGTCAATCTTACCTGGTCACGGAAAAGTACGCGTCCGGTCTTATCGCTCTAACGCAGTTCGCCCGGTGGTGGGAAGAACCGTTGCTTGAAAGCGCCCGGATACACCTGTACGCTGAACTAACCGACCGGTCGGTCAGTTCAGCACTCCATCGCAAAAGTTCAACGGGTGATCAGTGTGGTGAAAAGTTCCTCCATGAGCGAAAGGGTTGAGGGTACGGGCACAACACGCGGCGCGGCGTCCGCAGCGCGGATTCTGGAGGTTGCCCAGGCTTTGTTCTCACAGAGAGGATTCGCAGGCGTTTCGATGATCGAGATTGCGAAAGCAGCGGGCGTCAGCAAAGCCAATGTATTTCATCACTTCAGGAACAAGGGCGAACTCTACAAAGCCGTGCTGACCGTCGCCAACGATCAGTTCGATGAGCGCCTGGACGAACTCGAGCGTGATCGGTCGGTCAGCCTCGAGTCGTTCGAAGACTTCATGCTTGCGGACATCGAGTCTCGTCTGGGCGGCAGTCAGGCGACGCTCCTGGTTCGTGCTCTGCTGGACTACGAGAATGAGGAGAACTTCCGCATCGTGGAGAAACTGCTCTCGCGCCAATTGCAGCGCCTTGTCGACCGGATACCGTACTTTCACGAAGACGCCGGGATTCGCGACGCAGTTGACGCCCGCGCGGTGGCAATCGTGCTCACCGCGAGCAAGTTCATGTACTTGTTGCTGCGTCCTTACATGTCAGCGCATGATCGATCCGTTCTGACTCCCCAACGTTTCAGCCAGCAAGTGGGAGAGATTTTGTGCCGTGGGGCGCTGAAACCGATGGAGGCTTCGCTGGATGGACGTTGAGTCACGCAAATTCGCGGACTGCTCGTCGGCCGATGCCCGGTGGTGACGAAGCGCTGGCGAATACCGCGAATGGCAAACACCAGGACATGCAAATGGCCGCTGAATACGATACGAGTGTAAGCGCGAACCGAGAAAGCAGGATGCCGCAGGTCGCGGACGGTTCGTTTGCGAGCTTGCTTTGGCTTTGCCGGGAACGCTTGAGGGAACTCAGCCTGCGAGTCCTTCGCTGCGTACCTGTCGTTGGACAGGCTTTCGATCGCCCGCGCCTGCAACCGCTTGTGTCATCGCACAGGCAAATGCTCCGTTGGGTCAGAGCACCGTATGGATCGCCCGGGAAACCGGCATCGCTGGCGGACATTCCGTGGAACTACGTTCGCAAGTATGAGGATTCGATTCCGTTTACAGGGTTGCGCGAGTATTGGTATCCGGCACTCAAGTCAGGACAGCTCCGGCACAACGAAGTCAAACCCGTCACGATGCTGGGCGATCACCTGGTGTTCTTTCGCAGCGCCGATGGTCGGCCTCGGGCGTTGGTCGATCGATGTCCGCACCGCGGCGTGTTGCTGTCTCTTGGCCAGGTTGGCGTGTGGCAGCCCGGCACACTGACCTGCCGTTACCATGGAATGACCTTTGATGGTGCGGGTGAGTGCGTCGCGTTTCTCGCAGACGGTCCGGATAGCCCCGCGTGCGGCAAGATTCGCGCGCGCTCTTACCCCACGGAGGAAGTCGCTGGCATTGTCTGGGTCTATATGGGTGACAAGGAGCCTGCGCCGGTGCTCGATTCGATCCCCCATGCTCGCGAGGTTCTCACCGGACCGGCTCTGAGGATCCTGCAAATCGAGTGGCCCTTCAGTCACCTGAACACGCTGGATAACGACATCGATCTCGCCCACCCGAGCTGTCTTCATCGTACGTGCATTCCATTGTCGGGTCAGAAGCTGTGGGGGAGAGTGAGCGCAGCCGAGCAACCCTGTGGAGGAATTCGCGCCAGCTACGTGGATGATGTGCCCCATGCCGGGAAACGGCACATCGACGAGATCGAATGGCATCTTCCGAATTTCGCCTACTTCGCCCCGGATACGTTCCTGCCAAACGTTGCAGGATACTTCTGGGCCGTTCCGAAAGACATCGGGAACTCGGTGGCGTGGGCGATCAATGGCGTAAACAGCGTTTCGTTGCGTTATGCGCTCGCTTTCGCGTGGTTCATGGGGCGTTTCATACCCGGAAGCCCAAGGCAGTGCGTCGACGCGTCGGATGCAGGGATGATGGCTTCGCAAGGTCGGATCGCCGACTGGAGTCGCGACCGCCTGACCCGCACTGACGCGCCCGTCGCGAAGGCGCGCCTGAAGCTCCGGGAGGCTTTCGCCCTCGAGCAATCGGAGCGGAAAAACCGAATGGCAGGTCGAAGCGCCGATGACTGACTCCGCAAAAGTACACCTGGTGGGTAGTATCCCCGGCGATTCAGCGACGGAAGTGTTTCGACTTTGCACCACGGCGCTGGGGGATCTGATACGCACCCTGCCCGACGGCGAGACCGGTTACCGCCAGCACTACATCGGTTGGCTCGGGTACAACATTTACCGAACGCACCCGGACCTCAGGGTCGTCACCCAACCTCGTCCCATCGACCCGGACGATCCGGAAGAGTGGAGAAAACCTGGTGAGGAGTGGTTGTCGCGCGATATCGACTGGTCCGATTTCTGGCGATTCAGACTTCGCGAGGGCGTCGCGCAGTTCACCCTGGAAACGCTGGGCTACGCAGATGCGGCAGTCGAGTCGTACGCGGAGTTCTTACGACTTCGCGACGCCGGAGCGATCCCTGCGGAGACACGCTTTCAGGTGGCTCTCCCGAGTGCAAGCGACGGAGCAGGTGTCGTCGTCGCCGACCCCGAGGACCTGCCCCTATTTGTCGAATCCTACGAAAAGGCGATGGCCAGGGACGTGGCGAGAATGCTCGAGGTCATTCCGGCATCAGACCTCGCCATACAATGGGACAACGTCGGATTCGCTATTGGACACGAGCTCGAGAGAAGCAAGAGTCGGGACTCCGCCGACCCCGGAATTCAGCCCGGACGGCTGACGGAGAACTTCCGGCAGATGCTTGGGCGATTTCTTGACATCGTTCCCGACGACGCGGCCTTCGGGATACATCTGTGCTACGGCGATTTCCGCCACGAGCACAGAATTCAACCGCGCGACCTGGGCGTATGCGTGTTGCTGGCAAACGAAGCTCTGTCGTTCGCAAGGAGGTCGATCGACTGGATTCACATGCCTGTTCCGCGGGGTCGAGCTGACGATGATTACTTCCGCCCGCTGCAGGACATGAGTGCCGACACTCGACTGTTCCTGGGACTGGTTCATCACACGGATGGCGTCGAAGGGACCGCCAGGCGAATCGAGGTCGCAAAACGCCATAGCTCCAACTTCGGAATCGCCACAGAGTGTGGTCTCGGTCGGCGCCCCAGGGAGCAGATACCCGAATTGATGGACATTCACCGCCAAGCGGCAGAACTACTCTGATACGGGCCTCGGAATCCTCGGCCGAACGACGCGGAAGTCGCTACCTTGGGCGCTCCGCCAGATAACGCTCCGCATCGAGCGCCGCCATGCAGCCCGCCCCGGCCGAGGTCACGGCCTGGCGGTAGATGGGATCGGCGACGTCGCCCGCCGCGAATACGCCCTCGACGCTGGTTGCGGTCGCGTAGCCGTCGGTTCCGCTCCTGACCGTGATGTAGCCGCCTTCCATGTCGAGCTGGCCGGCGAAAATGCCCGTGTTCGGGGTATGCCCGATGGCGATGAAGACGCCCTGCACGGGCACTTCCCGCCGCCCCGAATTCTTCACGTGGGCGATCCGGATACCCGTGACGCCGTTGTCGTCGCCGAGCACCTCGTCGAGAACATGGTCCCAGAGAATCTCGACGTTGCCGTCGTGTGTCTTGTCGATGAGCCGGTTGGCGAGGATCTTCTCGGCCCGGAACTCGTCGCGGCGGTGCACGACGCTGACCTGGGAGGCGATGTTCGAGAGGTAGAGCGCTTCCTCCACGGCCGTGTTGCCGCCGCCGATCACGGCGACGGGCTGGTTTCTGAAGAAGAAGCCGTCGCAGGTTGCGCAGGCCGAGACGCCGCGGCCCTTGTAGGCTTCCTCGGTCGGCAGTCCGAGGTACTTGGCCGAGGCGCCCGTTGCGATGATCATCGCATCGCAGGTGTACGTTTCGCTATCGCCCTTCAGTTCGAAGGGCCGCACGCCGAGATCGACCGCATTGACGTGGTCGTAGATCAGTTCCGTGCCGAAGCGTTCTGCGTGAAGCAACATGCGCTGCATGAGATCCGGCCCCTGCACGCCGTCGTTGTCGCCCGGCCAGTTGTCCACGTCCGTCGTCGTCGTCATCTGCCCGCCGACCTCCACACCCGTGATGATGACGGGATCGAGCGCCGCGCGCGCCGCGTAGACCGCGGCCGTGTAACCGGCGGGGCCGGAGCCGACGATGATCAGGCGGTGGTGCTTGCTACTCATGGGCGCGTCCTCGGCCGCGTATCTTAGTTTACGGTCGCCGCCAAGTCAGTTCCGGGGGCGACCTCCGCGTGCGACAAGCCCATCGCATCCATGGCGCGCATGTGTTCCAGGGGTCAGCGGTCGCTCCAAAGCGTTTCAAGTATGATTGCGGCGGGGGGCATCACGACCCGGACAAGGCGAGGCTCATCGGCATGCAAGGAACCATCGGGGGACCGGCCCCTGCGAGGCTTGTGGCCTTCGCGTTCGGTCTCGGCCTGCTCGTCGCCGTCGGCGGTACTGCCGCGGCACAGCAGCACGCCGGCCAGTACGATCAGGTCGACATCGAGTATGGCGCCCAGATCTTTGCCCAACGCTGCGTCGTCTGCCACGGCGAACGCGGCGACCTGTTGCCGCAGGCCAACCTGCGCAGCGGCACGTACCGCAATGCGTCCTCCGACCGGGAACTCTCGCGCGTGCTTACCGACGGCGTACCGAACACCGCCATGGTTCCCACGGGCTACACGGGCAGCGAACTCACCGCGCTCGTGGCATATCTGCGCAACATCACGACGTATGACCCGACCGCGGTTAGCGTCGCGCTTGGGGATCCGGCGCGCGGCCGGGAACTCGCCGAAGGCGCCGGCGGATGCATCTACTGTCACCGGATCGGCGCCGAAGGCCCGCGCTACGCGCCGCCCTTGACCGATGCAGGCGCAAGACTTTCGGCCGCGACGATCAGGCGAATTCTCGTTGATCCGAACGGGGCGATGCTGCCGGCGAACCGCCCGGTGCGCGCCGTGACCGAAGACGGCGAAGTCATCGTCGGCCGCAGGCTCAACGAGGATACGTTCACGGTCCAGTTGATCACGCAGGACGAACGCCTTGTCGCGCTCGACAAGACCACGCTTCGCGAATACACCGTCGGGACGGAATCGGCGATGCAGCCGTACGGCGAAATATTCGACGAAGCCGAACTCGCCGATCTCCTTGCCTGGGTTCTGACGCTGCAGGGTTTCGAACGATGAACGCACATTACCGTACGGCGTTTGCCGCACCTGGCAAAGTCAGGGCTTTGTCGGGTTCCCTGGTTGATGCAGCACGCAGAATGACGCTCGGCGCGCCGAGCGTGCTCGTCGCTCTGGCTGCCGGCGCTCAGGTCACCTCGGACCAACTCGTGGACGCGGCCGCGACGCCCGAGAACTGGCTCACGTATTCCGGAACGTATCTGAGTCAGCGCTACACCACGCTCGATCGGATTACTCCGGAAAACGTCGATGAACTCGAACTCAAGTGGGTTTTTCAGGCGGCATCGCTCGAAGCTTTCGAGACGACGCCGCTGGTCGTCGACGGCATCATGTACCTGACCGAGGCGCCGAACACGGCGATCGCGCTCGATGCCTCGACGGGCCGCATTTTCTGGCGCTACCAGTACGACCCGTCAACCGAGGCGCGGCCCTGCTGCGGCCGCGTCAACCGCGGTCTCGCGATTCTGGGCGACAAGGTCTTCATGGCGACGATCGACGCCGAGCTCATCGCCATCGACGCGGCGACCGGACAGCCCGTCTGGCAGACCAACGTCGCCGATCCGAGCCTCGGCTACGCGATGACGCTCGCCCCGCTCGCCATCGACGACAAGGTCATCGTCGGCGTTGCCGGCGGCGAATACGGCATCCGCGGCTTCATCTCGGCCTACGATGTCGACACGGGCGAGGAAGTCTGGCGCTTCTACACGATTCCGGCCCCCGGCGAGCCCGGGCATGAGACCTGGGAGGAGGGCGGCGACGCCTGGATGAACGGCGGAGCGTCGGTGTGGCTCACGGGCTCGTACGATCCCGAACTCAACCTGACCTACTGGGGCATCGGCAATCCCGGGCCCGATTGGAACCCGGCGCAGCGGCCCGGCGACAACCTCTACTCCGACAGCGTCGTTGCGCTCGACGCGGATACGGGCGAACTCGTCTGGCACTTCCAGTTTACGCCGGGCGATCCGTACGACTACGACTCGGTGCAGATTCCCGTGCTAGTCGATCTTGAGACCGACGACATCGCGAGCGGCAAGCTCATGCTCTGGGCCAACCGCAACGGCTTTTTCTACGTGCTCGACCGCACCAACGGCGAGTTCATTCGCGGCACGCCTTTCGTCTACGTGAACTGGGCGAGCGGCCTCGACGAGAGCGGCCGGCCGATCGAGACGCCGCAGGGTCCCGAGGCCGTGACCTATCCGGGCGTACAGGGCGGCACGAACTGGTACTCACCTTCCTACAGCCCGAATACGGAGCTCTTCTACGTCACGGTCTGGGAGAACTACGGCTCGATCTTCAGGCCCGTCGAGGTCGAGTATCAGCCGGGGCGCGTGTTCGGAGGCGGCACGCTGTCGGGGCCGATTCCGGGAGCGGCAAATCTGCCGGGCTTCGGGCGCCAGCCCGTCAACAACTGGACGGAGGAAGTCGGCAACGGCGCAATCCACGCGCTCGATCCGCGCACGGGCGAGCAGGTCTGGCGCTTTCCGACGACGGACATTTCGCACAGCGGAATCCTGACGACGGCGACGGATGTCCTCTTCACGGGCAGCCGCGAGGGCTACTTCTACGCGCTCGATGCGCGCAGCGGCGAATTGCTGTGGCGCGAGCGGCTCGGCGGCCAGGGCGCCAACGGCCCGATGTCGTATTCGCTCGACGGCGAGCAGTACGTCGCCATCGCCATGGGGGTGGGGCTCTTCGTCTACGGCTTGCCCGAGTAGATCAGACTGGCGTCAGGGCTCGCGCGCTCAGTAGCTTCGCTGGAGCGCGTCGATCCGCTCGCTGAGCGGCGGATGAGACATGAACAGGCGCTTGAGGCCGATGCGCTTTTGCCCGGAGATTCCGAAAGCCGCCATCGAATCGGGCAGGTCTCCCGGCTGGTGCACGCGCTGCAGGCTTCGCAGGGCCTTGATCATCTTGCCGCGGCCCGCGAGTTGCGCCCCGCCGGCATCGGCCCGGAACTCGCGCCGGCGCGAGAACCACATCACGATCGTGCTCGCGAGAATGCCGAGGATGATCTGCGCAACGATGCTCGTGACGAAGAAGCCCATTCCGTAGCCGCGTTCGTTCCTGAAGATCAGCCGATCGACGAGGAAGCCGATGACGCGCGACAGGAAGATCACGAACGTATTGACGACGCCCTGAATCAGCGTGAGCGTAATCATGTCGCCGTTGGCGACGTGGCTGACTTCATGGCCGAGCACGGCCTCGACCGCGTCACGGTCCATCGCACTGAGAAGACCCGAACTGACTGCAACCAGCGCTTTGTTGCGGCTTGCTCCCGTGGCAAACGCGTTGACGTCGGACGAGTTGTAGATCGCGACTTCCGGACAGCCGATGCCGGCCATGCTTGCCTGGCGCTGCACCGTGGCGAGCAGCCAGCGTTCGGTATCGTTGCGCGGCGAGTCGATGACCCGGGCGCCCGTGCTGCGCTTCGCGATCCACTTCGACATCGCGAGCGATATGAAGGAGCCCGCGAAACCGATCACGGCCGAGAAGATGAGCAAAGCCTGAAGATCGAGGTCCGTCCCCTGCTCGTTCAGAATCGACTCGATCCCGAGCAGACGCAGCACGACGGTCAATACGATCAGTACGGCGACGTTGGTCGCGATCAGCAGAAAGATCCTCGACATGCGCGTTTTCCGGATAGCGGGTACGTACGTCTAAGGTGCCGTCGCCATGGCCGGTTTTCAAGTCCCGTCGGCGGACAGGGTCAGGCAAGCCGCCGCTCGGCTCCCCTCGCCCGTGGATCCTGCCGGTAGAACGCCGCAAGCTGCGCGTAGATCGGCGGATGATGTTCGTGAAGTTCCGCCGGAACGTCGAAGAACATCTCCGAGCAGACCGCGAAGAACTCGCCCGGGTCTTCGGCCGCGTAGGGGTCGAGCCAGGGTTCCTCGCCGCGGTCGAGGCTCGCGCCGAGCGCCTCGTACGCCGTCTGGAAGGTCTCGACCCAGGTGTCGAACGACATGCCGCGATGCAGCGGCGGCACGCCGTTCACGGCGCCGTCGAGCAGGTCGAGCTTGTGGGCGAACTCGTGCGCCACGACATCGAAGCCGTGGCCCTGGCCGCTCGCGCGCACGTCCTCCCAGGCGAGGACGACCGGTCCCTGCTCCCAGGCCTCGCCGCTCAGTACGTCGTCGCCGACATGCACGACGCCGGCTTCATCCTCGTATTCGCGTCCGCGTACGAGAAACTCGCCCGGATGGACGATGACCGAAACGAATCCGGTATAGCTGTCGAGGCCGAGCTCGAGCACGGGCCGGCAGGCCAGCGCCGCGATCCGCACGCGCATCGCGTCGTCTAGCTCGAATTCGGCGGCGGGTTCGAGAGATTTCTCGTGCAGGAAGATCAGCACGAGATCGCGCAGGCGCTCGAGTTCCTCTGCATCGAGACGGGACAGACTCGCCACGTCGGCAACGGTTCCTTCCCACAGGGCCTCGGGAATGGAACGCTGCGCCAGGATCCGGCGGCGCCGCGAGCGCCTCGTGATGCCGAACATGCGGCGATCATAACTCACGCGATGGAGTGGATTGGGTAAACTGCGCAAGGAACCGGACATACCAGAACACGAACCGCTCCGGAGGAACCTGTCATGCAACGGACCTTATCCGCCTCGCTCGTCACGTTGTCGCTATTGCCGGCGTTTGCTGCCGCCCACCACAGCGTCGCCGTCTGGTTCGACGCGAGCCAGCGGCAGGAAATCGAAGGCGTCATCACCGAGGTCCGTTGGCAGAATCCGCATGTTCGCTTCTTCGTGCGCGCGCCAAACGCGGACGGCGAGGAAACGATCTGGGAGATCGAGACGTTCTCCGTCAGCGGGATCAGCCGCTGGGGCATCGCGCCGGAACTGCTCAACGTTGGCGACCGGGTGCTCGTCTCCGGAGCGCCGTCCCGGCGCGGCCGCGACAACATCTTCGTGCGCAACCTGCTGTTGCCGAGCGGCCAGGAACTCGTGTTCGGCGGCGAGCCGCGGTTTTCCGACGACGCGCTCCGGGGAGGCGAGGCGACACCCGCGAGCGACGGCGACGGATCGAGACCCGAGCTCGGCATCTTTCGCGTCTGGAGTTCAGGCCAGGGCGGAGGCCAGGTGTTTCCGGAAACCTTCGATGCCGACTTCGACTTCAGCTACTACCCGCTGACCGAGACAGCCGCGGCCGCGGTCGAGGCCTTCGACTACGTCGAGCACGACCCGACCAACGATTGCCGGCCGAAGGGCATGCCGATCATCATGGAGCAGCCCTATCCGATGGAGTTCGTCGACGAGGGGAGCACCGTTCTGCTGCGCATCGAGGAATACGACCTCGTGCGCACGATTCACATGGGCGGCGCGCCGGATGCCGAGACGCAGGCGGCGTCGCCGCTCGGGTACTCCGTCGGCCGCATGGAGGGCCGCGACCTCGTCGTCACGACGACGCGGATCAATTCGGGCACGTTCGACAGCGTCGGCATCCCGCTGAGCCTCGAGGCCCGGATCGAGGAACGCTTCGCGCCGAGCGACGACGGTTCGGCGCTTCAGTACACGCTCGTCGTCGAGGATCCGGTCAATTTCACGGCTCCCGTCGAGAGCGGCAAGCGCTTCATCTATCTGCCTGAAATATCGGTTGAGCCGTTCAATTGCGTCGAATAGGGAGTTTGCAGCGATCGCGAGGAGGTCAACGAAATGAACGAGACGGTTTCACGCTTTCCGTTGCCGGTCATCTTGCGCGGCCGAGCCGCGATGCAATGTCTGTCCGACTTCTTGCGCCGTAACGTTGCCAGTGTCGCAAGGCAGCGGAACCGTGGGGGAGCGCGGGCGAGAAGCCTGAGCGGCCTTTTCTGCCTCGCCGCCGCCGCTTGGTCCGCGAGCGGCAACGCGCAGGACTGGACGCCGCCTGCCGACGAGGAACGCTGCCCCTCGCGTTGGGGCGCGGGCGACGAGCGCGGTTCGGCCAACCACATGGGGCCGGCCACGGTCATGCGCGCCGCACAGCTCATCCGCTCCGGCGAGGTCGCGGATCTCGGACACATGCTCAACGGCTCGATTCCGCTTGGCGCGCGCCATTTCGACGTCTACATGAAACCGATGTCCATGAATCCGCAGCCGAACCGGCGCGGCTCGAACGAGGAGCTCGTCGTCGCCGAGATCGGCCAGGTGGGCACGCAGTTCGACGGGTTCTCCCATCAGACGATCGGCGGGTCGCTCTACAACTGCTTCGAGGTCGCCGACACGATGGGCCGCGACGGTTTCTCCCGGCTCGGCGTCGAGAACGTCGGCACGCTCATGACGCGCGGCGTGCTGCTCGACATCGCGGGACTCAAGGGTGTGGACATGCTGCCCGTGGACTACGAGATCACTGCCGCGGACCTCGAGGACGAGCTAGCCCGCCACGAGCTCACGATCGAGCCCGGCGACGCGGTGATCATCAATACGGGATGGGGCGTGTTCTGGTACGAGGATCCGGAACGCTTCATGGCTGCCGCGCCCGGTATCGGCGTCGAGGCCGCCGAATGGCTCGTGAGCCGCGACCCGATGCTCGTCGGCGCCGACAACCAGGCCGTCGAGATGCAGCCGAACCCCGACCCGGAACTCAGCCTGCCCGTGCACCAGATCATGCTCGTCGTGAACGGCATCCATCTGCTCGAGCGCCTCAAGCTCGACGAACTCGTCGGGCGCGGCGTGCACGAGTTCGCGCTCGTCCTGCAGCCGCTCAAGATCGAGGGCGCCACGGGATCGACCGTCGCGCCGTCGGCGATCTGGTGATCGTGACGTAGCATCCGGGCACGACGCCGCTCGACGTCGGTGGCGGGCTGCTAGAATGGCGCCGCCCAAGGGAGCACCTTTCAACACATGGAAAGTACCAACCACGAAGTCCGCTACGAAGCGGACGAACAGCCTCCGCTCGGTCTGACCATCGGTCTCGGTGCACAGTACACGGTCCTGGCCCTCGCCTCTGTGGTCCTGACGCCGGCCATCCTGATCAGCACTGCCGGCGGCAGCGAGGCGTACCTGACCTGGGCCGTATTCGGCGCGCTCGCCGTGAGCGGCGTGGCCACCATCGTGCAGGCACTGCGCCTCGGGCGAATCGGCGCGGGCTACATCCTGGTCATGGGCAGCACGGCGGCCTTCCTGCCGATGAGCGTCACGGCGATCATGGAGGGCGGTCCTGCGCTGCTGGCCACGCTCATCATCATGTCGTCCATGGTGCAGTTCCTGCTCGGGGCGAAAATGGCCCTGTTGCGGCGCGTGTTCACGCCAACTGTAGCCGGAACGGTGCTCATGCTGGTCCCCGTGAGTCTCGCGCCGATCATCTTCGACAAGCTCACGGAGGCTCCCGCCGGTGTCTCGGAGGCCGCGGCGCCCGTCACCGGCGTCGTCACGCTTGCGGTCGTCGTCCTCGTGGCGCTGCGCCTGTCCGGCGCCTGGCGCATCTGGGCGCCGGCCATCGGGCTCGCGGCCGGAGGGCTGACGGGTCTGGCCTTCGGCATCTACGACCTCGAGCGGGTCGCGAACGCAGCGTGGATCGGGCTGCCGGACTTCAGCGGCTACCCGGGTCTGGATCTCAACTTCGGCGGCGTGTTCTGGGCGCTGCTCCCGGGATTCATCATCGTGACCCTGGTCGGCGCGATGGACACGCTCGGCGACGCCATCGCCATTCAGCGCGCGTCGTGGCGCAAGCCGCGCGCCATCGACTTCCGCTCCATTCAGGGCGCCATCAACGCGGACGGTTTCGGCAACCTGCTGTCGGGCATCGGCGGAACGGTTCCGAACACGACCTACGGCGCGAGTATCGCGATTGCGGAACTCACCGGAGTCGCGTCGCGCGCCGTGGGCGTGTGGGTCGGAATCCTGTTCATCGCGGTTGCGTTCCTGCCGAAACTCGTGGCCGTGGTCGTCGCGTTGCCGGGGCCGGTTATGGGCGCCTATCTCGCGATCATCGTGGCGCTGATCTTCGTTTTCGGCGTGAAGATCCTGACCAACGACGGTCTCGACTACCGCAAGAGCCTGATCGTCGGATTCGCGTTCTGGGTGGGCCTCGCGTTCCAGTTCGACATGATCTATCCCGACCTCATCGAGGGATTCTGGGGCGACCTTCTGGGTCAGGGCATGACCGCCGGCGGGATCACGGTCATTTTCCTGTCGGGTTTTCTCGATCTCACGGGCAGTCGGCCCAGACGCCTGCGGTCGACCCTCTCGGTCGAATCACTGCCCGCGATCGACGCTTTCCTGTGCGATTTCGCCGAGCGCATGCGCTGCGACGAGTCCATGACAAACCGCCTGCGGGCCGTCGCCGAGGAAGCCTTGCACACGCTGCTCGGCGACGGCGAGTCGCGCCGCGAAAGGGACCTGCTGCTCGTTGCGAAGGCAGATGGCCGGTCGGCGGATCTCGAGTTCATCGCGGGCGGCGCGGACGAAAACCTCGAGGAGCAGCTCGCCATGCTGAGCGAGGGTGTTACGGATCTGCCCAACGAAGCGGAAACGCCGCTGCGCCTGCTCAGGCACTACGCCACGTCAGTGCGCCACCAGCAATACCACGACACCGACATCGTGACGTTCCGGGTGGAACCGCAGGGATCGGGCTAAGCCCGGCCGCCCGACCTGCACCGTGGCCGGGGCTGCTAACTGATTCCGGATTCGATCACCGACTCGTGCCACGGGATCATGAGCCGCTTGATCCCGTTGACGGCGAAGAACAGCAGCCAGCCGAGGACCGCGAGCAGGATGATGACCGCGAAGAGCCGCGGCGCGTCGAGCGCGTTCAGGCTCACGACGACCATGTAGCCCAGGCCTTCGTTGCCGCCGAGATACTCGCCGACAATCGCGCCGATGAGCGCCAGCACGATGCCGACCTCCATGCCGGCGAATACGTAGGGCAGCGTGCTGTGGAAGTCGAGCGAGCTGAACGTCTGCCAGCGGTTCGCGTTGAGGCTCCGCATGACCTCGCGGTGACCGGGTTCCACCGAGCGCACGCCGAGCAGCACGTTGAGCATGATCGGAAAGAACGCGAGGATCGCGGCGATGATGACCTTCGACGTGAGCCCGAAGCCGAACCAGATCACGAACAGGGGGATCAGCGCGACCTTCGGTATGACCTGCAGCGCCACGACCAGCGGGCGTACGGCAAGCTCGAGCCAGAAAATGCGCCCGAGCACCGCGCCGACCACGACGCCCGTGACGAGTGCGAACCCGAAGCCGACGACCGTTTCCACGAGCGTGATCTGCGCGTGCACGAGCCATTCCTCGGGCCGCTGCATGAGCTCGAGCAGATTGCGCCCCACATCCTCGGGCGGCGGCAACACGAACGGCGAAACGCTGAAGGTCGACGTGCCGAACTTCCAGATCGCAATGATCAGCGCCAGCAGGATCGGCGTGCTGACCCAGGGCAGGAGCTTCATGAAGCGTTCGCGTTCCATCACGCATCCTCGTCCAGTTGATGCCGCAGCTCGCGGGCGATGTCCTGAAATTCGGGCGCAGTCTCCAGGTCGAGTTCCCTCGGGCGCGGGAAGGGCACCCGGGTGATCGAGCGAATGCGTCCCGGCCGCGGCGAGAGCAGCACGATACGGTCGGCAAGAAACACGGCCTCGTTGATCGCGTGGGTGACGAGCACGACGGTCGCGCGCGTCGCCGCCGCGATCGATTGCAGTTCGAGATTCATCCGTTCGCGGGTCATTGCGTCGAGTGCGCCGAACGGCTCGTCCATGAGCAGGACTGCGGGCCGATAGCTCAGCGCGCGGGCGATCGCCGTGCGCTGACGCATGCCGCCGGAGAGTTCCCGCGGGTAGGCTCGTTCGAAGCCCGTTAGCCCGACGAGTTCGCAGAGCTCATGCGCGCGGGCTCTGCGCGTCTTGCGGTCGATTCCGCGCAGTTTCAGCGGCAACGCGATGTTGTCCTCGACGCTGTACCAGGGAAACAGGTTGGGGTCCTGGAAAACGATCCCGAGCTTGTTGACCGTCTCGCTGTCGAGGATCGCGCCGTCCCAGAGCGAGCGTCCCTCGGCCCTGACCGCGCCCTCGCTGGGCTTGACGAGCCCGGCGAGGATGCGCAGCAGCGTCGTCTTGCCGCAGCCGGACTGGCCGATGATCGCGATGAATTCCTCGCGTTCGATGGTGAGGTCGATGGCCGTCAGGGCGTGCGTCGTCGCGCGTTTCGTCTCGAATGTCTTTTCGACGCCGACCAGTTCCAGTTCGGGTACGGCCGGAGCGACCGCCGTTTTGCTCACCGCGCTCATCGGGGGACGTTCGTTGGCGAGACGGCGCTCAGCCCGCGGGCACGAGTTCGTTCGTGAACCAGGCGTCCGGGTCCAGCCCGGCTTCGACGCGGCCGGTGTTCACGAGCTCGAGGTAGCCGGACCGCCATTGGTCCGCATCCGTTCTGAGCAGCGTGCCCGGACCGCCCGCGGTCCACGTGCTCACGTAGTCGTTGAGGCTGGCGACGGCGACCTCGGTATTGTCGAGCGTGCCGAAGGAGTATTTCTGGCGGATGATGCCAAGTGTTTCGGCGAAGCCGTCGTCGGCGATCATGAACTCGATCGCGCCGCGTATGGCAGCAAGGTACCTGCGCGCGATATCGGCATGTTCCACGAGGCCGGTTTCGGAGACCATGTATAGCTGTGCGCCCGATTCGATGAAATCGCCGGGGTTGAGCACGACGGCGTTGGCGTTCTGGAACTGAAGTATCCTGGCCGTGTCGATGCTGACCATGAAACCCGCGATCCGGCCCTGCTCGACGAGATTGAACACGCCCGGGCCGAGTCCGACGACCTGGCGATCGACGCTTTCGACATCCAGGCCCGATGCCGCGAGCAGGAGGTTGAGCGTGATTTCCGACGAGCCGCCTTCCGACGGGATGCCGATCGTCTTGCCGACGAAATCGCGCGGTTCGCGCAGGGGATCGGCCGCGCTCGAGACGAGCCGGATCGTCGAGCCCTTGATGACCGTGCCGACGTTCATGATCGGCGCGCCGCTGTTCGCGGCGTGGCTGACCGCCTCGATCTGCCCGATCCGCGTCAACGGCGCCGTCCCCGCGAGCACGAGCTGGATGGCCTGCGCGGAGCCGCGCGTCGACTGGAACGTCACGTCGAGCCCCTGATTCGAAAAATAGCCGCCCGCGTCGGCGAGCAGTTCCGGAGTAAACGTCAGTGACGTAAGCGGCAGGATCGCAAGGAAGGTCAGCGGATCGCCGGTTGCCGGTTCCTCGTCGCCTGCGCACGATGCGAGCAGCACGCTGCCGCCGGCTGCCGCCAGCGTTGCCGCCGAGCCTTGCAGTACCGTTCGGCGCGTGACTCCACGAGAGCGGTTTTTCATGGTCGCGAGGCCTTTCTCCAATGGTGCGGGGCACAGTTTACCTAATCGGCCTACCGGGGACCCGACGTTTGTTTGCGGAGCGGGGTCATTCGGTACACTATCGCTCTACCCTGCACACCGGAGAACAGCATGCGCAAGGTCATTTCGTTGTGCGCGCTCATCGGTTTCGTTCACGGCGCCGCCGCGCAGGCGCCGCGCGAGCTGCCGCCCGTCGAACCGCCGCCGCGCGATTTCGCCACGGCCGAAGAGCACTACGAGTTCCTCCACGAGCAGGCCGGCGGCGGCACCGAGCACACGATGCAGACGATCCCCCTCTGGGACGGGCTCTGGTCGAGCGGCAGCAACTCGATGGCCGCGATCTTCCTCGAAGGCGGTTCACGCCGCTCGGGCGGGACGATCCGGGAAGGCGTGCTGACGCCGCCCTACGAAGCGCACTTCCGGGCGCGGCGCGCCGAGATGGAGGAATACGGACAGCAGCGCTTCGACCGCCTGACGCGCTGCGAGCATGCGGGCGCGGCGCGCTGGCTGTGGGAGCCCTACATCAAGGAGTTCGTGAACCTGCCGTACCAGTCGTGGTTCATGAACGACTTCATGGACGAGACCCGGCGCATCCACAT
>JAJDVG010000041.1 GCA_022826245.1 Gammaproteobacteria bacterium
CCTCACCCGGCTCCCGACAATCCACCTCCGAAGCGGACGCCGGCGGCGCGCCTACCCCGATCGATTCAGGCGCTGCCGCCAACCTGCGATACATCCGCGACACGATCGACGCCACGCGCACGTTCACGACCGTGCCGGGCAAGGGCTGCATCGTCATGGGCATCGCCGCACTGGCCGCCGCGGCGCTCGAATCGATACCGGTATTCGCGGCCCTCTGGCTGCCGATCTGGCTCGTCACGGCCGTGGTCTCATGTGTTGCGGCGCTGTTCTTCATGGAACGCAAGGCACGCACTCAAGGCTTGAGTCTGCGCCGTTCGGTGGCCTGGCGCTTTTTCCTGACGCTGACTCCGGCCTTCGTCGTGGGAGCCATACTGACGGTCGCTCTGCTCGAAACCGTCAGCCGCGATGTGATCGCCGCCATCTGGCTCCTGATGTACGGCGTCGGGCTCGCGGCATGCGGCACTTTTTCGATTCCGATCGTTCTGATCGCAGGCCTGGGTTTCATCGGGCTCGGCACGGTCACGCTCGCGGCGCCCGCGGCCTGGGCGACAGCCATGCTGGCGCTCGGCTTCGGCGGCATCCACCTCGTCCTCGGCGCCATCATCGCGAGGGAGCACGGTGGCTGAATCCGGACCCGTTTCGGAACAGCCATCGCCCGGGGCGGCGCAGCCCAGGAAACGCTTGCGCACGGTGGCCGGCTACTTCGCCGACCCCGATACGAATGACGCCGGGCGCCTGCTCAACGAGCGCATCCGGCTCGGCATCATGAGTGCGCTGAGCGTCAGTCAGCGCATGAGTTTCCGCGAGCTCAGGGATCTGCTGCAGACGACCGACGGCAACCTGAGCAGGCATGCGCGAACGCTCGAGGATGCGGGCTATCTGAACTGCAGCAAGAAGTTCGCACGGCGCGTGCCACGAACCGAGTACAGCCTGTCGGCGAAAGGCAAGCGCGCGTTCGCCAGGCATCTCAATCACATGGAAGCGTTGATCCGGGCGACACGGGGCGAATAGTTCATTGCCTCCCCGCGCCACGACAGCGGCCAATCGACAGGGAACACGACGATGCATGTGGCCATAATCATGGACGGCAACGGCCGCTGGGCCGAACAGCGCGGCCTGAAGCGAACGGCGGGCCACGAAGCCGGCGCCCGCGCCGTCAGAAAGATCGTCGAGGCCGCAGTTCGCGCCGGGATCGACGTGCTCACGCTCTACGCCTTCTCATCGGACAACTGGTCGCGACCGGCCGATGAAGTCGACCGCGTCATGCGCCTGTTTCAGCGGTACCTGCAAAGTGAAGCCGCACGTTGCGTCGAGAACGGCGTACGCCTGAGCGTGATCGGCCGCCGCGATCGGCTGACGCCGCGCCTGCTGCGCATCATCGAACAGACTGAACGGCTTACGGCGGCAGGAGAACGGCTCATGCTGCAACTCGCCGTGGACTATTCCGCGCGCGATGCGATCCTGCGCGCTGCGCGGTCCCTGAGTTCCGACTTTGGCACGCCTGGAACCCAGGCGAACGCGGAGCTTGCAAGCTGCCGGAATTTCTCCGGAAGAATCGCCGCGGCGGTCAACTCGCACGTTCGCGAATCGAGCGTGGATCTCTTGATCCGCACGGGCGGCGAACGGCGGCTCAGCGACTTTCTGCTATGGGAATGCGCGTACGCGGAACTGGTCTTCGTCGACGCGTACTGGCCGGACTTCGATGAGCCCGCGTTCCATGCGGCCCTTGCGGAATTCGAGCGCCGCGAGCGCCGTTTCGGAGGGCTGGCGGACAACCCGGCCGCGCAACTCGCCGGAGACGCGGTCTGAGGTTCGCGCCGGCCACCGATCAGCGCATGCTCGTGCCGAACGTAACGTCTGTCTCGAACCTTTCCGCGCCGCGCTCGTACACGACCGTGCTCCGCTCGCCCGGCCTGACCTCCTGCAGCACGTACATCAGGTCGTAGATGTCGCGCACTTCGCGGCCGGCAAGCTCGACGATGCGGTCGCCGCGTTGCATGCCGGCCTGAGCCGCCGGACCGTCCGCACGTACGCCGGCGAGCAGCATTCCCGGACGATCGTCGGGCGCCCCCACGTAGTCCGGTATCGTGCCGAGCGACGCGCCGTAGCCGCGCGCATCGCCCTGCGGCGCAGGCGCCGCGGACGCCAGGTACGTGAGACCGGCGCTCTGCGTAAGATCGAGCGCGAGCCGCGCCACGACGTTCGCGATGCGGACGCCGCCCCCGGCATTGATGTGTTCGACGTCATCGGCGGGCTTGTGATAGTCCTCGTGAGCGCCCGTGAAGAAGTGCAGCACGGGAACGCCGGCGGCGTAGAACGGAGTCTGGTCCGAGGGTCCGTAGCCGTCTCCGCCGAGCGCACAGCGGATCGCGAGGCTGTCGCAGATGGGCTCGACCAGCGACTCCCATTCCTCGGCCGAGTCGCTGCCGAGCACGGCTACACGGTTGTTCCTGAGCCGCCCGATCATGTCCATGTTGAGCATCGCCACGAGCCCCGCCGGCGCCATGCCGGGCAGCGGGTCGCGTACCAGGGCCGTCGAGCCGAGCAAGCCCACCTCCTCCGCCGCGAACGCCGCGAAGACGACGTCGCGGCCGAGTGCATCGCGCCTGCCGGCGAGCACGCGGGCCGCCTCGAGCAGGCCGGCCGTCCCCGATGCGTTGTCGTCGGCGCCGTTGTGCGGTTCGCTCGAGTCCGGCGCCAGCGAACCCTGGCCGCCGTAGCCGAGATGATCGTAATGGGCGCCGACGAGCACGGCGCCCGGCAGCCGCTGCTCGGCAGTGAGCCGGCCGACGATGTTGTGGACGTTTTCCTTGCGCTCGACGAGTTCGGTCGAAATGCGGACGTCGACACTGACTGCCAATGCCAGTTCCGCCCAGCGGCGTGCGATCACGGCGACGGGGATACCCGCATCGCCGTTGGGATCAACGCGCAGGCGGGGGAACGGTGTCTCGCTATCCCCTGCCCCGTCAATGGGCAGATCGGCAACCAGGAGCCCGACTGCGCCGTGCTCGCGCGCGGTAAAGGCCTTGTAGCGCAGGTCGCCGAACCGGCGTTGCAGGGCTTCATTCTCGAAGATGCCGTCCTCGGGCGTATGGCGGCGCACGAGCACGATCCGGCCCTCGGCGTCGATATCGGCGTAGTCGTCGATCCCGTGTTCCGCGGACTCGATCCCCCAGCCAGCGAATACGATCGGTGCGACGACCTCCGCATTCGCCGAAAAGCCCGGCACCATGAAGTCGTCGGCGCCAAGCGTCTGACCGCCGATCGACACTGCCGTCGCCTCCCCCTGCTCGACATCGGTGACCACTTCGAAACGCTGCCGGTAGCTGCCGTCGTCGCCGGCCGGTTCAAGGCCGATCGCTTCGAACTGCCGTTCGAGCCAGTCCGCGGCTTCGCCGAGCCCCGCGGTGCCGAGCCCGCGGCCCTCGCGGGCGTCGTCGGCGAGCCACGCGATATCGGCGAGATAGCGGTCGGCTGCGGTTTCAGTGCTTGCCGCCGGTGCGTCGAGCCAGCGCGCGATGTAGACGTCCGTCTCGCCGGGCGCGTACTGGTTCCGGTTCGAGCCGAACGCGAGCCATTGACCATCGGGCGAGAACATCGGAAATCCGTCGAATCCTTCGGTCCAGGTGATCCGCTCGAGGCTCGTCCCGTCGACGTCGATCGCCCAGAGATCGAATTCGCGGCCCGCGGGATCGTCGTGGTTCGACGAGAAGATGATCCGCTCGCCATTCGGGAAGAAGAACGGCGCGAAGTTGGCGCCGCCGAGATACGTGACCTGGCGTTGTTCGGTACCGTCGGCATTCGCCACCCAGAGTTCGAGTTCTCCGGGCCGAACGAGCCCTTCCTCGAGCAATGCCTGGTAGTCGGCGAGCGCTTCGCCGGTCGGCCGGGACGCGCGCCAGACGATCATCGAACAGTCGGCCGAGAAGAATGCGCCGCCGTCGTAGCCCGGCGCCTCCGTGAGCCGCCTGACGTTGCCGCCGTCGGCGTCCATGCGGTACAGATCGAGGTCGCCGTCGCGGGTTGACGTGAACACGATCGATCCGTCCCTGGAGCACACCGTCGCCTCGGCATCGTAGCTTTCCGTGTCCGTCAGGGGCTTCAGATCCGAGCCGTCGGGCGCGGCGCTGTAGATCTGGTAGCTGTCGTAGATCGGCCAGACGTAGCCGCGCGAACGATCGGGCGGCGCCGGGCATTGCGGCGACGCCGCGTGGGTCGACGAAAACACCACGCGTTCGCCGTCGGCCGCGTAGTAACCGCAGGTCGTGCGGCCGGTACCGGTCGAAAGCAGCGTCAGTGCCGATGGATCGCTGATCGGCATGCTGAAAATCTGGTCGCAGCCGTAAGGTTCTCGCGTCGATTGGAAGATCAGCGACGAACCGTCGGGGGACCAGTAGGCTTCGGCGTTCTCGCCGCTGGCCGAGGTAAGCTGCCGCACGTCCGCGAAACGAACCTCGCGTTCGTCGTGCAGCGTCCCCGGAGATTGCGCGAGCGCCTGGCCGGCAAGCGTGAACGCCGCGGCCGCGCAAACAGCCGTCAACGAAAACCGCACGGATCGGAACTCTCCATCCCGGAACTGTCGGTCTTCGTCATACCCGCTACACGATCGTCGAAACTTGTCCAATTTCGTCATTTGACGCATGTTTTCACCAATTTCGAGCGGGCGTGCTTTCGCGCTCATTGCGATTGAGCGCGACCGGGTTGTGTCGACGCCGGTACGGGCAGCCCCTGCTCGCGCATGAGATCGCGCAATACTGCGGCCGCATCGGGGTATCGTTTGAGCACCGCCGGTGTGTATTCGACGCCGTCCGCTGCCGTCACGGGCATCCAGCCCTTGCTGTTGACCGCATCGAGCTTCGCACCGCGCTCGGCCAGAAACTCGATGACGGATATCGCTCCGCCCCGATACACGGCGCCGTGCAGCGCCGTCTCGCCGTCCTCGTCGACGTGGTTGACGGCGCCTCCGCCGACTTCGTAGGCGAGCTTCACCGCCGCGAGCGCTTCTTCATGCGTGCCGGGGTTCTCGCCAGGCGCCCAGATGCCGACGCCGGCCGCTGCCATGAGCGCCGTAACGCCGCGCCCGGTCGCGATCGACGGATCGGCGCCCTGCTCCAGCAGCACGCGCATGAGCGGAACGTCTGCCGACTTCGCCGCCAGCAGAAACGGTGTGGCGCCGATTCGGTCGAGCTTGTTGCGGTTGCCGTCGATCGGTTCCCGGGTCTGCCTTGCGTTGACGTCAGCGCCGTTCGCGACGAGCAGCCTGACGAGCTCGAGACTGTCGAGGTTGCCGGTCCGCGAAGGCCCGGGCAGATTGAAGCCCCGGTTCCAGCGGCGCGACCAGGCGATCTGGTGCAGTGCCGTCCAGCCTTGCAAGGCGGCGTTCGGGTCGGCGCCATGCTCGAGCAGCACGGCCGCGAGTTCCCAGTGGGCGTTGATCGTCGCAAGCACGAGCATGCTCGTGCGGTCGAGCATCGTCGAGTTCACGTCCGCGCCCGCGTCGACCAGCGCTCGCAGCGAATCGATGGCGCCGGCCCGAACGGCGAAAATCAGCGGCGTGTATTCGCCGCCCGCCGAGCGCGCCTCGATATCCGCACCGCCTGCGAGCAGCGATCTGACGGCGCCGGCGTTGTTCGCCGCGGCGGCCCACATCAGCGCCGTCTGCCCTTTCCAGCCCTCCGCGTCGTTGACTTCGGCGCCGCGGGCAAGCAACAAGTCGATCGTGGCGACATTGCCCGTACGAGCGGCCGTCATGAGCGCCGTTTCACCCGCCGGCAATGCGGAGTCCGGATTCGCGCCGGCGTCGAGCAGCGCCTCGGCAAGCGCCGCGTTGCCGTTTTCGCTCGCGAGATAGAGCGGCGTCACACCGTAGCGGTTGGCGGCGTCGACCCGCGCGCCCGCGGCGATAAGCGCAGCAGCCGCGTCGAGGTCATTGCGATGCGCGGCCCAGTGAAGCGCGCTCGTACCGTCGCGATCCGCCGCGTTGGCGTTGGCATCGGCCGCCAGCAACTCGTGAACCCGGGGCGTATCGCCGTTCTCGATGGCATCGAGCAGCGCCGCGTCGTCTGCCGCCGCTGCCGCGCAAGCGAGACAACCGAGCGCAAGACAAAGGCTGACCGGGAGAATACGCGCGCCGGCCGCCGATGTGGCGTGGGCGAGCCTCATGCGAAACCGAGTTTCCCTGTGCTGTCGCCGAGCCTGTCGGCCTCGACGCCGACGTGATCGAGCAGGCCGAGCAGCAGGTTCGTCATCGGCGTCTCGGGCGGGAACACCTTGTGCGTGCCGCCGCCTGGCCGGCGCTCAGGCCCGCCGACGAGCAGTATGGGCAGGTCGTAGTGTGCGTGCAGATTCGGATTGCTCAGCGAGGCGCCGTACAGGAACATCGAGTTGTCGAGCAGCGTGCCGTCGCCTTCCGGGGTCGTGGCGAGCTTGTCGAGGAACCAGGCGAACAGCTCCGTCTGGTAAGTGTTGAGTCTGGCGTATTTCTCGAGTTGCTCCGGCCGGTCCTGGTGGTGCGACAGCCCGTGGTGACCTTCCGTGATACCGATTTCCGGATAGGTTCTGAAGTTCAGTTCTCGCCCGAGCATGAACGTCGTGACGCGCGTCATGTCGGCCTGAAACGCAAGCCACTTGAGTTCGTACATGAGCCTGACATGCTCGTCGAAGCGGTCCGGGACTCCGCGCGGCCGCTCGAGCGTCGGCATGCCCGTATCGACGCCAAGCGTCTCGACGCTCTGGATGCGCCGCTCGACTTCGCGAATCGCTTCGAGATACTCGGCGACCTGTGTGCGGTCGGCGGCGCCGACGCTACGGTTCAGGCGCACGAGATCCTCGGCGACGGAATCGAGAATGCTGCCGTTCTCGCGTGCCTGGGCCAGCCGTTGCGCCGCGGTGCCGCCATCGCCGAACAGGCGCTCGAAGACGATGCGCGGATTGTTCTCGGTCGGCAGCGGCGTCGTCGCCGAAGCCCAGGACAACGTGTTCAGATACAGGCAGCTATAGCTGTTTTCACACTGACCGGCGAGGAAGTTGAGATCGATGCACAGTTCCAGCGACGGCAGTACCGTGTCGCGACCGAGTGCCTGAGCCGCGATCTGGTCCGCCGAAATGCCGTTCTCGACATCGGCGCCTTCGGTGCGCTTGCAGTGTACGCCCGTGAGCCAGGAACTCGTCGCGCGCGTGTGGTCACCGTTCGCCCCGTCGTCGAGCGCGTCGGCCTGGCGCTGCGCGAGCCCGCTTGTGATCGTGAGCCGCTCTCGATACGGCGCGAGCGGCGCGAGGATCGGCGAGAACCCGAAATCGGCGCCCTCGCCCACGGGCGCCCAGTAGTTGACGCCCGAGAAGTTCATCGCGACGCCGTTCGGCAGATACACGAAGCCGAGCCGCCTGGCCGCCGGCACCCGACTCTGCGCGAACGCCGGTACCATGGCGTCGAGCAACGGCAGACCCAACGTGGCGCCGATTCCCCGCAGGAACGTCCGCCTCGGCAACGCACGCTTCGTGACGATCATGGCAGCGATCTCCTCATCCGGAACGGCGCACTGTTCACGATACCCGTAATGTACGCCGAAAAGCGATGATCCTCGGCCTCGGCGTCGCGCACGATCGCCCGCACGGCGGGCATATCGTAGTACTCCAGACCCCGGCCGAGAGCATAGGTCAACATCTTTTCGGTCATCGTCAAGACGAACCGGTCCGATGACTGTAGCGCATCCCGCAGTCCCTCGAGCCCCTCGAACGGCGTGCCGTCGGGCAGCACTCCCGTGGCATCGATGCGTTCGCCCGATTCGCCGATGGTGCGCCACCGGCCGATGGCGTCGAAGTTCTCGAGCGAGAAACCGAGCGGATCCATGAGCTGATGACAGCTCGCGCACTCGGGGTCGGCACGATGCAGCGCGAGCCGTTCGCGCATCGAGATGACCGAGCCCGCGCCGTCCGTGGAGGTGAGCTCCGGCACGTTGGGCAGCGGCGGCGGGGGCGGCGTGCCGAGCAGGTTTTCGAGAATCCACTTGCCGCGCACGACCGGCGAGGTGCGGTCGGGATACGAGGTCACGGCCAGGATGCTGCCGTGGCCGAGCAGGCCCCGCCGCGGGTTGCCTTCGGGCAGCGTGACGCGGCGAAAGTGAGCGCCCGCGATCTCGGGGATACCGTAGTGGCGCGCCACGCGTTCGTTGAGGAAAGTGTAATCGGCGTCGAGCAGATCGAGCGCGCTGCGATCCTCGCGCACGACGCTCGCAAAGAAGAGTTCAGTCTCGCGGCGCAGACCCTCGCGCAGGGTGTCGTCGAAATCGGGAAACACGCTCTGCACGGGCACGGTCGCGTCCAGATTGCGCAGGAACAGCCATTGGCCGGCGAAGTTCTCGATGAAGGCATCGGCGCGCGGATCGGCGAGCATGCGGCTGACCTGGCGTTCGAGTTCCTCCGGCTCGCCCAGCCGCTGGCTCTCGGCGGCCAGAAGCAGTTCGTCGTCCGGGATGCTGCTCCAGAGAAAGAACGACAGCCGCGACGCAAGCTCGATATCGCCGATGCGATACGGCGTATCCGCTTCGATGCCGTCCGGGTCGCTCTGGACGCGGAACAGGAATTCCGGCGCCACGAGCAGACGCTTGAGGGCGAGCTGGATGCCGCGATCGAAACTGCCGGCGCCGCGGCCCTGCGCGTAGAACGTCATGAGCGGTTCGAGATCGGCATCGCTCACGGGGCGCCGGTAGGCGCGGCGCGCCAACGTTTCGAGGATCGTTCGCGCACAGGCGGTTTCGTCCGGCGTCGGCTGACCGTCCGAAGATTCGGGCGGCTCGCAGACGAAAATTCGCTGTCGGCTCTGCAGCCCGTCACCCGAACGCGCCGGGCCATAGGGTCCGCTGATCTCGACGCTTCTGAGATACGCGCCCATACGCGTCTCGGGGATGTTGACGCCCGATGGATAGGGCCGCAAAAACGGCAGGCGGGGCGTTTCGTCGAGCGCGGCCGTCATGCCGAGGAAGGCGACCGCGACGTCGCGCCGGCCGGCCTTGACCGGTATGCGGATCTGCCAATTCTCATCTGCGCGGTTGCGGGCCGCCCGTTCGGCGCGGCTCAACACCGGCCCGGTGTTGATCTGGCTGATCGGCGGATCTTCCGCCGGCTGCTCGTCGGACAGGTCGCCGCCCTCCGCATCCGTTCCGGTTTCAGATGCGACCGGCGGCGGTGGCGGCTCCGGCCGCGGCACGCCCTCGAGCGTGAATATCGCGAGCCTTTCGCCATCGATGCTGACTTCGAGATCCTGCGGTTCGTAGTAGAGCGGCAGGCTCTCGTTGAGGTTGCGCGCGAGATCGACCGCGATGACGTACTCCGCGTCCATTGGAAACGTGTAACTGATGGTCGTCCCGCCGCGCGTCCCGAACGGCAGACCCGGCAGGCGGTCTTCCTGCGAACGGTCGTCGGCGATGCGGAAATAATCGATGTTCGGGAACGGCGGCAGCGTCCCGACCGCGCGGCGGCTCACCTTCTCGGCCGCGGCGAGATAGCGCTCGAGCAGGGTAGGCGAAATCTTGAGCACGCCGGCGATGTTGTCGAAGCCATAGCTCGAGTCATCGGCGGGCAGCAATTCGGAGACGTCGATCTCGAGGTCGAGCAGGTCGCGGATCGCGTTGCGATACTCCGTGCGGTTCAGACGGTGGAAGGGTTCGGTACGGCCGGGATCGGGCGCGGCCGCGACGGCCCGGTCGAGATCGGCCTCGAGCCCTGAAATGAAATCGCCGTAGGCGGCGCGGTCGGGTCTCGGTTCGCCCGCCGGCGGCATGACGCCGGCGCGAAGTTTGCGCACGACCCGTTCCCATACATCGGCGTCCGCCGCCACGTTGGCGTGGTCGCGCTGCTCGAGCGTCAGGTTGCCGGCAGCCTCGGCAAGGTTGTGGCAGTCGAGACAGTAGCTCTCGACGAGTACGCGCCGGTCGGCCGCGGTATTTCCCGGATCGCATGCCGACACGACAGCGCCTGCAATCACCAGGCAAGTGATCGCAGGCCAGCGTTTGCGCGACATGAAATGCTGCCTCATGAAGGCCGCGATTATAACAAAGGGGTGCCTGCCCCAATCCCCGACCAGGCCAGGATTTGCAACATCCGCGCGGCGATGCGCGGCCCCTGGCGAGCGGCGGTGAGCGTTTGAAATAGCCGCCCGTCACGGGCAAGCTTGTGTCCCGCCGCACATGAGGCGTTGCAGTCACCGTCTCCCGGCAAGACAGTTTCCCGATGGATCCGATCGCGCATACCTTCACTGGCGCGGCGCTCGCCGCGACCGGCCTGCGCCGGGTGACACCGCTCGCCACGGCAGCGCTCGTGCTCGGCGCCAACGCGCCCGACATCGACATCGTTGCCGCCTTCGGCCCGGATTTCTCCTCGGTGGCGCATCGCCGCGGCTGGACCCACGGCCTGCCGGCCGTCGTCGTGTTTCCGTTCCTGCTTACCGGGCTGTTGCTCGTCTGGGACCGCTTCGTGCGCCGCCGCCGACACGCCGATGCGGCGCCGATACGCGCCGGACCGCTGCTCGGCCTCGCGGCGCTCGGCGTCGCATCGCATCCCGCGCTCGACTGGCTCAACAACTACGGCATGCGCTGGCTCATGCCGTTCGACGGCCGCTGGTTCTACGGCGATGCGCTGTTCATCATCGATCCCTGGGTCTGGCTCGCGTTCGGCGGTCTGCTGTTTCTCATGTACTCGCGCCGCGTGTCGTCGCTTGCGGCCTGGTGCGTGTTCTGGCTGTTCGCGACGGTGCTCGTCTTGTCCACGCCCGATGTACCCGAGCCTGCGCGCTGGATCTGGATTGCCGGCATCGGCCTGCTGCTCGGCGCCCGCGCGGCCGGCTTCTGCGCGCCGCGGCGTGAACATGGTATGGAACTGCTGGCGCGCGCGGCACTGCCGCTGATCGCCGCCTACATGACGGTCGCCTCACTCGCCAACATTCCCGCACGCGCCGAGGTACGCGCCGAGCTCGCCGCCCGCGGACTCGGGCCGGTGGAAAGCGTGATGATCGGCCCGGTCCCCGCCAATCCCTTCGCCGCGGAAGTCGTCGTGCAAACGCCGGAGGCCTACCACACCGGAAGCTGGAACTGGCTTGCCCGGCCGCGTTTCGAGCCCGGCCCGTTATCGATCACCCGTCCGGCATCAAACACCGTGGTCGAGACGGCAGCCAGCGTTCCCGAGGTGCAGCGTTTCCTGGTCTGGGCGCGGTTTCCCTGGTTCGAGATCGAGAGGGAGGACTCGGGAAGCCACGTCGTACGCTTTCGCGACGCTCGTTACATCGGTACGGACCGGCTCGGCAGCCCCGCGGTCCGCGTCGACGCGGACGGGGAAGCAGAGTATCTCGACTGACGTCTCGCGCTCGCCGTCGCGGCACATGCAGGTACCGACAACGTCGCAATCCGGAGGGATGAAAAAGTGGAGCGGGTGAACGGGTTTGAACCGTCGACCTGCACGTTGGCAACGTGCCGCTCTACCAACTGAGCTACACCCGCTGTAACGCGGAATTTTAAACAACTGTCAGCCGATCGTATAGCCTGAAGACCTCCGGTCCGGCCCCGGTTCCGGCGCCGGCCAGCGCATCGCCGCTGCGGACATGCCAGGATCCCGTCCGCTGCGATCACCGCGCCCGCGGCGCCGTCATCATTCCGTAACATTCGGCTGGCACGATCCTCGAAGTTGGCACTTCGTTCGTAATTCACCGGGAGAGACAATGGGCAGGAAACTGGCCTCGTTCGTTGCGTGCATGTCCGTTTTGGGCATCGTTTGTCCGCTCCAGTCCGCGCAGGCGCAAGCCGTTCGGGACTACATCAGCATCGTCGGATCCTCGACCGTATATCCCTTCTCGACCGTGGTCGCGGAAAGGTTCGGGCGGACTACCGGCTTCAGCACGCCCAAGATCGAATCCACGGGCTCGGGCGGTGGATTCAAGCTGTTCTGTTCCGGGACGGGCGTACAGTCGCCGGATATCACCAACTCTTCCCGCCGCGTGCACCAGTCCGAGATCGACGAATGCGA
The DNA here is from genome assembly GCA_022826245.1 of Gammaproteobacteria bacterium. Taxonomy (GTDB): domain Bacteria; phylum Pseudomonadota; class Gammaproteobacteria; order Steroidobacterales; family Rariloculaceae; genus Rariloculus. The sequence continues at coordinate 12,013 of JAJDVG010000041.1, forward strand.
GCGCAACGGCGTCAGGGACATCATCGAGGTCAAGATCGGCTACGACGGCATCGTGCTCGCCAATGTAAAGGGAGCGCCAGCCTACGAGTTGACGCGTGAACATATCTTCCTCGCCCTGGCGAAGAGCGTCCCCTCTCCCGCCGGCGACAGCCTCGTTCCGAATCCGAACGAGACATGGGCGCAGATCGACCCTGCATTGCCGGACATTCGCATCGAAGTGCTCGGCCCGCCGCCGACCTCCGGCACGCGCGACGCTTTCGTGGAACTGGTCATGGAAGTGGGCTGCGAAGCGTTTCCGGTGATCGACACGCTTGCCGACGCCGATCGCGCAGCGGCATGCCAGACATTGCGCGAAGACGGCGCCTTCATCGAGGCCGGCGAGAACGACAACCTCATCGTCCAGAAGCTCGAAGCCAATCCGGCCGCACTCGGAATTTTCGGGTACAGCTTCCTCGATCAGAACCAGGACAAGGTCCAGGGCTCGCTCATCGATGGAATCGCACCGGAATTCGAATCCATCGCCGACGGCAGCTATCCCGTTTCGCGCCCGCTGTACAGCTACGTCAAGAAGCTGCACGTGGGCGAGATTCCGGGGATCGAGGAGTTTCTTGCGGAGTTGACCAGCGAAGCGGCCTCGGGTGACTTCGGCTATCTCACTGACAGGGGCTTGATCCCGCTTCCGGAGACGGAGCGCCGGATGGTGCTCGAGGCGGTGCAGGGTCTTGAGAGCGTCACCCTTACACCATGAATTAAGTCCCGCTTGAAACTGGCCGCACCGGAACTGTAGGGTCGCACCATGCCATCGTCCGCAGTTCTGGTCGCCCTGTTGTGCATGACCCTGCTGGCCTACACGCTCGGCCGGCGGCGCTCGTTGGCGGTTTCCGGGTCGACGTTTCATTCCCTGCCCGGGTATTACGGCAGTTATGTCGCCATCTGGTGTGCGCTGCCGGCGCTCGTTCTGTATGTCCTGTGGCAATTCGCGGAACCGGCGGTCATTCGCACGCAGGTCCTCGCGTCCCTCCCCGCAGCCACGCGCTCGCTCCCGGAGTCCGAACTCGGCCTGCTATACAACGACGTCCTCAATCTCGTCGAGGGCAACTTCATCTCGGGTGAGCCCAGCGACGCGATCGCCGCGGCCGCAGCGCATTACGAGTCGCTGAACCGCATCAGCGATCTCGGCCTTGCGCTGACCGTGCTGCTGCTGGGCCTGGCGACCCTCGGGTGGGCTTTCCGCCGCATCGAACCCACGTTTCGCGCTCGAAACAAGGTCGAGCGGACGATGGAAATCCTTCTCATGGTCGCCTCGACCGTTGCGATCTTCACCACGATCGGCATTTTTCTGTCAGTCCTGTTCGAAGCGCTGCGTTTTTTCCAGCAGGTATCGCCGTTCGAGTTCCTGTTCGGGCTGAGCTGGAGTCCGCAAACGGCGATTCGCCCCGATCAGATCGGCTCATCGGGCGCGTTCGGCGCCGTGCCCCTGTTCGCCGGAACGCTGCTGATTTCGGGCATCGCCATGCTGGTGGCCGTCCCGGTAGGGCTCATGTCGGCGATCTATCTGTCGGAATACGCGAACCGGCGCGTCCGCGCCGTGGCCAAGCCGATGCTGGAAGTGCTGGCCGGTATACCGACCGTGGTTTACGGCTACTTCGCCGCATTGACGGTCGGGCCGTTGCTGCGCCGGTTCGGCGAATCGTTCGGGCTCGACGTCGCGTCGGAAAGCGCTTTGGGCGCAGGCCTCGTCATGGGCATCATGATCATCCCCTTCGTCTCGTCGCTGTCCGACGACGTCATCAACGCGGTTCCGCAGGAGTTGCGGGACGGGTCGCTGGGACTGGGCGCCACGCAGTCCGAAACCATTCGCCAGGTGGTTCTGCCGGCCGCATTGCCGGGCATCGTGGGCGGCATTCTGCTGGCGGCATCGAGGGCGATCGGCGAAACCATGATCGTGGTCATGGCAGCCGGCCTCGCGGCGAACCTGACGGCGAACCCGCTCGAAGCGGTCACGACCGTAACCGTCCAGATCGTGACCCTGCTCGTGGGCGATCAGGAATTCGACAGCGCCAAGACGCTTGCCGCGTTCGCTCTCGGGCTGCTGCTGTTCCTGACGACGCTGGCGCTCAACGTCATCGCGCTGCGCGTGGTGCGCCGCTATCGGGAGCAATATGAGTAGCAGCGGACAAAGCGTGAAGGAACGCGTGGCTCTCGGCATCGAGCGGCGCTACCGGAGGGAACGCAATTTTCGCCTGGCGGGTCTTGGCGCCGTGTTGGTGGGCCTCGGTTTCCTGGCGTTCTTCTTCACCACGCTCATCGGCAACGGCTACACAGCGTTCGTGCAGACTCACATTCTGCTCGATGTCGAACTGAGCGAAGCGGCCATCGATCCGGACGGGGAACGCGATCCGCAGTCCCTCGGACGCGCCAACTACCAGGGCCTGATCCAGAACGCCTTGCGAAGCCGTTTCCCCGATGTCGAGGGCCGTGCCGACCTCAGGGCACTCTTCGCGCTGGTCAGCCCGGGCGCCGAGTTCGAGCTGCGCGACAGCGTCCTGGAAGATCCCGGTCTCATCGGCGAGACGATGGAGCTCTGGCTGGTCGCCGACGACGATGTCGACATGCTGATCAAGGGCCACATCGATCGCGCGGCCGAGGAAGCGCAACGGCGCATCAGCGACCGGCAACTCGCCTGGATCGAGGCACTGGAAGCGGATGGCCGCATCGAACGGCAGTTCAACTACCGTTTCTTCACCGCCGGCGACTCGCGCGACCCGGAGATGTCGGGCATTCGCAGCGCCGTCGTGGGTTCCTTTCTGATGCTCCTGGTCACCCTTGCGCTGTCGTTTCCGCTCGGTGTCGCAACGGCCATCTATCTCGAGGAGTTCGCGCCGAAGAACCGCTGGACGGACCTGATCGAAGTCAACATCAACAATCTTGCCGCCGTCCCATCGATCGTATTCGGCTTGCTGGGCCTTGCGCTGTTCATCAACTTCTTCGGCCTGCCGCGTTCGGCGCCGCTGGTCGGCGGCCTGGTCCTGACCCTGATGACGTTGCCGGTCGTCATCATCGCTGCCCGGGCGGCCCTGATGTCCGTGCCGCCGTCGATCCGGGAGGCTGCGCTCGGTGTCGGCGCGTCGAAAATGCAGACGATTCTGCACCACGTCATGCCGCTGGCTTTGCCCGGAATGCTGACCGGCACGATCATCGGGATGGCCAGGGCGCTCGGCGAGTCGGCGCCGCTGCTCATGATCGGGATGGTCGCTTTCATCGTCGACGTCCCCGAGAATCCGCTCGATCCCTCCACCGCACTGCCGGTACAGGTCTACCTTTGGGCCGACAGCCCCGAACGCGCGTTCGTGGAGCGCACATCCGCGGCGATTCTCGTGCTGTTGGCGTTCCTGCTCGCAATGAATGCCGTGGCGATCTACCTGCGCAAGCGCTTCGAGAGGCGCTGGTAGCGGTCTCTGCCGCGCCTCGCCGGGCATGGCTTTTTCGCGTTATTGGCCGGCAAGCGCGCACCAATCGCTCATCACACCATCAGCACTCAGTCGGTGCCTTCCAATCAAGGAGTATTCCCGATGCGATCAGTCCTCTTGACTCTGGTCAGCGTTTTCACGCTGGCTCCGGCATTGCTGCACGCGGAGACGCAGTCCCGGGAGGAAGTCACCCGACTCGAGGCCCGCATCGCCTTTCTCGAGGAGCGACTCGCGCGCATCGAGGCGAGCATGGCCGGCGGGGCCGAAACGGCAGCGGAAACCGCGATCGAGCGGGTCGTCGCCGTACCGGCGCCGCGTGACGAGGCGCCTTCCTGGACGGACAGCCTGACGCTGGACGGAGACCTGCGCTATCGGCACGAAACGATCAACGACGACGTCTTTTCCGTAAGGCACCGGCATCGAATCCGGGCCAGGGCCAACGCGACCGCGACGATCAACGAGAACATGGAAGTGGGTTTCGGCCTGTCCACCGGCGGCATCGCCAACGACAGCGGCAACCAGTCGCTTGACGAGGGGTTTTCGAGAAAATCGATCGGTGTCGATCTCGCGTACTTCGATTGGAGCCTGTCCGACAACCTGACCCTGCGGGGCGGCAAGATGTCCAACCCCTTCTTCCGGCCCGGGAATTATCACCTGCTCTACGACAACGACATCCGACCGGAAGGGCTCGCCCTGAGAATGAACTCCGGCGCATTCTTCGCGAATGCGTCGACGTTCTGGGTCGAGGAACGCGGCTCCGGTCCCGACTCGGTGTGGTACGGACTTCAGGCGGGCTTCAGGGACACCCTCGCGAGCGGCGCCACCCTGACGGCCGGCGCAAGCGTCCACGAACTCAGCCATGCCCAGGGCCGCAGGCCCGTATTCACGCCCGCCAACGGCCAGGGCAACCAGCTCGATGCAGCCGGCAACTATCTGTACGGGTTTTCCCAGGTTGAGGTCTTCGGAGAACTCAGGCTGGACCTCGGCGGCCATCCGCTGACGATGTTCGTCGACTACGTGACCAACAACGCGGCGCAGGAATTCGAGGACGGACTCGCGTTCGGTATCGACTACCGGCGCGCGTCGGACATGGGCACGTGGAACTTCGCGTACATCTACCAGGATCTCGAAGCCAACGCCGTCGTGGGCGCGTTCACGGACTCCGATTTCGCCGGCGGCACGAGTGACGGCAGCGGCCACACCCTACGTGCGGGCTATGCCTTCCCCGGCGGATGGGGGCTGGCGCTGCGCTACATCATCGGCGACCGGGGCGAAGCCGCGCGCAACCTTCGCGACTACAACAGGCTGCAGGCCGACGTGACCTTCAACTATTGAACCGCGTCCATGTCAAGGGGAGGCGTACTACCGATCGCTTGAGACCGTCGCGCGCCGGGATGCGCGCGCCGAGCGTACAGGGACGTATTCACCGCGTGTCTCAAGCGATCGGTAGTACGCCTCCCCCCAAGCCCGCGGTGAGC
>JAJDVG010000003.1 GCA_022826245.1 Gammaproteobacteria bacterium
CTCCACCGCCCCACGGCGGCCGATCGCATCGTCTGTCCCCGAATCCTTTCGACCGCCGGGAGAGGTGCGGGGATAGACGTTGCGAGCGGGCGCCCCACCACTGACGCCCCATGGCGACCGATCAGCCGAAAAAGCTCGCGATGACGGGCCGATAACTGTCCATGTCGACGAGGAACGAATCGTGACCCTGCAGGGAATCGAGCTCCACGAACTCGACGTCGCGCCCCCCACCCGACAACCCTTCAACGAGCTCATGCTGCTGATGCATCGGATACAGAAAATCCGTCTGCACGCCGACGACCAGAATTCGCCTGGCCCGGATCCCGGCAAGCCCGGCTTCGACGGAACCGCCGTGATCGGCGACATCGAACAGATCGCTCGCCCGCGACAGATAGAGATAGCAATTCGGGTCGAACTGGCCGATGAACTTGTTCGCGTGATGCTCCAGATAGGACTCGACCAGGAACGCGATACCGAACGGATCGCCTGCGGCATGCTCGGCCGAAACGCGCTCGCGTCCGAAGCGCTGCCGCCACTCCTCGGCGGAACGGTAGGTGATCATGCCGAGCTTGCGTGCGAGCCGCATGCCGGTGAGCGGCACCGTGTCGCGCGGATAGTTGCCATCCTGCCAGTCCGGATCGCGGCGGATCATTTCGCGCTGCAGCGAACGCAGCGCGATCGAAAACGGCAGCGCGCGCGGCCCCGTCGACATGAGTATCAGACCGTCCGTACGACCGGGGAACAGCAGCTCGAAAGCCAGCGCCGTCATGCCGCCCATGGACGGGCCGACGAGCGTGTGCAGCTTTTCGATACCGAGATGGCGCAGCACCTCGAAGCCGCCTCGGGCCACATCCTCGAGCGCCAGCGTGGGAAACTCGAGGCGGTAGATGTCGCCGGTCTCGGGATTGACCGACGCGGGCCCCGTGGAGCCGAAGCAGCTCCCGAGCGAATTGACGCAGATCACGAAATAGCGGCGCGTATCGATCGGTCGTCCCGGCCCGACGATCTCCTCCCACCAGCCCGGAGTCGGGTCCTCGGGGCACGATGCCGCGTGGGCTGACGGCGAGAGGCCCGTGAAAAGCAGCACGGCGTTGCTGCGCTCGGCGTCGAGTTCGCCCCAGGTCTCGTACGCGATCGTCGGATCGACGAGCGCGCCGCCCCGATGCATCGGAAACTCGCCGGCAACGACGATATCTTGGCGAGCGCTCGACATGGATCAATCCCGCAACGAAAACTGAAAGTGCGGCAGTTTAACTCCGCGCTTCATCGAAGGCATGCGGGGAGGCGAGAGAACACCATCGCGCTCGGCGAGATATGCAGGCTAGCGCCCGCCGCGCGCATGCCGGATGACCCGCTTGCGGCGCTTGATCTGCCTTGGCGTCAGCACGTTGCGCCGGCCAGCGAACGGGTTGCCGCCGCTCTTGAGTTCGACACGGACCGGCGTGCCCTCGAGCTTGAGCGCCGCGCGAAAGCTGTTCTCGAGATAGCGTCGGTAATGCGCGGGCAGCCGCGCGGCCTGGCTGCCGTGGACAACGATGCGCGGCGGATATCGGCCGCCCTGGTGCGCGTAGCGCAGCCGCACCTGCCGCCCCCGCACGACGGGAGGCGGGTGCGCTTCGACCGCGCGTTCGAGAATCGCATTGAGCGTGGGCGTCGGGATGTCGGAACCTGCCGCCTCATAGGCATCGAAAGCGCTCAGGATCACGTCGGCGATGCCGCTGCCGTGCAGCGCCGAGAGGTAGTGCACGCTCGCGAACGGCACGAAGCCGAGCTGGCGGTCGATCTGCGCTTCGATCCGGCGGCGCCGGCGCGCGGTCAGCCCGTCCCACTTGTTGATCCCGATGACGAGCGCCCGGCCGCGGGCGACGACGAGCCCGATCAGGCGCAGGTCCTGCTCCGTCACGCCTTCGTGCGCATCGAACAGCACGATCGCGACACCGGCGCTCTCGATCGCCTGAAGGCTCTGCACGACGCTGAACTTCTCCACGGCTTCGCTGACTTTCGCCCGGCGGCGGATCCCGGCCGTGTCGATCAGCGTGAACGCCCTGCCGTTGCGCTCGCAGGGCACGAAGATGCTGTCGCGCGTCGTTCCGGGCACGGGCGAGGTAATGAGCCGCTCGGCGCCGAGCAGGCGGTTGATCAGGGTGGATTTGCCGACGTTCGGCCGGCCGACGACCGCGAGCCTGGGATCAGCGAAGGCAGGCTCCGCGCCTGCGTCGTCCGCGGCGACGGGTTCGAGCACGCGCTCGAGCAAGCGCTTGAGACCCTGACCGTGCAGCGCCGCGATGCGGACCGGCTCGCCGAAACCGAAGCCGTGAAATTCCGCCGCGGCAAGCTCTGGGGCTATGCCCTCGGCCTTGTTGACGGTCACCGTGACGGGTTTTCCGGAACGGCGCAGCCGCGCTGCGATACGCTCGTCCGCCGCGGTGAGCCCCTCGCGGTAGTCGACGACGAGCACGACCAGATCGGCTTCCTCGAGCGCTGCCTCGACCTGCCGCTCGATGCCCGCCTCGATCTCGGCGCTGCCGCTGGCGCCGAGGCCACCGGTATCGATGACGATGCAGCTTCGGCCGGAGCGCCGGGTAAAACCGTAGCGGCGGTCGCGGGTAACGCCCGGAAGGTCGGCGACGAGTGCGTCGCGCGAGCGCGTCAGTTGGTTGAAGAGCGTCGACTTGCCGACGTTCGGCCGACCGACGAGCGCCACGGCGGGCAACATGGGAACACGGCTCCTGACTCAGCCGGACTCGTTGACGACTTCGAACGCCGCGACGGATCCGTCGTCGGCCTGAACGTAGACGTTGAGGCCCGAGACGAGCGGTGCGGCGCTGATCCGGTCGGATGCCGCGCGCGTCCTGGCCAGGAAGCGGCCGTCGTTCGGGTCGAGCCAGTGCAGATACCCTTCGAAGTCGCCGACGACGACGGCCTGACCGTGGCGCGTGGGCGCGGTCACGTCGCGCAGCCTGAGCGCCTCCTGGCTCCAGATCGGCGTACCCGCCTGGCGGTCCAGCGCGACGACGGCATCGACATCGCTGGTGACGTAGACGTTGTTCAGATCGACGCCGAGACCCGCGTGGGACGACATGTCCTGCTGCCAGATCACGATCCCGTTGCGCAGGTCGATGCCGAGCGCACGGCCCTGATAACCGACCGCGTAAACGTCGTTGCCGACGACCTGCAGTCCCGCGCTTACGTCGACGAGCCGCTCCAGTTCATTGCGGCCGGTGGCGTTGGCGAGCGCCAGATCCCAGACGCGTTCGCCGCTCGACACGTCGTAAGCGCCGACCCGACCGTTGGAGAAGCCGCTGATGACCACCTGTCCGGCGACATACGGCGCCGTATTGCCGCGCAGCGTAAGCGGCGGCAGCGATTGCTCGACGGACCAGACCGGCGTTCCGTCCTCGCTCGACGCGCCGCGCAGGCGACCGTCGACGGAACGGTAGATGACGACGCTCGCCGTCACGGCCGGCGGCGCGAGCACCTCGCTGCCGACGGCCACGCGCCAGCGCTCCGTGCCGTCCTCTGCCCCGAGCGCGATCAAGTCGCCGTCGTTCGTACCGAACACGATCAGGCCCGCACCGACCCCGGGGCCGGCCGCAAGCGGCAGGTCCGTCTCGACGGACCACGCACGGCGTCCCGTCTCGGCGTCGAGCGACACGACATTGCCGTCGTGCGCGCCGGCGAAGATCATGGTGCCGTCGGTCGCGGGCCTGAGTCCGAGCCTGAGCCGTTCCGTCGCATCGCCGACCCGGTTGCGCCAAATCCTGCGCACGCGCAGGGAACTGTCGAAGGCCGTGAGCTCGGCGGGCTGCTCCGCGGTGTCGTCGTCGCCGCCCCCGAACAGCCCGCAACCGCCCAGCGCAAGCGTCGCGGCCGCCAGCAAGCCCGGGCAGAGCCAAACGCTGCGTCTGGCTGCGGCGGGGCCGTCGTTACGGGCTGCCACGGGCGACATGGTGAGCGTTGCGTTCATTCGCCTTCCTCCCCAACCGCACTTACGGTCTGCACGGTATCGAGGTCGTTGAGCTTCATGGTCAGCAGGTTGCGATCCAGGTTCTCCCATCCGGGGTCGGACAATGCCCGTTCGTAAGCCGCGCGCGCCGCATCCGCATCGCCCCGGGCGAAATGGATGTCGCCCTCGATCTCGCCGATGCGCGCGGCGAACTGCCCGGGTTCTGCGACCTGAAGTACCGCGAGCGCGTCATCCCAGGACTCGCGGTAGGCGAGCACGCGCGCGAGCCTGAGGCGCGCGACCATGGCGAGTTCCGGATCGCCGCTCGTCGTCATCACGCGGCGCAGCTCTTCGGTAGCGCGCTGCGGGTCGCTGATCAGCAGTTCGCGCGCCATGAGCAGGCTGCCCTGCTGCGCGTACGGGCTGTCCGGAAACTCTCCCTTGAGCTCGGCGAGGATCCGGTCGGACTCCGGACTGTCGTCCTCGACGGCCTGTTGCAGTTCGATGTAGAGCGCCGCGGCCTCCTCGTTGAGCGCCTGTTCGCGCGCCTGGTACTGGTTCCAGCCGAAGTAGCCGAGCAGCGCCATGCCGGCCCCGCCGACGAGATACCAGCCGTAGTCGCGCCACCACTGCCTGAAGACCTCAAGCTGTTCCCTTTCCGTCAGATATTCGTTCACGCCTTGCTCCGACTCCGCTACGACGCGACCGGCCCGGTCGCTGCACGCGTCAAGTTTCGCAATAGTTTACTGCTTCGCAGCGGTTTCGGCGTCAAGCCGGCTTACCAGTTCGTCGAAGCTCACGAGTTCCTGCTCGCGATCCTGGCGCAGCGGCTTGATGCTGAACTTGCCCGCCGCGAGTTCGTCATCGCCAACGATCAGCGCATAGCGCGCGCCGCTCCTGTCGGCTCGCCTGAGCTGCGCACGGAAGCCTCCGGGCGGCCCGATCCGGACCCTGACGCCCGGCAGGGTCTGCCGCAAGCGTTCCGCGGCAGCGAAGCATTCGCGCCGGGGCGCGTCGCCCACGCCGATCACGTACGCGTCGGGGCCGGCCTCGCCGGCGTCGAAGCCTTCCGCGCGCATGAGCTCAACGACCCGTTCGATACCGAGCGCCCAACCGACACCGGGCGTGTCCCGGCCGCCGAGCTGGCTCACGAGCCCGTCGTATCGGCCTCCGGAACAGATCGCGCTTTGCGCGCCGAGCCGGTCGGTGACCCACTCGAAGACCGTGCGCGTGTAGTAATCGAGACCGCGCACGAGGCGCGGGTTGATGCTGAACGCCACTCCGACATCCGACAACAGCGTCTTGACGCGCTCGAAGTGGTCGCGAGATTCGCTGTCGAGGTAATCCACGAGCAGCGGCGCCGCCGCGACGAGTTCCCGCATCGCCGGATTCTTGCTGTCGAGTATGCGCATCGGGTTGCGTTCGAGGCGTCTGAGGCTGTCCGCATCGAGCTCATCGCGGCGCTTGTCGAAATAGTCGACGAGTGCCGTTCGGTAGCCGGCTCTGGACTCCGGCGTGCCGAGCGAGTTGATCTCGAGCACGGCGCCGATACCGAGCGTGTCCCAGAGCCGCGCCGAAATGACGATGAGTTCGGCGTCAACTTCGGGCTCGGCGTGGCCGATCGCTTCGACGTTGATCTGGTGGAACTGGCGGTAGCGCGCCTTTTGCGGCCTCTCGTGACGGAACATGGGACCGCTGCACCAGAGCTTCTGCTGCCGGTTGTGCACGAGACCGTGACTCAGGCATGCGCGCACGACGCTCGCCGTCGCCTCCGGCCGCATGGTCAGGCTGTCGCCGTTGCGATCCTCGAACGTATACATCTCTTTCTCGACGATATCGGTCAGCTCGCCGATCGCACGGCGGAAGAGTTCCGTCTTCTCGAGCACCGGGATTCGAATGCGTCGATAGCCATACCGCCCGAAGAGGTCCGCGGCCGCGGACTCGACACGCTCCCAGACGCCCTCCTCGTCCGGGAGAATGTCGTTCATGCCCCGAACGGGCTGGATGAGCCTGGCCATGGGACCGTCAGTCCCGGGCCGCGGCGACCGAAAACGCGACTACCGTGCCGCCGACCGCAGGAGCAGGGATGTCCCAGGGCTGCCCGTCGATATCGAGGCTGACTCCGAGGTAGTTGCCGAACAGGAAATCGAGCGGCGCGGCGCCGACGACCGTTCGCTGCTCGCCTGCGGCGCCAAGATCGTAGACCAGCCGCACGCCGCGCGCGTCGGTGACTTCGGCCCAGGAATCCCCGATGAAGGTCAGCGTGGCCTCGATGGCCACGAAGCCTGTGAGGTCGTCGACAGGATCGGCGCTGTCTGGCGCGAGCGGATCGGCATCGGCGGAGGCGTCCGAATCACCGGATGCACCGTCGGGATCGCCCAAATCGCCCGGGTCGTCGACGCGGTCGGAAGGGGGCAGATCGACCGCGACGCCCGGATTGATGCCGTCACCGGTATCGGCCTGATCGTCGCGAATGCCCGGATTGGTCAGCCCGTCGAGTTCGGCCGGGGTGGCCGGAACGTCCGTGCCGGCCGGCGCCCCGGTCACGTTCTGCGTCAGCCCGGAGGACTCGTTGCCCGGCGCCGCGACCGCCGTTGGCGCTGCATCGGCCGCTGGCGCTGCGTCGGCCGGCGGCGCTACGTCCGCGGCTGGCGCGGCATCGGGAGCGTCCGGCGCCGGGACACCATCCCCGGCACCGGTATCGCCCGCCACCGGAGCCGCGTTGGGCAACAAGGAGGGTCGCTCCGATGACGCACTCAGCCCGTACCGTTCGGCGAAAAGCTCCGCTCCCCCGGACCACCAGATCACACCGGCCACGAGCGCAACGGGGATGAACGTGAGAAACGCGAACCGCAAGCGCCCGGCACTCCTCCTGGCCGCTTCCCTGGCGATCGCTTCGTCCGACACGGCAAGCTCGGGGTCGCCGTGTCCGGTAAGCCGATCGTACTCACGGAGCAATTCGTCGGCATCGAGGCCCAGCGTCCTGGCGCATTGCCGGAGATAACCGCGAGCGAATACCGGGGCGGCGACTTCCTCGAAGCGCTCCTCTTCGAGCGCATGCACGAGCCGGGACTCGAGGCGCAACTCGTCCGCCAGCTGATCGACCGACAGCTTCCGGCGCTTGCGCGCATCACGCAGCGTGGCGCCGAGACCCGGGCGATCTTCCTCTTGCTCTGCCGCCCCGTTCTTGCGTGTGTCAGTCTTCTGAGTCATTGCCGGACCGGATAGGATCTGCGGAACGCACCTTGCCCGGCCGCGTTCCGCTCACTGAATGCGCTGTGTCAGTCGTGGGACAGTTCACTGTCCAAGCGTATTTGAGCAGACTCGGCGGATTCTGGAAAGTCAGCGCGCAGCCGGGCCGCGCAGCGATCGGCGGCCTGCGGATCGCCGAGTTCCCCCTCGATCCGAACGCAAAGCAACAGCAAGCGGGCATTGCCGGGCCGCGCGGTCAACGAACGCTGCAACCACGATCGCGCCGCGACGTAGTCCCGACTCAGCCAAGCGATATCGACCATGTTCGCAAGCGCGTCGGGATAGCCGGGATCGGCCGACAGGGCTTCAAGATAAAAGTTCCGGGCCGATTCGGGCTCGTCGGCGTTGCGCGCGCAGGTGCCGGCGTTGGTGAGCGCGGCTGCGGGCGTGGCGTAGTCGGCATTGTCCGCGGCCTGCCGGAACAGCGGCTCGGCCTCCGGCCATCGGTTCTGGCGGCAGAGAAACACCGCGTAGGCATTCTGAGCTTCCGGACTCCCCGAATCGAACCGTAGCGCGCGCCGATGGTGCGCTTCGGCAAGCTCGTGCTCGCCGAGTTCTCCGTACGCCAGCGCAATCGCGAGATGCGCGGCGGCATGACGGGGATCGATTTCGAGCGCGCGGCCGAGTACTTCGAGCGCGACATTCGGGCGGCCGCGGCGCAGGTATTCCGCGCCGAGGTTCACGTTGGCGTCCGCCGCGGCCGCGTCGGACAGCGGCGCGTCAAGTACGGGCGCCGTGGTGGATACGCACGCGGCAAGCAACGCCGCGCAGCCGAGCGAAGCGATATTGCGCCAGCGCCTCATGCGGCGCCGGTTCCGAGAAGCTTGTGGCTCAAACGCACCTTGCGCCTGTCATCGATACGACCCGCCAATTGACCGCACGCGGCAGCGATGTCGGCGCCGCGCGGCCGCCTGATTGTCGCGACTATGCCGCTTGACTGAAGAACCTGCCAGAACGTTTCGATGCAATCCGCCGAGGAACAGCGAAAACCCGAGCCGGGCCAGGAGTTGAATGGGATCAAATTGACCTTGGCCGGCCGATCCCGCAGCAAGCGGGCCAGGTCGCGCGCATGCGCCTGGCTGTCGTTGACCCCGTCGAGCATGACGTACTCGAAAGTGATCTGACGGGATCCCAGAACGCCGGCGTACCGCCAGCACGCATCGAGAAGACTTTCGATCGGGTGAATGCGGTTGATCGGCACGAGCCGGTCGCGCAGCTCATCGTTCGGCGCATGCAGCGACACGGCGAGCGCGACGTTGCATTCCTCTGCCAGGCGCGTGATCTGCGGGACGAGGCCGGCCGTGCTGATCGTGACGCGCCGCCTGGAGAGGCCGAAGGCGCGATCGTCGATCAGGAGCTTCGCTACGGGAACGACATTGGCATAGTTCGCGAGCGGCTCGCCCATGCCCATGAACACGACGTTGCTGATTTCGACCGGCGCGACCTCCAGGGAGGCCAGCACCACCTGGCCAAGAATCTCGGCGATGGACAGGTTGCGGTTGAAGCCCTGCTCGCCGGTCGCGCAGAACGCGCAGTCGAGCGCGCAGCCGGCCTGCGAGGAGATGCACAGCGTCGCGCGTCTGGGCTCCGGGATGAAGACCGTCTCGACGGCCTGGGCGCCGCCGACATCCAGCAGCCACTTGCGGGTTCCGTCCGCCGAGCGCTCGACGGAGATCACGTCCGGGAGCTTGAGGTCCGCGACCTCGCTGAGCTGCTCGCGCAGCGCCTTGCTCAGGTCCGTCATCGCGGCAAAGTCGAGCACGCGGCGCTTGTACACCCAGCGCATGATCTGCCGGGCGCGAAACGGCTTCTGATCCAGGTCTTCGAAGAAGCGGACGAGCGCCTCCACCGGCATGCCGAGCAGGTTCGGCTTGCCGTCGTTGCGGTTCGCTGCGGTCAGCGCGTTCGCGGGCAAATCTCGGCCTCGTCGAAGAAGTAGCTCACCTCCACGGCCGCGGTTTCCGGCGCGTCGGAGCCGTGCACGACGTTCTGTTCGATCGAATCGGCGAAGTCGGCCCGGATGGTTCCGGGGGCAGCCTCTGCCGGGTTCGTCGCCCCCATGAGTTCGCGATTGACTGTAATGGCATTCTCGCCTTCGAGCGCCTGGATCATGACGGGACCCGAAGTCATGTACTCGATCAGGTCCGGGAAGAACGGGCGCTCGCGATGGACGGCGTAGAAGCCCTCGGCCTGTCCGCGGCTCAACTGCGTCATTTTCGCCGCGACGATCGTGAGTCCGGCGCGCTCGAAACGGCCGTAGATCTCTCCGATCAGGTTTCTCTCGACGCCGTCGGGTTTGACGATCGACAGGGTGCGTTCAACTGGCATTGCTCATCCTGGTTGAAGATAGATGGATAGGGCAGGGAGTCGCGCCATCGGTCGTTTCAATCACGCCGTGGACTAATCCATGCGGGCTTGAAGTGTGCGTTGTCGCGGTGGTGCGGGGAGCCGCACTACGGGCCGCTTGAAACACGCCGTGAATCCGTCCATGCAGGCTCGAAGTGTGCGTTGTCGCGGTGATGCGGGGAGCCGCACTACGGGCCGCTTGAAACACGCCGTGAATACATCCATGTAGGCTCCGCGCGCGCATCCCTGCGCGCGAGGGTTTCAAGCGGCCCGTAGTGCGACTCCCCTTGCGATTGCGGAAGGCTGGAAGTGCGGGCGCGTACCGCACATTTGCAGGCGCTCGTCGCAAGCGACCGGAAGTGTTCCGGGACATGGCTAGACGCTGAAGCTTTCGCCGCAGCCGCACTCGCCCTTGATGTTGGGATTGCGAAACCTGAAGGCTTCGTTGATGCCTTCCTTGACGAAATCGACTTCGGTGCCGTCGATGAGCGCCAGGCTCTTCGTATCGACGATCACCTTGACGCCGGCGTCGTCGAAGATCACGTCGTCGGTTTCGACGGAATCGGCGTAGTCGATCACGTAGGCGTAGCCCGAGCAGCCGGTCTTGCGGACGCCGACCCTGAGGCCGAGCCCGCGGCCGCGGCGCTCGAGATAGGTCCTGACCCGTTCCGCCGCACTGTTCGTCAATGAAATGGCCATCGCCAGCAGTCCCTTTGTCACCCTTGCCGCTTCAGTCGCGCGCAGCGCCGAGCGCACGCCAGCACGCGAGCAATGCATCCTCGATCCTGAGCAACTTGCCGTACTTTTCAGCCGGCAGGTCCAGATCGCTCGCCACCTTTCGCAGGTCGAGACAGCTCAGCGATCGGGCCGGCTGTCCCTCGAGCCCTTCGGCGATCAGACCGGCCGCGGCGATCGCGTGCGGGCAGCCGAACAACCTGAAGCGGACGGCGCGGATAAGGCCCTCCTGAACCCGCACATCGAACCGCACCCAGATCCCAAGGCTGCGATCTTCGGCTTCACCGCGGACAACGCCTCGTGTCCCGTCGGGAAGCTCCCCTGCTCCAGGGGGCAGATCGAAACGCCTCAGCACCTCCGAGCTGTAATCCATTGGCGTATAACAATTTTAGCTCAAAGGCTCAGTTTGAGCACCACGCGGGGGCGCCCGCGGCAAGCGTGCGCAGGCGCGCGACCTCCGTGCCGATCCGCTCGACCGCCCGCTCGGTGTCGGCGGGCTCGGTGAACCGGCCGACGCTCAGGCGCAGCGAGCTCTGCGCCAGCGCGTCGCTCAAGCCGAGGCTCGACAGCACATGCGACGGCTCCGGGATGTCCGAGGCGCAGGCCGAACCCGCCGAAACGGCGATGTCGGCGAGCGCAAGCCTCAGGCTCTCGCCGTCGATTCCCGGAAAGCAGACGTTGAGAATGTGCGGCGCGGCGCGGTCGGCGCAACCGTTTAGCCTCACGCCGTCGATGCGCTCGAGACCCTTCCAGAGCCTGTCGCGCAGGTTCGCAAGCCTCGGCCCGTCTCGGTCGGGCCGCGCAAGCTCGAACGTCTTGCCCATGCCGACGATCTGGTGCGTGGCGAGCGTGCCGGCCCGCAAACCCCGTTCCTGCTCGCCGCCGTGCAACTGCGGCGTCAGCACGACATCGTCGGCGACGTAGAGCGCGCCGATACCCTTCGGGCCGTGCGCCTTGTGGGCCGTCAAAGAACACAGATCCACTCCCCAGCCGCCGAGATCCAGCGGAATCTTGCCGGCGCTCTGCGCGGCATCGACGTGCAGGCGCACCTGCCGCGTTGCGCAGATCTGCGCGATCGCCTCGATATCCTGTATCACGCCGATCTCGTTGTTGACGTGCATGATCGACACGAGCACCGTGGCGTCGGTCACCGCGTCAAGCACTTGCTGCGGAGTGACGACGCCTTCGGCATCGCAGTCGAGATACGTCAGGTCGATGCCCCGGGCTTCGAGCGCACGAGCCGTGTCGAGCACGGAGTGATGCTCGATGCGCGTCGTGACGAAATGCCTGTTCGGGCGCTCATCGGCATCGAAGGCGCCGAGAATCGCGAGGTTGTTGGATTCGGTGGCTCCGGACGTGAACACGATGTCGCCGGGAGAGGCGTTGACGCGTTCGGCGATCCGCTCGCGCGCCGCCTCGACCAGCCGCCGCGCGCTCGCGCCGCCCGGGTGCGCGGATGAGGGGTTCTCGAAACGGCCGCCGGATCCGAGGCAGGCTATCATCGCCTCGATCACCGCCGGATCGACGGCCGTGGTCGCCGCATTGTCTAGATAAAGCGGTCGCTCGCTCATGCCGATCCCCTGCCGTCGGTATATCTTGCCGGGTCGAGCGCCGCGACGATGCCGCGCAGGATGTTGATCTCGTTGTGGTCGGGCCGTGCGCGCTGAAACAGCCGCCTGAGCTTGAGCCTGAGCTGCTTCTGATGCACCGGATGCAGAAAACCGGCCGCCGCGAGCACGCGCTCGAGATGTTCGTGGAAGCCTTCGAGTTCCGCCGCGCTCGCAAACGGAACGCCGCGGTCTTCCCCGCTCGCAACGCTCGAACTCAACTGGCACATGCGCAGTTCGTAGCACAGCACCTGCACGGCCATCGCAAGGTTCAGGGAGCCGAATTCGGGGTTCGTCGGGATGTGCACGAGTTCCCGGCAGCGGCCGAGATCGTCGTTGCTGAGGCCCGAGTGCTCGGGCCTCATGACGAGCGCGACGCGGTTGTCGGGCAGATGCCGCCAGATCGATTCGGCGCAGGTTCTCGGGTCGACGATGGGCCACTTCGAGCCGCGCAGCCGCGCGCTCGCGCCGACCACGTAGCCGCAATCGCCGATCGCCTCGGGCAGGGTCGCGGTAACCTCGGCGTTGTCGAGCACATCGCCGGCGCCCGAGGCGCGTGCCGTCGCCTCCTCGCTCGGAAAATGCTTCGGCGCGACGAGGGCCAGGTCGCTCAGGCCCATCGTCTTCATCGCCCGCGCGGCCGCCCCGATATTGCCGGGATGCGTCGGAGTGACGAGAACGATGCGGACCGGTATGTGCACGGCTGTCGGGATTGTCTGCGACGGACGCTTATTCTACGCTGCGCCGATGCACGGCATGGTCAACATCGGAGTACGGGCCGCCCGGCGGGCCGGCGAGATCATGGTGCGCCAGATCAACCGGCTCGAATCGCTCGAGGTGGTCGAGAAGGGGCGCAACGAATTCGTCTCGGCCGTCGATCGCGCCGCCGAGACCGCGATCATCGAAGTGATCCGCGATCACTATCCCGAACACGCCATCCTCGGCGAGGAAAGCGGCGCCTCGGGCGACCACGACTACCAGTGGATCATCGATCCGCTCGACGGTACGACGAACTACCTGCACGGCTTTCCGGTGTTTTCCGTCTCGATCGCGGTCGCCCACGCCGGAACGATCGAGCACGGCGTCGTCTACGACCCGCTGCGGCAGGAGATCTTCACCGCAAGCCGCGGTCAGGGCGCGCACCTCGACGGGCGGCGCATCCGCGTGAGCAAGCGGGTCGGCCTGAAGCGGGCGCTACTCGCGACCGGATTCCCGTACCGGATCACGGCCGACGCCACGGATGCCTATCTCGCCATGCTGCGCGCCGTGCTCGTGGAGACGGCGGGCGTCAGGCGGCTCGGCTCCGCGGCGCTCGATCTTTGCTATGTCGCCGCCGGACGCGTCGACGGCTTCTGGGAACTCGGACTGCAGAAGTGGGACCTCGCGGCCGGCTCGCTGATCATCCGCGAGGCGGGCGGGCGCATCAGCGACTTCAACGGCACCGATGCCTACATCGACAGCGGGAACATCGTCGCCGGCACGCCCAAGGTCTACGCGGCGCTTTCGAAGCTGCTCGCACCGCATGCGCGCGACCTGTAGTTCGTAGACGCGAAGTTCGTACCTGCACCGGAAACCGT
Source organism: Gammaproteobacteria bacterium (assembly GCA_022826245.1). Taxonomy (GTDB): domain Bacteria; phylum Pseudomonadota; class Gammaproteobacteria; order Steroidobacterales; family Rariloculaceae; genus Rariloculus. The sequence continues at coordinate 13,464 of JAJDVG010000003.1, forward strand.
TCACCCCCTTCTCTGCTGCGGAGCGGGGGAAACACGCTTGGCAGTTCGCGTAAGCCGGAACGGCGCGCCTGCGTAGCCGATTTGCCGTTGACTGAGCGCCGTTGCCTCGGGTTACGGCATCTCGTCGGCTTCCTCGCGCTTCGGCGGCACCAGGTCGGTCGGCGAGACGTCGAGCGCCAGCGCCGCTGAGCTTGCGACGTAGATCGACGAATACGTGCCGATCAGGACGCCGGCGATCAGTGCGACGGAGAAGCCGTAGACGGTATTGCCGCCGAGCAGCAGCAGCGCGACCAGCACGAGCAGGGTCGTGATGCCGGTGATGACGGTGCGCGCCAGCGTCTGGTTGATCGACGTGTTGATGATGTTGACCGCCGAGCCGCGGCGGATCAGGCGGAAGTTCTCGCGGATCCGGTCGAAGATGACGATCGTGTCGTTGAGCGAGTAGCCGATGACCGCGAGCAGCGCGGCGAGCACCGACAGGTCGAACGTCAACCCGGTGACCGAGAAGAAACCGAGCGTGATGAGCACGTCGTGAACCAGCGCCGCGATCGCCCCGGCGGCGAACTTCCAGCGGAATCTGAGCATCACGTAGGCGAAGATCATGATCAGCGCGAACAGCATCGCGAGCCCGCCCTGCTCTCTCAGGTCTTCGCCGACCTGCGGCCCCACGAATTCGACGCGCCTGAGTTCGACCGCGGGATCGCGCGCCTGCAGCGCCACGAAGGCTTGCTCGCCGAGATTCGCGCCTTCCTCGGCATCGGTGACCGGCGGGAGACGAACCAGGACATCGGTCGCGGCGCCGAAGAACTGTACGCTCGGGTTCTCGTAACCTTCCTCGGCGAGCACGCCCCGAACGCTCTCGAGATCGACGGCCGTCTCGTAACCGACCTCGAGCAACACGCCGCCCGTGAACTCGACGCCGAAGTTCAGGCCGCGAAAGCCGAGCGCTGCGAGCGAAGCCACGATCAGGATGACCGACAGGCCCGTCGCCTGGCGGCGCGGCCCCATGAAGTTGAAGTCAGGTGTCTTGTTGAACAGCGGCATCAGACGTTTCCGCCGATCGCGAGCCGCTGTACCTGGTGGCGCCCGCCGTAGATCAGGTTCACGACCGCGCGCGTGCCGATGATCGAAGTGAACATCGAGGTCATGATGCCGAGCCCGAGGGTGACGGCGAACCCCTTGATCGGCCCGGTGCCGAGCGTGAAGAGCACGGTCGCGGCGATCAGCGTGGTGATGTTCGCATCGGCGATCGTCGAGAAGGCCTTCTCGTAGCCCGCGCGGATGCTCGCCTGCGGCGAATTGCCGTTTCTGAGCTCCTCGCGGATGCGCTCGAAGATCAGCACGTTGGCGTCGACGGCCATGCCGACGGTCAGCACGATGCCCGCGATGCCCGGCAGCGTAAGCGCCGCCTGAAGCAACGACAGCAGCGCGACGATGAGCACGAGGTTGGCGAACAGCGCGAGGTTCGCGACGAGCCCGAAGATGCGGTAGTAGACGGCCATGAACGCGACCACGGCGAGGAAACCGACGATGATCGCGAGCCGCCCCTGGTTGATGTTGTCCTGACCGAGGCTCGGCCCGATCGTGCGCTCCTCGATCTTGAAGATCGGCGTCGCGAGCGCGCCGGCCCTGAGCAGCAGGGCCAGATCCTGCGCCTCGAACGGCGTCAGGCCCGTGATCCGGAAGCGGCTCGAGAACACGCCCTGGATCGTCGCCTGGTTGATGACGGTTTCGTCGGATACGGTCTCGATGATCTGCTCGCCGTTGCGCTCGACGAGTTCGGGCGTCTCCTCGATGAACAGCACCGCCATGGGCCGGCCGAGGTTCTGCGAGGTCGTATCGAGCATGCGGTTCGCGCCGCTCGAATCGAGGTTGACGAATACGGCCGGCTGACCCTGGTCGTATCCCGACGTCGCGTCCGTGATCTGGTCGCCGGTCACGATCACTTCCCGGCGCAGCAGCACGGGCAGGCTGCCCGTGTCCTGGTAGAGCTCCGAACCGAGCGGCGCGCGGCCGCGCTCCTGCGCGTCGTAGGCGTTGTTTTCGGTGTCGACGAGCCGGAACTCGAGCGTCGCGGTCGCCCCGAGGATGCGCTCGGCCTGCGCCGGATCCTGCACGCCCGGCAACTGGATCAGGATCCGGTCGAGGCCCTGGCGCTGCACGACCGGTTCGGCGACGCCGAGTTCGTTGACGCGGTTGCGCAAGGTGGTCGTGTTCTGCTGGATCGCGAAATCCTGCCGCTCGCGCAACAGCGTGTCGGCGAGCTGCACGCGGAAGCCCGAACCCTCGTCGAAATTGACGCGATCGACGATGAGCCGGTCGACGAGCTGCAGGGCCCCGGCCTCGTCGAGGCCGCGGATCATGCGCTCGACCTCGTCGAGATCGCCGCCGTCGATGATCGGCACGAGCAGCGTGTCGCCTTCAACCTGTACTCGGTTGCGGATCCCGGCCTCGCGCAACTGCGTGCGCAGGCTCGCCTCGTAGGTGCCCAGGAACTGCTGGACCGCGGTGTCGAGATCGACCTGGTAAAGGAAATGCACGCCGCCGCGCAGATCGAGGCCCAGGTTCATCGGTTCGAAACCGAGCGCGGCGAGCCAGCCCGGCGTGCGCGGGACGAGCGTCAGAGCGACGATGTGATTGGGCATGCGTTCGCGCAACAAGGCGTTGGCGCGCTGCTGATCGGCTTCGTTGGCGAACCTGACGAGCCCGGCGTCGTCCTCGAGCACGGCCGACACGAAACCGATCTCCTCCTCGTCGAGAATCGTCTCGATCTGGCCGAGCGTCGACTCCTGAAGCGGATTGGCGTCCGGGCGCGTGACATGGACGCCGGCGTCGACGCCGTAGATGTTCGGCAAGGCCAGCAGCGATCCCGCCAGGATGACGAAGAGCACCAGCCAGTTGAGCCATCGCGGATAGCGGTTCATGCCTTTGGGTTCATGTCTTTGAGCTTGGGCGATCCGGCGCAAGCCGAAACTTGTTCACATTCATATTGGGCGCGAATGCGGACATTGCAAGGTCTGCCGGCGGGCGCAACTCAGACGCTCCTGAGCGTGCCCTTCGGCATCACCGCCGAAATCGTGTGCTTGCGCACCTTGATCGACACGTTGTCGGCGACCTCGACCGTGACGAACTCGGGGCCCACTTGGGTGACCTTGCCGAGCACGCCGCCGCCCGTAACGACCTCGTCGCCGCTGCCGAGCGCGTCGACCATGGAGCGGTGTTCCTTCTGCTTCTTCGTCTGCGGACGGATCAACAGGAAATAGAACAGCACGAAGATGACGATGAGCGGCAGGAAGCTGATCAGCGTGCTCTGCCCGCCGTCCGCCTGAGCCCAGGCCGTGTCGATAAAGAACCCTGAAAGAGATTCCATGCTGATGCCCTGTGCCGCAAAAAACGTCAATTCCAACCGAAACTTTCCGCGGATCGCCGCGCGCCGCGCGGCTCGGCGCAAGCCCCGGAAATCGAACGGCGAAACAGCCGCGTATTATGGCATAGCTCAATCGCGTTCGGCGCCGCGTGCGGCGACCTCCGCCGCGAGCGCGGCGAACCGGCCGCTCCCGATCGCGGTACGCATCGAGGCCATGAGCTCCTGGTAGTGATGGAGATTGTGCAGCGTCGCGAGCCGAGAACCCAGAATCTCGTTGCACTGCTGCAGATGGCGCAGATAGGCGCGCGAGTAGTTGCGGCAGGTGTAGCAGCCGCACTCGGGGTCGAGCGGCGCCGTATCGGCCCGGAACCGGCTGTTGCGGATATTGATTCGACCTTCGCTCGTGAATAGCTGGCCGTTGCGTGCGTGACGCGTCGGAATGACGCAGTCGAACATGTCCATGCCCCGGGCGACCGCCTTGACGAGATCGGCGGGCGTGCCGACGCCCATGAGGTAGCGTGGGCGCTCCGTCGGTAATAAGGGCGCCATCGCCTCGAGGACTTCGAGCCGCTGCTCTTCGGGTTCGCCGACCGCGAGCCCGCCGAGCGCATAGCCGTCGAAACCGATGTCGACGAGACCGGACAGGGATTCGCGCCTGAGATCATCGAAGACGCTGCCCTGGACGATCCCGAAGAGCGCCGCGTCGCAGCCGGGATCGCCGCTCTTGAGCGCATCGAACGCCGCGCGGCTGCGATTCGCCCAGCGGAGCGAGCGCCGCATAGACTCGCGCGCCTCGTGTTCGGGCACCGGATACTCGGTGCATTCGTCGAAGACCATGACGATGTCGGCGTCGAGTTCATGCTGAACCTCGACGGAGTTCTCCGGCGTGAGTTCCACGAGCGCGCCGTCCACGGGCGAGCGAAACACGGCGCCCTCCTCCGTCAGCCGTCGCATGCCCTGCAGGCTCCAGACCTGGAATCCGCCGGAATCCGTCAGAATCGGTCCGTCCCAGTGCATGAACCGGTGCAGACCGCCGTGCGCTCGGACCACTTCGATACCGGGCCGCTGCATGAGGTGGAAGGTGTTGCCGAGGATGATCTGGCTGCCGACCGAAACGAGTTCCTCGGCCGTCATCGCCTTGACGCTGCCATAGGTGCCGACCGGCATGAATGCCGGCGTATCGACGACACCGCGCTCGAATACGAGCCGTCCGCGCCGCGCGGCGCCGTCCCGCGCGTCGAGCTCAAACCGCATCGGCGGCCTCCGCTATGTCGATCCCGAACTGCATTGCGGTGTCCTTTGCATCTCGTTCATACCGGATCAGCGCCGTTGCCTTGGGGCGTGGCCGGGCCGGCGATGAACATCGCGTCGCCGTAACTGAAGAAGCGGTAGCGCTGCGCGACCGCGTGCCGGTAGGCGCGCATGATCCGCGCGTGGCCGGCGAACGCGGCGACGAGCATGAGCAGCGACGACTCGGGCAGGTGAAAGTTCGTCACGATCGCATCCACGACGCGAAAGCGGAATCCGGGATGGATGAAAAGCCGGGACTCGCCTTCGAAGGACGTGAGTCTGCCCCCAAGCGCCGCGGTTTCGAGCGCGCGCACCGTCGTCGTGCCGACGGCGACGACCCGGCCGCCTCGCGCCTTCGTGCTCTGGATACGTTCGCAGAGGCTCTCCGGGACGCGCAGCCACTCCGCATGAAGCTCGTGGTCCTCGATACGCTGCTCGCGGACGGGCGCGAAGGTTCCCGCGCCCACGTGCAGCGTCAGCCAGGCCTGTTCGACGCCCTTGCGCGCGAAGGCATCAAGCAGCGCCGCGTCGAAATGCAGTCCGGCCGTCGGCGCCGCCACCGCGCCCGGCACACGCGCGTAGACGGTCTGGTAGCGCTCACGGTCGTCGGGAACGGCAGCGCGGTCAATGTAGGGCGGCAGCGGTACCTGCCCGTGTCGTTCGAGATACGGCCGAAGCGGACGGTCGAAGCGCACGTCGAACATGCTGCCGTCCCTGCGCTCGACCGCCGCCGCCGCGCCGCCCGGCAGAGAAATGACCGCACCGGGACGCGGACTCCTGCTGGCCCTGATCTGCACGCGGGCCGCGTGCTCGCCGAGCATGCGTTCGAGCAGCAGCTCGACGCGGCCACCGCTCGACTTGCGGCCGATCAGGCGCGCCGGCAGCACGCGCGTATCGTTGAACACGAGCAGATCGCCGGGTTCGATGCGGTCGATGAGATCGGTAAACGCCGCGTCCTCGATCGCATCTCGGTCGAGCACGAGCAGGCGGCTCGCGGAGCGCTCGCCGAGCGGCGCCTGGGCGATGAGCTCGGCTGGCAGGTCGTAGTGGAATTCCGCGCGATCCATCGTCGCGCGATTCTAGCCCGCAAATCTCACCAAGGGCCGCGATGATCGCGCCGGATTTCGCCCGTGTGCGCGTGCTCGCGAGCGGAAGCATGGCCGGACCCTGGTGGAGCGAGCATGTGCGCGCACACTGGCGAAAGACAAGCGAGGGCGCGGCCAGCGCAGTGTGTGTCCGGGACGACATCTCAATTTCTGCGGCAACTCCTTGACAACATGTGACATTCGGTAAAGCGATTAGCGGCTTGGTGAGATTTGCGGGCTAAGGTCCGGCGAACCCCGGTGCGAGAAAAGGGCGGGACGGATCAGGGGATGGGCGGACTTTCCGCTCCGGGTCCGAGGCGGCGGCGACGCGCTGCAAGTTCGCTACTGGGCCGCCTCTCCACCGGAACCCGTGACGCCGGACCTGCTCTGCCGGTCGCGCATGAACTCCTGCGAATCTTCCCGGGCAGCCTCAATCTCGGCCCGCGTCCGGCAAACCCGGGTGGAAAAATGCGATCCCGTCCTGACCTCGCGACGGCAGATGATGTCGTCGGGCGACCCTGTCACGGATTGCACCGCAACCTCCCGGAGCTGCGCAATTTCGGTCGACTGCTCCGCAAGACCGTCGGGCGCCGGGCTTGCCGAGGCATCGGCTTCGGTCGCCGGTTCCACATCCGACCGGAATCCGGCACACGCTGAAACGCTCAGCCCCAGTACCAGGAGTGCCACAACCCTCGTTGCGCTCATGCGTCCACCTTCCCCCGAGTCAACTCGCTTTTCGCTACTGTGTTCCGACGTGGACATTCTATGCCAGCTTTGGCCGCGTCGGTAAGACCGGGGGCGAAGCGCCGATACGGCATCCCGCTTGCCGCGCGATGTCGGGTGGCCGGGTTTACGGATAGCCGCCGCGCCTGCGAAGCGAGTATTACAGCACGCCCCGCCTTGACCGCGTTGCGCCCCGCTGCTAGAAGGCACGGATGTCCATGCGCATTTCCCGCCGCCGGCTGTTGGAGGGCTCGCTCTATGGAGCGGCTGCCGTTGCGGTCCGTGGATACGCGCAGCAATCGGAATGGCAGCCCGGCATCGTGCGGCATCTGCTGCCCGCGGTGAGCCACGATCGCCTGCTGCTCAAGGCAAGTTTCAACAATCCGCTGGCGGCGGCGCCAACTCTGCGCGCGGGGCTGCGAACAGCCTCCGGGGTGCGCCTGGATTCGTCGGGCGAGTTCTTCCGGTTCGACCTGACGGAGCTCGAGCCCGCAAGCACCCATGAACTCGCGCTCGAGGATGCCGGCGGTACGCCGCTCTGCGACCCGTGGCCGATTTCGACGTTTCCCGACCCCGCCGCCGCGCCTGCGCGGTTCCGCCTCTTCGTCTACACCTGCGCGGGCGGTCATCCCGCCACGATGAATCCCGACACGGGCAGTCCGTACTGGGTCTCGATCGAGAACCGGCGAAAAATGCTGTTGACGGGGCTCTCGTACGAACCCGATGCCATGATCGCCATCGGCGACCACGTCTACTGGGACCTGCTCTCGCCGGTCGGCTCCGTCATGCTCGGCAACGCCCCCGAAGCGCAGCGGCTCGTGGGAGCGTTCACGCGCGACATGCCGGTTCTCGGCACCGACAACGAACGCAGGTTCAAGACGGTCGTCACGCCCCAGATCTGCGATCTCTACGGCACGGACTTCCGCTCGACGCCCGTGTTCTTCGTGCAGGACGATCACGACTACTTCGAGAACGACGAAGCGACCGAAGAGATGGTCACCTTCCCGCCCGACGACTTCATGCTGCGGCTCGCGCGGGCAACCCAGCGCCTGTACTACCCCGAGTTCCTCCCGGACGCCAATCGCCCGGCCGGATTGCCCTCGAGCGGCGCCGCCGACCGACCCCCCGGCATGGCCGAATCCTACGGCACGCTGCGCTACGGCAATCTGCTCGAGATCATGATGTACGACTGCCGGCGCTACATGACGCTGACCGGCCCCGTCGGCGGATTCCTGCCCGAAACCGTCGAAGCCTGGCTGATGCGGCGCATGGCAGCCGAGGAGACCCGGCATGTCGTAAACCTGCCGTCGACTCCCGTCGGCTGGAGCGCCGGCAAGTGGGGCGAGTGGTATCCCGACCTGCTCGAGGCCAACGGGCAACTGGGAGTGACCCAAGCGAAGTATCTCTGGCAATCCGGGTGGAATCTGCAGCACAACCGCCTGTTGCAGGCCGCCTCGGCCATGTCGGGCATCCCGCTGTTCCTGAGCGGCGATCTGCACGCGCTCGGCGAAGGGCGAATCCTCGGCTACGGCGACCTCGACCTGCGCCGCAATCCTGTCGTTTCGGTGCTGGCCGGTCCCATCAGTACGGGTCCCAGAGCGTGGCCGTCGGCCTGGCGCGGCACGCCGCCGCTCACGCCGACCGGAATCGAACTCGATGCGGGCCTCGATCCTCTCGAGAAGAACGGTTTCTCGATCATCGACTTCACCGAGGATCGCATCGAGGGCCAGATGTTCAGTTGGAAGATGGACGAGCCGGTCGAAGACCTCGACAACCTGCAGCCCTTCCATCGTTTCACGGCCGTGCGCGGCGCCTGATCCAGGCGACGTTTCCCCCGACGATGTAGTGGTAAGCTACGCCGTTCCCCGTGCCGGGGTGGCGGAATTGGTAGACGCGCCGGACTCAAAATCCGGTGGGGTTAAACCCGTGAGAGTTCGAGTCTCTCTCCCGGCACCAAACCAGCTACGCTCGAACCACAACAAGTCGCCCCCGAAACCATTGATCGGTCGAATTTGCCTCCTATCAATTTGGCTGCCGGTCAGCATTCTGATTGTTTTTACTGTCGGCGATTTCTCGTTCGGTATCTACGACGACCGGCCGCTGGAACTGATCGTCGGGCTAATCACTTTCCTGTTCCCTCTGATGTGGCTTCTCGGAATACCGCTTACTGTTGCGGTGCTGTTGCTCTATCGCCGGTCCCGACTCCTGGCTGTCGCTGTGGCGGCGCTCTGCGCGCCGATTTCGGTGACGGCCTTTTTCCTCAGCGTACCGCTACCGAGCTTTCTGAATACTCTGTTCGGCGCGACGCTCGCCTGGACGGTGCTGGCGTTGCTCTATCTTGGGAAACGTATCCATCAAATGTTCGACTGCGTGAAATCGGGATAGATATCCGGGATGCGCGATGGCGGACGGAGGACTCAACGACGATCACCAGTCGAGCCGCCGAGCAAGCTCGTTGGCTTCCAATTCGTCGACAAGCTGATTGAGCCGATCGACATCGACGCCCGGCTTGAAGCCGAACGAGTGCGGCTCGACCTTGTAGCGCGATGGCCGGGCCGGTTTGCCGCGAGCACCGAGGCCGACACGCAATGCATCGTTGACGACGGCTTTCATGCTCTTGTTCGTGCGCCGCATTTCTCGCTGGAGAAGCTGTTCGACATCCGCGTCGATTGTCAGCGTGGTTCGCATGGCCAGCATCATGATGCGTCAGTAAATTGCTTTAAAGGTGACTAATGGCCGAAATTCGGCACCGCGATTCCGGGGCACATCGACGGATCATTCTGCTAAAATGATTAGTCAATGGTCACTTTTCATTGGAGGGTCGGTCATGGTAGCCAGCATCACCGCACTCGAAGCGAAGACCCACTTCGGCAAGCTTCTTGACCGCGTTTCGCGAGGCGAGGAGGTGATCGTCACGCGGCACGACAAACCCGTCGCTCGGATCGTGCCCGCGGGCAGGCCGGCGCGTGCGGAGGTGCGCGCAGCGGTGGAGGGCCTACGCGAGCTGCGCCGGGCCATTGCGATGCGCCGCGGGGACCAACCTCCACTCACCGATGACGAGATCAAATCCCTTGTAGAAGAAGGACGCCGGTGAGCACTGCCTTTGTCGTAGATGCCTCCGTGGCACTCGCATGGGTTCTGCCAACTCAGGCCTCCTCAAGCGCCGAAGCGTTGCTGAAGCGCGTCGACGAGGGCGATGAGGTCGTGGTGCCGCCGCTCTGGTTTCTTGAGGTCGCCAACGGCCTGCTTGTCGCGGAACGGCGGAGTACGATAGCGGCTCCGGAACGAAGACTTGCGCTGGAACGTCTCTCCACCCTCGCGCTCACCATCGACGAGACCCACGCCCGAGACGCGTTCGGTCAAACCTCGGCGTTGGCCGAGCAGTATGGCCTGTCGGTCTACGATGCGGCGTACCTGGAGGTTGCGATCCGCCGCAACCTGCCTCTCGGCACGCGCGACCGCGCCCTGCACTCGGCAGCGGAGCGTAGCGGCATTCCCCGGTTCGACAATTGACGCCGGCTGCGGCCGCGGCGATGGCGGCCAGCCTGGAGGCGGGGATCTTCTGAACCGCGCGCGGCGCCCGGTAACCGCCATTCGGTGTTACGCCACCAGCACCCTACTTGTGCGTACCGAACAGCATGTCCCAAAACGGGAAAATCGGCGCGAAGTTGGTGTTGAGGTGCTTGTAGTGATGGCGGTCATGCCGGATCACCCAGTAGTTCGTGAGCTTGAATGCCGGGTGCGGCAGCACAAGACTGGTATGCACGACGATATTGACGAACGCGTGCACGACGAGCACCGTCAAAAGGGACGCCACGCTGACCGGCCCGACGACGGCAATGCTCACAAAGAGCGGAACCAGCGCCGCAGCGAGTTCCACCGGGTGAATGTACAGCCCGTCGAACGCCGTCGGATAACGCACCTTGTGGTGCACGCCGTGGATCAGTTTCATCATCAGGGGGCGATGGAGCGCGCGATGCAGGAAGTAGTACAGGAGATCGTAAAGCAGCAGTGCGGCCAGAACCTCGCCGAAGAACAACGCGAATCCCGGCGTGCCGTCGTAAACCAGATACTCCGCCCCCACGTACAACACCGCGAAATAGATCGCGAGTGAAAGCGTCAGGTTCATCGCGATGTTGAGATACTTCGGGACAACGGGCAGAGGATCCCGAACCGGCGTCCTCAAGCGATACTGCCTGAATCGCTCCGAGTAAACCGCCCAGAGCGCCAGACCGCCGATTGCCATGGTAGGCACGAAAGCGCAGAGCATCGCAATGAACAGATGGTCGGTCATCGTCAGTCTACCAACGTGCCCCGGAACGGCGGCCGCGGCGTAGTGAACGTGCGCAACTGGGGGGCGCACGTTCGCGAAACTCGACGCGGCAATGGAGCGAACCTTCGATACGCGCGTTCCCGTCGATCGATCTGAGCACAGTGTACTACGCAGCCTTGCGCGGACATGCGCAGAATCCCTCACGCGCAAGAGCGCGGGACTTTCAGTCTCGCAACTGCGCCGGCGGTACAATCGCGGTCTGTCCCGGGGTCCATGATGGCAACGCCAGCGGGACGCCAGTCAGGTCTTGCCGGAGAAACACCGATACATATGGCTCCCGGTGCACGCGGGCATGTCCGGACAAGGGTACTGATGGAGATTCGACGTGGCTGAAAACCGTGCGGCCGGGTCCTGGGCATCGCTGTACAAGGGCCACATTGCGGCGTGGGAGCAGCGCTTCGCCGATGCCTGCAGCGCCTGTGGTGTCGACGGGGCGGTGGTTTTTTCCGGCCCGGTGAAGTACCGGCACCGCGACGACGTCGAATATCCCTTCTTCGCGGAACCCTACTTCAAGGCCTGGGTGCCGCAAGCGTACGCGGGCTCGGCCGTCAGGATCGTTCCGGGCGAGACGCCGCTGCTGGCGTACCGGCGCGATGAGGATTTCTGGCACATGCCCGCGCCCGAACCCGAAGGCTTCTGGACCGACCGCTTCGAGATCCGCTGCGTCTCGAACGGGAAAGCCCTTCTCGAGGAACTGGACGGCGTGTCGCGTCTCGCCGGCATCGGCGAAGGAGCCCGGGACGAAATGGGGTTCGCGAGCGTCAACGATCCGAATCTGCTCACGCACCTCGACTACCAACGCGCGTTCAAGACGCCCTACGAAGTGGCGTGCATGGAGGAGGCGAGCGCTGTGGCGGCTCTGGGCCATGCGGCCACGCAGCGGGCGCTGTCGCGGGAGCCGTCCGAATTCGAACTCAACGACATCTATTGCCGTGCGTCCGGCCAGCGCGAGTCAACGCTGCCCTACCCGAATATCGTAGCCCTGAACGAGCACGCCGGGATCCTTCACTACCAGAATCTGGATCAACAGGCGCCTGAACACTTCCGCACGTTTCTGCTGGATGCCGGCGGCGGCCACAACGGTTACGCCTCCGATATCACCCGAACCCGGACATCGCCCGACGATCCGTTTGCCCATCTGATTGCATCAATGGATACGATGCAGCGACAGTTGTGCACGGAAGCGCGTCCGGGAACGAGCTTCGTCTCCCTGAACGAACGGGCGCACCAACTGCTGGCCGAAGTGCTGGCGGAACACCGGATCACCCGGTGTGCTGCCGACGAGAGTTACGAACGCGGCATCACGCGCGCCTTTCTGCCGCACGGGCTCGGCCACCTGCTGGGGCTGCAGGTCCACGACGCGGGCGGCCGGCTGGAGTCGCCCGACGGGGCCGAGCAGGCCCCGCCCGCCGAACATCCGTTTCTGCGCCTGACCCGCACGCTCGAGCCGGGTTTCGTGGTGACCATCGAGCCGGGCCTGTATTTTATCCCCGCGCTGCTCGAGGACCTCGGGCAACGCTCCGAGGGCAGGATGGTGGACTGGGAACGCGTGGCGCAGTTGCTGCCCTACGGGGGGATTCGGGTTGAGGACAACGTGCTCGTGACCGGGACCGGCAACCGAAACCTCAGTCGACCGGCGTTGAAGAGGGCGGGAATCGCCTGATCCGGCGCGTTGATTTCGCCACACCGGCTACGTATCGTACGGTGACAGGCAAGACCCAAAGGATGGCGACTGCGGGACGCCACGCCGGGACACTCTCCGGCTGACTCATTTCTCGCGGCATCGGCTCAAGGAAGAAATCGTGCAACCCCGTCAAAGTGAAGCCGCGGCCCGCAGAACCGCGCAACGATCGAGATCTCTCTCCCTGGCGGATCTCGCCCCGGATGAAGTGAAATCCGTGGTGGAGCGCTACACCGGCTTGCACGATGCCGGCTCTGAGCAGAAGAAAGAGCACTACGAGTCGCTCGTCAATCACTACTACGATCTGGTAACCGATTTCTACGAGTTCGGCTGGGGACGGTCCTTTCACTTCGCTCCCCGGCGGCGGGGCGAGAGCTTCAAGGCGTCGCAGCTCAGGCACCAGCACTTCCTCGCCGATCGTTTGTCCATGAAACCGGGGATGCACATCCTCGATGTGGGCTGCGGCGTCGGTGGACCCACGGGCAATCTGGCCCGCCGTACCGGGGCCAGTTTCACCGGCATCAACAACAACGCCTACCAGGTCGAGCGCGCGAAATTGCACACACGCGACGTACGGTCGTTATGCCGTTTCATCCACGGCGACTACATGCGAATTCCGGAGGATGACGGGCGTTTCGATGGCGCCATCGATGTCGAGGCCACGCCCCACGCACCGGACAAGACCGCCGCATTCAGCGAGGTCCTGCGCGTGCTGCGTCCCGGAGCCTGTTTCGCGGGCTACGATTGGTGCATGACGGACGATTTCGATCCTTCGAACGCGGAGCACCGGCGCATCAGGCAGGACATCATGACGGGATCGGGGCTGCCGGATATCGGTGGCGCGGAGGAAATCTGCACGGCATTACGCGACGCCGGGTTCGAACTGCTCGAAGCGCGCGATCTCGCACCCGAATCGGATCCGCAAACGCCCTGGTACCGGGCCTTGCAGGGCCGCGACCTGACGCTTGCGAGCATCCCGCGCACACCGATCGGCCGTGCGCTGACCAATCTGGTGTTGCGGGTCGGCGAGCGCTTGCGGTTGGCGCCTGCGGGCTGCACTGCCGTCAGCACGTTCCTGAACCGGGGCGCGGATGCCCTCGTCGAGGGCGGCGAGTCCGGCGTCTTTACGCCGATGTACTTCTTTCTGGCGCGCAAACCGGGGGCGTCGGAAGACTGACTCGGCCGTCGGTAGTCGGGTGCGACGCAGCGAACACTCTCACCCTCCAACTGAGGCGAGAGAACGACTGACGGCTCGGTCTGCGATTCGGTAAGGCGCGTCAGCCCGTGCGGGCCGCCGCGCGGACAACAGGCGCCGTCAGGTGCAGCCGGGCCTGGCGCTGCCGCTCGTAGAGGCCGAGCGCGTGCAGCGGGAAGTACTGCCGGTACAGGACGTAGTCCAGCAGCGCCGTACGGAAAAAGACGCCGGACATGTCTTGCCTGGGCCATCCTCCATCGGCGTCCTGCGCGTGGATGAGAAACCTCGCGCCGCGTGAAATCGCGGGCCAGTTCGAATCGCCCGCCTCGAGCAGCGCGATCAGCGCCCACGACGTCTGGATGACCTGACTTTCCTCGTGGGCGACGTACTCGCCCGTCATGCAGCCGCTGTAGTGCTCGCCCCAGCCGCCGTCGCTGCGCTGGCGCTCGAGCAGCCATCGGCACGCCAGGCGCAGCGCGGGATCGCCGGGCCTGGCCCCTGAGGCTACCAGCCCCCTGATGCCGAAAAAGGTCCCGTAGATGAACTGCACGCCCCAGACGCCGCGCCATGACCCGTCGCTTGCCTGGGTCCGCCGAAGCCAGGCGGCGCCTCGCGAGATCGCGTTCCCTACCGACGCGCCCGTGACTTGCGGATAGCGCTCCGTACAGGCCGCGAGCGCCGCGATGCAGGACGCCGTGCACTCGACGAAGGAGTGCTCGGTCATGGAGTCGCCGAACATTTCCGCGGGATTGAGCCACTCGAGCCCGAACACCGAGCGCCGTACCTCGTAACTGCCGAAGCCGCCGTCGCGGTTCTGGCCGCGCAACATGAACTGCACCGCATCGCCAAGCGCTGCCGCGTTCGCGGCGTTGCCCTCGGCGGCAATCATGCCGAGCACCGCTTCGGCCGTGCAGTCGGTCACGGGCCACCCATGCCACCCCCCGGCGAAACACCAGCCGCCCCCGGGATCGGTCCGAAAGGCATCCTCGTAACCCTCGAAACTCGTGCCGACCTGTTGCTGGCGCAGGAAGTCCGCTCCGTTTCGAAGCGCCGTCCTTACCCTGCCATCCCCTGGCGCCACCGCGAGCGCCTGCAGCGCGAATCCGGTATCCCACGAGGCGCTTCTGGCTCCCGTGACGCGCGTTCCGCGCTCCTCGTCTTCCCAGATCCAGTCTTCGAGCTTCGCGAGCGCCTTCTCGCAATCGGGGTCGTCCGGATCGCGCAGCCACAAGGCAACGATGTTGAGCAGACCGCTGACGGGAGAGATGCTCGTATGGGTCGTCGTTCGCAACTCCCAGCGGATTCGCCGGGTCAGGTCCTCAAGACATCGATCGCGCAGACGCCTGCCGTGGAAGCGCTCGAACGCTCGCGCGATCCCGTATCCGGCCCGGAGCCATGCGCTTGGCCGCGCGTAAAGGTCGGCGTCTCGCAAGCGGTTGCGGCTCGCGGCGAAGTCGATGTCGGCGAAGCCCTCGGGAAACAGTTCCTCCCGTAACGATGCGATCAGCGGCGTGACGGGCGTCTGGAACCTGCGCGGGTAAATCGCCGCCATCGCCATGTAGATGAGCCGCGTGTGGCAGTACCACTTCGAGGGATGAAACGTGGTCCAGCGCGGCAGGAGCCAAAGCTCGGGCAGAGCGGCGTTGACCCCGCGCCAGTCGTAGAGATTCAGAAGCGCGAGCCAGAACTTCCCCCAGCTCGGGATGCCGGCCACCCCTTCCGCCTGCAGGAAGCGCCGGGCCGGCTCGATCAGCGGATCGTCGCGCTCGACCCCAAGCAATCTCGAGGCCACGTAAACGAGTGTCGTGACGAACAGGTAGGGTTGCGAGTGCTCGTGCAAGCCCCATGCGCCGCCTTCAAGGCGCGTGCGATCGAAGTTGCGCAATACGAGCCGGCACCGATCCGGATCGAGCGGCCGCCCCATGATGTGATGCAGCAGCACATACTGCGCGGTGAGCATCGGGCACCAGACCATCTCCCCTTCCCATGAGCCATCCTCGCCCTGCAGGCTCAACAGGCGCTTGACCGCGCCGTTCAGCGCAGGGCCCGCATCGAGCGACTCCGCCTCTCTCAGGCGGATGGGTTGGGCGGCCGTGACCGGCGACGGCATGGAGATGAGAAACGCCCGGGACAAGGTGTCGCGAGCTTGCAGATCATCCTCGCCGGCGACGCGTTTCGCCTTCTGCAGTTTCCGGATGCCGCGCAGCAACCACCGGAAACGAACGACCAGCGAGAAAACGATGTCGCGGGCCTGTCGCCAGGCCATCTTGTCGCGGGATCGCGGCACGAGTCCGGCAGCGGCCCGGGCCACTGTCGCGAACATCGCCAGGCCCAGGCGCACGATCGAAATGTCTTCACAGGCGAGCAATCGCACGGTCCGGTCGCGGACCGCCGAATGCACCCGCCAGTTGCGGTAGATCGCGTCCCTGAGCGCCACGGACTCGCGCCGGTGGTCGGCAAAGACCTCGTAAAGGCCCATCGCGAGGAGTTCCGGAGCCCGCGTCGCCTGAAAACGCGCCTTGGTGAACTCGCGAAAGTCAGTGCCTTCGGCGAGCGCAAGCGCGTCTCCGAAACCAAGCGTCATGCCCACCGCGGTCAGGGGATGGTAATGGCCGGCCGCATCGCCGATGAGCACGCGGTCCGGCGTTCCGTACGTGGCGCGCGGCCTGAGTTCATTGGCCGCCGCGTGGAAATTCCCGGCCCTGAGCGCCGCCACGAACGCATCCCTGACCGCTTCCGGCAACAGGCCGGCGTAGGAGTCCACAAGCAGGCCGATCCGGTCCCGGGGCGACCAGAGATCCAGCGGAACATCGACGACGATCCGGATGCGATGCTCGGACAGGTGATAGGCGAGCATCGGTCCCGGCCCGCCGAGTACCACATAGCCGAAACCTCGTCGCGGCAGGCTCACGCCATCTACCGCGACCCCGACCATACGCGAACACGTCATCGGCTGTGTCGACAGTCCCAATGACCGACGCACGATCGAGGCGCGCCCGTCGGCGCCGACGACGCGGGCGGCGGTCAGCCACTCCCGGGAACCGTCACGCGACCAGGCAACCCGACCGTCCTCGACCTCAACGACGCGTGCGCCGAGACGAAAGTCGATAGCCGGTTCGTTCTCGATGGCTTCGTGCAGACGCGACACGAGCGTCGAGTGCTCACACGCCAATCCCTGCGACCCGACACGGTACGGAAGCACGATAGGCTCCGAGCCGTCTTCCGGAAGCACGACGAATCCCTGCCCTTCGCTTCGAGGCTGCGGATCGATGCTGATCCCGACACTGCGCAACATCGCAACCGCGGGCGGATGCAGCCATTCGCCCGCGAGTCGCCTTGAAGCCCTGGGATTGGCTTCGAGCAGAGCCACGTTCGCGCCGTTGCGCGCGTGCGCGAGCGCACACAGGCTGCCTACCGGACCCGCGCCGACGATGATCACGTCATAGCCGGGAGTTTCGTTGCGACTCATCCGAACAGGCTTGCTTCGGAGCGGCGCCGGTAGCCGAGCGTGCTGGGCGGTTTGGGTCCCGTGACCCAGCTACCGTAATTCGGGGCCGGCAAGGCGTTGTCAAGGTGAAAATCGAAACGATCGAGCAGCACCGTCCAGATCGCTTTCAACTGCTGGATTGCGAAGTTCTTTCCCATGCACCGGTGTTTGCTGCCGCCGAAACCGATCAGCGCATAGTGGTGCTGCTTGTCCTCCGAGGCCGGGGGCGCGAACCGCTCGGGAGAGAAACGCTCGGGATCGGCGAACACGTCCGGCAACAGGTGCGAAGCCGCCGGAGACACCATCGCGAGCGTCCCGGCGGGCACGACATGGCCGTTGTAGGTCAGGGGCTTGAGCACCTTGCGGATGAGCAGTATCAATGGCGGGTGCAGCCGCTCGCACTCGCGGACCGTGTGTTCGAGCGCCACCTGCCGTTTGAGGCTCGCGCGGCTCATGGCGCCGGTTTCGCCGTAGACGTCACGCATCTCGTCGCGTACGCGTTCGAGGCTCGACGGCGCGCTCACGAGCTCGAGCCCCATCCAGCTCGAGAGCACGGCGCTCGTGTGCTGGCCCGCGAACAATACGGTCAGCAGGATCCCGGTGATCTCCTCGTCGCTGAGCGCCCGGCCGTCCTTGTAACGGGCGTGCATGAGGGTCTGCATGAAGTCGTCGGGCGCGGCTCCGGAACGCCGCCGATCCGAGATGATCCGCTCGAGGATCTCGGCCACCTTCGTGCGTGCGCGGTCGCGCCGTCGATGCGCTGGAACAGGCAGTCCGGGAAAGAAGAAACCGAGCGCGTTGATGCCTTCCTGCAGATCGTGATAGGCCTCGGCGAAACCCTCGTCCACCTGGTCGCGCACTTCCTGGCCGATCAGGCAGCGGCTCGCGATCCTGACGGTGAGCTCGTTCATCGCGACCGGCAGATCGATTTCCCCCTCCGCGGCCATGCCGTCGGCGAACAGCGTCGTCTCCTCGAACATGATGCGGGCGAACCGGCGCATGGCGGCTTCGCGCAGCGCCGGGAACAGGAATTCGAGTTGCTCGGCGAAGATTTCCGGCGCCACGTCGTAGGCCACGCCGCGTCCGAAAATGGGCACCGTGAACTGATAGACGGCCCGGGCGTCGAGCTGCTCCTCGGGTGCCCTGAAGTAGCAATCGTGGGCTTCGGGCCCGGTGAACAGCACGCACTCGCGGGGGCCGAGCCGAAAGCGGACGAGTTCGCCGTGATCGCGCCAGCAGCGGCTCAGCATGGCCACCGGATCGCGTTGAAACTCCGGCAGGTGCCCGATCAACGGCCAGCCGCCCGAGAGTTCGGGGATCGGTTTCGTCGCGGGCTCGACGGGCTGCCCGGAGCCGAGCATCGCAACATTTTCCGACCGCTGCGCCATTGCGATCCTCAATAGACGAACGGAAGCATCGCGTAGCGCACGCGCTGCGTGTAGCGCTCCCAAAGCTCGCCATACTTCGCGCGGCAGCGGCGCTCATCGCGCCGGGAGCGATGCCCCAGCAGGCTCGCAAGCCACGCCGGCAACAGGAACGGCGCCCAGGATACGAATCCGGTCGTGAGCGCGAACGCGAGGTAGATGCAGATCTCGCCGGTGTAGTTCAGATGCCGGCCGATGCCCCAGAATCCCGAGACCAGGAGGCGCCCGTCCAGGGATTCGGCGGGTTTTCCCCAGATCCGGGTATTCGGATCGCGCTTGAAACGGTGCTTTTGGCCGTTGGCGCCGCGGAAGAGCCAGAAGCCGAAGACGTACAGCGCGGCGATCGCAACCGCTGCGACCGGGCTCAGCGGCGGTCCCGATGCGTCGACCAGCCACCAGCCGGCGATGCAATAGAAGTACGGCACCAGCACGTAGTCGCCCCAGATCAGATTCCAGCCGAAGCGCTCGCTGATGATGTCCCAGGTGTGGATCATGCCGCCTTCGAACTGGAAGTAGTTGAGCACGTAGACGAAGGTGAAGACTTGGTAGAGCATCATCGCCAGGGTCAGCTCGCCGTAGGTTTCGTACTGCGCGACCGCAAAAGACGCGTTGAACAGCGCAAGGCCAATGAGCGACGGACGGTAACTGAACATTTTCAGATCCACGCCGAACAGGGCCGGATTGAGCTCGACACCGTGGAAGTAACCGGCGAGGAACCCGGTCGATGCGTCCCGCCTGCGGCTTTCTCTCCAGTAAAGCCACCCGGAAGCCGCGAACGCGAAGACGTTCGTCACGACGAACAAGGCGAAGAAGTGCGTGTTCAGCACTGCAAGCGAGAACCAGCCGAAGAACTGCGCGGCGCCGGCCGCAAGCGCGGTCAGCAGGAACAGCGCAAGCCCGTTGAGCTTGTAGGTGCTTGCTTTTCCTTCGAGCAGCGGTCCGTCAACCCGGCGTCCGGGCGCCACCATCGAACCGAGAAACAGGAGAGCGACAAATACGGCCAGCATCGCTGCGGCTTCGAGCACCATGCCGCCCGAAAGCGTGAAAAAGGTGACTTGCGCCTCAGTCGCCGGCATCGGCCCTCCCGTTCTCGCGTGCCAGGTGCTCCTGCCACTTGCGCACGGTCACGTTCTGAAAGGCGCGCACCACCGGGTTGAACTCGATGGGACGCGCGTTCCAATGTTGCTCGTAGCCTTCCTGTTCCGCCTCCACCGCGAACCCGTCCTGGGCAAGCAGCGGGCCGATGAGCATGCGGTTTGAGATCTTCAACACCGTGGTCATCGCGAACCGCGGAATGTGCACCGGCAGCAAGGGGATCTTGAGAGACTTGAAATAGAACAGGAAAAACGCCCGAGTGGTGCGCTCGTCAACGGGCAGGACGAAAAGCCAGTGCTTTATCGCGTCATCCGTGTTCGACCACTGATACGGATACTGATAGCAAAGCTCCATGAAATTGGTGTCGACGCGGTTGCGATCGACGAACAAGCCGGAGATCCGCCCACGCCCGACCTGCGTATCGTAGGCGAGGTGCACGTCGTCGCCGACCGTCTCGCAACGCGTGAGCTTCGCGCCCACGAACGGGCGGTAGCGGCGGTGCAGATAAGCGTGGGTGAAGTCGCTCACGTTGTCGATCACCATCGAGTGATGGGCCGACCACGTGAAGCTCAGCGGTACGCAAGCCCAGCGCCCGGGTCCCTCGAGCTCGGGGATCTCCGGTATCCGGCGGACTTCCGCCTGCTCCGGATCCCCGGGGAACACCCAGACCAGACCGTAACGCACGCTGACGGGATACGTTCTGAGCCTGACGTTCGGGAAACCCTTGCCGATGCGCTCGTGGTCGGTCTCGGCCAGATTGCCGTCCTTGTCGTACTTCCAGCCGTGGTAGGCGCACACGAGCCGGCAGCCTTCGACCACGCCGAGCGAGAGTTTGAGCTGGCGATGCGCGCAGCGGTTGTCCATGGCGTGGAACGAACCGTCGGCGGCCCGAAAGAGCGCGATCGAGCGTTTCCAGAAAACGACCTCGACTACGGTCCCGGGCTTGATTCGATGCGCTTCCTCAACCGCGTACCAGTAGTTCGGATCCATGCCCGCGGCACGCACCTTCTGCCGCAGGTTGCCGGCTTCCTCGAAACCGGGCGGAGCGTCCTGCGCGCCCGTGAAGCCGGGAACGGCGCCCGCCGCGCCCGTCATGCCGCGCCTCCGCCGGCCGCTTTCGGCCGGTCCTCGCTCGTCAGGCGCCCCTCCGTGCCGGTCACAGCGTCCTCGCTCGGGCGTTTCGCGTTCGGATTGGTGATTGCGTTTCGTTGGTAGTGAAACGCGTAGGCCTCATGAACCGCCGCACGGATGCTCGTCGGCCGATAGCCGAGTTCCCGTTTCGCCTTGGAGGTGTCTGCGTGACGCTGCTTGCGCAACAGCCGGATGGCGCCGGGCGTGAAGCGCTGCGGAAAGTTCGGGTGGCAGCGGCTCAGGTAGAAGCTCGCGACTTCCGCGAAGACGAGCATCGCGCGCGCCGGAATCCGCCGGCGCGGCCGGGGTATGCCCGAAACCTCCTCGTAGAGATCGAGGATGTCGGAGATGGTCTTGTATTCGCTGCTGAAGATGTACTTTTCGCCCGAGCGGCCCTTGTGCATGCACAGCACATGCCCTTCCACGATGTCCCGCGCCGCGACGAACTCGAACCCGCCGTCGACGTAGGCGCGCAGCTTGCCGGCGGTGTAGTCGCACATCGTTCTTCCCAGTCGCGACGGGAGGAAGTCGCTCCCGCCCACGACCGCGCAGCAGGTCGCCACGATGACATCCTGTCCGCCCGCCGCGGCGCGCCAGCATTCGTGCTCGACGAGCGCCTTGCTGCGCTCGTAGGGCATCGTGCGCTCCATCGGATAGAACTGCATCGTCTCGTCGCTCGGCGCGGACGGATCGTCGAGGTCGTAACCGACCGCGCTGAACGAGCCCGTCACGACCACCCTGCCGGCCTGCGCCTCGCGGGCCGCCTGCAACACGTTGCGAGTGCCGAGCACGTTGCACTCGTACACCATGCGGCGGTGGGCGCGATTGCCCTCGATGGTCGAGACCACGGCCGCGCAGTGGTAGACGCCTTCGCAGCCCTCGAGCGCGCTCCGGATGGCGTTCAAATCGCGAAGATCGCCGTACGCGCGCTCGACCTCGAGGCCGTCCAGCGCATCGTTGTTGTCCTCGCGGCGCAAAAGCACGCGAACGCGTACGCCGTCGTCGAGCAGCCGGCGCACGAGATTCGCGCCCACGTGCCCGGCCGAGCCGGTAACGAAAACGGGAGGCGTCGTTGATCGGGAAGGTGTGCTCATCCCTGAGGCCATGCGGCGTCCTGCTTCCGGAGTCCTGACGATCGGCTATTGCCCATTGCCGTAGCGCGAGTGCGGGGCCGAACCCCCACTCAAGCGCCGCTCAATTCTAATGGATTTCCCGATCGGGACACCAACCGCCGATTCACCGCGGACCGTGCCATCGCAGGGTCATGGCGTTGCGTCGTCTGCAACGAATACACGAAAGGGGTTGACGCGCTTTGTCTACTGTACTAGATTACTAGGACATTAATCGATTGGATCACCAAAATGCTCGAAGTCAGGCAGGTCAGTTTCGCTTACGGCTCCGACCCGCTGTTCATCGACACGGATCTGACGCTCAAGCCTGGCCGAATCTACGGACTGCTCGGGCTCAACGGCGCCGGCAAGACGACGTTGCTCAAGCTCGTGACGGGGCTGCTGTTCCCGGGTTCTGGCCGAATCACGGCTTGCGGCCACGATCCTGCCCGGCGTGTCCCGGACTTCCTGGCCAAAGTGTTCCTGCTGCCGGAGGAACTCAACGTCCCGAGCATCACCGGCAGGGAATACGTTGCGGTCCGTTCGCCGTTTTATGGGGGTTTCGACAAATCCCGCATGCAACGCTATCTCGAAGAATTCGAAATCCCCGACGGCAAGAAACTCTCCGCCCTCTCCCACGGGCAACAGAAGAAGTTCCTGTTGTCGTTCGGGCTGGCCTGCAATGCATCGCTCGTCGTCCTGGATGAGCCGACCAACGGCCTCGACATCCCCTCGAAGGGGCTCTTCCGGCGCCTGGTTGCAGAAGCCGTCAACGAAGACCGCACGATCGTCGTCTCGACGCACCAGGTGCGCGATGTCGAGTCGCTCGTCGACCTTGTAGTGATCCTTCACGAGGGCAAGGTGTTGTTGAACCGGTCCGTTTCCGAGTTGAGCGAGAACCTCAGGTTCTCTGTCAGCGCCAGTCGTCCCGATGCGGGCGACGGCCTGATCTATACCGAACGCACGGTCGGCGGCTACGCCAGCGTCTGGAAGGACGGCGGCAGCGACGAGGGGGCCCTCGACATGGAACTGCTGTTCAAGGCCGCCATCGCCAACCCGGCTATCTGCAGTCGATTGCTTGCGGCGGAGACGCCCCGATGAACGTCGTCGGGTTGCGTACGTCGCTCCGCGTCAGCACAACCCGATCGCTCACGACGGAGAATCCGCGATGAACGAGCACTTTTCCATCCAACGACTGGGCTGGCTGTTGCGCGCCGACCTCGCGGCGGGCTACCGCTCGCTGCTGACGGTATCGGCAACGCTGGTAGGCGTCATCCTGATCGCCTCGCTGATTTCGTTCGATGTTGGCGACCGGGCTCAGGGCTTCTTCACGGGCTGGTACGGCGCGATGCTGTATGTGTGGGGTGTCATCGCCTCGAGCCGCGCCTTCCGGGAGCTGCACGACAAGACCGGAAACCAGGCGTACCTGCTCTTGCCCGCCTCGGCGCTCGAGAAGACCGTTGCGCGTCTGCTCGCGGTCACGCTCGGGCTGGCCGTCTACCTGCTGGTCTTCACCACCGTGGTTTCGATTCTTGTCCAGTTCGTGTTCCTGTTGATGCCCGGCGCCGGCTACGGCCTGTTCAACCCGCTCGATCCGCAATTGTGGCCGATGATCGGCGGCTATTTCTTCCTGCAGTCGTTCTTCTTTCTCGGCGCCGCCTGGTTCAGGAGCCGGCACTTCATCAAGACCACTCTGGTTCTCACCGTGGTGGGCATCGGCTTGATCGTGTTCGCGACGCTCACCCTGAACATCGCATTCTCGCCGGGCGACATGGCGGACATCGATGGCTTGATCGCGCGAGCGTCAGGGTCGTATCGGGGGCTGCTCCGCTCGCTGGAGATTGTCCAAACGATCTTCACGATCCTGTTGCCTGCCGCGTGCTGGACGATCGCCTGGCTCAGGCTCAGGGAGGCGCAGGTCAGCGATGCAGTTTAACGAACCCAGAAGCATCTACCTGCAGATCGCGGACCAGATCCGCGACCGCATCCTGCAGGGTGAATGGGAAGCCGGGGAACGGATCCCCTCGATCCGCGAACTGGCCATCGAGCTCGGCGTGAATCCGAATACGGTCACCAGGAGTTATCAGGCGCTGCTCGACTGGGGCATCGTCGCCAATCAGCGCGGCCGCGGTTACTTCGTCAGCGACGAGGCCGCCGAACGGGCGCTGAAGGCGATGCGAGAGGAATTCCTGCGCGACGAGCTTCCCAAGGTCGTTCGCGCCATGCAAATGCTGGATATCGGCGTCGACGAACTCGCCGAATACCTGGCTCAACACGATGGAGTGGAAGAGAAATGAAAACAAGCAAGATCGCGCTGCTGTCACTGGGCGGAATTCTGTTGGCGGCCATCGTGGTGATCGTGGCGGTGGCGCGAATCACCCTCGGTTGGAGCCAACAGCCGCGTCCAGGGGCCGCCATCGAACCCGGCGAAGCGACGACAACGAGCGGCGAGCTCAGCGGATTCAGCAGAATCGACATCAACGGCAATTGGACCGTCGCCGTCACCCGGGGAGGCGAGTGGCAGGTCGAACTGACCATTCCGGAGAACTACCTGGACCTCGTTGACGTTTCGGTGAGCGGCGATCGACTGAACCTCGATGTCGAGCGGCCACAATCGTTTTTCGGTCGCTCGGACGGACACTACGCCGCCGAAATCGTCATGCCGGTGCTCGTGGAACTGGACGTCGCCGGCAGCAACGACGTGACCCTTTCGGGCTTTGACGGCGACGAACTCAGGATCGATGCCGCCGGCGCGAATCGAGTTACCGGTGAACAGGGCCGCTACGACGAGCTTGACCTCGATGTCGCAGGAGCCAGCGACATCCAGTTCCGCGGCTTTACGTTCACCGATGCCAACGTCGACCTCGCAGGCGCGGCCAACCTGGTGGTGACGATGGACGGCGGAGAATTGACCGGCGGACTGGCCGGCGCCGGCAAGGTCGAGTACTACGGTACGGTCTCCAGGGAATCGGTAGACATCGCGGGCTTTGGTTCGGTGGGACCGGCGGAGCTTTGAGCGCCCCGATACCGTCGGACCAAAATCGCAGCAATCGCGCAAATCAGGCGCGTTGTCCGCGGAGTTCCGCAGCAGCACCCGGTAGCCTGCCCAGGCAACACCCGCTATCATGTGACCAGTTTAATGACCAACTAAGGTTGTCATGGTCACGGTCAATCTGGCACAGGCGAAAGCCCGCCTCAGCGAACTTCTGGACAAGGTGGAGGCGGGCCAGGAGGTTCTGATCACGCGCCGCGGCAAGGCCGTCGCGCATCTGACGCCCGCCGTCCGCCCCAAAAAACCGCTCTCGCTCCGGGACCTGGCCAGGTTTCGGGCCGCCATGCCCCGGTTGCGGCGCCCCGCCGCCGAACTGCTGCGCGAGCTGCGGGACGAGGGCTTGTGATACCGGCCGTCATTTCCGATGCGTTATTTCGATACCAGTTTCCTCGCCCCCCTGATACTCCCCGAAGCCAGCAGCGAGCCGATCGCCGCTTTTTTCGAGGAACTGTCGGGCGACGACCTGGCGGTCAGCCATTGGACGCGCGTCGAATTCGCGTCGTTGCTGGCACGCGAAGTTCGCATGGGCGGGCTGGATGCAGAGGCGGCGAGCGCGGCAGCATCACAGTTTGAAGCGATGGTCGATGAGTCCTTTGTAGTGCTGTTACCCGACCCCGACGACTTCGACCGCGCCCGGGACTGGCTCGGCCAGTTCGAGACCGGCCTGAGGGCCGGCGATGCGCTGCACCTCGCCATTGCAAACAACCGCGGGGCGGACGCGATCCACACTCTCGACAAGGCGATGATCGCAGCGGGAAAACTCCTGGGCTTACCGACCCGCGCAGGGATCGCCCTTCCTGGCTACGGAAGTTGACGGCGGCCGAGTTGATTCGCCATTTCGAATCGCCTGAATACTCGGCTCCTTGCTAATCGACGTCAATCGTAGTCGACGCCGGCTCGCCCGAGCTTTCATGGAACGCGACGATCCGGTAGGACCTGTCGGGTAGCAGGAGAGGCAGGGATTCTCCGGGCCAGAGCATCACGCGGTCGATCGGAACTGCATCGATCGGCTCATCCAGGTACCTGGCTTCGACGATGGTGCGGCCGCTCTCGTTGATCAGGCCATCGGGAATCGCAACCATCTTCACTTGGCCTTCGGCGCGCCAGGCAGGCCTCCCGTCGATGAATCGCATGTCAGGATGTCCGACCACCAGATCGAACTGCCCGTCGACGTGCCGTTCACCCTGGGCCATCAATCGCGATTCGTCGCTGCCGGAGCGACAAGCCGTCTGATCGATAGTGAGCGGGTCGATTCCACTCAGTCGTTTGAGCCGCGCGGCCATCCATTCGAACGGGCTCCCGTCGACTCCCATGACAGGAACTTCCGACGCATGCGAATAACCGACGTGAATGAGTATCCGGCCGGATTCGGGCAGGTCCGCAACAACCTCGGCCAAGCGTAGCGCCTGCCGTTCTTCACGCCGATCGATCTGTTCGGCGATGTCCAGGTTCGTGTCCTCATCGACGCTTTTGGCGTCGTAGGCGATCATCGTAAGCTTGAGATCCTTGGCGGTGCGAACCAGGCTGCCGAAGACCGGTTCGCTTACGTACGTTCCGAAGTCGGTACGCGCGTAGGGAAGCCGGTCGTTCTCGAAGGTGTCAGGATCGAAGGCTTCGGCGGCGAAATGCGTGTAGCCCAGCGGCGCGATCGCTGCAGCCAAGCGCCTGATGAACTCCCTGTGATGCGGGCGATCGTGCGCCTCGTTGACGATCACGATTCGAGTGTCCGCGGCGCGGCTCGCTATCGTGGTCAATACGTTTCCATCGTAATCATCCAGCGCGGCACATTGCCCAGCGATGATCGGCCAGTCTTCCACTTCCGCATGTCGATCCTCTCTTCCCACCGCAGGAAGGGTCTGCATCTGGACGTCACCTTCAGGGAAGCGCAGATCTGTTGGATCGGTGAGATCAACTCGACGGAACATTTCGTCAATGTACTGCGGCCTTGCGAACGAATCTGCGGCGAGGTCGGCAAAACCGTCCGGGCCGCCGTCCGTGCAAGACGTCGCCAGAACGAAAAGAGCGACGAGAAAGCTCGCGCGTTTCACAAGCGGTCGCTCCTAGCCTTGCCGAAGCAACTGTCCGGGCACCGTGCGGCGGGCACGTTGCATGGGACGAATGCTCGCAACGACCACCATGCAGATCGCGATCAGCGTGACGATGATGGTTGCAACGGCCGGTGAAACGACGCCGGACAGGTAGTCTGCGCTCAGCCAGGCGACGGCGATGAAGCACAGCAGGCTCCCGAAGACGATACCGGGCAGGCCCATGATCAGCGTTCGGAGCGCCACGAGCCGGCCGAGCGCCCTGGGGCCGGCGCCGAGAGCGGAATGAATCGCGTACTCCCGGTTGCCGCTTGCAAGCAGGTAGCTCTGGGTGCTGTAGATGCCAAAAGCCGCGATAAGGATGCCGATGACGGCGGCGGCGATCGTGATTGTCGTTCGCGCGTTGTCCGCCGCGAACGTGCGCCGCCAGATCTGCGCGAGCGGCTCCACGCTCTCCAGTTCGATGCCGAGTGCTCCCGCGTCGATCTGATCCTGCAACAGGCGGGCCACCGCGGTACTCGAGAGCGGGCTCTCGAGCAAAATGGAATCGAAACGTGACGAACTGACGGCGCGTCTGTAGGCCAGGGGCTCGAGGCCCGACGAAGGTCCGCCGTAGGCGATATCGCGAACCACACCAACCACTTCCACGTCCCCGAACAACAGTTCTCCGACGACATCGGTTGTTCCCCACACCTGATTGGCCAGAGTCTCGTTGATGAGGATCTCGTTCGAACTGTCGGATTCAAGCCCCCTCCCGCTCACGAACACCATGCCCAATAGCTCCGGAAACATCACGCCAGCAGAGACAATCCCGAATGAAGTACGGTCTTCCGGGGAGTTCGGCGTGGGAACGATGTACAGATCACGCCTGACGGTGCGGCCGGGTACGCCCGTTCCGAAGGCGACGCCTGCAATGCCCGGCAGACTGCCGATAATCGGTCTGCGACGATCCCTCTCGACGAAGGTGCGCTCACGCTCGTCGCGAAGACGCCGCATCAGGGTCTCCGAGTCCTCACCGCCGGCAACAATCATTCTTTCCTGGGCACGCACAGTAGCCACATGAACGTCCGTCGCGTCGAAGCCGTGATCCGCCGTCACGAGATCCGCAAGGTGCCAGGCGAACCCCAACGCGGCCCCGGCAAGCGGGCCAATCGCGGCGAGCTGGATCGTTGCAGCGACCCGCTGCCCGCTACCGGCGCGCGCCGAAACAACCCGCGTGTCGGCTTCGATGCTCACGCGCTTCAGTGCCAGGATCGGCGCTACGGACACAAGCAGCGTCACGATCAGCGTCGCGATTCCGACCAGGGCGAGCACCCGCCAGTCGAGCACGGAGACGTCGCGCCAGTCCGCTGCACTCAGGATCGGCGAGTCCCGCAGTACCGCGGCGAGCCAGAGACTCACGACCACGCCGAGCGCGCTTGCGAATCCGACCAGCAGACCCGCCTCGCTCCCGAGCTGCAGCGCCAAGCGTTTCCACGTCGCGCCGACCGCGACCCGGATGGCGAGTTCGCGTTTGCGCGACGGCGCTCGCGACAGCAGGAACAGGCTGATGTTGGACGCGGCCAACAGCACCAGGAGAACGCTTCCGCCGAGGAACAACAGTACCTGGCCTTCGGCTTGGAGATGCGCGCCGATGTCGCGAATCACACCAGGCCGGACTTCCATGCGGCCACTGGAGTCCCTCAGCAAATCGGAGTAGTCGGCACGGTCGGCTTCGAGTTCCGCGCGCACCGCCGCAAGGCTCGCACCTCGCGCCGGTCGCGCTATCGCCCTGAGCGTCGAAGAACTCCGCATGCCATCCGATCCCCCGGGCCATGCGGCGATTGCACTTTCGAACGGAATCAACAGATCCGTTTCGGTGCCCAGGATTCCCGTCATTCGCGGCGCCAGGATTCCGACGATCCGGTAATCCGTTCCCGAATCCGACGGCTGTCCGGCGGCCGCGCGGGGATCGAGGAACGAGGGTGGCATCACATGAATCGCTTCCCCGATGACCGCCTGGCGACCGCCGAATTTCTCTTGCCAGAAGCGGTGCGAGAGGATTGCCGTCGGGGCCGCACCAGGCGCATGATCGGCGGCGTCGAAGCGCCGTCCCATCGCCATGTAGGGCCCAAGTTCCGAAAAACCGCGGGTCACGAGCTCCACTTGCGACTGCTCGGGCCGACCGTCGAGTACCGCCGGCATGGGCCAGATCCGCACGCCCGCGATCGATGTCAGCGATGTGCTGCTCTCCCGAACGGCCTCGACGAAATCCAATGAGAACCAGAGATGCCGCGTACCGTCGGTCTGATCCAGCGTGACGAGTTCGCGGCTTCGCTCGAAACCGGGATGGGGCTTCAGGGACAAATCCGTCCAGAGCGTCAGCATGCTGGCGATGCAGCTCATCGCAACGGCCAGGATGACCAGGGCGAGCATGCTGCTGGCCGGTGTCGCGGCGTAGTGCCTTACCGCATGGCGCAGATCTGCAAACGTCCCGTTCACCGTGGTACTCCGCCGAATTGCGGCCTATGATACAAAGAACGCCAATATACCTATAATCGCACAGGATGGACGTCCAGCTACCCGCAACCAAAAGCCGGCGCGTACGCCGGAACGTACAGGTGGGCGCGGTGGTTCTGGCGCTCGCCGTATTGACGGTCGTGGCCGCGCAGCTCGCCGGACGCCCTCCGAGCATCTCCGGGGACGAACTGTGGACCGCCCGCGTGACCCACGGCGAGTTCGTACACGAAATTGCGGGCACGGGCACGCTCGTCGCGCCGGAAATCCGTTCGATCACGAACCGAAGCGACGGCCTTGTCGAGCGCGTTGCCGTATTGCCGGGTCATCCCGTCGAGCCTAACGACGTGCTTGTTGAACTGTCGAGTCCGCAACTGGCCTACGATCTTGAGGATGCGCTCTGGGAGTTCGAATCGGCCGAGGCGGAGGAACGGCTCCGCCGGGCCCAGGCGGCCGACCGGCTGCTCGACCTGCGTGCCAGCGTTGCGATCGCCGAAGCGGAGTACACCACCGCCAATCTCGAGAGCGAAGTGAAGACCGCGCTCGGCGAGTCACAGATCGTATCTGCGCTCGAGATTCAGCAGGCGCAGATACGCGCCGAGCAACTGCTCGAACGACTCCAGGCCGAGCGAGCCAAGCTCGAGCGCTATCCCGAGACGCGCGCCGCCGAAGACGCGGCGGCGGAAGCCGGGCTCGCGCAAAAGCGGCAACGGGTCAGGCGACTCGAGGAGCAGGTGGGCGACCTGAACGTCCGCGCCGGAGTCACGGGAATCGTTCAGGAAGTCAATGTCGAAGTGGGCGAGCGGGTTGCAGCCGGTACCGATATCGCGCGCATCGTGAACCCCGAGTTGCTGATCGCGCGCGTGAGAATCTCCGAGCGCGACGTTGCCAGGGTCCTCGTCGGCCAGGCGGTGCGCCTCGAATTGGGCCGCGACACCATCGCGGGCCGGGTCTCCCGAATCGATCCCACGGTGCGCGAGCGCTTCGTCACGCTCGACATCGACCTCATCGACCGACCGAAGACGCCGCCGCGACCCGACACCACCGTCACCGCACGCATAGAACTCGCCCGGGTAGCCGACGCCCTGCTCGTCGACCGCCCCGTGCAACTGCGCGACGACGCGACGGACGTCTCGGTCTTTCGGCTCGCCGGTGACGGCAACTCGGCCGAGCGCGTGAGCATCGAAGTGGGACGAATCTCGTCACGTCAGGTCGAGATCCTGAACGGCCTCGAGCCGGGCGACGAGATCATTCTCTCGGATGTCGGCGACTGGAGCGACGAGCCCGTCGTCCGGATTCGTTGAACGCGATCCACGCAACAAACGCCGCAAGGAACGTGAACGATTCGAATCCGTTGATCGAGCTTCGGGATCTGCGCCGCATCTACACGACCGATGTCATCCAGACACACGCGCTCGCCGGCATCGATCTCACCATCGCGCGCGGCGACTACGTGTCCATCGAGGGACCGTCGGGCTGCGGAAAATCCACGCTGCTTACGGTCGTCGGCCTGCTCGACGAAGCCACGTCGGGAGACTACCGGCTCGCCGGTGTGCAGGTCGCCGATATCGATGCCGAGGAGCGCGCGCGGCTGCGCAACCGCGAGATCGGCTTCGTCTTTCAGAGTTTCAACCTGATTCCCGAAATGAGCGTGACGGAGAATGTCGGGCTGCCGCTGAGATACCGCAACGACATCGGGAAGGACGAACGCGGGCGTGCCGTGGCGCAGGCGCTCGAGCGCGTCGGCATGACGCAGCGAGCGGAGCATCGCCCGGCCCAGCTCTCAGGCGGTCAGCAGCAGCGTGTCGCGGTGGCCCGTGCGCTCGTGGGCAAACCCTCGCTGATCCTCGCCGACGAACCCACGGGAAACCTGGACCAGGCGAGCGGAGACCAGGTGATGGACCTGCTCGACGAGCTCCACGCGGACGGGACGACGCTCGTCATCGTCACGCACAACCCCGTCTACGCCGCGCGCGCGACCCGGCGCATCCATATGCTCGACGGATGCCTGAGGGATCGGGCCTAGGCGGTCCCGCCCGCACGGGAACGACCGCCTCGCCGCCGCGAAGCAGCGAATGCACGAACCCCAAGGAACCGCATAAGCCATGAGCCTGTTCGAGATCGGCGCCTTTCTGATTGGACTCTCGGCGCTCTTCGGTTACATCAACCACCGCTACCTGCATGCGCCGCATACCATCGGCCTCGTTCTGATCGCGTTGGCCGCCTCCCTTTCCCTGCTCGTCATCGAGTCGCTCGTGCCGGCAGCCAACGTCGACACGCTGATCACCGAAGTGCTCGGTCAGATCGATTTCCATGAAGCGCTGATGCACGGCATGCTGAGCTTCCTGTTGTTCGCCGGCGCGCTGCACGTCGATCTCGGCGCGCTGCGCAAACGGCTCCGCGCCATCGGCGTCATGGCGACTGCGGGAACGTTGATTTCCACGTTATTCATCGGCATCGGCACGTGGCTGCTGGCCGGCTTGGCCGGGCATCCGTTGCCCTTCATCTGGGCACTGGTATTCGGTGCACTCATCAGCCCTACCGATCCCGTGGCGGTGCTCTCGCTCTTCAGGACCGTTCCGGTGCCGTCGACATTGAAGGCGACGCTCGCCGGGGAGTCGCTGTTCAATGACGGTATGGGCGTCGTAGTGTTTACCGTCTTCGTCGGCGTCGCCGTGCAGGGAGGTGAGCCGGAACTGCTGCACATCGGCGAACTCTTCGCGGTGGAGATTCTCGGCGGCGTGCTGCTCGGGCTGGCGGCGGGATACGTCGGCTACCGCGCCATGCACCTGCTTGACGAGCCCAACCTCGAGGTCCTGATTACCCTGGCGGTGGTCATGGTGTGCTACGCGGCCGCTGTCCGTCTGAACGCCAGCGGTCCGATCGCCATGGTGGTCGCAGGGCTCTTCATCGGCAACAAGGCCATGAAGTTTGCGGTGAGCGAGCGCTCCCGCGACTACCTGCAGAAATTCTGGATGCTGCTCGACGAGATTCTCAATTCCGTGCTCTTCCTGCTCATCGGTCTGGAAGTGCTGATCATCGCCCGTACCGGTTTCGACTACTGGATGGGATTGCTGCTCATTCCCGTCGCCCTGACCGGCCGCTGGCTCAGCGTTTTCCTGTCCATCGCGGCGACGCGCCGCTGGGAGGCGTTCACGAGTGGCGCCGTGCCGGTCCTGACCTGGGGCGGGCTCAGAGGCGGGATCGCCGTCGCGTTGGCGCTGTCGCTGCCGGCGAACGAGTTCCGGCCGTTGATCCTCAACGTCACCTACGTCGTGGTGCTGTTTTCAATCATCGTGCAGGGCTTGACCGTCACCCGCCTGGTCCGGCGCGTCGTCGCGAAGTAGCGCGGCAGTTCACGCGCATGCGGCGGTGCGGACCGCAAGCCGAGCCGCTCGCGCAATTCCATGATCCGGCGTGCGCCGGTCTTTGCTTAGCCGATGACCGACGCCGTTTACATCGCCTGCATGACGCTCTTGAGAACAATCGAGCAGGTACGATCGATTTTCGCGCTGCGTGCAGCAAGATCGGAATACAGGATGCGCTCACCAAGATTCGCCAGAGGCGCGTCATCGATGGCAACGCCGCGCGAGAATCCCTCGCCGTCAAGAGACCAGGCGAGAGTCACTACCAGCGAGAGATCCGGCTCGCCGGGAGCCGCGGACCTGCTAAAGGTAAACTTGCGACCGATCTCCAGGGGGCGCTCGGCACTCATATCGAACCCCTTTCGCACGATGTACTGCTCCTTTGTCCGCTCCCAGTGACCGGCGTCAAGAAGGCTGCCGGAATTTACGGTGCGGCCACCGGAGCGCACCCACGAATCAGACTGCAATTCGGAAAACATCGGAGCAACCTGCTGGCCCATGGAGGACTCGAGCTCATCGAGCGTGGGTCGGATGTGTTTCATGTACACGCTGTCGAGAATGTTTACACGGGACTCGTTCGGCAATGGCGGCGTGTTTTCTTTCGCGAAGGCGGCTATCTGCCGATCGACCTCGAAGCGGTCCAACAGGTCACAAACGTCACCGAACGGCACAATCTCACCGGCACTGCGCGACTGACGAGTTGCGCCCCCATAGACGACAACTTTCCTCGAGATTTCCGGGATCAATTGTTCGACAGCGGTCATGGAATCGAAAAAGTCCGCAGCGACTGTCGCTCCGGACTTGATTTCCAAAGCGATCATATTGCCTGCAGCCTCGAACAACAGATCGCACTCCAATCCGCGGCTGTCCCGGAAAAACGAAAAGTTGCCTGGTCGACCACGATTGAAGCGATGCTTCAGCAACTCCACCACGACCATGTTTTCGAACAACGCGCCGCGCAAGGGATGAGTCGCAATCTGTTCGGCGCGTTCGATGCCGACAAGATACGAAACGAGTCCGACATCGTAGAAATACAGCTTGGGGGTCTTGACCAGGCGCTTTCGAATATTGGCGTGAAACGGAGGCAATCGGAAAGCGATGAAGCTTGCCTCAAGCGTGTTCAGCCAGTGCCGCGCCGTCGCGTGAGAAACACCAGCATCCGATCCAAGCGCGACGAGGTTGGTCAACTGACCGATCCGGCCAGCGCAGAGCCTCACGAACCTTTGAAAGCTGGACAAGTTGCGGATTTCGCCCAATCGGCGCACATCGCGCTCGACATAAGTCTCGAAATAATCGGAGTACGCCTGATGAGGATCTATGCCTTTGTCGTAAATGCGCGGGTAGAACCCTGCGTACAGAATCTCGTCCGCCAGGCTGCTGGCTCCGGTGCGTAGCCTTTCAGCAAGCGAAAAGGGCAGTAGTCGAAGCAGCCCGGTGCGTCCCGCGAGCGACTGAGTAATGGCCTCGGAAAGCTTGAAGTGTTCGCTACCGGTCAGGATGAATAGGCCGTTGCGACCCTTCTCGTCCGCGAGAACCTGAAGGTAGGAAAGAAGATCGGGAACTCGCTGAATCTCGTCGAGGATGGCGCCGTTTTCGATATGCGAGAGAAAGCCTCGTGGATCGGATTGGGCAAATTCGCGTTGGTCCGGTGCTTCCAGATTGACGTACTTCAGATAGGGAAACGTCGCCCGGCATAACGTCGTCTTGCCGGATTGTCGTGGTCCGGTCACGGTAACGAAGGGATATTGCTCGAAGAGCCGGGTCAGGCTTGAAGTGATGTCTCGCTCGATCATGTCGAGCAATTATAACGACAGATGCACAAATTGAAAATACCAACTTCAATTTGTGCAAGTCAGTTTCTTGCCAACGACTGCGCAGCGGCTGCCGTTGCCGCACGCACCGCCCGCACTACTCGAAACTGAAGATGTCCTCGTCCCCTGGCCGCTCCATGCCCTGCTCGTGGAACTCCTCCCAGATCCGGGCCCAGGGACGGCCGTACATGTCAGGCACCTCGAAGTCGATGACGGTGCCGGGCGACACGGGCGTCGCGATTCCGTCGATGGGATAGATGGTCTGCAGACACTCGATGAAGGTGAAGGGGTCGCCTTCGTCGTAGCCGCTGATCCTGACGAGGTTGCGGACCATGCGGATCGGTTCGACGAGCCCCTCGGGGTCGTAGAAGATGCCCTCGTGGTTGAGGCCGGTGAGCGTACCGTTCCCGTCCCGGTTCGGCGTGTAGATCTCGATCGTCTGCAGGCGGTTGGAGAAGTCGAAGTTGCCGTGCACCTTCCAGCCCTGGATGTTCGACGCCCAGGTGATGAGCACCTCGCCGTCCCAGAAGCCGATCGTCTCGCCGTACCAGCGCGGCACGTCGGCGCCGAGCCTGGGAACGGCGCCCTCCATGTTGAACGACCGGCCGACATGGACGATCGAGAGCACGTTCTGGACGTCGCCGGCCAGGACCTGCACGAAATCCGGCGTCACCGTGATCCAGTGCGGCTGATTCGTGACCGCATGGTAGTGCCAGCGCCGCATGAAGCCCTCCGGCCAGCAATACTGGCCCGGCCACTGCGCCGCGTTGGAATGGGCGTTGTGATACGCCTCCTGGACCATGCGGGTCCGGTATTCCTCGGTCAGCAGCGACAGGATCGTCGGCACCTGGTTCCAGAGCAGTTCCGCGTACCAGTTCTGGCCGCGCGGCCAGACGTAGCGGCCGTTCCAGTCGCCCGGAACGGTGGCGTAGCTGTGCTCGGTCGGGCCGCCGCGTTCCCGGGTCTCCTGGAGCAGCGCTGCGTAATGCTCCTCGGCCGTCTCGAACGGATAGGGACTGACGATCGCTTCGCGCGGGTAATCGCGGTCGCAGTAGCCCCAGGCGGCCGTGGCCGGCGGAGCGTCGCCGATCGTGCCCGAGCTCCACGCCGCTTCGATGGCGAAGCTGCTGTTGCAGCGGAAGTAGCGCGGGTCGCTCCAGAGCTCACGGTCCCGGTAGAAGTCCTCGCTCGTGAAGATGTCGACCTCGAGCGGCTCGACGCCCTCCGGAGCGGCGCCGTTCCAGGCCGACCCGGCCCGGATCTCGACGGACTCGCCGTCGTCGCCCTCGCGATCCACGATGTACGGCCCGACCATCCAGTATCGTTCGGCCAGACCGTCGATCTCGTCGGGCGGATACCGTTCCGTGTCGGCCATGTCGGTAAACGATTCCGACGGTATCGCGACCGGCAACGGCGCCCCGCGGCCGACGCTCGTGAAACCGATGTCGGCGGTCCGCTGCGCTTGGGCAGTCGAAGCAAGACCGATCGCCGCAAGCACCGTAGCCGCGGCGGCGACCCTACTCGTCGTCGGGCTCGCCATCGGTGCGACCGAGCGACGTGCCGTCGGCAAGTTCCACGCCGACGTAAAGCCCGCCCTGACTGCCGTCGTTGAGCGTGATGGCGTTGCGCAGCGGATTGACGTAGACCGTCACCTCGTCACCGACTCTGAGCGAAGTTCGTCGCCAGCCCTGGTTTATCAGTACGTTGGCCGCGGTCATCTCGACCGTCCAGAGCCCGTCGGGCGCATCGCCGTCGGACACGCCGTCGACCTTGAACGACGCGTGCGGATTGATCCAGCGGAACTGCGTGACCGTGCCCTCGATTCGCACGACAGATTCGTTGTCGAAGGCCGCCGTGGAGTGGTGAGACCACGCGGCGGTGGCCCCCAGGATGCCGAGCGCTGCGATCGCCGCGGCCGACACAGCCGTTGCGACCGACGCAAGCGGCGCAAGCGCAGAAACAGCCGCCGAAAAACCGGCATCCAGAATTCTCTTCATCGTCCCGTACCTCGTCTCCTTCGTTTCCGGGCACACCAGTTGCGACAACCCGACCTGACCGGCCTGCGTGCCCGGCGGATCGCCGCTCGTTTCCCGGCGCGCCTACTCCGAGAGCCCCACCTGGCCGGCCTGCGTGCTCGGCAGATTGTCGTTCAGGTCAGGCAGGCACTCGACCTCGCCGATGTCCGTGTAGTCCACCCTGAGCCACCGTTTGGTGTTGCGCCACTCCCCGACCCAGCCGTTCGGATCCGTCATGATGTGCTCGATCTCGAGCACCTCGCCGTCCTCGAGCAGCCTGATGCGCTCCTGCATCCGGAATTCCTCCGAAATCGGGATGCCCGAATCGATGAAATGGTTGAACGTCTCGATGTAGCGCGTGTTGACGACGAGGGTATCGTCCTCCCAATGGCCGAGCGACTCGCCGTTGTAGGTGTAGATTACGTAGTCGGGGTCCGAGTATTCGCGCCCGTCGAGGAAAATCTGCCGGAAGCTGTTGTTGAAGTTCGAGACCATGTAGATCACGGTCGGCAATTGGATCATCGCGATGGGCCACACGCGCGTCATGATCATCGGGATGCCGGCCGGGTAGCACTGCCCGATCGCGTCGCGGTAGGGGCGGCCCTCGGCGCGGGCGCGCATGCCTTCCTCGAAGTCCAGTCGCGCCTGACCGATGAACTCCGGATACGGCGGCCCGTACCGGAAGTTCGCGAACCCTTCGCTCAGGTCGACGAACCAGGTGCCGGTCAGATCGAACGGCGGTTCGGGGCGCTCCATGTTGAGGTTCTCCGGCGCCAGCGCGCCGAGAAACTCCGGATGCTGCGGGATCATCCCGCTCAGCGCTTCGCGCCGCTCGGCGGCGGTCTGCGCAAGCGCGAGGACGGGAGCCGCGATCAGGCCAATCAGTGCGAAATGTCTGAGTCGTGACATCGTTCCTACCTCGGATCGTTCGAAAACACGGTGCCGATCCGGCGGCCCGGACCGGGCGCTCGACCCACGAAAAGCCCGTGTCGGCCACGGACCCGGTCGTGGAATCCGCGCAGCGGACGTTCTCTCAGGCGCCGGCGATGAGCCAGGCCGGGCGGCTCGCGTCGAGCAGGATCAACGCGATCAAGCCGCCCGCGATCGACACGTTCTTCCAGAACAACACCCACTGCAGGAAATCGATCGTGCCGTCCCGGACCATGTACCGGAAATGGTAGAGGTAGCTTGCCGGGACGAGAAATATGAGCCAGGCCACGCAGACCAGCCAGACGTGGTAGTCGACGATGAGCATCAGCGAACCGACCATCTCCAGCGCAATTACGATCGGCAGGCAGACCCGCGACAGCGGGATCCCGTGGCCCTGCATCTCCTTGATGGTGTGCTCGAAGTGCGTGGCCTTGTAGGCGCCGGCCGCGACCCAGATTCCACAGGTCAGTATTCGGGCGATCAGATAGGCGATTTCGACTGAGGTCATCGGCTTGTCCCTGTCATTGCCGCTGGCGTGCGTTGGCGCCGAGTTGCGCCAGTGTCCTGTCCGGGAATTTCAAGTTCTTTTATCTTATTGATATTGGAAGGAAAGTTACGGTTTCTTCGGACGAAATCCCGGACGCTGAACTAGGGCGACGACTCGTCGAGCACCGCCAGCAGTTGATCGGGCGGAAGGTAGCCGCCCAGCAGTTCGCCGGAAGCGGAGAAAATGGACGGTGTGCCGCGCACGCCGACTTCGATGCCGAGGTCGAAGTGCGCGGTTACGGGCGTTTCCGAACAGGTCTCTTCGGGCACGACGCCGCCGACGGTCGCGTCCGTGAACGCCGTGTTGCGGTCGTCCGCGCACCAGACCTTGTCGGCCTTGTCCCAGGATTCCGTGTCGGGCCCCGTGCGCGGATAGAACAGGTAGTGCACCGCGATCCCGAGCGCGTTGACCTGGTCGATCTCGCGGTGGAACTGCCGGCAATAGCCACAATCGATATCGGTGAAAATGGTGACCGTGTGCCTGACCTCGCCGTCGGGCGGGCTGAAGACGAGGATCGTGTCGGGATCGACCGAGGCCAGCATATCGGTGCGCGTGCTCGCCCGGACGTTTTCGGTGAGGTTCCGGCTCGTTTCGACGTCGTAGATCTCGCCGCGCATCAGGTAACGCCCGTCCGCCGAAACGTAGGCCACGTTCGTGCCGACAGTGATCTGGTAGAGGCCCGAGACCGGCGATTCCGTGATATCCGCTGCCTCAACGCCGATGAGCTTCGCCGCGATATCCTGCTTGAGGCGCTCGGTGGCCTCGTCCTGGGCGAGCGCGGGGGGTAGCCAGACGCAGAGTGTCAACGCGACGAGGATTCTGTTCACTGCGGTCTCCCGAACGTGGCTCGAGCCCATGTGCAGCGGACATTCTAGCAGGAAAGGCCGCGCCCGGAAGCAGCCCGCCGGATGCGTGCCGTCAGAGTCATCCAAAGTTCGTCAGCGATCAATTTCGCTACCTCGGATGCGCAATAGAGTGTTAATTATCAACATATTTTCGCAATTGTATTCCGAACTGCCCGGGTTTTGAACATCCTTGGCCTGGCCAGAGACTCATTTTTGGGCCCGGTGTGCGCGTTCCCCCGAAACCGTCGAATCAACCGCGCGGATGGTGCCGGCCGTGCAGTTCCTTCATGCGTTCCTGCGCGACATGGGTGTAGATCTGGGTCGTGGAGACGTCGCTGTGGCCGAGCAGCAACTGCACGACGCGCAGGTCCGCGCCGTGGTTGAGCAGGTGCGTCGCGAAGGCGTGGCGCAGCGTATGCGGCGAGAGCTTCTTCGTGACGCCCGCCCGGGCCGCGTAGCGCTTGATGTTGTGCCAGAACGCCTGCCGCGTCATGTGCTCGCTCTGCCGCGTCGGAAACAGATAGTCGGTCTGCCGGCCGCGCAGAATGTCGGACCGCGGACCCGTGACGAACTTGCGCAGCCAGTCCTGCGCCTCGTCGCCGAGCGGCACGAGCCGCTCGCGCCGGCCCTTGCCGACGATACGCAGCACGCCCTGATTGAGGTTGACCTGGCCCATCCTGAGATTGACGAGCTCCGATACGCGCACGCCCGTGGCATAGAGCACTTCGAGCATCGTGCGGTCGCGGTGTCCGAGCGGCTCGTTCGTTTCGGGCGCGGCAAGCAGCGCCTCGACGTCGCTCTCGGTCAGCGAGCGCGGCAGCGGGCGCCCGAGTTTCGGCATCGCGATGTTCGCGGTCGGATCCTCGCGGATCAGCCCTTCCCTGAGCAGGTAGCGATAGAAGCGTCTGAAGCTCGATAGCTGGCGCGCCGTGGAGCGTGCCTTGGCCCCCGCCTCCACGCGCGCGGCGATATGGTCGAGCAGATCGGCGCGGCGCGCATCGATGAGCGGTACGGACCTCGCGGCGAGCCGCTTGCCGAGCGCGTGCAGGTCCGCCCGGTAGGCGCTGAGCGTGTTCTCCGACAGGCCGCGCTCCATCCAGACGGCGTCGAGGAACCGCGCGATCAGTTCGTCGGAATCCGCTGTGAGTCCGGCTGACACGTCTTACCGCGCCGCCGTGAGTGCGATCTTCATGGACCTGAATGAGGTTGACAAGCTGACGAGTGCGACACGACGACGGCGACTGCCGCCGACGCGCCGCTGCGGTTAAGATCATCCGCCATGGCGCAAGTCTACCGCGCGCCGCGCCGGTTCACTTGCGAGCCCGGCGGGCCGCGAGGAGCAGGCATCTTGAACGGGAACGAACGACAGGCCATGCCGTCCACGCGCAAGGCATCGGCGCCCGATTTGCCGTATTCGGTCAGGCGGCCGAGCGTCTCATGCGATGCGGCTTCGCCGGCGGCCTGCTTTGCCCCGCCAGCTCGCCGCCCGCAGGCAAGTTCCCGATGTCCGCCCAGCACGCGGGGGCCCGCGGCCTGACCATGCAGGGGCGGGCGGCTTCCTCGTTGCCGGTGCGGATCGTCTACGGTTGCTACGCCTGGATGGCGCTCCTGATCGCGTCCACGCCGGTCGCGCTGGCGATGCTCGTGACTCCGGGCGTCCTGCGGCGGCGGCAGGTGGCCCGCCTCGGCGCGCGCGCGTTCTTCTTGCTGATCGGCAGCCGCATCCGCACGTTGGGCGGATCGCTCCCGGCGAGCGCATCGTGCGTCGTTGTCGCGAATCATGCGAGCTATCTCGACGGCATCATCCTGACCGCCGCCCTGCCCGCCCGGTTCACCTATGTGATCAAGAAGGAAATGACGGCCGTGCCGCTCGCGGGCTTTGTCCTCAAACGGCTCGGCTCGGAATTCGTGCAGCGCGACGATGTTCCGCAGCTGCAGCGGACGGCGCGGCGCCTGCTCGACGCCGCGGCCGGCGGCAAGGCGCTCGCGTTCTTTCCCGAGGGGACCTTCGAGGCGGAGCCGGGACTCAAGCCCTTTCGCGCCGGAGCGTTTCGCACGGCATGGCGCGGCGGAGCGGACGTCGTCCCGGTCGTGATTCTCGGCTCACGCCGCAAGCTGCCGGCGGGCGCATGGCTCGCGAGCCCCGGGCCGCTGGCCGTGCGCGTCTGCGCGGCGCTGCCGGCCCGCGACCACGAGAGCGCCGACGGCTTGATGCGAGCGGCTCGGCAGGCCATGCTCAAGCATCTCGACGAACCGGATCTCGCGGCAAGCCCGGTCAGCACGGACCCCACCGGAAGCCCCGGCCGCACGGATTCCACCGGAAGCCCCGACCGCACGCACCCCGCTGACAGCGCGCTCGGCTCCGACCGGGCGGGTACCACTGACAGCACGCCATGACGGACGAACCGATCTGGACCCCTGACGCGGAACGCGTTGCCGCGAGCAACATGCACCGCTTTCTGACGCGCCACGCCGAACGTCTCGCGGCCCCCGACTACGCGTCGCTGCATCGCTGGAGCGTGGATCAGCCCGCCGAGTTCTGGGCCGCGGTCTGGGACTTCTGCGGCATCCGCGCCCGCGCGCCTTACCGGACGGTGGTCGAGCACTTCGACCGGATGCCCGGCGCGCGCTGGTTCGACGGCGCGCTGCTCAACTACGCGGAGAACCTGCTCGACCACGGCCGGGAGGGCGTCGCCCTCGTCTTCGTCAACGAGCGCGGCGATCGGGTGACCGTAAGCTGGTCGGAACTGCGCCGCCAGGTCGCGAGCGTCGGCGCGGTGCTGCGCGCCCTCGGCGTCGGCCGCGGCGACCGCGTGGCGGCCCTGATGCCGAACCGGCCCGAGACCATCGTCGCGTCGCTTGCCGCGGCAAGCATCGGCGCCACGTGGTCCTCGTGCTCTCCGGACTTCGGCGTGCGCGGCGTGCTCGACCGTTTCGGTCAGATCGAGCCGAAGGTGCTGTTCGCCGTCGACGGCTATTTCTACAACGGCAAGAGCATCGATTGCCGTGCCGCCGTCGCCGAAATCGCCGCGGCGCTCGACGGGCTCGAGGCCGTCATCGTCACGGCCTACCGCGAAGCCGCGCCCGATACGCGCTCGATACCGAACGCGATCGACTTCAACGAGACGGCCGCTGCGGATGCCGAACCCGACTTCGAACCGCTGCCGTTCGCGCACCCGCTCAGCATCCTGTACTCGTCGGGAACGACGGGCGTTCCGAAGTGCATCGTCCACAGCGCGGGCGGCACGCTCCTGCAGCATCGCAAGGAACACGTGCTGCATACGGATATCCGCCCCGGCGACGTCGTGTTTTATTTCACGACCTGCGGCTGGATGATGTGGAACTGGCTCGCGTCGACGCTCGCCTGCGGGGCGACCGTCGTGCTGTACGACGGTGCGCCGCTGCACCCCGATCCCGGCGTTCTCTGGCGCATGGCCGAGCGGGAATCGATCACGGTGTTCGGCACGAGCGCGAAGTATCTCGGCGCGCTCGAAAAGACCGGCTACAGGCCGCGCGAGCATGTCGGGCTCGACGCCCTCAGAACAATCCTCTCGACCGGTTCGCCGCTTGCGCCGGCGAGCTTCGATTACGTTTACGCGCACATCGGGGACGACGTCCAGCTCGCGTCGATCTCGGGCGGAACGGACATCGTGTCCTGCTTCGCGCTCGGCAACCCGCTGCTGCCGGTGCATCGCGGCGAACTGCAGTCGCGGGGCCTCGGCATGAACGTCAGCATCTTCAACGACGCCGGCGAACCCGTCGTGGCCGAAAAGGGCGAGCTCGTCTGCACGGCGCCGTTCCCGTCGCTGCCCCTCGGGTTCTGGAACGATCCGGACGAACGCAGGTACCGCGCGACCTATTTCGAGCGATTCTCGGGCGTGTGGTGGCACGGCGACTACGCGGAACTCACCGCGCACGACGGCATCGTCATGCACGGCCGCTCCGACTCCGTGCTCAACCCGGGCGGCGTGCGCATCGGCACGTCGGAGATCTACCGCGTCGTGGAGCAACTGCCCGAGATCGTCGAGAGCATCGTCGTCGGCCAGGAGTGGGAGGACGATACGCGCATCGTCCTGTTCGTGCGCCTGCAGGACGGCTGTACGCTCGATGCCGAACTCGAGCGGCGCATCCGCCGGGCGATCCGCTCCGACGCCTCGCCCCGCCACATCCCGGCAGCGATTCTCGCCGTCAATGACATTCCGCGTACCCGCAGCGGCAAGATAGTCGAACTCGCGGTACGCGACGTCATCCATGGCCGGGAGGTCGCGAACCTCGACGCGCTCGCCAATCCCGAGGCGCTCGAGGAATTCAGGAACCGGCCGGAACTCGCTTGGCCCCGTCCCATCGAAGGGAGCGGCAAACCGGACTGACTTGCGGAACGCTTGCAGGCGCCGGGCACCTGCACCCGCTCGAAGCTACTCCCCGATCTTCGTGCGAACGGCCGCAAGCTCCGGAAAGAAGGTGATGTCGATCGCCTGCTTCAGGAACGGGACCCCCGACGTGCCGCCGGTACCCTTCTTGAAGCCGATGATGCGCTCCACCGTCTTCATGTGGTGGAAACGCCAGGCCTGGAAGTTCGTCTCGACATCGACGAGGTTCTCGCAAAGCTCGTAGGCCGCCCAGTATTCGTCGGGACGCTCGTAGATGATCTTGAGCACGTCGACGACGCCCGGGTGCATGACGTACGGTTCGGTCCAGTCGCGCTCCACGCATTCGTACGGCACGCGATGACCCACTCGATACAGGTACCGGAGGAACTCGTCGTAGAAGCTCGGACTCTCGAGCGCGTTCTTGAGCCTTCGGTAGTGTTCGAGCTTGTGCCGGAACATCGGCAGCATGGTCTTGTCCTTGTTGCCGAACTTGAACTCGAGCACGCGGTACTGCGGCGACTGGATGCCCGACGACGTGCCGAGCGCGTCGCGAAAACCCGTGTACTCGCTCGGCGTCAGCGTCGCGAGCACCGACCACTGGGAGATGAGCTGGTACTGCACCTGCTTGAGGCGTTTTACGACCTTGATGCTGCGCGCGATCTCGTCCTTCTTGAGGCAGTCGATCGCGGCGTCGAGCTCGTGCAGCGCGAGCTTGAACCAGAGCTCGGCGACCTGGTGCTGAATGATGAACAGCATCTCG
Source organism: Gammaproteobacteria bacterium (assembly GCA_022826245.1). Classification (GTDB taxonomy): domain Bacteria; phylum Pseudomonadota; class Gammaproteobacteria; order Steroidobacterales; family Rariloculaceae; genus Rariloculus. Next base: position 57,620 of record JAJDVG010000003.1, read on the forward strand.
TCATGACGCGAGGGATCGCCCACGGGTTCCTGCGCGTTGAGCACCTTGTCGAGCTGCAGGTAGGACTCGTAATGGATCTGCGATTCAGGCGACGGAACCGTATCGGTCCGGGGCTTGCGCTTGCGTTCGCTCGTCTTCGTGGCCATGGCGTCTTCCTGGCGTGCCGGCGACCCTGTTACCGACATTGTAACCGGCCGGGCGCTTCACCGGTCGCGCCGCGGCGCGGGACTTGTGCCGCGGGCGTCAAGCCCGAACAATAGCGCGCCATGAACACGCGACCGCAGCCCGGAAGACTCGTCATGGTCCGGCACGGACAAAGCGAGTGGAACCTCGAGAATCTGTTCACCGGCTGGACCGATGTCGACCTGACCGAAAGGGGCGTCGCCGAAGCCCGCGATGCCGCCGCGACGCTGCGCGCCGAAGGCATCGTCTTCGATGTCGCTTACACTTCCGTGTTGGTGCGCGCCATCCGTACGCTCTGGCTCATGCTCGACGAGATGAAGCTCATGTGGATACCGGTCGTCAGGGACTGGCGGCTCAACGAACGCCACTACGGCGATCTGCAGGGGCTCGACAAGGCTGAAACGACGCGGAAATTCGGGGCGGAGCAAGTCCACGTCTGGCGGCGCAGCTACGACATACCGCCGCCGCCCCTTGCAGACGACGACCCGCGCCATCCGCGCCAGGACCCGCGCTACCGCGGCATCGACGCGAGCGCCCTGCCGGCAACCGAATCGCTCAAGATCACGCTCGCGCGGGTCGCGCCGTGCTGGGAGGAGCGCATCGTCCCGGAACTCAGGCAAGGCCGCAACGTGCTCATCGCAGCCCACGGCAACAGCCTGAGAGCGCTCGTCAAGATGCTCGAGGGCGTCTCGGACGCCGACATCACCGGGTTCAACATCCCGACGGGGGCGCCCAGGATCTACGAGTTCGATGCGGCGTTCGAACCGGTGCGCGGCGAGTACCTCGGCGACGCCGAAGCGATCGCCGCCGCGGCAGCGGCCGTGGCCGCGCAGGCCAACGCCTGAGAGCGACCCGCACGGATCGATATGATCTCTTATATGAGCTAGTATATGGTCATGATCAAGATCAATATTGCCGAGGCGAAGGCGCATTTCTCACGTTATATCGAGACGGTCGAACGCGGCGAGACGGTAACCGTCTGCCGCCGCAACGTGCCGGTGGCCGAAATCCGCCCGGTTTCACGCCCTCCCCGCGGCAAGCGCCGCGTCGGCATCGACCGCGGCATGGAGATTCCCGACAGCTTCTTCGAACCGTTGCCGGATGATCTGCTCGCCGCTTTCGAGGGCGACAACGACGTACGGTGAGGTTGCTGCTCGACACGTGCACGTTTCTTTGGCTGGCCGCCGACAGCCCGCGGTTGTCCGAAACAGCCCGAACGCACTGCCGCGAACCGGGCAACGAAGTGTTTCTGAGTTCCGTTTCGGCCTGGGAAATTGCAATCAAGTACCGGCTCGGACGTCTGGAGCTTCCGGAACGACCCGATCGTTACGTCGCCAGCCGCCGACGTTGGCTCCAGGTACAAGCACTCGCTTTCGATGAGGAAAGCGCCGCGCACGACGTTCTGCTGCCGGACCGCCACCGCGACCCGTTCGATAGAGCGCTCGTCTCCCAGGCAATCCTTAATGGACTGACGATCGTGACTCCGGATGCGGCGATCGCCCGTTATCCGGCGCCCATCCTTTGGTGACCAGGCCGCACGTGCGCCTGCCACGCCGAAGCGTTTGACGCGAACCGGTTCAGCCAGCCGAAACCTCGCTCGATTCCCGGCGATCCGGGGTCCCAAGTCTGATCAGCCAACCCGCCAGGGGAACTGCGGCCTTGACCGCGATCCACAGGAACACCAGCGGCAGGGCGATGTTCTTGATCGCTATGACGACCAGCAGGCGCGACAGCAGTTCCATGACCTCCCCGGCGATGGCCCGTACGGCTTCCAGATCCGGTAGTTCCGGCAGAATGTCGTCGGGCAGCTCGGGCAGGTTCACGCCAGAGAACAGCTCGAGCGCCGCATCCTGGGCTTCGGACAAGCCGCCGAGAAGGCCGCCCAGGAAACTCTCATCATCTGCGGGAGTCGGTTCCTCCGCGTCCGCGCTGCCGGGCGCCGGTTCCGCGGCGTCCGCGTTTCCGGGCGGCGCTTGCGCATCCCGCGCGTCGCCGGACGCTGCCGGCGAATCTTCATCGTCAGCGGTCGCCGCGTTCTGCCGCCCGGCGGCCCCTGCCCCGTTCGCCTGCTCGTCCGCAATCGGCTGTTCGTCCGGGATCGCCGCTTCACCGCCGAAAATCTCCGCCGACAGCGCTGCCAGGTTCGCCCGGTGCTCGTCGATCTCCGGTTGCAGTACGACGTTGCTCACCGTGCCGCTCGCGGCCAGAAAAACCGGTACGAAAAAACGCACCATCGCGGCGGCGACGAGGAGTCGTACGAGCCAGCCGCGGTAGCGGTTCACGCCGGGCGCGGCAGGGCTTCGCGACCGCCGTCGTTCGAGCCACAGCAGAAGCGGCACGGCGACGACACAGACCGCGACGAAACCCCACTGGAAGGCGGCGCTCGACACGACCTCGAGCGCCGTACGCTGCAGCACCAGCGAACCGACCGCCCAGACAATGACCGTGGACAGTCGTTCAACGGCATCGTTGATCGGATCCAGCCCCGCGCCGACGACGGGCACGTTCTGTAGCGCCGAAACGCCCGCGTCGAAGCCCATCGACACGAGCAGTATGCCGATGGACTCCGCCGTCGTGGCCGCGACGAAGTCCTGGCCGAACTCATCCAGGACGCCAAGGGCGGAGACGATCGCCAGCACCAGTGCGAACGCCGCAAAAACCAGTGTGCGATAGCGAAGGCGGTTGCCGACGCTTCTGTCGTCCGTCCAGTCCTGCATGTCATTCCTCCGCAACCTGAATCGGTTATCGTTATGGCCGATGTCAAGTGAGAAGAATGACGGAAGCGGCGACGATGCGCTATTCGCGGCGTGAACTTATCGCCAACGGGCTGGGCCTGGCCGGCCTCGGAATCGTACCGGCACGCTTGCTCCGCGCCCAGGCGATCGAGTTCGCCGCGGACCCGTTCTCGCTCGGAGTCGCGTCGGGCTACCCCGAACCCGGCGCCGTCGTGCTCTGGACGCGGCTCGCGCCCGAGCCGCTGGCGCCCGGCGGCGGCATGCCGCGCGACGCCGATGCCGTGCCCGTGGACTGGGAAGTCGCCGAGGACGACGGCTTTCGCCGCATCCGCCGCAGCGGCCGGACTTACGCCACCCCCGATTGGGCGCACTCGGTGCACGTCGAGGTCGCCGGACTCGAACCCGGCCGCGACTACTGGTACCGCTTCACGAGCGGCGGCGCGCGCAGCCCCGTCGGCCATACCCGCACGGCGCCCGTCGACCCGAGTTCGCTCAGGCTCGCCGTCGCGAGCTGCCAGCAGTACGAAGGCGGCCACTACGCGGCATACGCCGCCATGGCGCGCGACGACCTCGATCTCGTGCTGCATGTCGGCGATTACATCTACGAAATGCGCGGCCGCACCGACCGCGTGCGCTCCCACGACACGCCGGAGTGCTACACGCTCGACGACTACCGCCTGCGCTATGCGATCTACAAGTCCGACACGCAGCTTCAGGCCGCGCATGCGGGCTGCCCGTGGATGGTCACCTGGGACGATCACGAGGTCGACAACGACTACGCCGACCGCCGTTCGCTCGAAGGCGATGCCGAGGAACTCTTCCTCGCGCGCCGGGCGGCCGCGTACCAGGCCTACTACGAACACATGCCGCTGCCGCGCCGCCTCGTGCCCTTCGGCCCGCACCAGCGCCTGCATGCCCGCCGCGGTTTCGGCGAACTGGCCGAGGTCTGGACGCTCGACGGCCGCCAGTACCGCAGCGTGCACGCCTGCGGCACGGGCCTCGTGAGCCCGTGCAGCGCACTTTACGCCGAGGAGCGAACGATGCTCGGCGCGCAGCAGGAGCAATGGCTCGGCGCCGGCTTCCAGCGCAGCCGCGCACGCTGGAAGCTGCTCGCGCAGCAAACCGTATTCGCGCACATGGACCAGGCGGCGGGTCCCGACACCGGTTACTGGAGCGACGGCTGGAGCGGCTATCCGGCAGCGCGCCGGCGACTGGTCGACTTCATCGCCGAGCGGAACGTCGCGAACCCGCTCGTCCTGAGCGGCGACATCCATGCCTTTCTCGCGAACGAGGTCCATGCCCGGCCGGGCGATCCCGATACGCCGATCCTCGCGACGGAATTCGTGACGACATCCATCAGCTCGCCGGGTCCACGGCAGGCGGCGCTTGATTCCTGGGTGCCGGAAAACCCCAACGTCCGTTTCGCGCGCGGCGAGGTGCGCGGCTACGTGCGCCTGTCGCTCGAAGCGGAGTCCGCGCATGCGGAGTTCGTGGGTATCGACGACGTGAGCCGCGCGGACAGCGGCACGCATGTCGTCACGACGTTCGACGTCGCGGCCGGCGAGCCTGGTCTGCAGGTCTGATCCGCCGATCGGCGGGACGCACGGCGAAGGGGCGGATGAGAGCGCCAAGGAGAGTATTGAACCTGCAGCCGCAGATTCCTGCGGCGCAGGCTCCTGGCTACTCCCGGGTCAGGATGTGCGTGACGACGGTCGCGCCGCTGCCGCCGATGTTTTGCGTCATCGCGACTTCCGCTCTTGCGACCTGATTGCCATCGCCCTTGCCGGCGAGCTGCTGCGCCGCGTCGACGACCTGGTAGACGCCGCTCGCGCCGACCGGATGGCCGCGGGCCTTGAGCCCGCCCATCGTCGCGATCGGCAGCCGGCCGCCGATGTCGAGCTCGCCGTCGGCCGCCACCCGGGTTGCCTCTCCGCGCCGCGCGAAACCGGCCGCCTCGAGGCTCAATGCGGAAATGACGGTGAAAGCATCGTGCAGCTCGAAGAGATCAATGTGCTCGGGCGCCATGCCGGCCTGCTCGTAAGCCTCGCGGCTCGACCGTTCCGCGGCCGGCAGCCTGATCGCGCGGAGCCGGTCACCGACGCCGACGACGTCGGTCGCGACGGCCGACGCACGGATCCTGACGCGCGGAAGGGAGGAATGCAGCGCCGCCGCGGTCTTGCCGTCGGCCAGAACGACAGCGGCGGCGCCGTCGCAAATGGGCGGCGCGTCCATGATGCGCATCGGCTCCACGAGCATCCTCGAATTCAGATAGCCGTCGACGTCGAGCGGGCTTTTCAGCAATGCGTTCGGGTTGTTCACCCCGTTCTTGTGAGCGGTGATGGAGAACGGCGCGAAGGAGACATCGTTCAGACCGTGGGCTTCGGCGTATCGACGCATGAGACTCGCGTTGAGGGCAACGAAGGATTTTCCCCGGCCTCCCTCGGCCGGCCAGTCGGATGCCGTTGCGAGGGCCCGGGCCACATCCGCGCTCGGCGTGTGGGACATCTGTTCCGTGCCGCAGATCACGACGATGTCGTGGAACCCGCCCGCGACGGCCATGTAACCGGCCCGGAGCGCGCCGGCCCCCGATCCGCAACTGGCCTCGATGGTCAGCGCCTCGATGCCCTTGAGGCCCGAGGCGTATGCGCAATGCGCGGCCAGTTGCTGTTGGTGCTCGAGGATTCCGGCCAGCATGTTGCCGAGGTAGAGCGCCGACACATCGCGCGTCGGGATTGCCGCGTCGAGCATCGCGGCGCGGATCGCATCGGCGGCCAATTCGTGCGCACCAAGACCACGGCCCCGGGTGACCGGAGTCTGGCCGCTACCGATGATGAAAACGTCGCGCATCCTTGAGTGTATCGTCAGGCCCCAAGCTCCATGGCCAATTGAAACACCAGCTACCGACCTGACGGCATCCTTTCTCTGGACGCCCATTATACGATGAATTGCCTGACGCTTTCGCCGGCAAGCCGATTCCCGCGGAATTCCCGGCCGTCACCGGCGTGTTTGCCCGGGGGCCGGACGACCGGATCGACCGCTAACCGGCGTCCCTCGCGAGCACCTGCATCCGGGTCACGAGCCGCTCGATCCGCGCGGCGACCTCGGCCGAAGACGCGTTCGGATCGTCGCTGAGACCGAGCAAATCCGCGCGCAGCGCGATGAAACGGCGAACGTTTAGATCGAGTTCGGCGCCCGAGATCGCGGCTGCGCCGGCCGTCCCGTCCTCTAGTCTGGCCTCGAGCGATTCGGCCGCGCGGCGGCAGGATTCGATGAACGCATCGCTGTCGTCGAGCATTTCGGCCGCGGCCGCGCGGAGCAGGAACAGGTCGACATCCGGCCTGATCGGCGCCACCCGGTCGATCATGCGCAACGCATCGAATGCGAATTGCGATTCGCCGACGATCCGCGCGCGCCAGTCGGCCCGGAGCCGCGTCGCATGCGGATACCACAGGTCCGTGACGTTCGAGCGCGCAAGTTCCGCATCGAGCCGGGCGAGGCCCTCGTAGTCGCCGTTCCGGGCGAGCGTCCAGCCCCTGGGCACAGCCGCCGACGCACCCGTGAGCGTCGCGGCCAATTCGCGCACGTCATCGCTCGCCCGATCCGCGGCCAGCGCGGCGAGTTCGGGCTCGAGCAGCGCGAACCGTGCGTCGTCGTTGCCGGGATCCGCGCCGAGCGCCGCGAGCCAGGCCTCGCGAACGCCTTCGGTCCGCCCGGCGGTGCCGCGCACGAGACCCGTGATCATCGCGCGATCGGAGTCGTCGGCAACCGCGAATGCGAGCTGCGCCGCACGGTCGATCTGGCCGTCGGCCAGCAGCCTGCCTGCGATGTAGCTGAAGTTGAGCTCGGCGCCGAACCGTTCGTGGATCCAGCTATCGCCGTCGACGAGCGGATCGTAAGGTTCGAGCAGCGCCATGAGCTCTGCCGGGGTGAGTCCGTCGCCGAGTGGCCGGCTCGCGGTCGCCATGAGATTGCGGTCGTCCGTGCTCGGGCGTGCGCCGGCTGCGAAGCGCTCGGCGCCGTTCTCGTCGAGAACGAGCGCCGCGACGAAATCCTCAACGCCGTTGAGGCCGAGATAGCTGTAGTAGAGCAGATTCGCGGCGAGCGGCCGGCCCGTTCCCGCGAGCTCGAGTTCGAGGTCGAGCGGCCCGTCGGACGCCAGCAGGAACAGCACGGACGAGCCGCCGTGGTACAGGCGCACGTTGTCGAAGACCGCGAGCAGGGTCGCTGCGAGGCTGCCCAGCAGCCCGGCATCGACGAATTCCGCGCTCATCCACTGCGCGAACACGCCGTCGTCGTTCAGGTGCGCCTTCGCCAGGCTCACGAATTCCCGCGTATACAGGTGAGAGGCGCCGGGCGTCCACGGATGCGACGGCTGGGAAACGATCGCATCGTAGCGCTTGTCCGTGAGCCTGAGCGCGTTGCGCGCATCATTGACGATCACGTCGATGCGCTCGTCCTCGAGCGGATCCGCAGCGCGCAGGCCCGCAAGGGATCGGTTCGCGGAGATGACCTCCGGCTCGATCTCGATCGCATCGACATCCGTGAGCGAGGCCGGCAGGTTTTCCAGCGCAACGCCACCGCCAAGGCCGACCATGAGCATCGACCCGGCATCGGGACGGGCCGCGAGCGGCAGCGCAGTGAGCCATGGCTCCGCGAGACCGGCCGGGGGCGAACCGCGCGGGCTGATCGTCGCCTCCGGCAGACCGTTCGTGCGCAGCTCGAATCGGCCGTCGCGCTGCCTGAGGAGCACGGTCGCCGAACGGCCGACAGCGTAATGAACCTCCTCGACGCTGCCCGTCTCGGGAATCGGGAAGCCCGTTGCGGTGATCACGGCCTGCGGGCGATCCGGTCGATAGCCGATCAGCACCGCGGCCAATGCCGCCGACGCGAAGCCCACGGTCAGCTTGCCGGCCGGAACGATGAAGACCAGTGCGAGCGCCGCGATGCCCAGATTGACGAGCACCGCCAGCCTGATCGAACCCTCGAAGCCGAGTGCCGGGATGAGCAGAAAACCGGCCAGCAGGGCGCCGGCGATCGCTCCGGCGGTGTTCCACGCGTAAACCGAAGCCGTCGCGCGGCCCGCTTCGGATTCGTCGCGGGCCAGTATCCGCACGGAGAGCGGAAACGTCGCGCCGATGAACACCGTGGCCGGCAGCATCACGGCCACTGCATAGGTCCCCAGGCGCAGCATCTCGCGCGACTCCGGAACCAGCGGCTGTACCCAGGCGTAGACGCATGCCGCAAGCACCGCGATCGCCGCCTGCACGGCGGCGAAAAGCCTGCCCGCATTCTCCGCGCGCTCGGCGGGTTTCGCGGCCAGACCGCTGCCGAGCGCGATCCCGGAAAGAAACGCCGCAAGCATCGTCGCGAACGCGTAGATGCTCCCGCCAAGCACGTGCGACAGCATGCGCGTCCAGAGGACTTCGTAGAGGAAGGCGTTGGCGCCTGAGAGCGCCATGAGAGGAAGGATCACGGACCGTCGCGCCGCAAACGCGCGACCGAATCCGGAGGGCAGCCGGGGAACGCCCGGCCCGACCCGCTCGGCCCGGTGACCGGCGTCGGCGACCGGCTCGGCCAGCGAGTCAGCGGAGCGCGCGTCATCGGGCCGCGCGTCGCGCCGGTTGCGGGCGAGCCACGCGGCCAGAACGAAAATGAGAACGTTGACGGCGATACCGACCCGGAGCGTCGCGCCGAGCCCAAGCGCGGGTAGCAGGACGAACGCCGCCGTCACCGCGCCCGCAACGGCGCCGGCCGTGTTCACCGCGTAAAGCAGCGCCACGCGCGGACCGACCTGCCGCTCGGTGCGCACGGCGTATCGCGTCAGCAAGGGAAGCGTCGCGCCCATGAAACCCGTCGGCAGCGCCAGCACGACGAAGGCCGCAGCGACGAAATACAGCGGTTGCCCGAAGGCGCCGGCCGCGGGCGGCTCCGGCTGGCCGCCGAGCATCAAGGCGTAGAGCGCGCCGGCGCCGGCAAGCAGCAACGGCACCGCCAATGCGGAACCCGCAACGCCGGCCTCGAGCAGGCCGTAGACGAGCACCGGCCGGCGCACGCGTCCGAGGAAGCGTCCCGCGATCGCAGCGCCCGCGGCCAGACCGCCCATGTAGGCGGCAAGCACGGTCGTTACGGCGAGTTCCGTCGTGCCGAATACGAGTTGAAACTGGCGCAGCCAGGCCGTCTGATAGAGCAGCGCCGCAAGACCCGAAAGCAGAAAACAGGCGAGGACGCCCGCGAACACGAGCGTTTCGCCCGGCGCTCGCGGCTGTCCCGCGCTCGCCGGTCCCCGTGCGACGCGGGATCTGGCCACGGACTTGCGGCGCAGGCTCCTAGCGCACGCCGTCGCCGAAGTTGTACTGGAACGTCACACCGTATTCGCGCGGTCGGCCGCGCACGTGCTGGACTACCGAACGGTGGGGCGCGCCGATGCCGCCGACCGCGAACGGAACGACGAAATCCCACCAACCGCCGCCGGCGCGGCTCGCGTTGTTCGAATAGACCTCGTCAGTCAGGTTGTTGACGAACAGCGTGCCCGTCCAGCGGCCATCATCGCTCGTGTACCTGATGCGCCCGTTCCAGAGCCCGTAGGCCTCGTTCGTGTAGCGGGAGTCGAAGAACCACTGCGCCGCCGGGCTTGGGCAGCTCATCTCGGTCCCGCCCGGATGCGTCTCCTGGTCGCCGACCCAGGCATAGTTCAACGAGATCGTCAGGTTGCTCCCGGTCTGCATGGGCACGTTGAAGCGCCCGCCGAAGGAGTAGCTCTCCTCGACCGGCCCCGGAAACAGGAAGTCGCCGTTGTTGCCGCAGATGTCGTGCAACTCGTAATCGACGTTGCCTGCGGCCATGTCGAGCACGAAGTTGTCGGTGATGCCGAACTGGGCGTCGAGTTCGACGCCCCAGATATCGACGTCGCCGGTGTCGACCGTCTGGATGATGAAGCCGGTGTTCGTCGTCGGATCGGGGATCGCGACGGGCCCCTGGCGGTCGGAGTAGAACATGTCGAAGTACGTCGCGTTGAACCTGATTCGGCCGTCGAGCCATTCGGTGCGAAAACCGATCTCGTGGTTCTCGACGCTCTCCGGCGGGATGAACGGCGGCGAAAGTGCCAGATCCGCGCTGATCTGCTCGCCCGAGAAGTTCTCCGAGATGCCGGGCGCGCCCATGCCGCTCGGCAGCGAATAAGCGCCCGCGCGGAACGCCTTCGATGCCGTGACGTAGACCATGTGGCTGTCGCCGATGTCGTAGTCGAGCGTGAGCCGCCAGTCGACCTCGTCCCAGTCCTCCTTCGCATTGATCGTCGTGCTGTTGCCCTGGAACGGCGTGAAGTTGTCGGACGCGAACTCGGTCTGCGTCACGTTCTTCTCGTCGAACGACCAGCGCACGCCGGGAGTGATGCTGAAGCTGTCCGTCACGTCGACGGTCGCGTTCAGGAACAGCCCGTAGGCTTCGGCATCGGGCTCGGTCAGGACGTTGTTCTGCGAACGCAGGCCCGACCAGGCGTTGCCGAACGGTTGCTGGGCGAAGTAGCTGCTCGTGCCGACGACCGAGAGCGCCGCTTGCGCGTCGGAAGCCCCTTCCTCCTCGAAGTACGTGAAGCCCGCCACAAGATTGACCCGTTCGAGACTCACGTTGAGCTGCAGTTCCTGGTAGAAGACATCCGAGTTCACTTCGCTCGGCGTCCAGGAAAAGCCGAGAAGCTGCGCGTCGTTGACAGCGGCGCTCTCGAAGCTCGAAATGCCGGTGATCGACGTCAGGGTCAGCGTATCGTTGATCTGCCACTCGACGGTCGCGTCGATCTGCTGGAAGTCGAGCGTGTTCCACTGCTCGCAGGCCGGGTCCCAGTCGGGGTCGCCGTCGTCGATGAAACACCAGTCCGGCATCGTGTAGTCGTCGAGCACCACGCGCGGATCGTTATAGACATCGAGGCGCGGCTGACCCGCGTTCTGCAGGAAATCCGACAGCCAGTCCGCGTAGTTGCCTTCGTAATCCTGGTGGGGCCGCATGTCCCAGATCGCGAGATCCTGCGCGCCGCCGTCGGAATCGACCTCGGTCTGGCTGAAGTTGATGTCGACCGTGACGTTGTCGCTCGGCAGGAAGCGCGCCTGCAAGCGGCCGATGACGTCTTCGGAGCCGCCGAGGAGCTGCGGACCGCGCCTGACGTAGCCGTCCTGGTTCAGCGTCGCGAACTGGCCGCGCAGAAAAAATGAATCGCTGAGAGGCACGTTAAACATGGCCGTCAAGTCGCGCCGGTCGAAGTTGCCGAGTCCGAGCCTGACGTATCCGTCGCGCTCGGATCCGGGCCGCTGCGTGAAGATCCGGATCGCGCCGCCCGTGCTGTTGCGCCCGAACAGCGTGCCCTGCGGGCCGCGCAGCACCTCGATGCGCTCGACATCGAGCACGTTCAGGAAGGGCCCGGTCGTGCGCGGCACGTAGATTCCGTCGATATAGAGCCCCGCCGTGCGTTCCGACGTCGTGCCGCCGTAGCCCGAGAGGCCACGAATCTGCCACACGGGATTGTTGTTGCCCGAGAACCGGGAGCCCTTGATATCGAGATTCGGCGTGAACGTCGAAATGTCCTCGATCGTCTCGATGCCCCTGAGCTCGATGCTCTCGGTGGTGAAGGCGACAACCGAAATCGGCGTGTCCTGCAGCGACAGCTCGCGCCGTTCGGACGTGACGACGACCTCTTCAAGGATTCCCGCCTGCTGGGCAAGCGCGGCGGCCGAAAACGCGGCGCCTGCCGCAAGACCAGGCAACAATCTCTGCGCAAGACCCGTCATGATCCACCCCCTTCGTCAGATGCTGCGCCTGGACGGACGCGCCTTCGGCCGCCACGGGACCGAACGCCGTCCTCGCGTCGCATCAATTCAGGATTGTCTGGCATTCTGATGCGTATGCCCAGAGTATACGTGCTGCGCGCAGCCTCCCCAAACGGCTGCGATCAGGACCGGAATTCGGCGTCGGCGGGTCTTCCGGACAGCGGCCGCGTTCAGGCCGAGGGCTCCTTCACGGCTTCGGTGCCCGCGATGTAGCCGTGCACGTGGCCCTTGCCGAGCCCGTGCTTGTTGAAGCCGCCGACGGCCTCGCCGCCCGCGTAGAGCCCCGGAATCGGCTGGCCCTCCATGTCGATGACCTGCTGGCGGCCGTTGACGCGCAAGCCCCCGTAGGAGTCGTGCCAGATCACCATGATCGCCAGCGCATGGAACGGCGGCGTCGCGATGCGCTGCATCGGCGCCTCGGTCTCGCGCTCGAATTCGGGATCGGCGCCCGCGTCGACATAGCCGTTCCAGGTCGCCACGGTCTCGGCCAGATACTTGAGCGGCACGCGCTGGTATTCGTGGCCGGCCTCGATCTTCGCGGCCAGCGCCTCGATCGTGTCGGCCGTGAAGAAGTAGCCATTGTCGGCCACAAAGGGATAGCGCAGCTTCCACTCGTTTCGCTCGACCGCCGCCTGGTCGAAGATCGCCCAGAGCGGTCCCGAATAGTAGTGCGGAGGTTCCGAGCCCTCGTTCATCGCGAGCGCCGCGTCGAGCCCGTGATCGTAGTCGTACATCTGCCGGACCCATTCCTTGCGGCAGTTGCGCCAGTCGACGGGCTTGTGCTCGAGTCCGCGGCCCGGCGCCCCGCCATCGCCGGGATAGCGGTTGAGCCCCGGACGCACCGGCAGCCTGACCTCGTTGAAGAAGCGCTTGCCGACCTGGTTCACGGCGATGAACTCCTCGAAGCCGGCCGTGCCGACGTCGAGACCCGCGGAACCGCGGTAACCGAAGGTCGGGTGGCCGGGCATCATGGCCGTGTACGCATCGCGGGTACCCAAACGCGTCGCGATGTGAAACGTCGTCGAGTAGGACAGGTTCTGCTGCATGCCGGCGAGGTTTGCGCCGATGCGCAGGCCCGCCTTGAGCGCGCTCGCATCCTGGCTGTGCGGGCCCTGCAGCGCCATGCCGCTCGTCGGGAAGGCCGGTTCGCGCATTGCCGGATAGAACATGCCGCGAACTTCCGGGTTGCCGGCATGTCCGCCCGAGGCCAGGATCACGGCGCGCCGCGCCCTGATGTGCACGACGTCGCGCCGCTCGTCGACGTTGCCGTTCTGCCAGTAACTCTCCAGCCGCTCGCCCGTGTCCGGATGCATGCGCGGCGAGTAGTGCGCCCGGATGCCGAGAATCCGGCCCGCGAAGGGCTCCTCGCGGATGAGTTCGTCGAAACAGCGGTGCAGCATGAACTCGACGCCCTTCTCGCGCGCGGAGAACTCCAGCGGCCGCGACAGCGCGACGCCGTTGGCGACGGTGTTCGGCCCGGCGAAGGGGCTTGCGCTGTACATCTGTACCGGAGCGAACGCGCTCGTGCGCTCGGGATCGGCAAGGCCCGCGTCCTCGGCCGTGATCGTGCCGGCCTTCATGTCGGTCCTGTCGCCGAGCATGAAGATGCAGCGTGCGCCGCGCGCCCGCGACAGGCCGCCGCCGCCATGCGTGCCGTTGATCCGGCTGAAACGCACGTAGTTGTCCATGAGGAACTGCCGCGTCGCCGGGCAGTTCTCGGCCCAGGCGCGTACGAGTTCGCGCTCGTTGTAGCGGTAGGGGTTCTGGGCTTTGACGTCGAGGACCGACCAGTCGGTGATGTCGGTGAAGAGCAGTTCGATGTCGTCGTCGAGTTCCTCGGGACTCTCGAGCGGCCTGACGGTGACATAGCCGTCCTGGTCGCTCTCGCCTTTCATGTCCCTGAGCTGGACCGGATCGCCGCCGCCGAGCGAGATGAAGGACCCGCTGTGCAGCATCCGGCCGCCGAGGTCGAAGTTCTGGTCGACGACGAGCACCGACGCGCCGAGATCGCGTGCCCGGATCGCCGCCGTCAGGCCGGCGCAGCCGCCGCCCGCGATGACGATGTCGGCTTCGTGGTCCCACTGGATCTGCCCGGCGCCCGCCGATGCCTGCTGCGCCCGGGCGGCGCCCGCCTCGACCATTGCCGCCGCGCCGAGTCCGGCCGCGGCGGCCTTCTTGACGAAGTCGCGCCGGCTTACGCCGCGCTTGTCCCGATGCCCTGAGTCGCTGCGCTCATCGTCGCGTTTCCCGGCCATGTCCGATTGCCCCCCGGTGACCATTGCCCCGGGAGCCTGCGCCGCAGGAAGTCGCGACAGCGAATTTGCAGCCGTGAATTCCTGCGGCGCAGGCTCCAGGACGCTGTTGTTGTCCGATCACCGTAACAGGGCCCGCGACCGCGGACAATGGCGCATCGCGCGCGCCCGGCACGACCGCCGCCCGGGCAGTCGGCCTGCGGCGAGGGACGCCCGCAGGCCGGGCGGGCGCGCGGATTACCAGATCGCGACGGGATTGATCATCATCTGCACGGCGCCCTTGAGCCTCGGCTGACCCAGCACGAACGCGAACTCGCTGACGCGTTCCTCCGCCAGCCGGCCCGTGTTCATCGTCTCCAGGATGTAGATGCCGTTCTCCTTGAGCAGCGTCACGTGGCCGTAGAAAACCCGGTCGCCGGGCGCGGCCGGCACCGCTTCGACGCCCCAGGTATCGGCGCCGACCGCAAGCGGCCCCTGCGCGGCGAGCCAGACGGCCGCTTCGTTCGTGATGCCGGGTTCGGCGGCGACCCAGGCGGCCGGGTCGGATTCGAGATAAGCGTCGGTCCAGCCCGTGTGAAACAGCACGACGTCGCCCGTCTGGATCTCGACGCCCTGCGCCTCGGCGGCGGCCTGCACGTCACCCGCGTCGAAGGCCTGACCGCCGTCAAGCGCGGCAACGCCGAAGTGCCGCGCCATGTCGATGAGCACGCCGCGCGCGACGAGCGGCGGGATCCCGTCGATGCCGAACTTCTCAAGCCCCGCGATCGCCGCGAAATCGCTGCCCGGAGTGCAGTTGTAGAACATGCCGTCCTCGCCGAGGTGGCCGAGGCCGTCGATCTGCGGCCCCATGCCCCACCAGAGCTGGCTCACGTCGTCGTTGTAGCTCATCGGCCAGCCGAAGTCGCCGTCGAGCGAACGGCCGTGATGCTGCCCGGGCTGCACGACCTGCAGCATCATCCGGCGCGGCGCGAACGCCGGCATGTCCGGGTCGATCACGATGCCGAGCGGATGGACCTCGCCGGCTTCGACGAGGCTCAATGCCGCAAGGACGCGCTCGGCCGTGACCAGGTTCGCCGCGCCGATCTCGTCGTCCGCCCCGAACCGCGACGGCGCGCATTCCTGGGCATGCGCGGCGCCCGCCGCGAACACGAGCAGCAATGCCGCCCGGACAGCGCGGCTCATCGTCATGATCGTCATCCTCATTCACTTGCCTCCAGGCAATCGTGGGTTGTCGAAGCTCAGGCGCGCAGGGCTGTCACCTTGCCGACCCGCCTGCGGCCGCGCTCGATGAAGCGCCCGATGCGCTCGCCGGTGTTGCGCGCATCGTCCCAGAGAAACAGGTGGCCCGCGTCCGGCACGATATCGAGTTCGGCGCGCGGAATCCGCCGGGCGAGCAACTCGGGATTGACCGGCGGGATCAACGGATCGTCGTCGCCGCAGATCACGAGCGTCTCCTGGCGAATCCGGTCCAGAAACCCGAGACTCGACCAGCACATGCCCGCGCAAAGCTGCATCGCGTAGCCGTGGTAGCTCGGCGGGTGGGCGCGCCGGGCCAGCATCATCCGGTGGCGGATCCGCGGGTTGCGCGCCGTGCGGCCGCCGTAAGCCTCGGCCGCCGTGCGATTGAAATACCGCGGCGAGTAATAGCGAAACGGTGTCGCGAGCACGACCATCGCCTGCGGCGAACCGAGCACCATGCCGACTCCGCAGGTCGTGGCGGCGAGCACGAGCCGCTCGATACGCTCCGGATGGTCGAGCGCCAACTGCTGCGCGACTCCGCCGCCGTAGGAATAGCCGATCACGTCGGTGCTCGAAATCCCGCAATCGTCGAGCACGGCGGCCGTGAGTTCGGCGAGTTCGGCGACCGACACCGGATAGACCGGCGTGCTGGAGCGCCCCGTCCCCGGCGCGTCGTAGCGGATGATGCGGCGCTCGGGCAGGTAGCTCAGGAACGGGCCCCACATCTCCGTGTTGCAGCCGAGACCGGCGATCAGCAGCAGGGGCTCGCCGACGCCGGCTTCCGCGATGTGAATGCGGTGACCGCACCAGCTCATGTAGCGGCTAGCCATCGGCGCACGGCTCCGCGGCGTTTTCGTCCCCGAGAAACTCGACCACCCGCGGCCAGAGCCCCGCCGCGGCCCGTCCGGCGACGATGCCGACATGCCCGCCGCGCAGCCTGACGATTTCCGCCTGCGGCACGATGGATTGAATCGCATCGACGCCTTCGGGCGGCGAAATCGTATCCCGGGCGGCCGAGACCGACAGCACGGGCATCGTCACGTTGTCGAGGTCGACGCCGCGGCCGCCGACCGTGGCCTCGCCGTTCATGAGCCCGTTGCGTCCGGGGCCGAACTGCCGGTACATCTCGGCCAGCAAGCGGCCCGGCGCGGGCACGACATCGTCGACCCACGACGCCATCGTGCGCACGGCGCGCAGCCGTTCGGGCGAATCGTCGAGCCGGTCCCAGAGGTCGGCGACGCGGCCGAGTACGCTGTTGGAGCCCGGCGCCAGCATCTCGAACCAGCTCTTGACCTCGATGGCCGGCACGAGGCGCGGCCGCTCGTAGCTCTCGCCCTCAAGCCCCATGCGGTGGGCGATCCAGGAGATGCCGCCCTCGACGTCGCCGTCGACCGTCGTCGTGAGCAGCGCAAGCCGCGCCACCGTTTCCGGGTAAAGCGCCGAGTAGAGAAGCGCGAGCGTCCCGCCGAGGCAATAGCCGACGATGCCGACTTCGGAGGCGCCGCTCGTGCGGCGGATCGTGCGTACGGAGCGGCGAATCAGGCCGTCGACGTAGTAGGCGAGATCGCAGAAGCGGTCTTCGCGCGTCGGCACGCCGAAGTCCGCGATGTAGACGTCGAAGCCTGCCGCCGCGACATGGCCCGCGAAGGACCGGCCCGGCAGCAGATCCAGGATGAAGTAGCGGCTGACCGGCGCCGGTATGAAGAGGACCGGCGGGCCGTTGCGCGGCTCGCCCGCCGAATCGACGAGCCTGAGCAGCCGGAGCTTGTTCTCGCGGTAGACGACTCTGGCGGGCGTGGCGCCGGCGCCGTAATGGCCGGGGGTGGTCAGCACCTCGTGCAGCCGTTCGAGCTTCGCGCGGCTTTGCCGCGAGAGTTCGATCAGCGATTCGAGTTCGCGATCCTCCGGTACGACGCTCAAGGGTCCTGCTGCTCCTTGCCGTCTTGCCCGTCCTGCTTGGCGATAAGCTCGTCGAGCGTCATGCGCAGATCCGCGACCTGCCCCTGAAGTTCGCGCAGCGCGAAGAGTATCTGGTCCAGCCGATCTGCGGAATCGGATTCCGGCGCCGATGCGGCTGGCGGAACGGGCGTGGGATAAGGTTTGCCCGCGAGCAGCGAACCTCGCATGGCATTGCCGAGGTGGGTCAGGAATTCTTCGTTGCGGACCATGGAATCGAGATACGCGAGCGTGGTCTTCTGCCACTCGCGCTGCTCCTCGAGCCAGCGCTCGACGAGCGTGGGTTCGGTATTCGGGTCTTCGTCGGCCACGCTGTCGCTCCTGTCGACCTGCGTTTCCCCCGCGGGCGCGGCGCTCAGTTTACGTCAGCATGCTCGATCCGGGCCACAGCACCGCGTTGGCAGAACGGTGAAAGCGAAAAAAAACGGCGCACCGAAGCGCCGCAATAGAGGGAGTCGGGAAACCGGTCAGGACTGGGCCTTGGGCTTCGCCCGCGATGTCGACGAGGACGTCGCGGCCGGAGCAGGCGTCGCGAACAGCCTGTCGGCAAACTTCTGCTGCTGTTTGAGCCACTTGTTCGCAAACGCGAAATTGGCCTCGGTCATCTCCTGCGGCGTCGGCAGGTCCGTTGCGAATGCCGGAGCGGGCATCGAGGGGAGCTTGCTCATCCAATCCATGACGGGCGCCACGGACTTGAGATAGTTCTCCTGCATTTCAGCCACGGCATCCAGGTACTGATCGCCGGCTGCGGTGGCAAGCTTTGCAAATTCTGACATCGTAGTTCTCCTCCACAAAAACAGCTCAAGTGCAAGGTAATTCCGTAAAGCGTGCGTAGTTTGCTACGCACTCGCTCTGCATGTCAAGCGTTTGGGGAGATTTTTTCGCAACGGGCGTTTCGGCGTGGACAGTCAGGCGCGCCGCACCGCTCGCGCGTCGGTACCGGTCGGCTCGCGGCGCCCTTCGCCCACTTCGGACTCGGCGAGAAACTCCGCCAGTGCCGCACGGACCCGGTTCACATGCTCGGTGATGGCCGCGCTCACGTTGTGGGTTTCGCCGCTCTGCAACGCGCGCGTCAGCCCCTTGTGATCGTCGAAGACTTCCCGAATCGAAGCCGGCGCCACCTCGAGCACGCGGCGCATGAGTTCCGGCAGGTCGATGGAGTTGTAGATCTCGAACAGGCAGGGGTTGCGCAGCAGGCTCAGGAACACGCGATGGAACGCGTCGTCGGCGCGGATGTAGCGGGCCACGTGCGCGCGGCTCGCGCCCCGGACCAGCGGCGTGAAGGCGCGCAGGCGCGCGCGCAGCGCATCGCGCTCGGCCTCGACCATGAGCGCCTTGCCGAGCGATTCGGTGATGCCGATCTCGAGCGCCGCGCGGGCGTCGAGGCCCTGCACGAGCGCGTCCACATCCCCGGCCAGGCTGTCCTGTTCCTTCGCGAAGGCGGCGGAAAGATCCTCGACGACTCCGCCCGGGCGCAACTCGTCGACGATCGGGGAATCGCCGCCATCGTGGAGCAGCGCCTTGCGCGCGCTCGACGCCGACGTCTTGCCCCAGGACAGGATCGCCTGAATGGCGCCTTCAGCGTTACCGGCCGCGATCGAATCGGTCAGGTACTCGTGAAAGTAGATGACATTCTCGGCCGCCACGGTTTCGTCCCTGAGCGCCGTACGGTAAAGCTGCCGGAGCTTGAGCGTTTCGAAGCCGGCGGAGAGATGCTCGTTCTCGGCGATCCCGATCACGGCCGCGTGATAGGCCTTGTTGGCATCGAAGAACGCTTCCTTGTCGATGAACGCCCCGTCCTCGCCGAGCAGCGCGACCATCGCGTGCAGCCGCTCGTAGAGCGTTTCGGCAGTCGACATCGACACGGACCCGCGGCTCAGGCGCAACCAGGTGGCGCCGGCCTCGAGCACGGCGCGCGCCTCCACGGCCGCGCGCAACTGCGGATAGGAGACTGTCGCGAACTCGGACTCCGCGGCCTCCATCGGCAATGCCGCGCCCGTGGCCGTCGGCTGCAGCAGCCGCCGCATGATCTTGCCGCTCGTCGTCTTCGGCAGCTCGTCGAGAATCTCGACGAAACGCGGATACTTGTAGGCCGCGAGGCGTTCGCGGGCGAACGCCCGGATTTCATCGACGCTGAGCTCGCGACCGGGCTTGACGCTGATCACGGCCTTGATCGTTTCGCCGCGGTAGGGGTCCGGGATGCCGACCACGGCCGCCTCGCGCACGGCCGGGTGCTCGTACAGGACATCCTCGACTTCCTTCGGCCAGACCTTGAAGCCTGACGCGACGATCATGTCCTTGGACCGGTCGACGAGGTAGAACCAGCCCTTCTCGTCCATGAAGCCGACATCGCCCGTGCGCAGGCCGTCCGGCCCGATGGCGCGCCCGGTTTCCCCGGGTTTCTGCCAGTAGCCCGGCACGATCTGGGGACCCGCGATCACGAACTCGCCGATTTCGCCGGGCTCGGCCTCGTAGCCGGCATCCGTGATCACCTTGACCTTCGTGTCGAACACGGGCACGCCGATCGTCAGGGCTCCCGTATGCGAATCGACGGGCGGCTCGGCGTCGTGCGGCGTCATGTGCGTGGGCGAGGTCGCCTCGGTCAGGCCGTACATCGGGTGGACCCTGACGCCGGTGCGTTCGCGCCACTCGGCGAGAACGCTCGGCGGCGTCGGCGCGCCGCCCGTATAGAGCTTGGTCAATGAGCTCACGTCGTACTTGTCGAGCGCGCCGCTGTTGAGAAGCGCGATGAACGCCGTAATGGCCGATACGCAGAAGGTCGCCCCGTGGCTCGCCGCCAGGCGCATCGCCTCGTCGGCATCGAAACGGTAGAAGAGTATGAGCGGCGCGCCGGTCAGCATCGCGAGCGTGACGTGACCGATCAGCCCCGTCACGTGGAAGAGCGGCGCCAGACCGAGAATCCGGTCTTCGACGGACAGGCCGATCCAGCGCTCGTACACCGTCGTCGCAAAGACGACGTTGCGGTGCAGGTTCATCGCGCCCTTGGGATCGCCCGTGGTCCCCGAGGTATAGACCATGAATGCGACGTCCTCGCCGCTGATCGCGACCGGTTCGGGCGCTTCGCCGCGATGCCGCTCGATGAGTTCGAGCATGTCGGGCGCTCTCACGCTGCGCTGCCGCGTGATGCCGGCGAGCATCTTCGGCAAGGGCTGATCGTCCGGCAGGAAATCGAGCGCCGAGGTCGTCACCGCAAGTTCGACCGCCGTCTGCGGCAACGCCGCCTGGGCGACGTCGGCGTAGAGGTCCTCCTGACAGATCAGCACGCGGCTGCCGGACCCGGCGAGCACCTTGGCAAGTTCCGCTTCGCGCAGCATGGGGTTGCAGGGCACGATGACGGCGCCGCACTTCCACGCGGCGAGCACGGCGATCAGCACCTGCGGCACGTTCTGCAGGTACATCGCAATGCGGTCTCCGGGCTCCACCCGGCCCGCCTGCAGTGCGACGGCGAGCGCGTCGGACATCGCGTCGATCTCGCCGGCGGAAATCGCCGCATCGAAATACAAGGCGAGCGGCGCATCGGGGTCGCGCGCTGCGGTCGCGCGGAACATCGCGAGCGCCGTCGAAGTCTCGGGCTCGATCGTTGCGGGTTTCGACCCGTAAAGCCCAAGCCACGGTTGTACAGGCGTGTCCATCAGCGTCGGGTCGCTCGTGTTCGGAAAATCCTGAGGTGTCGCCGGAGGTGCGCGACCGAGGCGCCGTTGCGGTTGGCGACAGGAACTACGGCTCGTCCTGCCGGCCTTCATGGCCTCGCCCGGATCCTCCATGACCCGGCGATCGCGCCACCCGTCAACGCGGGCGCGATCATGCCCAGCGGCAACTGCCCTGTCAACGCAATTTCGTGAAGGTCACGAAAACTTCATGGAATCAGACGTCCTCGCCGAGCAGCGACCGGTAGACCCGGATCAGCGTCTCCTTCTGGGCAGGCGCCAGGCGTTCGTCGAGCCGGATCGCCAGTTCGACGGACGTAGCCTCGGTCGCATCGTCCTCGTCGAAGAAACCGAGCATCGTGTAGAGCTGTTCGGGCTTCATGCCGAAGGCCTGCGCCAGCGCCTTGACGACCTGGGGGGACGGCCGGTAGTGGCCGCGCTCGAGCTGACTCAGGTAGGAATCCGAAACGCCGGTCATTTTCGCCAGATGGCGCTGCGACACCTGTGCGAGCTTGCGCTGCGCGCGAACGAATTCGCCGAAGGCGACGAGCATGGCGTCATTGTCCTGCATGCGGCAATTGTAGCCGCGCTCGCCGGGCGGCCGCCACGAACGGGTTCGTCCCCGGCTACAGCAGGCGCTCGAGTTCCTCGAGCTGCCTGAGCAGGATGCCGGCCTGGGTATGGACCTCCGTCGCGAAGATGTGCTTCGGCGCCGGCAGCTCCGGCCGCATGAGCGGCGCGTTGCGCAGGCTCGCCAGCGCCGCAAGGTCCGCCGTGAGCAGCCGCGCCACGTCGACGATATGACCGGGCGTGATGTCGTCGGGAATGTTGCGGCGCGAGTTCAGTCCCGCGACCGGCAGGTCGACCTTCGCGGCGACGCGGATCATGACGTCGATGCACTCCGTGAGACGGCGGTAGACATCGGCCGGACGCCGGTAGCCGTCGAACGGCGGCGCGTCGGGTACCGCAACGGCGCCGGGAAAGGTGGCGAGCAGCGAACCCGCATAGGTGATCGCCGTCGCGATTTCGTCATAGACGTCGGAGTCGCCGATCGGCACGCCGAGCATGAGGTTGAGCTGGCGGTTGATGTCGATGACGACGAGAAAGACGCCCGTCGGCGACAGCGGCGCGCCGCGCGGCGCGATGTCGACCTGCTCAGTGATGCCGATGGCGTCGGCGACATGCCGGATCTGTTCGAGCGCGTCTTCGAGCAGGGCATGCACGTCGGCGGCCTGAATCTCGCCCGAGGGCACGAGCCCCGGCGGCCTGGGCGAGGCGCCGGCCAGTTCCCGGGCAAGCTGGTTCACCTTGCGCAGCAGCAACTGGGTCTGGAAGTAGAGTTCATTCTGGGTAATCGCCGACACGGGCAGGCGCGGACTGTCGTCGTAGGGGCGGCCCATGCGTTCGCGCACCAGTTCCAGTTCGTCGGCCAACTGGTTGGCCAGCGCATAGACGGTCGCGTTGTCGATCTCCTGCGGCTGCGCCGCCGCAAACGG
This sequence comes from Gammaproteobacteria bacterium, assembly GCA_022826245.1. Taxonomy (GTDB): domain Bacteria; phylum Pseudomonadota; class Gammaproteobacteria; order Steroidobacterales; family Rariloculaceae; genus Rariloculus. The sequence continues at coordinate 79,965 of JAJDVG010000003.1, forward strand.
CATCTGCGCCATCGCGGTGAGGGCGATGAGTATCGTCAGGGTATTGCGGGTCCACATATCGGTTCTCCCATGCTTTTCCTGCTCGCGTACCGTGACATTCGCTAGAAACGGAAAGTGTAGCTGTACTTCACGGTCACTTCCGAAAAGGTCGATACGAAACTGTTGTCGCGGTCGGGGTCCGCGAGGCTGTGGTTCAGGACCAGGAAGGCCTCGCGCCCCGCGCGCGGAATCCAGTGCAGGCGACTGTTGACGCCGATCGTCTCGGACACGTTGTCGTACTGGATCTGGTTGATCCAGGAGAGCGTCGCGGAGAACACCGCCTCCAGCGTGACCCGCGCGACGCGCGTCGCGAAGCTGCCGCCCGGCAGGTCGATCTCATTGTACTGGTAGCTCAGGTTCGTCCGGAAATGCCGGCTTGGCCGCCAGTTCATGAAGGTGCCGACACTGGAACGGTCGCCGTTGTAGAACTCGCCGCCGTTCAGGAACACGCCGCCGCCCATCGCGCGCTGGTTGCCAGCGCGGAACGACAGGTTGTAGTTGTCGAAGGTATATAGCCCGGGCTCGATGACGATGCCGCGCGAGATCCGAAACGGCCGCCTGAGACCTTCCCGGTCGCGCGAATAGCTCAAGCCGAAGGAATCCTGCGAGTTGAGGTTGATGTCGACGACCTGCAGATTGAGCCCTTCGCTCTGGATTTCCCCGCTGTCGAGCCAGTCGATACGGTTGTAGTTGAAGCCGGAATAGAAAGTCCGGATGAAACCGCCCTGCGGCCGCCAGGTGTGGCCGACATCGAAGCGGATCTGGTCGATGCCGGTGCGGCGCACGAAGCCGAGGGCCGGGTTGTAGTTCTCCTCGATGCGCGTCATGCCGAAGCCGCCGCGCAATCCCGAGTTGCTCGGCACGCGCATGTTGAAGCCGAGTGCGCTGTCGTCGCCGTCGAGCCCGGGGGTACTCGATTGCTGCAGCCAGGCGACGCCCTCGAGTCCCCGACCGCCGGCGAAGCGGCTGTTGAGGTAGCGGAAATCGACGCCGCCGACGCTGTTGTCTTCGTTCGAACCCGGATTGCCGTGGGTCACGATCATGCCGACGCTCGACTGCTCGAGCACGTTCGCGGCGACCCGGCCCACGAACGCCGTCGTCGCATCGATGTCTCCGTGGGCTTCCTGGCGGACGGCGAGCGCGCCGACGTCGAAACGCCCGACGCGGCCGGACAGCTTGCCGCCGAAATCGAGCGGCACCTCCTGGCCCCTCGCGCTGATGCCGAGCCGCCGCGAGAAGAACGGCCGGCCGTCCTGATCGAGCTGGCCGAAGCGGAAGATGTCGACGTCCTGAAGGAAGAAATCGCGCTGCTCGGGAAAGAACAGGCTGAAGCGGGTCAGATTGACCTGCCGGTTGTCGACGTCCACCGCGGAGAAATCCGTATTCAGCGTCAGCGACGCGTTGAGTTGCGGCGTGACCTTGTAGAAGACATCGATCGAGGGTTCGACTTCGCTGATCGCCGCATTGCCGCCGATGGGGCGCCGCTCGCGCGCGCTCGCCGTCGGCACGATGTCCAGCCCCCTGCCCTGTTCGATCTGCGAAATGCCGCGAACATCGCCCATCGCGCTGAGATCGGTGGACCGGTTGCGCGAGAGCCAGGCGATGCTCTCGTTCCTGCGCTCGATGTTGCGCGTGAAGTTCATGCGCCAGTTCGGAGCGGACGGGTCGAAGGAGATGGTCTTGAACGGAATCTCGATCTCGACGACCCAGCCCTGCTCGTCGATGCTCGCGGCCGCCTGCCAGATGCCGTCCCAGTCGAACTGCCGGTCGGTCGGCCCCTCGTAGATGCCGTCGTAACGCACGCCGTTGGCGTTGACTCCGAAGGCGTAGCCGCCGCGGCGCGTGTTGAACGGATCGATATGCACGAAGAAGCGGTCATCGGAGCCGATCGGCTGGTTCTGGCGCAGGATGCGGGCATTGATCCGCTCGGGCTCGCTGTCGTAGAGCCGGGCGCCGATGTAAAGCGCATCGCGGCCGTAGAGCACGCGAATCTCCGTGCGCTCGGTCGGCGCCGCGTATTCGATCGGATTGACCTGGTGCAGGTCGTCGATGACCGGCGCGCGCAGCCAGATCTCCTCGTTCATGACGCCGTCGATCACGGGCGGCTCGGCCGTGCGCTGGATGCGCACGGACTTCGTGATCTCGACGAGCGGCCGCTCCGGCTGTGCCCGCGCGGCAAACGGCAACGCCGCTGCCAGCACGGCGCCGGACAGCAACAGGACGACCAACGGGAGCGTCGGGAGATGCGTCATATCGAAAAATGGTTGTCGAGCGACGGGCCGGTAATCGGCCGCGCCCTGCTCCCCCGATGCAGACCGGCGATTATAAACGAATGCCGTCCTCGATCGGGGCTGTCGCGGCCACGGCGCGGCGAATTTTTTCGTCTGACCGCCCCTGGCGGCGACGGTCGGTCGCGGATTCGATTCGGGTACAATCCGCAGCCTCACCGTTCGTGGACAGCCGGGACGTTCAATCGTTCCGGGACAGCCGCGGAAACGCGTTTTCGACGGATATATCAACGAGGGGAAAGACCATGCCGATGACACGACGCGACGCGCTCAGGGCCGGAGTGGGCGCCGCAGTCAGCCTTGGAACGCCGCAATTGCTCGCCCAATCCGATCAGGCGGTCCTCAAGCCCATCCCGTCGAGCGGCGAGACGATCACGCCGATCGGCATCGGCACGAACCGCTACGGCGTCGGCGAGTCCGAGGACGAGCGCGCGCCGCTGCGCGATACGATGGCGAGGTTCATCGAACTCGGCGGCCAGGTCATGGATACCGCGGCGGCCTACGGCACGTCGGAAGCCGTGATCGGCGATCTCGCGATGGAGCTCGGCATCACCAGCGAACTCTTCCTCGCCACGAAAACGGATATCCGCGGCCAGATCCGGGGCGTGGAAGGCTTTCGCAATTCCTTCGAGCGGCTCAGGGCCGAGCAGATCGACCTCATGATGGTGCACCAGCTCGTCAACGCCGACACCGAAATCCCGATCATGCGCGAATGGAAGGCCGCGAACCGCTTCCGCTACATCGGCGCGTCCGTGTCGTCGCGCGACCAGCACGGGGAGATGGAGCAGTTCATGCTCGACAACGACGTCGACTTCGTGCAGTTCAACTACTCGCTGGGCGACCGCGATGTGGCCGAGCGCCTGCTGCCGACCGCGGCCGACCGCGGCATCGCCGTGATGATCAACCTGCCGTTCCGCGGCGCCCGACGGTCGCTCTTCAACGTCGTCGAAGGCCAGGCGCTGCCCGAGTGGGCGGCCGAGTTCGACTGCACGAGCTGGGCGCAGTTCTTCCTCAAGTACATCATCTCGCACCCCGCCGTGACCGTCGCAATCCCGGGAACGCGGCAGGTGCGCCATGTCGAGGACAACATCGGCGCCGCGCGCGGCCGCCTGCCGGATGCTGCCGAGCGGCGCCGTCAGGAGGAGCTGTTCGACAGCCTGGCTTGAAACGGCGCCGCGCACTCACCCGATCGTCGAGAGGACCGATTTTCGCGGCAAGCGGCGTCCGCCGCCGCGTTCGCTTTCGCTTGCCCGCAGCCCGCCGCGGGAGTAGGCTGAACCCGACGCACGAAGCAATACACGACACAAGACATGGGGGAACGATCATGTTGACGAAACGCAGGTTCCTGCACGGCATGACCATCGGCGCTGCGGCATTCACGGTCCCCGGCGCATTCGCGGCCACACTGACGGAAACGCCAACCACGGGCGACGGCCCGTTCTACCCGGACAGGATGCCGCTCGATACCGACAACGATCTCCTGATCATCAACGACAATGTCACGCCCGCGATCGGCGAGATTACGCATCTGACCGGAAAACTGCTCGGGCCGACCGGCAGCCCCGTGCGCAACGCGTTCATCGAGATCTGGCAGTCCGACATGCACGGCTCGTACATCCACACCGAGGGCCGGTATCAGGACAGGCTCGACAGCAATTTCCAGGGCTACGGGCGGTTTCTGACCGATTCCGAGGGGCGCTACTACTTCCGCACGATCAAGCCGACCTCATACACGCTCGGCGGCACGTTCCGCGCGGCGCACATTCACGTGGCGGTCAGCAAGGCGGGACGCCGCATCATGGCGACGCAGGCGCTCGTCAAGGGCCTCGAGGACAACGCGCGCGACCGCATCCTCAGGCGCATCGGCGACGCGGAGGCGATCGACGCGCTCATGGTCGAGTACCTGCCGCTGCCGGGCTCGACGATCGGCGAACTCAGCGCCAACTTCGACATCGTGCTCGGCCGCACGCCCGAGGAGCGCGAGGACGGCACGATCGGCGGCATCGGCGAGCCGCCGCGCGGCTAGCAAGCCCGGCCGCGGGAATACACGGCTGCAAATCGGCTCCGGGCGGAAAACCGCCTGACCGCAGACGGCCGGTTCGCGACTTCCCGCGGTGCAGGCTCCCGGCTGCAACCGTTGCGCAGCCCGGCGCCAGACGAGGCGAAGGAGACTGGCATGAGTAAATTCTTCCGGCTGCTGGCCGGTTCTGTCCCCCTGCTCGCGTTGCCGGGCCTGGTGCTCGCGCAGAGCACATTCACCCACGTTCACATCCGCGTGCCCGACGTCGAGGCCGCGGCCAACTGGTACGGCGAACTCCTCGGCGGCGAGGTCAGGCCGGGCGGGCCCGGGTTCTTCGTCGTGCAGTCGAACGGCTTCGTCGGCACGATGCCGAACGAAGGCAACGCCGGACGGAGCCAGGAAACGGCGATCGACCACTTCGGTTTCGGCTTCGACGACCTCGAAGCCGCGGTCGAACGGGCGCGGCAGCTCGGCGCGCGCATCGACGAGGAACCGCGCCCCGGCATTACGGCGCCCATGATCGCCTTCATCGAGGACCCCTGGGGCGCGCGAATCGAACTCATGCAGGACGCCGAGCATCCCCGCATCAACCACGTGCACCTGTTCGTCGAGGACAAGGACGGCGTCCGCGACTGGTTCCTGGACATCTTCGGCGGCGAGTTCGTACCCGAACAGGGCGGCGACAACTTCCACTGCATCCTTTACGGGAACCTGTGGGTGCAGATCTCCGAAGTCGCCGCCGGGGAACGGGCGCCAAGCCGCGGCCGCTCGCTCGATCACATCGGTTTTCGCGTGTCCGAAGCGTTGACCGACTTCGCCGCGCGAATCGAGGCGACCGGTTACCCGCCCTACCTCATCCGCCCGAATCCCCCGGGTTCGGACCTGCTGTTCTTCGAGGGGCCGGGCGGCGTCCACTTCGAGATCGTGGAGCGGATGCCCGAGTAGTACGCCGCTACAGCGCCTCGAGCTGGCGCGCGAGTTCGTCGATGTCGGGCGCCTCGTCGCCGGACCCGAGGTCGATGCAGACCCAGGGACGGATCTCCTCGTGCGGCGCCCAGATCCAGGGCCGGGCGAGCGTGAACGTCTCGGTGTAGTTCACCGGGTCGTCGACGGTCACTTCGAGCGTGAGATCGAGTTCGCCGGGCTCGCGCCACCAGCGCTCGGTGAGCCGGCCTTCCGTGCTGAGCGGATAACCGCGGTTATTGAACAGGTAGCCGCCCGACAGGTATGCGGTTTCGATCGTCAACACGTCGCCCTCCCAGCGCGCGACCGAGTGCCCGAGTCCATCCGGCTCGGCATCCGCCGGCAGGGCGCCGCCGAGCGGGATCGAACGCACGATATTGGCGCGCTCGAAGTGCAGCACGATCGTGCCGTCGGCTTCGCTGATCTGCATGGGGTTGTTCGACCACAGCACGCCCGGCATGGTGTCCGGCGCGCAGTCGTCGAGCGCGCGCGGGGCGAACTCGAGGGTGCCGTAGGCGTCGAAGGCGCGCCGGCCTGCGGCCGTGTATGGGTAGGGATCGGGCTGGGAAACCTCCGGCGTGCCGATGAACGGCGCGGCTTCGTAGATTCCCGACAAATCCGGCGGGGCGCCGCCGTCCTGCTGGGCGCCGGCCGACGCATGAAACATCGTGCCGGCGGCGGCTACGAAAACTGTCAACACTCGCATCGAAAACTCTCCTGCCCGTCCCCTCGGTGCGTCTCATTCCGCCTGCTGCCCGTTCGCGCGGCCCGTCCCGCCCGGCGCCTTGTCGCAATGCCCGCAACGCTCACTTCGCGATGCCTGTGGCGGCTCCGTCGCTCGTGCCGTTCAGCGGGTCGTCTCCGGCTCTATGGGCATCACGTAGCCCATCGGCCCCGGGAACTCCTCCGCGAGTGCGCGCGCCGCTTCGGCGTCGATCCTGAAGCACTCCGTTCTCTCAAAGCTCTGGTCGATGATGCCGCAGGTGGGCACTCGTTCGCGCAGCCGGCGCATGACGGGCGTATCGCCGCGGATGCCGTAGGAGACGAGCAGCCGATCGGCGCCGCCCTCGCCCTTGCCGTGCATGAGCAGTGCCCGAATCCGCGCGCGGCCGGGCGTGCGGGACCGGTAGATCGCAACGCTGACGGGGTCGCCGGGATCGAGCATCTCGTCGTTCCAGCCCTCGCGTGCGAGCTGCGAGGCGGGACTCAGTTCGATGAGCCAGCCTTCGGCCTCGCCGGTCTCGTCCGGCACGTCGACGATCATCGCGCCGTGCGGGTTCAGGATGCGGAACACCCTGACCGTGCCTTCGAGCACCTCGATGACCTCTTCGCCGTCCTCTGTCAGCAGCGCCGGGAAGGAATGGTGCGCGGCGACGGGCAGTGTCCAGGCCGCGAGCGCACCCAGCCACATCGCTGCCGCGAGGCCGCCCATCGTTCCCTGGCCGCTATGCCGTCGGAAATCGCTCATCGTCATTCTCCCTTCACGCCGGCCGTTCGGCGGACCGCTGCAAATGTCCGCTGCCGGGCCCGCGCCGAACCCGGGACGCCGGACGCTGGATTATTGCGCCGAACGCCGGACGCCGAGCCCCGATCACCGCGCGCCGATCGCCAAACAGCGAACACCGATCATCGATCGCTCAACACCCGACATCGATCGCCTGACTCCGGATCATGGCGCCGACCGTCCGCGCTCGGCGCGATATGCAGCCAACCGCCGTTCGAGGTAGCGCCTGCGCTCCTCGACCTGGCCGTTGCCGCCGCCGAGTTCGGCCCCCGCGTCGACCACGATGGACGTCCATTCCACGAGGTTCGAGCCGTCCCGCGACGGATGCCCGACGATCTCGATGCGGTCGCCGGGCTCGAGCTGGTCGATCGTCCAGCCCACCCGTCTCAGGTTGATGAAGCTGTCGCCCTCCGCCATCCAGGATTCGGTCACGCCCTCGGCATTGACGGCGTCGAAATAGATCCGCGCATGCGGATTCACGGCACGGAACTCCGTCACCACGCCCGCGATCGTCATGCTCTCGCCGATCCGGTAGTGCGCCGACGCATTGTGGTGCGCGGCAACGGGCAGAGCAACGAGCACGCCGGCCAGGACGAGTATCGCGCGTTTCACGTCATGTCCCTCCATTCGAGTCCTTTACTCACCTCGCGAGGCTTAGCGCTGCCCCGAAATCGCCTCGCAGGGCAGATCCTGCAAGGGCACCTCGGGCGTGAAGAGCCGTGTGCTCCTGAGCGTCAGCGGCTCGCGGAACATGACCGGGTCATCGAGCGTGAACGTCATGTGCAGCCTGCTGCCGTCCTCGCTGACCGTGTAACGCTCGACACTCGTGGCCGCGTCGCTGTTGTGGATGTTGAGCGAGTCCTCGGCGATCGCAGCGCTGACGCCAACCGTCTCGACGACGAGCGTCGACCCTTCGTAGCGGCCGATCGAGTGCCCCATCGGGGTGGGCCGCAGACCGGCGGGGTGGCCGCGGCCGTCGATGAAGATGGTGCGGTCCGAGGCCATGTCCTCGCCGCGAATGATGACGCGGTCCGCCTGCTGTTCGAACTCGATGGGATCGGCGTGCAGCAGGCTCCGGAACGCCCCGAACGGCTCGCACTGGATCGCCGGATCGTCCCGATGGTCGAAGGCCGCCGCGTAGTCTCGCGCGGCCTCCGTAAAGCGCCCGGCGATGCTCTGCCGGTTGTGCGCGCCGATCTCCCTCAGGATCTCGGTGGCGGAAAGGTCGTCGCTGGCCGGATCGTTAAGGAGTTCGGTGATCCGCTCGTAGGTTTCCGGCGTACAGGTGCACTGGAAGAGTTCCTCGAGCGTCCAGGCCGGGTGCTCGAGCGCCGTGACCGTCGTGCTCCAGACGCCCGCGAGCGCCGGGGGCCGATCCTGGGCGTTGGCCGCCGGCAGGCCGACGAGGCCCGGAATCGCCAACGCCGCCGCGAAACCGCTGACAACGAGGCCACCGCCGATGCGAGCCGCCCGTCTTCGACGGATTCCCGGCAACGCCGGGACCGCGCCCTGCTCGACTCGCGTCAGTGTCTTTCCCGGTTTTGTTCGTACCAGGAGCGGCATTGGGGCTCCGTGGCTCTGTGCCTGGCCATTGTACCCGAACGGCGTTGAACCTACGCGTCGCGCGGCAAGCGGTCTTGCCACTGTCAGGTCGCTGCACTATAGTCGCCCCCACTGTTTTCGGGGCATTTGCTCAAGAGGAGAAAGTTCCATGTCGTCAACGCAAGATCGTCTCACACAGCTCATCGACGAGCATCTTGATCTCGGCCGCGATCCCGATTTCGACGCCCAGTTGGGCGACTCCGGGGTTTCCTCGGTGGATGCGGTCGCGTTCTTCAAGGAGGTGAACAACGTGTTCAGCCTCTCGCTGCAGCCCGAGGATTGTCTGCAATTCAAGACCCTGAGAGATCTTGTCGCCTATATCGACGCCCAGGGCTGAATTCTCCCGGTCGGTCGGAGACATTTGACCGACAGCTCCAGACAGCGAGTAAACTGAATCGGCCGCCTCCGTATCGGGGGCGGTCGGGTTCCCGGCGCGGAACAGGGGTCGCTGCCGCCGAAACCCGTTCCCTGTTCCAGGCAGACGTCAGGGGAAGCCGGCTTTTTCGTCATGACAACGCAAGCCGTGTGGGAGATTCCCGAGCCGGTCTCGGTATGTGACGTACGTCTTGACGAGCACACCGTGACCACCGTGCGGCAGCACGGCAATGCGTCCGGCCCGCGGCTGGTTCTGAGCCACGGCAACGGACTCGCGATCGATCTCTATTATCCGTTCTGGTCGTTGCTCGCCGACGACCACGAGCTGATCGTCTACGACCTCAGAAACCATGGCTGGAACAGCGTCGATCGGCCGAAAGATCACAATATTCCCACGCTGATTCGCGACCACGACCTCGTTTTCGAGACGATCGACAGTGTATACGGGTCCAAACCGACCGTCGGCGTCTTTCATTCCGTTTCCTCGATCATCCCGCTGCTGTCGTTCAGCAACCCCTACTCGGGCCTCGTCCTGTTCGATCCGCCGCTATGCAAGCCCGGCAAGAATCAGATCGAGCTTCACAACGCCGCCGAACAGGCCGCCGCGAGGATTCGCAATCGGGGGCATCGCTTCAGGACGAGAGAGGAGTTTTCCGACTTTCTTCGCTACATACCGTCGTTCACGCGCGTCGTTCCCGGTGTCCGGGAACTCATGGCCGAGACAACCCTTCGGCCGACGGCGGATGGGGACGGGTTCGAGTTGCGCTGCCCGCGCGAATATGAAGCGCAGCTCATGGACTACGCGCGATGCTTCTTCGAGCTCGTCGACCTCGATCTGGTCTCCTGTCCCGTCAAGATCGTCGGAGCGGACCCGACCCTTCCGTATTCGTACCTGCCGACCTTCGACCTGAGCTATCTCATGAAGGTGGACTACGACTTCATTCCCGAGGCAACGCACTTTCTCCAGCTCGAACAGCCGGAGGAATGCGCCGCGGCGGTGCGCGATTTCCTGAACAGCGGGCAACCGTCCTAGGAAGGACTCCCGGCCTGCCGCTCCCGGGTCGCGATCCAGTGGCGCCGGCGTTCGAAGGGATAGTCGGGCAGCGCTGTCCGGCGGCGCGTCTCGCCCGCGAAGAGCCCCGCGAACGACACCGCGAGCCCCGCCTCGTAGGCGCCGGCGACGGCTTCCAGGAAGTCGCGGTCCGGGGCGAGATCGATCACCACATCGACACCCGCGGCCTCCAGCGTCGGGACGCAGCGCTCCAGCGCTTCCGGTCCCGTCGCAACGTGCTGCAGCCATTGCGCCATGTCAGGAGCTTCATCGGGCGCGACCACACGGCCGGAAACGGCATCGACGAGAGTCAGCGACGGCGCGCCCATTGCAACGGCCTCCAGTAACGCGCCGGGATCGTCCAATGCCGCTGCCTGCCGCACGCCATCCTCGAGGCTCAACGCTCCGGCCGCCTGCGCGGCCGCAAGTCCCCCGACGCCCTGTCCGAGCGCCACGCCCGGCACGACGCCGACACCGGCCCACAGCGCCGTGAGCGCGCACTCGAAGGCGTAGACCGCCGGCCGCTCCCACTGCGGATCGCTCAGGTCCCCCGCGGCGCCGGAACGACCGAACATCACGTCTAGCAGCGAAGCGGCGCGCACTTCGCCGAACACTTCCTCGCAGCGGTCGAGAACCGCCCGCACCACCGGCTCGCTCGCGTACAGTGCGGCAGCCATGCCAGCCCAACCGCTCCCGTGACCGCTGTAGACGAAAGCGACCTTTCTCGGCGTCCCCGATCGCGATCGCTCGTCCGCTTCGGCGAGCGTACGCAGACGCTCGCGCAGCGACTCGCTGTCGCTGAAGAGCACCGCCGCGCGATGGTCGAAGTGACTGCGCCCGACGCCCGCGGTCCACGCCATGTCGGCAAGCACGGACCCGGAGGCCGCAGCGTCGGGCGCAAGCGCCGATTCGCGTTCGTCGAGCCACTCGAGATACCGCTGCGCGAGCTTGCGAAGCGATGCGGCGGATTTCCCGGAGAGCGGCAGAAGCCGCGTTTCGCGCGGGGCAAGCCCGCCGTCGCCATCGTCTGCTTGCGGCAGCGCCTCGACGGCGCCGGGCAGCGGGACGGCGACCGGCCGGGGAGCGCCGACGGGATCGGGAGAGACGTCGTTCGGCGTACCGTAGCCCTCGACCACCACATGCGCGTTCGTGCCTGAAATCCCGAAGGCGCTGACTCCGGCCCGCAGCGGCCGGTCCGGCGCAACGGGCCAACCCGTCGCCTCGGACACCACGCGCACCGGCAGGCGGTCCCAATCCAGGTGCGGGTTCGGATCCTCGAAATGCAGGTGCTTCGGGATCAGACCGTGGCGCATGGCCAGGACGACCTTGATCAGCGCGGCGACCCCCGCCGCGGATTCGAGATGGCCGATATTGGTCTTGACCGAACCGATCAGCAGCGGCCGGCCACTGTCGCGCCCCCTGCCATAGACCGCACCCGCGGCCTGTACCTCGATCGGGTCGCCGAGCTCCGATCCGGCCCCGTGCGCCTCGAGGTAGTCGACCTCCGACGGCTCAACCCCCGCCTGCGACAGCGCCTCCTCGATCACCCGCTCCTGCGCCGGGCCGTTCGGCACCGTCGGCCCTGCCGCCGCGCCGTTCTGGTTCACTGCCGCGCCCCGGATCACCGCCCAGATGCGGTCACCGTCGGCTTCCGCCTCCGCCAGGCGCTTCAGGACCACCATCCCGCAGCCTTCGCTGCGCACGAAGCCGTCCGCCGCGGCGTCGAAGGTCTTGCAACGCCCCGCCTTCGACAACATCCCGAGCGCCGCCATCTCCCTCGTGAGGCCGGCCGAAAGGATCGCGTTCACGCCGCCGACCAGGGCCAGGTCCACCTCTCCGTCGCGCAGCCCCGCGACCGCCTGCTGCACCGTGACCAGCGACGCGGCGCAGTTGAGGAGCACCGGCATCGCCGGCCCCGTGAGTCCGAGCTTGTACGCGATACCGCCGACCGCCATGCTGCCGGCGGTGCCGAGATAGTTGAGGCTCTCGCCCCCGGCCATCATCATCAGGTCGCGGTATTCGCTGGCCGCGATGCCTGCGTACACGCCGGTGCGGCTGCCTTTCAGGGTCTCCGGATCGATGCCGGCGTCTTCGAGCGCCCGCCAGGTCGTCTCGAGAAGCATCCGCTGCTGCGGATCCATCATGCGGGCGCCGATCGGTGTCATGCCGAAGAATCGCGCATCGAAGCGATCGATCCCGTCGACGAACCCGCCACGCTCCCAGGTTCCGTCCCCGCTCGCGGGGTCGCCGGCGACGCCGGTCCAGGATGCCTTGTCCTGCCGTGCGTTCGTCACCGCGTCGTGGCCGGCCTCGAGCTGGCGCCAGAAGGTCGCGATATCCGGCGCACCCGGAAAACGGCACGCCATGCCGACGATCGCGATTCCGCCGTCGTCGCTTCCGGGCGGCGGCTGCGCACCCGGCTCGGCGCTCGGTTCCGGCGCCGCTTGGGGGTCAGGATCGGCCGCCGCCTCGGGCGCCGGGGCGGGATCGCCGAGCACATCGACGAGGTGACTGGCGAGATCCGCAATGGTCGGGAAATCGAATACGAGCGTATTCGGCGCCACGTAGGCATCGGAGAAGGCCCTGTTCAGGCGGTTGCGCAGTTCGACCGCCATCAGGGAATCCATCCCGAGGTCGAAGAATCCGACCGCGGACGCCGGCGCCGAGGGCAGCCTCAGTACGGCCTGCACCTCCCCCTGCAGGAAGGAAACCAGCAGATCCTCGCGGCCCGCCGAGGGCGTCGAGGTGAGCTGTTCGAGCAGATCCTCGGACGAGGACGAGTCGTCGTCGTCCGCGTCGACCGCGAGCAGGTCCTCGAGCAGGGAGGGACGGCCGTCGAGGGTCTCGCCGAACACGGGCCAGTCCACGACCGCCATCGCGGCGCCCGTCGCGTCCTGGTGCAGCAGGCGCTCCAATGCCTTGAAACCCTGTTCCGGCGTGAACCAGCCGGTGCCGGACGCTTCGCGCCGCTCCGCGATCCGTTCCCGCTGCTCCTCCGCCTCGCCGAGCCCCGACCACGCTCCCCAGGCGATGGCCTGCGCCGGGAGACCCAGCGCGCGCCGGTGGGCGGCGAGCTGATCGAGAAAGGCGTTGGCCGCGGCGTGGTTGGCCTGGCCCGGATTGCCCAGAACGCCGGCGACGCTCGAGAACAGGACGAACATGTCGAGATCGCGTCCCGCCGTCGCCCGGTGCAGGTGCCAGGCGCCGAGCATCTTCGGCCACAGCACGGTCTCGAAGCCTTCCCAGCTCTGGTTGCCGAGGGCGGCATCCGCCAGCACGCCGACGCTGTGGATCACGCCCGCAAGCGGCGGCAGCGTCCCGTCCATCCGCTCGAGCATCGCGTCGAGCGCAGCCGCGTCCGTCACGTCGGCGATCTCGACCTCGATGCCGAAGCCGCGGGCGCGCAGCGCCTCGATCGCTCTTTGCGCCGCGGCGTCCGGCGGCCTGCGGCCATTCAGCACCACCGTGCCCGCGCCGCGCTCGGCGAGCCATTCGGCGAGCGCGCAGCCGATGCCGCCCATGCCGCCGGTCACGAGATAGGTTCCGTCCGGCCGCAGCCGTCCCGCCCTGAGCGCAGGCATCGTCAGCACGATCTTGCCGATGTGCCGCGCCGCGCGCATGTAGCCCATCGCGGCGCTCGTCTCGGCGAACGGCCACCGGGTGTGCATGAGCGGCGCGAGTTCGCCCGCCGCGATGCGCGCCAGCACCTGTTTCAGGGCGGCGCCCGGCCGCGCCGGGTCCTGCACCTTGAGGTTGTAGAGATCGAGGATCGAATAGGCGACGTCCGGGCGCGCCGCCGCCATCTCGTCCTCAGTCAGGATGTCGCGCCGTGCGAGTTCGACGAAGCGGCCGTCCTGCGCGAGGCAGGCGAGGCTCGCGTCGATAAAGCCCTCGCCCGTCAGGCTGTTGAGCACCACGTCGACGCCGGCGCCGTCCGTCACGTCGAGAATTTCTTGGCCGAACCCTGTCGTGCGGCTGTCGAACACGTGCTCGACGCCGAGCGAGCGCAGATACGCCTGCTTGCGCGCGCTTGCCGTGGCGAACACTTCCGCACCGGCTGCCTGCGCGAGCTGGATGGCCGCGAGCCCGACGCCGCCGGCGCCCGCGTGAATCAGCACGCGGTCCCCGGCCTTGAGCCCGGCAAGCTCGAAGGACAGCACGCAGGTCACGAATACCGACGGGATCGTGGCGAGCGCCGTCGCCGACACACCCACGGGTGCGATCGCGACCAGTTCCTCGTGGGTCACCACCTCCGGCCCGAACGTGCCGAACGCGAAGCCCGCCACCCGGTCGCCCACGGAGACGGCGGTCACGCCGGAACCGATCTCGACGACCCGGCCACAGAACTCTTCGCCGAGCGACCCCTCCTCCTCGACCAGCCCCATGGCCCGGAACACGTCCAGGAAGTTGAGCCCGCAGGCTTCGACCTCGGCGCGCAGCTCGTTGGGCCCGAGCGCTCGTGCCTCCAGCGGCTGGACGCGCAGCGTCTCGATCGCTCCACCGTCGTCCGGCGCCAGCACCCAGCTCGCGTCGTCCGGCAACGCGAGGCGCGGCGCGCCGGAATCCGCCCGAACCAGCCGGGCGGTCTGGCGGCGCTCACGGCGATGCGCGATGTGGTTCTCGGAGTCCGGGAACAGCAATTCGTTCGCAAGCACGGCCTGCGGCTCCGCCGCCTCGGGATCGAGATCGAGCATCCGCGCCTGCAGTTGGGGCGCTTCCCGCGCCGCCACCTTGCCCAGGCCCCACAGGGGGGCGCCGGCCAGTTGCCCGCTCCGCTCGCGTTCGAGCACCTGCGCGCCCCGGGTGACGAACCACAGGCCCTTCTCGGGCGCGGCGTCGGCGTCGGCGATGCCCTGCACGAGCGCGAGCGCGCTTGCCGCCGCCCGTTTCGCGTCTTCGGCCATCTCGGCGGTCGTCGCGCCCGCGCCACGGCCGTCCTGCGCGACGAGATGCACGACGCCCGCGAACGGCACGTCCTGCGGCAGGCCTTCGACGAGCGATCGCCAGGACCCGCGCTGCTCCATGTCGATCGTTGCCTTGACGATCGTGGCTGCGCCGGCCACCGCCGCGCCCTGCTCCTCCGCAGCCCTGCCCGCGCGGTCCGAGTCATCGCCCGCGCCCGCCGAGCCATCGGCGGCGCGATCCGGATCGTCAGTCGCACGCTCCGCCGCCGCGCCCGCGCCCGCCGAAACATCGCCCACCGCCCCTGCCCCGTCCGGCCCACCGACGGCGAGCACGACCCGCTGATTCTTCGCTGCGAGTTCCGCCGCAAGGTGCGCCGCCACGCCGCCCCGGTCGGCGGCCAGGATCCATGCGCCCGCGGGCAGGTCGATCTTCGCCGGACCCTGCGCCACGATGACGCCTCGATCCGGCAGACCGGCCGCTTCGGACCGGTCCACGCCAAGGACTTCGGATTCCGCGAAGCCGCTGTCGGCGAGCGCCCGGTTCCAGACCTCTGGCCCGGCGAGGGCGTGGTTGGGCCGGTAGCGGTCCGCGAAACGCCACCACCCGTCGAGCTGACCGAAGATCAGGTCCATCCAGCCCCTGCCGCGCTGGTTCTCGAGCGCCACGAGCAGCCCCGATGGCGCGAGCAGCTCCCGGCAGTGGGCGAGCGTCTCGTCCAGATGGCGCGTGGCGTGCAACACATTGGCCGCGATGATCAGGTCGTAAGCGTGGGGCTCGAAGCCCTGGTCCATGGGGTCCTTCTCGATGTCGAGCACCCGGTAGTCGATCGAAGCGCCGCCCGTGCTGAAGCGCGACTCCGCCTCGGCGAAGAATCCCGCGGAGATGTCGGTGTACATGAGGTCGAACCGTCCGGCCGGCAGCAGGGGCAGGATGTACTCGGTCGCCGAGCCGATTCCGGCGCCCACCTCGAGCACGCGCAGCGTCCTCCCGTCCGGCAATTCGTCGACGAGCGTGCGGACCACTTCGGCGATCATCCGGTTCGCCGCCCGCCAGACCGGCGCGAGACGATACAGGTCGCCGGCCGTCGGCTGCGTATCGCCGAACAGCAGCGAAAGCGGGTCCTCGTTGCCGCGGAGCACCTCGGGCAGGGCTCCGGCACAGCGCCGGAACAGCCCGATTTCGTTCACGGCATGCGTGAAGCGCTCCGTTACCCCGGTCAGAAAGGCCTCGGAATCGGGCGGCATTCGGTCCGGCAAGGGCTCGTCCGTTCCGACCGTGACGACGAAGTCTTCGCCCTTCGCCTCCAACACGCCCGAGCGAGCGAGGATCTCGAGCATCCGGCGCAGCAGATTGGCATGCTCGGGCAGGATCTCGAGGCGCTCGCACAGCTCTGCGGGGTCCACGACCGCACCTGCGCTGCGCTCCCAGCCCAGCGTTTCGAGCGCCGAAAGCGCATAGCACCACGACACGCGCTCCATCTCGCCCTGCAGCTCGACCTCGGCGGCGACCTCGACGCCCTCGTCGGCCAGATAACTCGAAAAGAGTTTCGAGCGGGAAGCCGCGGCCGACGGGCTCGGCAGGAAGTCCGCCGGCGGCATGCCCGGAGGCAGGGGGCAGTCGCGCCAGACGACTTCGTAGAGCAGTTCGTCGATGCCTTCCACGGCAGCCAGCAGCGCGCTGCGCGTCGCCCGCTTCACCGTGTAGCCGGTCAGCATGCCGATCGGGGCGCCGTCGACGTCGTAGAGAGCGATGTCGGCGCTGATCACCTCCCGTGAATCGGCGCCGTCCGCTTCCCCTCTCGTGCGCACATGGCAGAGCAGGCGGTCCGGCAGGCGCTCCGGCAAGGCGAGCCGCTCCCAGCCGAAGGGCAGGTACGTCACCGGCTCGTCGGCGCCGTCCGGCGCCCGCGCCGCGGCCATGACCTGGAAGCAGCCGTCGAGCATCAGCGGATGGATATCCAGCCCGCCGCGGCCGACGGCATCCGGCAGGCATATCTCGCCCAAGGCTTCGCCCGGCCGCGACCAGAGCTTCTCGAGCGTTCGGAACGAGGGGCCGAGATCGATGCCGACCTCGGCCTTGCTGCGGTAATAGGCCTGAAGCTCCACCGCGGCCATATCGGCCTTGAGCCGTGCCGGATCGAGCGCCGCGCCGGCGGCCGGCGAGCCCGGATCGGCGTCCGTCGAGACCCGGCCCTCCGCATGCAGCGTCCAGTCCGCGTCGTCGGCGCCGCGGCTCAGGATCCGGACGCGGCGCGCTGCGTCCTCATCGGGGTCGTCGAGCAGCACTTGCAGGCGGCGGCCCTCTTCCTCGCTTGCATCCCCGCCGGTCGTCTGTGGAAAGACGAGCGCGGTCCGCATCTGGAAGTCCTCGACGACCGCCGCGCCGGGGCTGTCGGCCGTGCAGGCCGACGCCGCCATGGCGCCGTAGAGCGCGCCGGGCGCCACGAGCCGGTTGAAGACGCGGTGGTCGCCGAGCCATGCGGGGTCGGAGGGAAAGAGCTCCGTGTCGAAACTGATCTCGCCGCTCGCCGAATCGTGCCGCGCGCCCAGCAAGGGATGCCCGGCGCCGGACCGACGCCGTCTGGGCGCCTCGACCCAGTAACGCTCGCGCTGGAAGGGATAGCCCGGCAGCTCGATGCGGCGGCGTTCCTCGCCGGCGAAGAGCCCGTCGAAGCGCAACGGCAACCCCGCCTCGTAGACGCCGGCGACGGCCTCCACGAAGCCGCCTCCGGACCCCGGCGCCGGCGCATCTTCGCCGGTCGCGGGCCGTCTGAGGCTCGACACCACCGCGGGCTCGGCAAGCCCTCCCGCATCCGGCCAGGCCAGCGTGGTCATCGGCCCGAGCACCGCATGCGGACCGATCTCCACGACCGCATCCACGCCGAGCTCCGCCAGGGTCTCGACGCACGCCCGGTAAGCCACCGGCGCGCGCATCTGCCGGCGCCAATACGCGGCGTCGAGCGCTTCGTCCGAACCCACCGTCCGTCCGTTCAGATTGCTGATGAAGGGCAGCGTCGGCGGCGCAAAGGCAAGCTCGGCGAGCGCCGTCTCCAGGTCGTCCATCGCGGGCTCGATCATCGCGCTGTGATAGGCGGGGCTCCTGCGCAGCCGCGCGACGCGGATATCCGCCGCTTCCAGAAGCTCGAGGATCGCGGCGATCTCCCCTGCCGGTCCGCTGATGACCTGATGGGCCCCGTTGTCGGCTGCGATGCAGAGGCCGACGCCCTGCGCAGCCGCATTGTGCTCGTCGAGCGCCTCTGCGACACGGGAAGCCGGCGCGAACACCGCCGCCATCGCGCCCTCGCCGGGCAGGGCGCCGACCAGCGCACCGCGCCTGGCCGCAACGCGCAAGCCGTCCTCGAGACCGAATACGCCCGCGGTGTGCGCTGCCGCGATCTCGCCGAGGCTGTGCCCAAGCACGACGTCCGGCCGGATGCCGAGGCTCGACCACAGCGCCGCGAGAGCGCATTCGAGCGCGTAGATCGCCGGCTGCTTCCATTGCGGGTCGTCCAGATCGCCCGCCGCGCCGGCGCGGCCGAACATCACGTCGAGCAGCGAGGCGCCGCGCTCTTCGACGAGCACCGCGTCGCAGCGGTCGAGGACCGCGCGCACCACCGGCTCGCTTGCGTAGAGCGCCGCGCCCATGCCCGGCCACTGGCTGGCCTGGCCGGTGTAGACGAACGCGACCGTTCCCGCCTTGCGCGATGCCGCCTGTTCGTCCGTCCCGGCGATCGCCCGCAAGCCCGCGCGCAGCGATCCGGCATCTTCGAACACCACCCCCGCCCGGCAGCCGAAGTGGCTGCGGCCGATGCCGGCCGACCAGGCCATGTCCGCAAGCAGGGCGTCGGCCGCCGCGCCCCCGGCCGCGAGCGCCTCCCCGCGTTCATCGAGCCACTCGATGTATCGCGCCGCCATGTCGCGAAGCGCCGCGTCCGTCTTGCCCGAGAGCGGCAGCAGGCGCGTTGCGCGCGGGGCAGGCGCGTCCTTCGACGGCGGCGACGCGGCGGCAAGCGGCAACGAAACGGCGATCGGCCGCGCGGCGCCGGCGATCCAGCCGCCCGCATCGACGCGGGGCGCGGCGCCGTCCGGCGGAGTGTATCCCTCGAGGACGACGTGGGCGTTCGTGCCCGACCAACCGAACCCGCTCACGCCCGCGAGGGGCGGACGGCCTCCGTCTGCAGGCCATGGCGTCGGTGTTGACGTCACCTGTAGCGGCAACCGTTCCCAGTCCATCTCGGGATTCGGGGTCCTGAAATGCAGGTGCTGCGGGATGATGCCCCGATTCATCGCGAGCACCGTCTTGATCAACCCCGCGACCCCCGCCGCGGATTCGAGATGCCCGATATTCGTTTTCACCGAGCCGATCAGCAGCGGGCGGTCCGCATCCCGGCCATCGCCGTAGACCGCCGCCGTCGCGTTGATCTCGATCGGGTCGCCCACCTCGGTGCCGGTGCCGTGCGCCTCGAGATAATCGATATCCGCCGCCTCGACCCCGGCACGCTCGAGCGCCGCACGGATCACGCGTTCCTGCGCGGCCCCGTTCGGAACCGTCAGGCCCTGGCTCGCCCCGTACTGGTTCAGCGCCGAGCCGCGGATGACTCCCCAGATGCGGTCGCCGTCGGCCTCAGCATCGGCGAGCCGCTTCAGGACCAGGATGCCGCAGCCCTCGCCCCTGACGTAGCCGTTGGCCGACGCATCGAAGGTCTTGCACTGGCCGTCCGGCGACAGCATCCCGGCGTTGGCGCGAAACTCGAGCAGCCGGCCGGAGAGAATGACGTTCACCCCGCCCGCGAGCGCGAGGTCCGCGTCGCCGCGCTGCAGCCCAGTGACGGCCTGGTGCGTCGCGACCAGCGATGACGAGCAGGCCGTGTCCACGGCCATCGCCGGTCCCCCGAGCCCGAGAGCGAAGGCGACCCGGCCGATCGCCGTATTCAGCGACGTGCCGGTAACGGCGTAGAGACTCGCGGCCGGCTCCGACGGCCCCGCGTCCTCGCGGGCCTCGAGGATCAGCCCCCGGTAGTCGTTGTTGCTGATGCCGGCATAGACGCCGGTCGGGCTGTCCTTGAGAAGATCCGGATCGATGCCGGCGTCTTCGAGCGCGCGCCAGCTCGTCTCGAGAATCAGCCGCTGCTGCGGATCCAGCAGTTCCGCTTCGACCGGCGAAATGCGGAAGAAGGCGGCGTCGAAGCGGTCGATGACGTCGAGGTCGAGATAGGCGCCGAAGCGGCAGGCTTCGATCTGTCCAGTATCGTCCGGAAACAGCGCGCCCACGCGCCCGACACCGGACCCCGGAAGGCCCTCCTGCACGGCGTTGCCGCCGCCTTCAAGCAGACGCCAGAAGGCGGAAAGGCCGTCGGCTCCGGGAAACCGGCACGCCATGCCGACGATCGCCACCGGCTGTCCGAACCCGGGAAACTCCGGCGAATCCGTCATGTTTTTCCTCCGCCGGCTGGCGCTGCCACGCGCACCGTCACGATATCCGTCCCGCGATATTGCTGATGGTGCACGGAGGACGCGAGTCGGCGCAACAGCCGCAGCGACACTTCGTGCTCGGGAGGTAACGCGCCCGGCTCGTCGGGCAGCAGGGCAAGCCGGTCCTGGATATTGTCCTCGCGGGACGCGACGACGAACTCCAGCACCGCCCCGCTGCCTTCCCGGTAGGCCACCAGGCGCAGGCGGCGTTCTTCCTTACTCTCCTGCGCGGCGAGCGTCAGCAGCGTCTCCTCGCAGGCGGCGTCGAGACGCTCCGCCATCGCCGTGTCCCAGCCGCTTCGAAGCGCGAACCCGGCCAGGAACTCCCGTATCGTCGGCAGGATCGACAGATCGAACGCCACCTCGATCCGGCTCCGGCGCGGTTTGGTCATCTCGACGAAAAGCGTCATCAGGATGACCGCGATCCCGCCGGTCGTGACCCCGTTGCGCAGCAGGCCGCCCGCGAATTGCGAGACCTGCTCGAAAAACACCATGTCGGTCTGGAAACCGACGCCGATCCAGAACGCGATGCCGACGATCAGGCCGTTTCGGGAGTCGATCCCGTCCTGCGTGACCATCTTGATGCCGATGATGAAAAGCATCGCGAGCAACACGGCGAGATAGGCCGCGAACACGGGACCCGGTATGGCCAGCACCACGGCGAGGACCTTGGGCAGGAAGGCGATCGCGATGAATACCGCCCCGGTCGCGATACCGACGCTGCGGGCGCCGACGCCGGTGAGCTCGGTCACGGACGTGCCCACCGTCGAAGCCGTGTTCGGCGTCGTGCCCGCGAGACCGGCGGCGATGTTGCCGACCCCGTCCACGGCGATCGCGCCCTGTACCGCCCGCAGATCGACCGCCCTCGCCGTGCGCCACGAAACGCGCTGGATGGCGACCGCGCCGCTGATCGTGCGAATCGAGGCGATCGCTGCGACCAGCAGGAAGCCCGGCAACAGCGCCCAGAAGGCCGGCCCGAAATCGAGATCGAAACCCGGCCACTGCCCGGTCGGGACGCCGAACCAGGGCGCCTCTGCGATCTGGCGAATGTCGTAGAGGCCGAAATAGGCGGCGACGGCGGAGCCGACGACGACACCGATGACCGGCGCCCAGAGACGCAACGCGCCCGATGCCGTCAGCGCGATGCCGACGATGACCAGTATCACCGCCAGCGCGCTCAGCGGGGCCGCCGACGACGGACTCCCGGCGGGCACGGCCGTCAGGAGGTCGAAGGCGGCCGGCATGACCGTGACCGGTATCAGCATGACTACGGTTCCCGAAACGGTCGGCGTGAGCACGCGCTGGAAGAGCGACAGCCGCGCGGACAGCAGCAGCGGAACGAAGGCGGCGACCACGACCAGGGTCGCCAGCAGCGCCGGGCCGCCGGCCTCGACCGCGGTGATGCACACGGCAATGAACGCGCCCGACGCGCCCATCACGACCACGTGCCCCGTGCCGATCCAGCGGGCCCGCACCGCCTGCAGCATGGTCGTCGCGCCGCAAATCGCCACGGTGGCGAATACCGCCCATGCCAGGTAGCCCTCGCTTGCGCCCGCCGCCCGCATCACGATCGTCGGCACCAGTATGATGGCGGCCAGACTCAGCACGGCGATCTGCAGGCCGAGGCCGAGAGCGAGCGCCGGCGGCACTCGTTCGTCCGGCTCGTAGCGGAGGCCGCCGTTGCCGTCGGGACCTGCTGCACTCATGGGGCTAAAACGTATCGCGGGGCTCAATCATATGTCACGTCACCGTGTCAGGATGCCACATGTCAGGCTGACTCGTAGACCGCGCTACCTGTCACGGTGACACGAGCGCCGGCCCCGCAGCGACCAGCGTTACCCGCGCCGGCGGAACGCTTTCTGCCGGGGTCAGCTCGATACGGGCGAATCCGGCTTCCGCCAGGCGAGCGCGGCGGCGAACCGGCGCTCGCCGAGATCGGCAAGCCGCCAGGTCTCCGCGGGCGAGTCGGAAAACCGGTACTCCCCGGTGCGAGCGCCGCGCAATAGCGGCGCCGGGAGTTCGATGCCCCTGGGCGAGCGCGAAAAGCCCGTGCCGATGGCCTTGATCAGGGCTTCCTTGAGGCTCCAGAGCCGGTAGAACTGATCGGGCTTGTCCCGCTCCCCGGCGCGCTCGAGCAAGCGCTGCTCGGCCGGCGTGAAGACCAGCCGGCCGATGCCTTCGAGGTCCTCGCGCGGCCGGCGCTCCTCCACGTCGACGCCGATCCGCTCGTGACCGTCGATCGCGATCAGGCCGTGACGGCCGCTGTGACTGACGTTGAACCCGTGGGCCGCGCGCCGGCCGCCGAC
>JAJDVG010000036.1 GCA_022826245.1 Gammaproteobacteria bacterium
GATTGATCAATCGCGCCGGCTTGCTGATCAGGCCGAATGGCCGTCAAATACTCGATGTCGGCAACAATCCGATCGTTCGGGAGCGATTCCAGACCATCGAGAGCGCCCTCGCGGCCTGAAATTTCTGCAACATCAAGGTTAGCAAGCACCTCGGGGCGGACATCGAACACGAGCACACGGTTGTTGGGACCGTCGGTCACGAACAGGCGCTGGCCGGCCTCGTCGATGACGGCGGTGGAGATGGCGCCCATGCGGTTCGGCCCGAGACCGCGTTGAGTCGATGTGAAATCGGGCTGGCCGATGACGATTTCGGCCTCGGGGAAGTTCCTGAGCTGATCCTGCGAGGCGTCGTAGACGAGGATCCGGTTTGCGAAGCGATCGACCGTGAAGAACCTGCCGGTGCTCGCATCGAACAGGCCCGCGGCGCCCGGGAAGGTCGCTTCGCGTGCGCTCGGCGCCGGAACCGAGCGGCGGCCGATCAGATTCTCGCGGCTCGTGATGAAGCGCGCGCGGCGGTCCTCGAGAAGGCCGTCCTCGTTGAGTTGGAAGGCCCGGAATCCGCCGTTACCGTAGGCGGGCACGAATACCTGGTTGTTGACGCGATCCAGCGCCACCGCTCCGGGTCACCACACGCTGCCGGCGTCCGGTCCCCCGTTCGTGATCCCGCCGATGAACGTCGGATAGCCCCAGCGGTCGTGCGAGGCGAGCACATCCGCGGCGGGTTGGCCGCTGACGGGCGTGCAGTCGCAAACTTCGGCTGCTTCCTGGCCGGACGCCGTTGACGCGCCGAAGCCGAGAGCGATGAATCCGATGAGTCGGCCCAATGTGCGCATGTTTCCCCCTTGCCCTGGCGAGTGCATCCGATGCGTGGAACTCACACCGAATCGTAACAGGGACCCGCCGCGATGTCGCAGGGACAGGCTCCCGGCTGCCCGTCCTGCACGATCCGATGCGCTTTCCTGACGCGCGAGAAACTGACTTCCCTTGGCGTAGCGTTGTTCCAAAACAACAATTTGCTCTGGACGATGAGATTTACTGGACATATTGTTGTCATACAATAAAAATATTAGCCAAAATCGCTGGATGCATGATGCTGGTGCGAGGCGAAACACATGGAGCCGCTTGAATTCGCAAGAGCGATGTTTTTTCGCAACAGATTGTGCTCCGTGCTCGCAGAAGCGGTTTCTGTCGACACAACCCACCCCTTGTAATGGAGGTTCCAATGAGTAATGAACAACAGGCGACCGGTCGGTCATGTAACAAGCGCGGCAAGCTTGCTCACATGGCGATCGCCCCGCTGGCCGCTGCATGCGCGGCCGCACTGAGCGCAGACTTTGCGCTCGCGCAGGAAGACGACGAAGGCCTCGTCCTCGAGGAGATCGTGGTGACTTCGCGCTTCCGCGAGGAATCGCTGCAGCAGATTCCGCTTGCGATCACCGCGCTTACCGCGGAGATGCTCGCGGCCAATGGCGCAACGAACGTGATCGACATTGCCGACTGGGCGCCGAACGTCACGATCGACCAGCTCGGCTCGGGCTGGGGCCCGACGCTCGCGGCCAATGTCCGGGGTCTCGGTTATGGCGATTTCAAACCGACCACCGAACCGACCGTGCAGTTCTATGTGGACGACGTCGTCATGGCGCGTCCGACCGGCGCGATTCTCGATCTGCTCGATCTCGAGCGCGTCGAGGTCCTGCGCGGCCCGCAGGGCACGCTGTTCGGCAAGAACGCCATCGGTGGGGTCGTGCGTCTCGTTTCGCGCAAACCCGGCGAAGACCCGGGCGGAAACATCGAGGTGACGGTGGGCAACTACGATCAGCTCGACGTGCGCGGCTCGTTCGACACGACGCTCATCGACGACACGCTCTTCAGCCGGGTCTCGTTCGTGTCCAAGCGCAGGCAGGGCTGGCAGAACAACGTCGACTTCCGCTGCGCCATGGTCGAATCCGGGCGGGGCGAACTCGCCGGTGTCGGCGACGGCATCATGGGCTGGGATGGCGGGCCGGTCATGGTCACCGATCCGAACGATCCCGCCCAGATCGCCGCCGACAACGCCTTCGCGCTGCCGACCCGCGTTTCCGAGCGCGGTACCGACCGCAACTGCGTGGTCGGACGTTTCGGCGACCAGAACATGGAAGCGGCGCGCGGCTCGTTGCGGTTCGTCCCGAACGATACGTTCGAGCTGAACATCAACGCCGACGTGACGGACCAGCAGGACAGCTCGCCGTACGATCTCATCTCCGACATCGCCCAGCCGGGTCTGATCCGTCTCTACAACGCGGCCGTGGCGTTGCCGACCTGGGGCGTGCCCTACGATGCCCGCTTCGCATCGCCGGACATCTACACGAACTACTCGGGCTTCAACGACAACGGCGGCATCGACAACGGCATCGAGACGCCGAACATCAACAACGTGACGCATTGGGGCGCGAGCGCGACGCTCGACTGGTCGTTCGAAGCCGTCGACGTCAAGCTCATCCTCGCGCAGCGCGAATTCGATGCGCAGTGGGGCCGTGATTCGGACGGCTCGCCGATGCCGATCAACCACACGCTCGATACCTTCCGGCACGAGCAGGATTCGATCGAGCTGCGCGTCAGCGGAACCCTGTTCGACGACAGAACCTCGTGGACGATCGGCTATTTCGATCTGGATCAGTACGACCTCAACACGAATATCTCCGTACTGTTTCCGAACACGAACTGCAATACGACGTTTCCCGATCCGGGCAACCGCACCGGCCTCATCGGCGTTGCGTGCATCGACCGCGTGGACAACGTGTGGGTCAACAACAGCGGCGCTTTCCTCAATACCGTCACGGATCTGACCGACCGCCTGTCGCTGACCGTCGGCCTGCGCCGCAGCGAGGACAACAAGGACATCCTGCAGGAACGCTTCAACCGCGACGGCTCTCCGAACCCGGGCTTCGAGGATCCGATTCTCGTCCTGGCGCGCGCGCAGGAAACCGATCCCATGATCAGTCTTGCCTACCAGGTCAATGACGAGATCATGGTCTACGGCACCTACCAGGAAGGTTTCCGCGGCGGCGGCACGACCCCGCGTCCGTCGCCCGGTATCCGCGTACCTTTCGGGCCGGAGCAACTCGAGAACGTCGAGATCGGCATCAAGTCCGACCTGCTCGACGGCCGCCTGCGCCTGAACGCGTCGTACTACGACATGACGTACAGCGACCTTCAGCGCGGCGCCGCGGGCCTCGACGAGTTCGGCAACCCGGCCTGGCTCACGACCAACGCCGGCGAAGCCGAACTCGACGGTTTCGAGATCGAGGCGCAGAGCACGATCGGTCAGAACTGGCTCATCGAAGGCAGCCTCTCCAACCTCAACTTCCAGCTCACCGATCTCGGCAACGCGAGTCCGGAGGCCCGTATCAGGCTCGGTCTCGATCCGGCGGGCGCGCCGGACATCAACGACGGCCCGAACCGCTCGCCCGAGTGGAGCGCGACGCTGAACTTCGGCTACATCACGACGCTCGACAACGGCGCCGAGGTATCGTTCCGCTACGGTTTGAGCTGGCGCGACGACGCCTGGTGGGGCGCCGACGGCAACGCGGATGCCCCGGGCAACCTCGTGCCGGCGCATTCGGTCAGCAATGCCCGGCTGACCTGGGTGGCGCCGGATCAGGAATGGCAGGCATCGTTGTTCTGCACAAACTGCGGCGACGAGCGCACGACGCAGAGCACGCTGAACTTCCTCGGCTTCTTCGGCAGCCTGCAGCAGACCTACATCGATCCGGAGCGATGGGGCTTGAGCATCACACGGAACTTCTGACCGGTTCTCCCCAAGCGCGACTTCGCGCTACTCGGCGCCGGTCGATTGCGGCCGGCGCCGCTTTTTTTGGCGCGGGCGGCGCCGTACAGCACACTCGCCTCTCAATCAAATACCATTCGGGTTCCCCGGTAAGGAACGATCGTGTCCCTCATGCGCAAGGCGCCCGTGCTCAAGGATCTCGTGCTCGTCGGCGGCGGGCACAGCCACGTGGCCGTGGTCAAGAGCTTTGGAATGCGGCCGTTGCCCGGCGTGCGCGTCACGCTCATCAGCCGCAACAGCCTGACGCCGTATTCGGGCATGCTGCCCGGGCTGATCGCGGGCCGTTATTCGGTCGACGAAGCGCATATCGATCTCGTGCCGCTGTGCCGCTTCGCCGGTGCACGGTTTGTCCGCGCCGAAGTCACCGGCGTCGATCTGGCCAACAATACGGTCCTTTTCGCCGATCGCCCGCCCATCGCCTGGGACGTGCTGTCGATCAACAGCGGCTCGACGCCGTCGCTGCCCGAAGTCGGCGATCCAGACGAGGCGATCGTTCCCGTCAAGCCGATCGACCGCTTCCTTGAGCGATTCGAGCCACTGGTCGAGCGCCTGCGCCTGCATGAAGGAACGCCGCGGATCGGCGTCGTCGGCGGCGGCGCGGGAGGCGTTGAACTCGCCCTGTCGGTCGAGCACCGATTGACGTCGCTCGGTCTGACTGTGACCGTCGAACTCTTTACCGACGATAAGGAGATTCTGACGACCCACAATCGGGGTGTGCAGACACGCTTCCGGCGCATCCTGGCGAAGCGCGGGATCGAGGTGCGTACGGACAGCCGCGTCGTCGAAACACGCGCGGGCCGGCTGCGCACGGAGGCGGGCGACGAGTTCCCGTTCGACGAAGTCCTCTGGGTGACCAACGCGGCGGCCGCGCCGTGGCTCGCGGCATCGGGTCTCGAGGTCGATGACGACGGTTTCCTGCTCGTCGATGCGACGCTTCAGTCGACATCGCATCCGGATATCTTCGGCGCCGGCGACGCTGCGGCGATGCGCGACGATCCGCGGCCCAAATCGGGCGTTTTCGCGGTCCGCCAGGGTCGCCCCCTGGCACGCAACCTGCGCAACGCGCTGCTCGGACGTGCGCTCGTGGCCTATCGGCCGCAGCGCGAGTTCCTGAGCCTGATCGGGACCGGCAAAGCCTACGCCGTTGCCTCGCGCGGCACGTGGTCGGCTGAAGGGCGGTGGGTCTGGAACTGGAAAGACCGGATCGACCGGAAGTTCATGGAGCGCTACCGGCAACTGCCGGAAATGAGCGACTCGCCGCCCGGGGAGATCCCGCGTGCACTCGGTGAGGATCCGGCGCGCGCCGCAAACGGCGACGGCATGCGCTGCGGTGGCTGCGGCGCGAAAGTCGGCGCGGAAACGCTGCAGGCGGCGCTTGCCGGAATCGAACCCGTGCCGCGCGAGGATGTCGTCGTCGGTCTCGATGCGCCCGATGACGCGGCCCTGGTCCGCGTGCCGGACGGCAAGCTCTCGGTGCTGTCGGTCGATGCCTTCCGGCCGATGGTCGAGGATCCGTACGTCTTCGGGCAGATCACGGCCAATCACTGCCTCAACGATCTGTACGCGATCGGCGCCGAGGCGCAGACGGCGATGACGATCGTCACGCTGCCGCTCTGGCATGAGCGCAAGCTCGCCGAGGAACTCAGGCAGATGCTCGCGGGCGCGCTCGACGTCTTCTCGGCCGAGGGCGCCGCGCTCGTCGGCGGGCATACGAGCGAAGGCGCCGAGTTGAGCCTCGGGTTCTCGGTCACGGGCCTCATCGATCGCGACGCGGCGCTGCTCAAGCGCGGCATGCGCGCGGGCGATGTGCTGATCCTGACAAAGGCCGTCGGCACCGGTGCGATCCTTGCCGCCGACATGCGTGCAAAGGCGAAAGGCGTGTGGGTGGACGCCGCCGTCGAGTCGATGCTCAAGTCCAATGCCGCGGCCGCCGCATGCCTGCACGGGCACGGCGCGCGCGCCTGTACGGACGTCACGGGCTTCGGTCTCTTCGGCCACCTGCTCGAGATGGTCGGTGACGAACGGCTGACGGTCAGGCTCGACGCCGACGCGCTGCCGCTGCTCGACGGGGCGCTCGAGTCGGTCCGCGCCGGGTTCGCGTCGAGCCTGCAGCCGGACAACGAGCGCCTCGCCGGCCGCGCGGACGTTCATCCGCAACTCGCCGCGCACCCGCACTATCCACTGTTGTTCGATCCGCAGACGGCCGGCGGACTGCTCGCGGCCGTGCCGGCAGGGGCCGTCGACGGCTGCATCCAGAGGCTCGGGGAACTCGGCTACGAACGTGCCGCGACGGTCGGCACGATCGCCGCAGGACCTCGCAGCCGCCGGACGGCGATCGTCCTGCAGGGTTGACGTTCCGCGCGTGCGGCGCAACGCGAGCCCGCGCCGCCGGGAAAGCCGTTTCGGCCCCGGGCGAGCGATTGTCCGTCAGGGTGAACGAGCGCGTTGCAGCGAGCCCGCCGCTCAGTGCGTCATCGAATAGATCAGGTAGTTGACCGCGAAGCGATAGGCGAGCGCCGTCATCGGTTCGGGGTACCACGGATCGTCGGCGTGCTCCCAGGCATCGCCCATGTCCATATTGAAGTTGATCGCGACCATGAGTTGGCCGTCATCGTCGAAGATGCCCCGCCAGTGCGGCGTGAGATTGCGCCGCTGACCGCCGCGGCCCGGGATCTGCGTGCGCTGGTCGAGATCGTAGAGGACATGCAGCAGTTCATGGTCCTCGGGCAGGTTGACGATCGGCCGGTCGGGAAACACGCGCAGCATCGATTCGGTGAATATCGACCACTCGTACTCGCCCCAGAAGTCGTCGACCATGAGGAAGCCGCCGCGCTCGAGGTATTCCCTGAGCAGGGCCGCTTCCTGGTCGTTCAGGTACCACTGGCCGACTTCGACCGCGTAGAGCCACGGGTAATCGAATATCCGGTCGTCGTTGAGCGTGATGAGGCGGCCGCCGCCGCCGGACCAGTCGACGTCGGCGCCATCGACGCGCGTGAGCCGATTGATCCCCTGCATGAGGTGGAATTCGGCGTCGGCGTAGTCGGTTCTCCAGCCGCGGCCCCAGCGGCCGGCGCGCGCGTTGTTGTAGACGAGACGCGCGAAGTGGAATTCCGCCGTCGGATCGCCGTCGATACGGGCATCGCCGGATTGGCCAAGAGCCGCCGTAAGCCCGATCGAAGCGACAAGCACCGCTCCAGCCGTCACGGCTAACGTGGCACGCATGCCCGGGCGCGTTGTCACGCAAGGCGCCTCGGACTCGCCAATTGAATCGGGCTCGTCGGGTTCATCGGATTCGTCCGTCTGCTCCAGTCGCGAATTGCTGACAGGGCAGGGTGATTATGAACCGGCAAGCGTTCGGTGGCCAACCCCGGAAGTGCGGCTGAGCGACGTGATCGAAAGCCGTACCGGTATCCTGGATTTCACCGAAGCGGTCGACGATACTATACGCCGGCTCCGCCGAAACGAATCGATATAGCCGGATTCTGCCGTTCACCGCAGCGCTGGCGTCAAGCATGATTGAGAGAGGATTGCTTGCGTCGAGTGTGTGTATTACGGTGTGTAATACAAACTGCGGGAGTTGCCATGGGTATCAGGACAGTTCGCCTGGACGATGAGGCGGAAGCCGTGTTGGCTGACTTGCGGCAGCGGACCGGGATGTCGATTTCGCAAGTGCTTAAGCGTGGCCTTGAGGTGTACGCGTCAACTTCGCCCGACATGCCGGCGAAGACGCCGTACGAGATTTATCGAGGTTTGGATCCGGGGCCAGGCGGCCATGCCGTCGCACCCGCCAGCGATGCAAAGGCGGCTATTGCCGGCGCCGTCAAGGCGAAGCATCGGCGATGATCCTGGTCGATACGGGCCCGCTTGTCGCGTTGTTCGATCCACTCGATTCGGCTCACGCCCGGTGCGTGGATACGCTGAGCGAGATCGCCGAGCCGATCGCGACAACCGTTCCCGTACTGACCGAGGCGTTTCACCTGCTTCGTCCCGGGAGCAAGGGTGCGGCGAACCTGCGCGACTTTGTGGCTGCGTCCGGTCTCCGGGTGCTGTTTCTGGACCATTCCGGGCTCCTGAGGACGTTCGAGTTGATGGCTCAGTACGACGATACGCCCATGGATCTCGCCGACGCATCGCTCGTCGCGGTTGCGGAAGCCCGCAATGTTGGAACCATTTTTACCATCGATCGCAAGGACTTCGACATCTATCGCCGCAGACAAGGCCACCGCCTGGTACGTTTCGCCGTGATCGGTTAGACCGTCTCCGGCAGTTGTCCGCCAATGCGTAACGCGGCGAGACAGATTCAGCGTTCGGCAAAGGGAGACAGCCGTGAAGAACATCGTCATATGCTGCGACGGCACCGGCAACGAGTACGGTCGCAACAACACGAACGTCGTGGATACCTACGTCCTGGTCGAGAAGGACCCGGAGCAGATCGCGTGGTACGACCCCGGCGTCGGGACCGGCGGCTGGGAGTACAACGAGGAGGACGGCTCGCTGCGCGCCTTGGCGGACCAGGCCACCGGACACGGCCTGCAGAGGAACGTGGAGGACGCCTACCGTTACCTCATGGGCA
Organism: Gammaproteobacteria bacterium; assembly: GCA_022826245.1. Lineage (GTDB taxonomy): Bacteria > Pseudomonadota > Gammaproteobacteria > Steroidobacterales > Rariloculaceae > Rariloculus. The sequence continues at coordinate 8,400 of JAJDVG010000036.1, forward strand.
GCTACGAGGACGGCGATCTCGTGTACCTGTTCGGCTTCAGCCGCGGTGCGTTCACGGTGCGCTCGCTGGCCGGAATGCTCCACAAGTGCGGGCTGCTCGACGAAGGGCATCGAAATCTCGTCGATTACGCGACGAAGATCTACAACACCGCCGGCAACGATCACGTTGCGCAAGGTTTCCGGGAGGCGTTCGGACGCCGCTGCCCCGTCCATTTCATCGGTGTCTGGGATACCGTCGAATCGCTCGTGCTCCATGCCGGCAAACGGTTTCACGATGCGAGACTCAATCCGGATGTCGCTTACGCGTATCACGCGCTCGCGATCGACGAAATGCGGCGGGATTTTGCGCCCTTTCCATGGGACGAGGCGAGCGTCGCCGGCGAACAGACCGTGGAGCAGGTCTGGTTTGCGGGCTGTCACTCCGACGTCGGCGGCTGGTTCGACGAGCGCGGGCTGTGTCACATCGCGCTGCACTGGATGCTGCGCAAGGCTGTCGAGTGCGGGCTGCGAGTGAAGGCAGACGAACTCGCCGAGCGCCGGACCGACCCGCTCGACGAACTCCATCAGTCCTTCACGGGGTTCTGGAAAGTGCGCGGCAGGAGCAAGCGGCAGATTCCGGACGGGGCGAGGATCCATGCGAGCGTTTTCGAGCGCCTGGAGGACGCCGCAAGCCGCTACCTGCCCGACAACCTGCCGGACGACCACATCGTCGTGGAATAGGCGAACGAATTCAGGCGCGACGCCCGCGTAGCGATTGCGGGGATGGCGGAGGTGGACGGGAATCGAACCCGCCGCCCGGGATTACCGCGCCACTGGTTTTGAAGACCAGGGGAGTCACCAGACTCCATTCACCTCCATATGCTGTCCGCCGCCGCGCGATGATCGATTTCGGTCAGCGCTCCCGCGGCTTCGGCCGCCTGTCCGGGTGCACCGCGACATACCACCCCGAAAAACTGCACGCTTCCGTCATGGCTCGCGCAAGCGCCTCAGGTTGCCGAGGCGCACCGTGACGCCTGCCGCGTCGAGATGCTCCATGACGGGAACGACGTATTTTCGCGTCGAATCGAGCAGATCGCGAACTTCCGACAGGGCGAATTTCTCAGGATAAGGATACTGCGCCCTGAGCTGGCGCTCGACGTCCTCGAGCACGGCCGCATGCACGACGATGTTCGAGCCGCGCTCGTAAGTCCTGAGCCTGACGAGCTGGCCGCTGTCGAGCAGGAGCTGAAAGAGCTTGCGCTTGCCGCGGTCGCCGCCGATCACGCTCATGGGCGGCGGGGGCTGAATCCCGGTGTCGAGGAAGGTCCGCTCGATCTCGCCCGACACCCGGCGCTCACGGTCCGAGAGGCCGGCGAGGGGATCGAAACCCGCGATCCGCAGCACGCCCCGATCCGATTCGATCGTTCCCGCGGCCGTGAGTCCGCCGACGACCTGCCTGAAGATGTCTTCGGCAGGCGCATCGTCGAGTGCCGAGCGCAGGCTGCCGGCGGTCAGGCCCCGCTGGCGCGGATTCGCCCGATGATATGCCTCGAGTTCGGCGACGAGGCGCTGCGTGAGCGCGTCGAAGGCCGCGCGCTCCACGAGCCTGTCGTCGTCGACGGTGACCGGATCGAGTGCGTGAACAACCGGTTCGAGCCCTTCGTCCGTGAGACCGAGGCGCTCGCCAATCTCATCGATGGCCACGCCCTGCGTACCGGCCTCCGACAGCAGTTTCGCGAGGATCGCGACGGGGTCGCCGCCCGCAGTCGCCCTGAGGCGGCTCGTGACCGATTCATCGAAGCGCCGGTGCCGCCGCGCGTTGACCTCGAGGATCCGGCCGCCGCCGATCGTGCGCATCGGCGAGTAGCTGCGGATCAGGAACCGTTCGCCGGCGTGCGTCGCGATCTCGCGGTCGCAGCGAAGCTGCACGAGCGCCGTGCCGCCCGGTTCGAGTGTCCGCTGGTCGAGCAGCCGTATCCGCGCCATGGCTTCGGTCGTCCCGATCAGCAGGCGCACGGTGGCGCTGTTCCTGAGCGGCTCGTCGTGGCTCCCGAGCAGATCGAGTTCGGCATTGATGCGTCGCGTCGGCGCAAGAAACCCGGGCGACGCGAGCGTATTGCCGCGCCTGACATCCTCGCGCTTGACGTTGCGCAGGTTGACGGCGACGCGCTGACCGGGGAGCGCTTCGCCCGTGCCGGCGTTGTGAATCTGCAGTGCGCGGACAGTGGCCGGCGCCCCGCCCGGCATGATCTCGACGCGGGCGTTGCTGCGCAGGCGGCCGCCGCGCAGGGTTCCGGTTGCGACGAGGCCGAAGCCGCGCATCGTGAACACGCGGTCGAGCGGCAGGTAGAAGTCGCGTCCGTCCGGACGCTCGAGCGGCATCGTGAGCGCTTCGAGCGTGGCCCTGAGTTCGCCGAGCCCGAGTCCGTTGTGAGCCGAGGTGACGACGACGGGCGCCGATTCGAGCTGCGTACCGCGGACGAAGGCGGCGATTCGCGCGATCGTTGCCTCAAGTTCCGCCTCGTCGACGAGATCGGCCTTGCTGATGACGACGATGCCGCGATCGACGCCGAGCAGCCGCGCGATGTCGAAGTGCTCGCGGGTCTGCGGCATGACGCCTTCGTTCGCGGCGACGAGCAGGATCACGCCGTCGACTCCGGTGGCGCCGGAGATCATTGCCCGCACGAAGTCCTCGTGACCCGGGACATCGATGAGATCGACGATCCCGTGCTGCGTCTCGAGCCAGGAGAAGCCGAGCACGATCGACAGGCCGCGTTCCTGTTCCTCCCTGAGCCGGTCCGTCTCGATGCCGGTCAGCGCCCTGACGAGTGCGGTCTTGCCGTGGTCGACGTGGCCGATCACGCCGAGCGTCAATTGCCCGCTCACGCAAGGGCCTCGGCGATGGCGGCGACGAGTTCGTCCGTTTCGTCGGGTGCGACGGTCCTGAGGTCGAGCGTCAGCGCGTCGTCCGCGATGCGGCCGATCACGGCGGGGTCGCGTGACCGGAGCTTCAGCGCCAGCTCTGCGGCGCCAGACTGCCCGGCGGTGACCCGGATGACCCTGGTCGGAATCTCGCTCATCGGCAGCGCGCCGCCGCCGGCGAAGCTCACGCCGTCGACAATCTCAACGTTCAGTCCGGCATGACCGGACAATTGCTCCGCGACATGCCGCGAGCGCGCGTCGATGCTCGCCTTCGACTCGCCGATCATGCGCAGCACCGGGATCTTTGCCATCGGATCGTGCGGCGGCTTGTACAGCCGCAGTGTCGCCTCGAGCGCCGCGAGCGAGAGCTTGTCGATCCTGAGCGCCCGCGCCATCGGCCGCTTTCTGAGGACTTCGACGAGATCGGCGCGGCCCGCAACGATGCCGGCCTGCGGCCCGCCGAGCAGCTTGTCGCCGCTGAAGGTCACGAGATCGACGCCCTGCGCGATGCTGTGGGCCACGGTCGGTTCGGCGGCGAAGCCCGGTGCGGAAATCTCCGTCAGGCAACCGCTGCCGAGATCCTGAACGAATACCAGGCCGCGCTGCCTCGCCAGTTCCGCGAGTTCGGCGAGCGCGGGCTTCGCCGTGAAGCCGACGACGCGGTAGTTGCTCGGGTGGCTTGCGAGCAGGACCCGTGTCGCGTCCGTCAGTGCGGATTCGTAATCGGCGAGCGACGTCCTGTTCGTCGTGCCGACCTCGGCCATGATCGCGCCGCTCTCGGCGATCACGTCGGGCATGCGGAACGAACCGCCGATTTCGATGAGTTCGCCGCGCGAGATCACCACTTCCCGCCCATTGGCGAACGCATGCAGCGCGAGCATGAGCGCGGCGGCGCAGTTGTTGACGACGAACGCGGCTTCGGCGCCGGTGAGTTCCGTCAGCAATGACTCCACGTGATCCTGTCTCGAACCCCGCTTGCCGGTTTCCAGATCGAATTCGAGATTGGAATAGCCCCGGGCGACGCGCTCGATCGCGGCCAGCGCGTCGTCGGCGAGCGGCGCGCGGCCGAGATTGGTGTGCACGACAATGCCCGTGGCGTTGAGCGTTCGCCGCAGGCTCGCCTGCCGGCGTGCGACGAGGTCGGCGCGCAGCAGTTCCGAGTACTCGTGACTCGCAACATCAGGCAGCTCGGTGGCGCCGTTGCCGACATCGCGGCGGATCCTGTCGAGGTGATCGCGCATCACGGCCAGTACCTCCGGACGCGAGAACTCCGAGCAGAGCGCGGCGCCCGGCTCCGAAGCGAGCCACTTGTCGACGGCGGGGAGTTGTCTCAGCAGAGTGCGTGACATTGCAATCCGGTTCGCTGTTTCGCGCGTCATTCTAGCCTGCAGGTCCATCCGAGAGCCGGGAGGCTGGCACGGTTGTTGCGGGGAGGCGCGCTATCGGTCGCTTGAGACACGCGGCAAATGCGTCCCTGTACGCTGCGCGCGCGCATCCCTGCGCGCGAGGGTCTCAAGCGACCGATAGTGCACCTCCCCTTGCGCCTGCGGCAGGCCAGGCCCGCATGTTCTTGCAGGCACCGGCATGATCGCTCGGATTTTGGCGCCCGGACGGCCCATGATAGGCTCGCGCGCACTGCGTGGAGGTGCGAAGGGCAGGGCAATGAGGGCATTTTCGGCGTGCGCCGCTGCGATCGTTTTGGGACTGGTTCTGGCGGCGCCGGGCTTGGCCCAGGACGCTCCGGACGACTCGCTGCTGCTCGGCACGATCGATTTCCCGACTTCCGGATCGGCCGAAGCGCAAACGGAGTTCGTCACGGGCGTGCTGGCGCTGCACAGCTTCTGGTACGAGGAGGCCCGCGACCGTTTCCTCGCGGCACAGGCGCTCGATCCCGCTTTCGGCATGGCCTGGTGGGGCGAGGCCATGACGCACGACAACGCCCTGGGGACCGTTCCCGGCAATGCCAACGAGATCCTCGGCGCCGAAGTCGTCGCGCGCATGGACGAGCTCGACGCAGCCGGTGAGCTTCGATGGAGCGAGCGTGAGGGCGCTTACGCGAATGCCGTCCGGCGGCGGTTCACGCCGGGTGTGGCGCCCGGCACGCGGCGCCAGGACTATGCCGCCGCGATGGACGAACTCGCGAACCGCTATCCCGAGGACGACGAAGCGGCGGCGTTCGCGTCGCTCGCGCTGCTGGCGCTGCCGACGTTCGACCGCGAGCATGCGCTGCACGTCGTTGCCGCCGCAAGCCGCCTCGAGGAAGTCTACGAACGCAACCGCGAGCACCCCGGCGCGCTGCATTACCTGCTGCACGCCTACGATACGTCGACGTTCGCGATGATGGGGCTGCGCCAGGCGCGGGTCTACGCGGACATCGCGCCGGCATCGTCGCACGCGCTGCACATGCCGAGTCACATCTTCCGGCATCTGGGCATGTGGGCCGAGGTCGCGGCCTCGAACGAGGATTCGTACGCGGCTTCCGTGCGCTGGCAGGAACGCACTGGACGGCCGCTGCACATGCGCGATTTCCACGCGATCGACTGGCTGCTCGACGCCTATCTGCGGCTTGAACGTTTCGAGGACGCGCGGCGCATCATGGACGAACTCGACGCCGTCGAAGCAGCGATCCGCAGCCGCGGTGAGCCATGGGGACAGTTTCCCGAAATGGCCGAAATGTTGCGTGCATACTACGCTACGATGCTGCCACAGTGACGTGTGTGTCGCGATGCCGACACTACTGGCTGGTGGACGGCTGACCGGCAAATGCGAACGATCGAATTCGGGCTGCCATCGCTGTGCCACGCACGCGGCAACTGTGGCATTATTGAGCGCGAACCACGCTCGCTGACGGGGACAAGTAGCATGTTCACCACCAGATTCGACCGACTTTTCCGCCTGCTCGCCGGCTGTTTGCTCGCCTTGTTGTTGGCCGCCTGCTCGCAGGACGCCGGAATGCCCGATTCATCGGGCGACGCCGAAACCGAGGCAGGCGGCGAGGCCGCCGCTCCGGACGACGGGGCCGCGGCCGGGGACGAAGCCATTGCGGACGAGGCTGAAGCGGAACCCGAGCCTTATGTTTTCGACCGGCCGTTCGTGCCGCCGAGCCCGCCGCTCACCGATCTGCTCGGCCGCGGCGAATATCTCGTCGAAGGCATCGCCGGGTGCGGCAACTGTCACTCGGGCCGCGACGAGAACGGCAACCTTGTCGAGGGTCTGGAATACGCGGGCAATTTCGTCATCGAGGAGCCGATATTCACCGCTTATGCGCCGAACATCACGCCGGACCCCGAAACCGGTATCGGCAACTGGACCGACGAGCAGATCGAGCGGGCGATCCGCGAAGGCATCCGGGAGGACGGCACGCTCATGGGGCCGCCGATGGCGTTCATGTACTACCAGGACATCTCGAGCACCGACATGGCGGCGATCATCGCCTATCTGCGTTCCGTGCCCGCCGTCAACCGCGAGGTTCCCGAATCGATCGTCAACATGGAACTGCCGCCTGCCTGGGTCGAGCCCGTCACGGAGCCCGTGCCGGATATCCCGCCCAGCGACCGGCTCGCCTACGGCCGCTACCTCGCGCACACGATCGGCCATTGCACGCAGTGCCATACCCCGCTCGCCGAAGAGAGCATCGGGGACTTCTCGCGCATCGGTTCCGGCATGAACCTGTATCCGCGTCCGTTCGGAGCCGACTATTCGGCGCTCGCCGCGAACATCACGCAGCACGAGACGCTCGGAATCGGCGCGTGGACCGACGACGAGATCAAGCGCGCGATCGTCTACGGCATCAGCCGCGACGGCCGCGAACTGCTGCCGTTCATGGGCTACTCGTACTACGAGAAAGTTTCCGACGAGGATCTGGATCTCATCGTCGAGTACATCAAGACGTTCCCGCCGTCGGTCGCCGAAGCTCCGAACGTGGAAGAGCACTGATCGGGATTCGGCGGGGGCGGTCGCGGGGGGACCGGCGTCGTGCCCGATCACCCGCCATCCGAAGGGCCGCGGAAGCGGCCCTTTTTCGTACCGGCTCCGGTTCCTGAATCCCGGCAGAGAGTTCGCTCGGACGCCGGCCCTCCACTGAGACCGGCGCCGTTCAGACCTTCGCAGTTCGAAGCCTCAGCGCGTTGACGATCACCGAGACCGAACTCAGGCTCATCGCGGCCGCGGCGATCATCGGGCTCAGCAACAGGCCGAACAGCGGATAGAGCACACCGGCGGCGATCGGCACGCCGAGCGCGTTGTAACCGAAAGCGAAGAACAGGTTCTGCCGGACGTTCTGCATCGTCACGCGGCTCAGGCGACGTGCGCGCACGATCGCCCGCAGGTCGCCCTTGACGAGCGTGACGCCGGCGCTCTCGATCGCGATGTCGGTGCCCGTGCCCATCGCGATGCCGACATCGGCGAGCGCAAGCGCAGGAGCGTCATTGATGCCGTCGCCGGCCATGGCAACCACGGACCCGGTCTTGAGGCGTTTGACGACTTCGGCCTTCGTGCCGGGCATGACCTCGGCCTGAACCTCGTCGATCGAGAGTTCCCTGGCGACCGCTTCGGCGGTGGTCGGGCTGTCGCCCGTCAGCATGACGATGCGCAATCCCTCGTCTTGAAGTGCGCGGATCGCTTCAGCCGCATGCGGTTTGACCGGATCGGCGACACCCATGAGTCCCGCTGGCTTGCCGTCCGCCGCGACGAACATCACGGTCTCACCTTCGCTGCGCAGCACCTCGGCGCGCTTTTCGAGCTCGCCGAATTCGACTCCGAGCTTGTCCATCATGGCCTTGTTGCCGAGCACGACGTTCGTGCCGTCGACCCGGCCTTCGACGCCGTGTCCCGGCTGCGCGCGAAAACCCTCGGGCTCGACGAGCCTGGCGCCCCGATCCTCGACCCCGGCGACGATCGCTCCGGCGAGCCGATGTTCGCTCGCGCGCTCGAGGCTGCCGGCAAGGACCAGCAGCTTCCGGTAATCGACGCCGTCGGCGGGCACGACGGTCACGAGTGCCGGCCGGCCTTCGGTCAGCGTGCCTGTCTTGTCGATGAGCAGCGTCCTGACGCGGCCGAGTAGTTCGATGGCTTCGGCGTCCCTGAACAGCACGCCCAGCGTCGCGCCGCGCCCGGCGGCGACCATGATCGCCATCGGTGTCGCAAGCCCGAGCGCGCAGGGGCAGGCGATGATGAGCACCGCGATGGCGCTGAGCAGCCCGTAGGCCAGGCGCGACTCGGCGCCGACGACGGCCCAGGTCGCAAACGCCGCGATGGCGATCGCGACGACGGCCGGTACGAACCAGCTCGCCACGACATCCGCAAGCCTCTGAATCGGCGCGCGGCTGCGTTGCGCTTCGGCGACCATTGCGACGATGCGTGCCAGCAGCGTGTCCGCCCCGACCTTTTCGGCCCGCATCGTGAGCGACCCGGTACCGTTGACCGTCGCGCCGACGAGCGCATCGCCCGGTCCCTTGTCGACCGGCAGCGGCTCGCCGCTGACCATCGATTCGTCGACGGCGCTCGCACCGTCGAGAACCACGCCGTCCACGGGGATTTTCTCGCCCGGTCGCACCCGCAGCCGGTCGCCGGCCTTGACGGAGTCGAGCGGTACGTCCTCCTCGGAGCCGTCGTCGCGAATCCGGCGCGCCGTGTGCGGCGCCAGTTCGAGCAGTTGCCGGATCGCCGAGCCCGTACGGTCGCGGGCGCGCAGCTCGAACACCTGCCCGAGCAGAACGAGCGTGACGATCACGGCGGCGGCCTCGAAGTAGACGGCAACCTCTCCCGATGCGCCGCGGAACGAGTCCGGAAAGATGCCCGGCAGCAGCGCGGCGACGACGCTGTAGCTGTAGGCGACGCCCACGCCGAGGCTGATCAGCGTGAACATGTTCAGGCTTCGGTTGCGGATCGACGCGTAGGCGCGCTCATGGAACGGCCAGGCGAGCCACGCGCAGACCGGCGTCGCGAGCGCGAACTCGACCAGCGCGCGGACGAGCGGGGACATGAACGCCGAGACGGGTTGCCCCGGCAGCAGATCGCCCATGGCGACGATCACGAGCGGCACGGTCAGGGCGGCCGCGATCACGAAGCGCCGCGACATGTCGGCCAGTTCGGTGTTTTCGCCATCGCCGATACGGGGCGTAAGGGGTTCGAGCGCCATGCCGCAGGACGGGCAGCTCCCGGGCTCAGGCTCAGCGACCTCCGGATGCATCGGGCAGGTCCACTCGGCCGCTGCGGCCTCGACGTGCTCTTGTGCCATGGTCAGGTCTCTTCGCCCATCGCCTCGTTGACGAGTTCAATCCAGTGCCTTACGGGCAGCTCCGCCGCGCTCTCGATGTGAAGCTGGCAGCCGACGTTGGCCGTCGCGATCAGATCGGGCCGATCCGCGGACAGCGCCGCAAGCTTTTTGCCGAGTAGTGTGCGGCTTAGCGCGGGTTCGAGCAACGAGTACGCGCCGGCGGAGCCGCAACACAGATGCGGGTCCTTTGTCGCTGCGAGTCCGAACCCCGAATCCGTCAGGATTGTTTCGACGACGCCGCCGAGCTTCTGGCCGTGCTGCAAGGTGCACGGGCAGTGAAACGCGACTTTCGATGGCGGAGGGTCGAGCCTGAGCGCTGCGAGGTCTTCCGCGCGCAGGATCTCGCCGATGTCCTTGCCCAGCGCCGCAACCCGCGCGGCCATTTCGGAGTAGGCGGGATCGCCGGCGAGCAGGTCGCCGTAGTCCTTGATCATCGGCGCGCAACCCGACGCCGTGATCGCAATGGCTTCGGCGCCACGCTCGATGGCAGGCCGCCAGGCGTCGATGTTGCGTCTGGCATGGCGCAGCGCGGCCGCGTGATCGCCGAGATGGTAGGCGAGCGCCCCGCAACAGCCCGCTTGGGGAACGCTCTGAAGCCCGATCCCGAGGCGCTCGAGCACGCGCGCGGCCGCCTCGTTCGTTGCCGGGGTCGCGGCGGCCTGGACGCAGCCGTCGAGCACGAGCATCGTGCGTGCTTTGCTGTCGGACGGGCCGACCGAGCTGATGGATGCGCTTTTGGCCGGTGTCCCGATGCTGTTTGGCGATGTGGGCGGTCTGCGGCGGCGGGGAGGGATCTTTGCGCGGAGCGTCGCCGGCAGGGCGGGTCTCAGCATCCGGCCGACGAAGAGGAGAGCTCCGAACCGCCGCCGGTAAGGCACGATGAACTTGAGCAGCCAGCGCGCGAGCCGCTGCCCGGCGGGCCGCCGGACCTGCCGCTCGATCAGATCGCGGCCGATGTCGAGCAGGCGGCCGTATTCGACGCCCGAAGGGCAGGTGGTTTCGCAGTTGCGGCAGGTCAGGCAGCGGTCGAGATGGGTCTGCGTCCGCGTCGTGACATCGTGACCTTCGAGCAGTTGCCCGATCAGGTAGATGCGCCCGCGCGGGCCGTCGCGTTCGTCGCCGAGTTCAAGATACGTCGGGCAGGTCGCGTTGCAGAATCCGCAATGCACGCAGGAACGCAGGATCGCATCGGCTTCGTCGATGCGCGGCATGTCGGCGTATCGGGCTGCGATCCGTGTCTGCATCCGCTTGCCGCTACATCCAGCTATACAGACGCCCGGGATTCAGGATCCTGTCCGGGTCGAATGCGTTCTTGAGTCGCAGGTGCAGGGCTTTGAGCGCCTCCGGCAGTTCGTGATTGACCTCGCCCTCGCGGTTGCCGCCGCGGTAGAGGCTCGCGTGGCCGCCCGCGGATTCAGCGAAGCGTTCGAGCTCGCTCCTGTCGAAGTCGCCGTGGATCCAGCGTTGCGCGCCGCCCCAGTCGATGAGCCACTCGCCGCCGATTGCGGGCAGCGTCGAGGACGGTTTGACGGAGAAGCGCCACAGCGGCGCGGCGCTCCGGAAGAACGGCAGCCGCTGATCGGCCAGGTCACGCCAGAACGACGCCGCAGCGTCGAGCCGCGACCCGCCCCATTGCCGTGCCGCCGCCTCGACCGCGGTCTCCGCGCCGCTCAGGCGCAGATACACACGCCCATCGCACCAGGCCGCGCCCGACAGGGGCTTTGCCAGTCCCGCGAGTTCGTTCATGTGGACGATGGCCCGGGCCGCATCGAGTTCCTGAACGAGCGTGAGCGTGCGCTGGGGGCGCGGCAGCACCTTGAGGCTGATTCGACTGATGACGCCGAAGGCGCCGAGCGCGCCGGCCTGCAATCGCGATACGTCGAAACCCGCGACGTTCTTCATGACCCGGCCGCCGTAGTTGAGCTGCTCGCCGCGACCCGTGATGAGTTCCACACCGAGTACGGCATCGCGCACGGCTCCGCTCCAGGGTCGGGCAGGCCCCGACGCGTTGCAGGCGAGCGTACCGCCGATCGTCGCCGAGCCGCCGAAGCGCGGCGGCTCGAAGGGCAGCATCTGACCGTATTCGTCGAGCGCCGCCTCGATGTCGAGCAGCGGCGTGCCACCACGCGCGGTCAGCACGAGTTCGCCGGGCTCGTAGCTGACGATGCCGCTGTGCGCCGCGACATCGAGCGGGCTGCCTTCGCTCGCGCGCCCGACGAAACGCTTGCTTGCGCCCGCAACGATGCTGAGCGGCTCCGCGTCGCGCCGCGCGGCCTCGATCCGGTCGATGATCTGGCTTGAGATATCCGCCATCGCGAGCGCGGCTTGCCGTCAGGCAGCGGACGGCCGGGAGAGCGCCCGGTATTCCTGGCATTGTCTGAGCGTCGGGATGCCCTTGCCCGGATTGAGGCTGCCCGACGGGTCGAACGCGCGCTTGACAGCATGCATCTGTTCGACTTCGGAATCCGTGAACTGGGCCGGCATCTGGCGCAGTTTCTCGATACCGACTCCATGCTCGCCCGTGATGCAGCCGCCGACCGCGACGCACAGTTCGAGAATCCTGCCGCCGAATTCCTCCGCCTTTTCGAGGTTGCCGGGCAAGTTGGCGTCGAACAGGATCAACGGGTGCAGGTTGCCGTCGCCGGCGTGAAAGACGTTCGCGACGCCGAGTTCGTACTCGCCCGCCATGCGGTCGATCTCGGTCAGCACATGGGCGAGCTTGCCGCGCGGGATCGTGCCGTCCATGCAGTAGTAGTCCGGCGAGATGCGCCCGACCGCGGGAAATGCGGACTTGCGGCCCTTCCAGAACAGCGCCCTCTCGGCTTCATCGCGCGAGGTTCGCGTGCTTACGGCGCCGAGTTCGGCGAACAGCCGTTCCACTCGCGCGCAGTGCTCGGCGACTTCCTCCGCCGTGCCGTCGATTTCGCAGAGCAGGAGCGCGCTCGCGTCGGTCGGATAACCCGCGTTCGCGAAGGCCTCGGCGGCCCGGATCGCCGGCCCGTCCATCATTTCGAGTCCCGCCGGCACGATACCTGCAGCGATGACGGCGCCGACAGCGTCGCCCGCGGTGCTCACGGAGTCGAAGGCCGCGAGGACGACCTGCGCGGCTTCGGGCGTCGGCAACAGCCGGACCGTGATCTCCGTGACCACGCCGAGCATGCCTTCGGAGCCTGTCACGAGCGCCATGAGATCGAACCCCGCCGCGTCGAGCCCTTCGCTGCCGGCGACGAGACGTTCGCCGGTCACGTCGACGAGCTCCGCGCGCAGCACGTTGTGCACGGTCAGCCCGTACTTGAGGCAATGCACGCCGCCGGAGTTCTCCGCGACATTGCCGCCGATCGAGCAGGCGATCTGCGAGGACGGATCGGGGCCGTAGAACAGGCCGTGTTCGGCCGCGGCTTCGGAGATCGCGAGGTTGCGCACGCCCGGCTGTACGCGTGCGGTACGTGCGAGCGGGTCGATCCCGATGATCCGGTCGAGCCGCGCGAGCGAGAGCACCACGGCGGCCGGGCTCGGCGTGGCGCCGGCGCTCAGGCCCGTGCCCGCGCCGCGCGCGATCACGGGCACGCTTTCGCGATGACACAGCCGCATGACGGCCTGCACCTCGACGACCGTCGCAGGCAGCACGACGAGCATCGGCAGTTCGCGGTAGATGGACAGGCCGTCGCACTCGTAGGGCCGCTGCGTCTCGGCATCGTCGATGACGTACTCGGGAGCGACGATCTCGCGCAGCCGCCGCGCGAGTTCGGCCTTGCGTGTTGCGCGCTCCGATGACGTCAAGTGACCTCCAGCGGCCGCGCGCTCAGGCCGTCGGGTATTCGGAATACGCGGGCAGGCTGCCCGCTTCGCACGACCACGACGCGCGCGAATCCCAGAAAATTCGCGCTTCGGGTGCGACGTCGGGCGTGCTGTCGAGCGTGCCCGCGGGTACGACGACCATGTCGTCGTGCACGCGCGGCACGGGACCGCCGCAATCGGTACAGAACGCCGTGGCGAAGCGGTCCGCTTCGGGCACCTTGTAGCGCTTGATAGAACCTTCCCCGGAACGCCACTCGATGCCGGCGGGTTTCAGGATAATATTCGACGCGTGTCCCGTGCCCGAGGCTCTGCGGCAGCGCTCGCAGTGACAGTGCAGGAAGCGAAGCACGTTGCCCGTCACCGCGTAGTCGACGGTGCCGCACAGGCAGCGGCCTGAAAGCGTGGTGTCAGTCATCGGCGGTCAGCTCCTAGTACTCCGTCAATCAGATAATGCAGTATGTTAATGTATGTTCTCAATGAGTTGGAGCAACTTGTTGAGAGGTATGCCATGAAGAAACTGTATGTGGTGCGTCTGACGTTGCAGGAGCGGGAGCGGTTGCATGAC
>JAJDVG010000039.1 GCA_022826245.1 Gammaproteobacteria bacterium
CAGGGATGTATTCACGGCGTGTCTCAAGCGGCCGGTAGTGCGCCTCCCCGCAAATCAGCGCCGCTGCCTTCCTGATACTCGGTAGTGCGCCTCCCCGCAATCCAGCGCAGCGGCCTTCCTGATGCACGATAGTGCGCCTCCCCGCAATCCAGCGCAGCGGCTTTCCCGATATTCGGTAGCGCGCATCCCCGCAATCCAGCGCAGCGGCCTTCCTGATGCACGATAGTGCGCCTTCGCGCAGTCCAGCGCAGCGGCTTTCCCGATATTCGGTAGCGCGCATCCCCGCAAACCAGCGCAACGGCTTGCCATCGGCGCTCAGCCTTCCTTGTAGACGCCGAATCCGAAGAGCTTCTTGCGCCGCGCCGCGATCAATTCATCGGGCGGCATGGGCTGCAGTTCCGCCAGCGCCTGCAGCAAAGCGTTCTTCACGGCTTCACTCGTCGCCTGGGGATCCCGGTGGGCGCCGCCGAGGGGCTCGGCGATGACTTCGTCGACGAGCCCGAGCTTGAGCAGCCGCTCCGCCGTGATACCCATGGCCTCGGCCGCGGCCTCCGCCTTGTCGGCGCTGCGCCAGAGAATCGACGCGCAGCCTTCGGGCGAAATCACCGAGTAGATGCTGTACTGCAGCATGAACACGCGATCGGCGACACCGATCGCGAGCGCGCCGCCCGAGCCGCCTTCACCGGTCACGAGACTCACGATCGGCGTCCTGAGCCCCGCCATCGCGATCAGGTTGCGGGCGATCGCCTCGCTCTGGCCGCGTTCTTCGGCGCCAACGCCGGGATAGGCGCCAGCGGTGTCGATCAACGTGATCACGGGAAGCCTGAATTTTTCGGCCAGCCGCATCAGCCGCAGCGCCTTGCGGTAGCCCTCGGGCCGCGCCATGCCGTAGTTGCGCATGACCCGTTCCCTGGTGTCGCGGCCCTTCTGGTGGCCGATCACCACGACCGGCTGACCCTGCAGCCGGGCGATACAGGCAATGATCGAGGCATCGTCCGCGTACATGCGGTCGCCGTGCAGTTCCTGGAAATCCGTGAAACAGCGGGCGATGTAGTCGAGCGTGTACGGCCGTTGCGGGTGGCGCGCGAGCTGCGCGATCTGCCAGGCGCTGAGATTCGAGAAAATGTTCCGGGTCAGGGATTCGCTGCGCCGCCTGAGCCGCTCGATCTCCTCGCTGACATTGACTTCGGAGTCGTCGCCGACGAACTTGAGTTCGTCGATCCGCGCCTCAAGCTCGGCGATCGGCTGCTCAAATCCAAGGAATTTCAGGTCCATATCGGCGTTAGTTGAAGTTTTGCGGGCACGATACCGTTATCGTTCGAAGATTGGCAAGTGGCGGCCAGGGGTGTGCTCGCGCCATGCCGCCAGCAGTTCGGGCCCTCGGGCAGCCGGCCCCGGACATGCAGCGGGCTCAGCGTCGGTACTTCGGATAGTGCAACGACACCTGCTTTTCGCCGAACATGCGGCCAAGCTGTTCGCGCAGTTCGCGGGTCGGCCGGATCGTCCAGTCGTGCCCGAGCGTCAGCGTCGCGGACGCTGACGAACCGCAATAGCTGACGCAGACTTCGCTCTTTCCGGGCCGATAATTGGCAAGGACCCCCTTGAGGTCCTCGATCAGGGCGCGCGTGCCGTTGCCGCTGTCGAGCGAGATCGTGACGCGCCCGGCGCGGTCCTCGATCACGTCGTCGACGGCCTGCACGGTCTCCGCCACCATCGACCAGTCGTTGAGGAAGCGGTCGTGGCGGAGCTGACCCCGCACGATGAGCGCGGCGTCCCTGACGATCAGGTGCTGGTGGCGGCTGCGAACCTCGTCGAACAGGGTCACTTCGATGCTTCTCCTGTTGTCGTCGACGAGGATCGTCATCGCATTGCCGCGCCGCCTGAGCTTCATGACCACGCCCGCCACGGTGGCGATCCTGCGTGCCCGGCTGTTCCATCCATCGCCGGACGGTTCGCCGATGACGCTGTCGATCGTGCCATCCGTGAAGTGCCGGCAATGCGGCGCGTATTCGTCGAACGGATGACCGCTGAGGTACAGACCCAGACTCTCGCGCTCGGCGGCCAGCCGTTCACGGCTGTTCCAGTCGGCAACCGGAGCAACCGCCTCGGGCAGCGCGCCACCGGCGTCTTCCGTGCCGAACAGCGCGCCCTGGCCGGCTGACTCGTCGAGCGCGGAACGCTGGGCGAACTGGAGCGTGTCGCCGATCGCCTCCAGCAGAGTCGGCCGATTCTCGCCCAGATCGTCGAGCGCGCCGGCGCGTGCGAGAGCCTCGAGCGCACGCCGGTTGATCTTGTTGGCGTCGACCCGTCGGCACAGGCCGAGCAGGCTCTCGAATCGCCCCCCCTCCCGACGTTCGGCGACGATTGCATCGGCGAGACCCTGGCCAACACCCTTGATGGCGCCGAGGCCGTAGCTGATGCTGCTGTCGCCGGCCACGGTGAAACCGAACTCCGAGCGGTTCACGTTCGGCGCTTCGATATCGATGCCTTGCGCCAGGCAATCCTCCATGAGCACGATGAGCTTGTCGGCATCGTCGAGCTCCGCCGTCATCGTTTCGGCCATGAACTCGACCGGATGATGCGCCTTGAGCCATGCCGTCTGGTAGGCGATGACGGCGTACGCCGCCGAATGGGACTTGTTGAATCCGTATTCGGCGAACTTCTCCATCAGATTGAAGATGTGCTCGGCCAGCCCGGCGGCAACGCCCCGTTCGGCGGCGCCCGCAAGAAAGACGGAACGCTGCTCGGCCATCTCTTTGGCATCCTTCTTGCCCATCGCACGCCTGAGCAGATCGGCGCCGCCGAGCGAATAGCCGGCCAGAATCCGCGCGACCTGCATGACCTGCTCCTGGTAGAGCATCACGCCGTAGGTCGGACTCAGCACCGGTTCGAGCTCGTCATGAAGATAGTCGATCGCCTCCTTGCCCTGCTTGCGATTGATGAAGTCGTCGGCCATGCGCATGGGACCCGGGCGGAACAACGCGAGGATTGCGACGATATCGCTGAACCGGTCGGGTTCGATCCGCCTGATCAGATCGCGCATCCCCCGCGACTCGAGCTGGAACACGCCCGTCGTGCGCTGCGTATTGAGCAGCTCATAGGTCTTCGCATCGTCGAGGCCGATCGCGTCGATGTCGATCGGCTCCGTGCCACGGGCCGCGCGGCGGCGATTGACGGTCTTGACGGCCTTGTCGATGACGGTCAGCGTCTTCAGGCCCAGAAAATCGAACTTCACGAGGCCCACGGCTTCGAGATCGTCCTTGTCGAACTGGGTCAGCGCTTCGCCTTCCGGATCGCGGTAAAGCGGCATGAACCGCGTCAGCGACTCCGGCGCGATGACGACCCCGCCGGCATGCGTGCCGACGTTTCGGGACAGCCCCTCGAGTTCGCGCGCCACGTCAATCAGCGCGCGAACGCGCGGCTCGGACGCATAGAAGTTCTTCAAGTCCTCCTCTTCGGCCAGCGCCGTCTCGAGTTTCACGCCGGGACCGCCCGGGATCAGCCTCGCGATACGATCGACGAAGCCGTACGGCTCACCGAGCGCGCGTCCGACATCGCGCACGACGGCGCGCGCTGCCATCGTTCCCAGGGTCACGATCTGCGATACGTGGTCGTGTCCGTAACGGCTGGCAACGTAGTCGATGACCCGGTCGCGTCCTTCGATGCAGAAATCGATGTCGAAATCGGGCAGCGAAACGCGATCGGGATTCAGGAACCGCTCGAACAGCAGGTCGTGGACGATGGGGTCGAGGTCCGTGATGCGCAGCGCGTAGGCGACCAGCGACCCCGCCCCCGATCCGCGACCCGGGCCGACCGGGATCTTCTGCTCGCGCGCCCAGGCAACGAAATCGGCGACGATCAGAAAGTAGCCGTCGAAACCCGTCCTGCGGATGACGTCGAGTTCGCTCTCGAGCCGGTCCCGGTACGCAGCGTGGCGGCCGGCTTCGATGCCCGTGGTCAGCAGGCGTTCGGCGAGCCCGTCCTGCGCCCGTTCGCGCAGCCGCGTTTCAGCGGAGTCGGCGCCTTCGAGCTCGAACTGCGGCATGAATACGCTCTCGAGATCGAGTGCGAAACTGCACCGCTTCGCCACCTCGACGGTGTTGGCCAGCGCTTCGGGCAGATCCGCAAACAGGTCCGCCATCTCCTGCGCCGACTTCAGGTACTGTTCCGTGCTGTGGTCCCTCGGCCGGTCCGGATCCCTGACCATCCGGCCCTGGGCGATCGCGACGCGCGTCTCGTGCACATCGAAATCGCCGCGCTCGAGGAAACACACATCGTTCGTCGCAACCACGGGCACGCCCGCGGCTGCCGCGAGTTCAACGGCATGGCGAACGTAGGCCGTCTCGCCGGGCCTGCCCAGACGCTGCAATTCGACGTAGAAACGGCCGGGCATGCGCCCTGCCCACTCGTCGAGCACATCGGCGGCGCGCCCCGGTTTGCTGCCCAGGATCGCCCTGCCGAGTTCACCGTTTTGCGCGCCCGAGAGCGCAATCAAGCCGTCGAGCGCGTCGGACGAGAGCCACTGCTTGAGGATGACCGTTTGGCCGTGACACGGCCCGAGTTCGTGGCCGCGGGTCAGGAGCCGGCTCAGTCGACCGTAGCCCTCGGCACTCGCGCACAGCAACGTCAACGGCGCCGGTTCCCGGTCATCGGGGGACGTCGCTACCCGGATGTCCGCGCCCGCGATGGGCTTGATCCCCTTTGCGACGCTCGCACGGTAGAGCTTGACGAACCCGGATACGTTGGCGCGATCCGTCATCGCGACGGCCGGCATGCCGAGCGCTGCAGCTTTCTCCGCCAACGGTTTGACGCGCACGATGCCGTCGACCAGCGAATACTCGCTGTGAACGCGCAGGTGAACGAAGCCGGTCATGGCGCAGACGATACGGTCTCGCGCCTGACCGGCGCGAAGCTTCTGCGGTGGATCGCGCACGGCCCGAGGCGCTGCAGCGCGTCGATGTGCGCCCGCGTCGGGTAACCCTTGTTGCGATCGAAGCCGTAGCCGGGGTGCTTGCGGTGCCAGCGCCGCATGAGGCGGTCCCGGCAGACCTTGGCAAGTATCGATGCCGCGCTGATGCACGGCACGCTCCGGTCGCCGCGCACGATCGCCTCGGTCACGTAGCGGCCGGGGTGATCCTCGAACGACGGGACACGGTTCCCGTCCACGCGCACGAGTTCTGGATCCACCGCCAGGCAGAGCACCGCGCGTTCCATGGCGAGCAGCGTCGCCTCGAGGACGTTGAGTTCATCGACTTCGCCCGGACTGGCGGCACCGAGCGCGAACGCGATCGCGTTGCGGCGTATCTCGCGAGCGAGGCGGGTGCGTCGGCGCTCGCCGAGCGCCTTGGAGTCGCGCAAGCCGGCGACTGGTCTGCCTGCATCGAGAATGACGGCCGCGGCGACGACCGGTCCGGCCAGCGGTCCCCTGCCCGCTTCGTCGACTCCGGCGATCATGGCGCCCGGTACTGCCGGATTTGGCGGCTGCGTAGGAATACAGGACATCAGCGCAACTGTTCCCGAGAGGCCAGTTCAAGCACGGCGGCGGCGGCCGATACGCTGGCGTTCTGCCTGAGCCGCTCGTGGATGGAGCTCAGTTCGGCGCTGAAAACCGGGTCGGCCACGTCGGCGTCGAGGCAACGCAACAACGCCGGGCCAAGTATATCCGGCCGGACCCCGGCCTGAACGAACTCCGGCACGAGCGCGCGTCCGGCGAGCAGGTTCGGCAGCGAGAAGTGCGGCAGCCGCTGAATCCCCAGTCGGCGGGCAAGCCAGTACGTCAACGGCGACAGCCGATGCGCCACGACCATGCGCCGTTTGAGCAGCAAGGCCTCGAGTGTGGCCGTGCCCGATGCCGTCAACACCGCGTCGGCGGCGGCCATGACCTCGCGCGCCCGTCCGGTCACGAACAGCGGCGGCGGATCGAGTTTCAGCCGGTCTGCCTCGGCGCGGCAGACGGCGCCCGCCGCCTCATTCGCAAGCGCGACGACGAACCGCAGCTCCGGCCGCTCGCGAGCGAGCCATTGCGTCGTCGCGAAAAACGGCCGGCTTAGCCGGGCCACTTCGGCTCGCCGGCTGCCGGGCAGGATCGCCACGATCGGCCCGGACCCGGACAGCCCAAGCCCGGCTCGCGCGCGCTTCGCGTCGACTTCAAGCGGGATCGCGTCTGCCAGCGGGTGGCCGACGAACCTGGCGTTGACATCGTGCTCGGCGTAGAAGCCGGTCTCGAAGGGCAGCAAACAGAGCACGAGATCGGTGGCCTTGCGCACCTTCGACACCCTCGATTGCCGCCACGCCCAGACCTGTGGGCTGCCGTACTGCACCGTCGGTATGCCGGCAACCCTGAGCGCGGCCGCGAGCGGCAGATTGAAATCCGAGGAATCGATGCCGACGAACACGTCCGGGCGAAGCCGCGCGATGCGCGCGATGAGCCCGCGGCGAAGCCTGAGCAGGCGAGGAAGATGGGGCAGGACTTCGGCCACGCCCATGACCGACAGCTCCTCGATTCTGTGCCAGGGCTCGCAGCCTGCGTCGATCATGCGCGGACCGGCGATGCCGACGAACGTGGCATCGGCCGCGCGCGCCCTGATCGCGTCGATCAGGCCGGCGCCGAGCGCGTCTCCGGAAGCTTCGCCCGCTACAAGCGCGACGCGTGGCCGCCCGCTTCCGCTAGCGGACGACGCCGCGCGAACCATGCGTCAGCGAGCTTGCAAACGGCTCGAGTTCCGGTTGCGATTCGACGCGCGCCAGGAGCTCGGCAAGCGCGTCCTCGAGGCTTGCCCCCTGCCGGTAGACGACGCGATACGCGTCGCGGATATTGCGGATCGCGTCCGCCGTGAAACCGCGCCGCTTGAGGCCCTCGACGTTGATGCCGCGCGGCCGTACCGGCCGCCCGGATACCGTCACGTAGGCCGGAATGTCCTTGGTCACGTAACTGAACATGCTGCACAAGGCGCTCTCGCCGATCCTGCAGTGCTGGTGCACGGCCGTAAACCCGCCGAGCAGCACATGGTCGCCGATATGCACGTGGCCGGCTATCGACGCGTTGTTTGCGAAGATCGTGTGATCGCCGACGACGCAGTCGTGCGCGATGTGCGAATAAGCCATGATCCAGTTATCGTTGCCGACCACGGTCACGCCCTGGTCCTGCACCGTGCCGCGATTGATCGTGCAGTACTCGCGGATCGTGTTTCGCTCGCCGATCACGAGCTCGGTCCGCTCGCCGCCGTACTTCTTGTCCTGTGGATCGTCGCCCACGGATGCAAAGGAAAAGATGTGATTGTCGGCGCCCATTCTGGTCGGACCCCGGATGACCGCGTGCGCATCGACGCGGCAACCCGGACCGATCTCGACATCGGCGCCGATTACGGCATAGGGACCGATCCGGGCGTCCTCGTGCACGTTTGCCGACGGATCGACGACGGCCCGTCTGTCGATCAAGGCTCTTTCCTGGTGGCCATCAGGATCTCGGCTTCGGCAACGGATTCGCCGTCCACCTCGGCCCGGCATTCGAAGCGCCACAAGGCCTGCTTGCGTGCGGTCAACTCGGCCTTGAGCACGAGCTGGTCGCCGGGACGCACCGTGCGCTTGAAGCGCGCGTTTCGAATCGCGACCAGGTAGAGGATCCGCACGCTCTGCTCGGCCGCCGTTGCGCTTTCCCAGGCAAGCACGCCGCTCGCCTGCGCCAGCGCCTCGATGACGAGCACGCCGGGCATGACCGGATGGTCGGGAAAATGCCCGACGAAGTGGTCTTCGTTGATGCTGACGTTCTTGATCGCGACGATCGACTCGCCGGGCACGACACGGGTGACCCGATCGACCATCAGGAACGGAAAACGATGCGGCAGGCGCTCCAGTACGCCTTCGATGTCCAGTGAGTGAGAGTCAGTCATGGTCCCGTTTTCGCGTGCCGGTCCCGCCGCCCGGTTTGTCCCGTCCTGCCTGCTCGATGGCCCTGACGCGCTCGTTCAGCGAGTCGAGCTGCCGGAACCGGGCGGCGCTGCGCCGCCAGCGCTGCGCCTCCTCGGCCGGCAGGCTGCCGCCGTATACGCCGGGCTCGCGCACCGACTTCGTTACGACGCTCCTGAAGGTGAACATGACGTCATCGCAGATTTCCAGGTGATTGATCATGACGACGCCGCCGCCAATCTTGCAGCGCCGGCCGATTCTAGTGCTTCCGGCGGCGCCTGACATCGCTGCCATGACCGTATGTGCGCCGATGCGAACGTTATGGGCGATCTGCACGAGATTGTCGAGCTTCACGCCGTCCTCGATGACGGTGTTCTCGATCGTGCCGCGATCGACCGTCGTGTTGGCGCCGATCTCGACATCGTCACCGATCGTCACTCCGCCGAGCTGGGGTACTTTCACCCACCGGCCCTCGTCCTCGGCAAAGCCGAAACCGTCCGAGCCGATGACCGCACCGGCATGGATCACGCAGCGTTCGCCCACGGTCACGCCGTCGAGCACGGTCACGCGCGCCAGCAGGCGGGAGCCCGCTCCGATGCGGACGTCGGCGCCAATCACGCAGCCGGCGCCGATCACCGCCCCTTCGCCAACGATGCTCGCCGAGCCAACGACGACCTGCGGCCCGATCCGCGCCGATTCGGCAACGATCGCATCGCCGGCAATGGCCGCGGTGGCGTGCACGGCCGGCTCGATATCGTGCGGCGGATGCAGAAACGCCGCTACTCGCGCATAGGTGGCGTAAGGGTTCGCGCTGACGAGACTCGCGACCGGACAGTCTTCCCGGTGTTGCTCCTGCAGGATGACGGCGGCCGCTCGAGTGCCCCTGAGTTGGCTTCGAAAGTGAGGATTCGCCAGGAAAGTGACGGAATCGGCGCCTGCACCGGACAGGGTCGCTACACGATTGACGACCGTTTCGCCGTCACCGTCGAGATCGCAATCGTAGAGGGAAGCGAGTTCACGAAGCGTCACCGGTCGCGATGGCTCGCGCGCCAGGGACATCACTCCGCACTTTCGGGCTGATCGAATTCGGCTTGTATCGATTCCAGAACTTCCGCGGTGATGTCCACCGCGGTGCTGTAGTACAGAACGTCGGCAACGACAAGGTCGAAACCGGTCTGCCTGGCGTAAGCCTGCACCGCCTGAAGGAGCGAGGCCTGAAGATTGCCCAGTTCCTCGTTGCGGCGCAGGTTGAAATCCTCGTTGAGTTCGTTGTTTTCGCGCTGCAGGTCGCGTTGCTCGTCGCGGATCTGGCGCTCGAGGCTGACGCGTTCCTCCTCGCCCATGACCGACGCATCGCGCTGATAGGTTTCCTGCTTCTCCTGCAGCGCGGTCTGCATGGCGACGAGATCGCGCTGGCGAGGTGCGAACTCGGCCTCGAGTGCCGCCATGGCCTCCTGAGTCTGCGGCGCTTGCTCAAGCAGGATGCCCACGTTGACGACGCCGATCCTGAGCGGCGCCTGCGCATGGGCGTTGACGGCCATGAAAGCCGCGGCAAACAGCGCGACCCGGCTCGTCATGTGTATCCTCGTCATGAATCGAATTCCTCAAAGACTCAAAACGCGTTGCCGATCGAAAACTGGAACCGTTCGATCTGGTCGCCAAACAGAAGGTCTGTCTCGTCTTGTGCATTCAGCGGCGACGCGTAACTGAAACGCAACAGGCCGAGCGGCGCAAGCCACTCGACGGCCAGCCCCACTGATTGCTTCAAATTATCATAATCGAAATCGTAGCTGATTTCGTTTATGCCGGTCCTGTCGTAGAACGTGACGCCGCCGGTCGAGAACACGTTGCCGATATCGTAAAAGAGCGAGATTCGCGTCGAATTGCCGAGCTTGCCGGGAGTCGGGAGGATGAGTTCGAACTGATTCGCGACCAGCATGTTGCCGCCGTAGGGATTGCCGAGAGAGTCGATCGGACCCATCCAGCTTTCCTTGAAGCCACGCACGGTGCCGGGTCCGCCACCGAAGAAGTTGCGGAACGGGGGCGGCGCGGTGGTTTCGCCGTAGCCCTCCCCGAGAGCGAGCTCGGAGTTGATCTTGAACCGCCAGGCGCCCGGCAGTCTGAAATACTTCGTGAAGTCGACGCGGGCGACGTAATACTCGACTTCGCTGCCGGGAATGGCAGCCTGCAGGTTCAGGCTCAGGCGCATGCCGCTGTCGGGGAACAGAAAGCGATTGCGCGTATCGAATGCCCAGCCGGCAACGAGTTCGAAAGACTGGGTTTCCGTTGCCGCAATGTTCGAATCGGGGCCGAGATCAATCTGCGAGCCGTTGCTAAGCACCCATTCGCGCGCCTGCCGGGAGCTGTAGTAGCTCGTGAGCAACTCCGCGTTCTGAAAGGACAGACCGAACCGCAGTTGCTGGTACTCCGTGATCGGATAGGCCCAGTTCAGGCCCGCCGTCATCGTGGTCGTCGAGAACTGCGACGCGACGGAAGTGAACTGCTCGATGTCCTGGTACGAGAACTGGATCGACCTCGACAGGCCGTCCATGTTGCGGTACGGGTCGGTAAAGCTCACGTCGTAGACCTTGTAGTACTCGCCGCCCGTGAGGTTCAGCGCGACCCGGTTGCCCGTGCCCATGAAATTCGAATGAATGAAGTTGCCGCCGAGGATGACGCCCTGGGTTCCGGAATAGCCGACGCTGCCGCCGAACTGCCCCGGCAAGCCCTCTTCGATCGCAAACTCGACATCGACGAGATCCGGGCTGCCCGCCACGGGCACGGTTTCGTACTCGACGGTCTCGACGTAGGGCAAGCGCTGCAGCAGGATCTTCGAGCGCTCGAGCAGATCGTTCGACAGATAGCCGCCCTCGAACTGGCGCATCTCGCGACGGAAAACCTCGTCGTTGACGTTGTCGGCGCCGTTGAAGTTGATCCGGCGTACGTAGACCCGGCTTTGCGCGTCGACGAAGAACGTCACGGAGACCTGCTGTGTTTCCTCGTCGAGTTCGGGCACGGCCTGGATCTGGGGGAATGCGTATCCGTCGCGTCCGAGGCGCAGCCGCATCGCCTCCTCGCTGAAGGTCAGAAGCTGCTGCGAGAAAATCTGCCCGGGCTGCGACAGGATCAGCGCGTTGAGTTCCGCTTCGGGTACGACCGTATCGCCGGCCAGGCGGACATCGGAGATCGTGTACAGATCGCCTTCGTCGACGCTGATCGTGATGAAGATGTCCTGCTTGTCCGGAGAAATCGTGACCACGGGCTGACCGTCGAGGCGGAAGTCGGCGTAGCCGCGGTCCATGTAGAACGAGCGCAGCGTCTCGATGTCCCCCTCGAGGGCCTCCTTGGAATAGCGGTTGTCGTCACGGATGAACGACAGCAGGCCGCCCGTGGTCAGTTCGAAACCGTCGAGGATGTCCTCGTCGGCGAAACGGGCGTTGCCGACGATGTTGATCTGCCGGATCTGCGCCCGTTCGCCTTCCTCGATCTCGATCTGGACGCGAACGCGGTTGTCGGACAGATCCTCGACCGTCGCGTCGACGCGCGCGGCATACTTGCCGCGGCCGTAGTACTCGTCGGTCAGGAACTGGGTGACCTCGTCGAGCACGGACCGGTCGAAGATCCGGCCCTGGGCCAGGCCGACGTCGCGCAGCGAGGTTTCGAGATCCTCGTCCTCGATGTCCTCGTTGCCGGAAAAGGTGAATTCCTCGATCGTCGGCCGTTCGAGCACAGCGATGACCAGCGTGTCGCCGTCGCGGCGCATCTCGATGTCCTGGAAGAAGCCGGTCGAATAGATCGCCCGGATCGACTCGCGAACGAGCTGTTCGTCGACCGTGTCGCCGATATTGAGGGGCAGGTAATTGTAGATCGTGCCCTCGGATATCCGTTGCGCGCCTTCGACCTGGAAGTTCCGGACTTCGAAAGGCAACTGCGCCGCGACCGGCGCGGCCGCGAACAGACATGCGAGACAGGCGATCGTTTTGCCGAAGCGTACGCGTGTCATTAGCTGAACATCCTGGTTATGTCGTTGTAGAACACGAAACTCATCAACACGATGAGGAACACTATGCCGAGTTGCTGGCCGATGAGCATCGCGCGCTCGGACAGCGGCGAACCCTTGAGCAGTTCCGCGACCTGATAGACGATCTGCCCGCCGTCGAGCAGCGGAATCGGCAAGAGATTCATGATACCGAGACTGATGCTGACGATGCTGAGGAAGCTCAGGAACGCCGTGAGCCCGGCCTCGGCGCTGTCACCGGCATAGGCCGCGATCGAGATGGGTCCGGACACGTTGCGCAGGGATACGTCGCCGACGACCATCCGCACCAGCATGCGAACGGTCAGCGCCGTCATCTCCCAGGTCTTGGCGGCGCCCTGAAACAGCCCTTCAACGACGCCGTACCGTTCCTCGGTCCGGACGCGCTCGATGACTTCCGGCGGTAGTTGCGTCGGACGCCAGGCGCCGATTCGGCCGACGCGCTCGCCGCCCTCCTCGACCTCGCCGATCCGCATCGTGAGTTCGACGACGCCAAAGCGTTCCTCGTCCGGAACCCGCTCCGCGATGTCGTTCGGCAAGCTCTGCAGACTGCGAGTAACGGCTGTGCCAACACGCTCGCCGCCATTCTCCGCTGCACCGACCCGCAACTCCAGATCGGCTTCGCGATTTTCACGCAGTACGAGCAACGAAACCGTTTCGCCCGGCCGGGACCGGATGGTTTCCAGCCAGCTCTGCCAGTTGTCGACGGGCTCGGCGTCCACGGCAAGCACGCGGTCGCCGGCCATGAGCCCCGCTCTTTCGGCCGGAGAATCCGGGTCGACCCGCTCGATGTCGGGCGGCATCGTCGGCCCGGGCCTGAATCCGAGGCCGCTGAACAGCGCGTCGGGCTCGGTCAGCTCGGATTCAAGGCCGCGCACGTCGAGTTCGGCGAACCGCGAGTTGCCGTCCACGTCGCTGAGTTCGAGCTCGATCCGGCCGTCGGCCAGCAGTTCGTCGAGGATCGCGACGACCGCCTGTTCCCACGTTGCCGTCGGCCTGCCGCCGACGGACATGATCTCGTCGTCGGCGCGCACACCGGCAACGGCCGCGATGGACCCGTCCGACACGGCGCCCACGATCGGCTTCAGGGCCGGAACGCCGGATACGAACATGACCCAGTAGGCGACGATCGCGAACAGGAAATTGAAGCCGGGCCCGGCCGCGAGCACGGCGATCCGATGCGGGATCGGGCGGCGATTGAAAGCCCGGTGGCGCTCGGCTTCGTCGACGGGGCCCTCGCGTTCGTCGAGCAGCTTGACGTAACCGCCCAGCGGCACCGAGGACAACCAGTATTCCACGTGATCCGGAGCCCCGCCCGTCCAGCGCGCGAACGGGCGGCCGAACCCGACGGAGAATCGAAGTACCTTGAAACCGAGCTTCCTGGCGACCCAGAAGTGCCCGTATTCGTGCACGGACACGAGCACACCGATGGCGACGATGAAGGCTATTATGGAAAGTGCGACGTCCACCATGGCCGGATCTGGCGCCAACCTCGTTGGTCTGCGGTTGCGCTTATTCTACCCATTCGCCGGGCACGGTGCGCAGCCCCGCCCCGGCGCCGAAGCCGCACGGGCTGCCGTGCACGGCCCGGCCCCTCGATGAAACTGACACCTTCGGCGACGCCCGGTTCCGGCTCAAGGCCCGAAAACGGCGATTCTGACGAGATTGTAATGTCGGGCTTCGGACAAGCCGCGGTACCGGACGGACGCTTGCCGGCTCCCGTCAGCCGATGAGCCCGGCGAGATCGAGACCCAGCGCGAAGACCGGCACGGCGGCTGTCAGTCCGTCGATCCGGTCCATCACGCCGCCGTGTCCGGGCAGCAGGCTGCCGCTGTCCTTGGCGCCGACGTTGCGCTTGAGCATGCTCACCGCGAGGTCGCCGACGACGGACGCGGCGGCAGACGCTACGGCAATCGCAAGCAACGCGGCCAGCGGCAGACCGAGCGCGTAGCCCAGCAGACAGGCGGCCACGGCGGCGAGGCCGAGGCCGCCGGCAACGCCTTCCCAGGTCTTGCCGGGGCTGATTCGAGGCGCCAGCTTCGTGCGGCCGATCGCACGACCGACGAAATAGGCGCCGATGTCGGCAGCCGCGACCAGCGCGAGACCGGCAAACACGAGCCACGGCCCTTGCGGCCCTGCGCCGTGGATATGCACGAGGAGCAGCCAGCCCGGAAACAGCGCTGCGGCGCCCAGCACGGCGATCGCCACGGAAGGCAGCGGGCGCGGCCAGATCACGAGCCCGCCGACGGCGAAAACCCAGCCCGCGAAGGCCACGACGAGCACGGCATCGGCAATGAGGGGAACCCGGGGATATGCCAGCAGCATGAGCAGGGCCAGCACGACGACGTAGGCCGGACGGGTACGCCGCTGCCAGCTTGCGAACCGCGCCCATTCCCAGCTTCCCGCCAGCACGAAGGCGCCGAGCAGGACCGCAACCGCGGTCGTGGGGAGAAACAGGAGTACCGCCGTAACAGCGCCGGCGAGCACGAGCGCGGTAGCGATGCGCGTCGTTAAGGGACGGGAACTTGAAATGCTGCCATCGCTCACAGGCCCGGGTCTCAGAACTCCATGATCTCCGTTTCCTTCTCCTTGAGCAGCGCGTCGATCCCGGCCACGTAGCGATCCGTGATCTTCTGGACCTCGTCGTGCGCGCGATGATCGTCGTCCTCGGTGATCATCTTCTCCTTGAGCAGTTCCTTGATCGAGCCGAGCGCGTCACGGCGTATGTTCCGGATCGCGATTCGGCCCGTCTCGGCTTCGCCGCGCACGACGCGGACGAGTTCCCTGCGGCGCTCCTCCGTCATCGGCGGCACCGGTACGCGTATCACATTCCCGGCCGACATCGGCGTCAGGCCGAGATCGGAGTTCAGGATCGCTCTCTCGACGACCGCCACCATCGGCTTCTCCCACGGCGTGACGGTCAGCGTTCGTGCATCCTCGACGCTCAGCGTCGCGACCTGGTTCACCGGAACCTGGCTCCCGTAGTACTCGACGGTGAGGTGCTCGAGCAGGCCGATGTTCGCGCGGCCGGTCCGCAGGCGCCGGAACTCGCCCTTGAGCGACTCGACGCTGCGCTGCATTCGCTGTTCGGCTTCTCTCTTGACGTCTTCTATCATCAGTTCGTGCCTGTTGCTGAGAGCGTATTCGTGACCGAGGTTCCGAGCGGCGCTCCGCACGCGACACGCACGAGATCGCCGGGGTTGTTGAGGTTGAACACGACGAGCGGCAGGTCGTTGTCGCGGCACATGACGATGGCCGTTGCGTCCATGACGTTGAGACGGTCCGCGAGCACCTGATCGAAGGAGAGCGCGCCGTAACGAACGGCTTTCGGGTCGACCGCGGGATCGGCCGAATAGACGCCGTCCACCTTGGTGGCCTTGATCAGCACATCCGCTCCGATTTCGATCGCCCTGAGGCTCGCCGCGGTATCGGTCGTGAAAAACGGATTGCCCGTGCCGGCCGCGAAGATCACCACCCGCCCCTTTTCCAGATGCCTGACCGCACGGCGGCGGATGTAGTCCTCGCAAACCTCGTGAATCTGCAGCGCCGACATGACGCGCGCGTATGTGCCCTGACGTTCGAGCGCGTCCTGCATCGCCAGCGCGTTGACGACCGTGGCCAGCATGCCCATCTGGTCGGCCGTCACGCGGTCCATGCCAGCCTCGGCCAGACCCGCGCCGCGAAAGATGTTGCCGCCGCCGATCACGAGCCCGATTTCGACGTCCCGGGACGCGACTTCGGAGACCTCGCTCGCAATTCTGCGGATGACGGGAGGATCGATGCCGTATTGTTGGCTGCCCAACAGCGCTTCGCCACTGAGTTTCAGCAGAATCCGCCGATATGCTGGCGACTCTTGCGCCATGAACTCCCCACTGCTCGCGGCGATGCGCCGCAGCGCCAGCATTTATAGCAGAGCGGCGACCTCTTCTCCAAAGCCGGCCTGCTTCTTCTCGATGCCTTCGCCGACTTCGAAGCGAACGAAACGCCTGACGCTGGCGTCGTTTTTCGCGAGCAACTGAGCGACCTTCGTGTCGGTATCCTTGACGAATGGCTGACCCGTCAGCGTGACTTCGTCGAAGTGCTTTCTGAGCCGCCCTTCGACGATCCTCGCGATGATCTGCTCGGGCTTGCCGGTCTGGGCCGCCTGGGCCGTGAGAATCTCCGTTTCCCGGGCGATCTCGTCCTCGGGCACGTCGTCCACGGAAACGTAGCGCGGCGACGAAGCCGCGACGTGCATCGCGAGATCGCGCGCGAGTTCCTCGCTGCCGCCGTCAAGTTCGACGAGCACGCCGATCCGGTCCATGTGGACGTACGAGCCGACGGTGACGTCGCTGTCGAGCATGCTGAACCTGCGTACGATGACGTTCTCGCCGATCTTGCTGACGAGCGCCTGGCGCAACTCCGCCACCGAAGCGCCGTCGACCTCGACTTCCATCAACGCGTCTACCGAAGCCGGTGCGTGCTGTACCACGGCCCGCCCCACGAGCGCGGTAAACGCACGGAAGTTTTCGTCCTTCGCGACGAAGTCGGTTTCGGAATTGATTTCGAGCAGCGTGTAGCGTCCGCTGGCGCGATCGCTTGCGACGAGCACCTGCCCTTCCGCCGCAATCCGCGACGCTTTCTTGTCGGCCTTCGCCTGACCGGACTTGCGCAACAGATCCGAAGCGGCATCGATGTCGCCGCCGGCTTCGACCAGCGCCTTCTTGCAGTCCATCATTCCCGCGCCCGTGCGTTCGCGCAGTTCCTTGACCTGTACCGGTTTAATCCGCATGGCAGATCCTCGCTTGCGTATGGTTGATCGCCGACTCGCGGCGCCCGGCGTCGACGGGCACGCTCAGTCGGCCGTCTCCTTGGCCGCTGATTCCCCGGCCGCCGACTCGTCGGTCGATTCCGCCGGCCCGGAGGCTTCCTCGGCAGCGGGCCCGGGCTCGGACTCCGACTCGGCCGCGTCGCCCGATGCCTCAGCTTCGGCCGGTTCGGCAGCATCATCCGTCGCGGCCGAAGCTTCATCCGAAGCGGGAGCCTCATCCGGGACGGGAGACTCGTCCGTGGCCCCAGTCTCGTCCGTAGCCCCAGCCTCCTCTGTGGCCGCAAGCTCTTCAGCAGCCGCGGCTTCTCCCGTGGTCGCGGCTTCTTCCGTGGCCGCAATCTCGTCGCCGGCGGAAGCTTCTTCAGTGGCCGAAGTTTCTTCCGGCACCGGAGCCTTCGCGGCGGCTGAAGCTTGTCCGGCCGCTGCCGCTTCGCTCGACGCCGGCTTTTCAACTACGTCACGCCTGGGCTTCGCTCTCGTCCTGGTCGTGACGGCCGCCGTCTTCCTGCCCCTTGCCTTCGCCCCCCGCCCCTTCGCGGTCGCAGCGGGCTCGGCGATCGGACGGCCTTCCTCGTCGAGTTCGACAAAATCGCCTTCGCCGGTCGGAACCTCCGGAAGCGACGCCTTGCCGTCGAGCACCGCGTCGGCGATACCCTCGGTGTAGAGCCGGATCGCGCGCATCGCATCGTCATTGCCCGGAATCGTGTAATCGATGCCGTCCGGCGAGCAGTTCGTATCGACCACGGCAACGACGGCGACACCGAGCTTCTTCGCCTCCCTGACGGCGATATCCTCATGCGCGACGTCGATGACGAACACCGCATCGGGCAAGGATTCCATGTCCTTGATGCCGCCGAGCGCACGCCGCAGCTTGTCGCGTTCACGCGCGAGCTCGAGCATTTCCTTCTTCGTGAACTCGCCGCCGCCCGCCTCGGTCAACTCCTCGAGTTCATGCAGCCGCTTGACGGACTGCCGGATCGTCTTGAAGTTCGTGAGCATGCCGCCGAGCCAGCGCTGGCTCACGTGCGGCATGCCGCAGCGCGCCGCCTCTTCGGCGATGGCCTGGCGGGCCGCCCGTTTGGACCCGACGAACAGGATCTTGCCGCCGTCCGCAACGAGCCTGCGAACAAACTCCACTGCCTCGCGATACATCGGCAGGGTCTGCTCGAGATTGATGATGTGTATCTTGTTGCGCTCGCCGAAGATGTACGGAGCCATCTTCGGGTTCCAGAAGCGGGTCTGGTGTCCGAAATGCACGCCCGCTTCCAGCATCCGGCGCATGGTGACGTCGGCCATGGAAGCTCCTCAAACGGGTTAGTCCTCCACGTGTCCCCGCGAGCAACACTTGCGGCGAACCGCCAGCGCACCCGGCTCGCGGGCGCTGACACGTGTGTGTCTTTCAATTGCCTCGAAGGCGCGCGCTTTATACCATAGCGACCGGACAGCAACAACGCTGCCATAAACGTTTCCGGGAGCCCGCGGCGCGGGCTCCCGACCTCCACTGAATCCGCGGTCCGTCTGCAGCCGCATGCACCGTCATGGCCGCAACGATAAAGACCTTCGAAGAACAGCAGAAGATGCGCGTCGCCGGACGGCTCGCCGCGAGCGTTCTGGACATGATCGGCGATCACGTGCGTCCCGGCGTCTCGACCGGCGACCTTGACCGGATCTGTCACGAGTTCATCGTCGGCGAACTGAAGGCCATCCCGGCGCCGCTCAACTACAAGGGATTTCCGAAGTCGATCTGCACTTCGGTCAACCACGTCGTCTGCCACGGCATACCCGGCAGCCGCGTGCTCAGAAACGGCGACATCGTCAATATCGACATTACTGTCATCAAGGACGGATTCCACGGCGACACGAGCCGCATGTTCCACGTCGGCAAGGCGCCGGTGATCGCCGAGCGCCTGTCGCGCGTGTGCTTCGAGGGCATGTGGGAAGGCATTCGCGCCATCCGGCCGGGCAGCCGGCTCGGCGACATCGGCCACGCCGTGCAGACCCTTGTCGAGGGGCACCGTTTCTCGGTGGTGCGCGAATACTGCGGCCATGGCATCGGCCGCGTGTTCCACGAGGATCCGCAGGTGCTTCACTTCGGCAGGCCCGGCACCGGGCTTGAACTCGTGCCCGGCATGACGATCACGGTCGAGCCGATGGTCAACGCGGGCCGCCGCGACGTGAAACTGCTCGCCGACGGCTGGACGGTGGTAACCAAGGACCACTCGCTGTCGGCGCAGTGGGAACACACGGTGCTCGTCACCGACACCGGTTTCGAGGTGCTCACGCTCGGCGCCGAAGACCGCGTGAACTGAAGTGGAAGCCAGCGCAAGTCCGGCTGTTGCACGCGAACCGCTCGAGCGGCGCCTGGATCCGGCGGCGCTCGCAAACGCGCTCGAACAGACTCCGACGAGCGTTGCCGCATTGCGGGAACTGCTCAATGACGCGAACGACGAGCTAAAGCAACGTTTTCTCGACCGTGAACCCGTCGAAAATCTCGTGGCGGCGCGCGCCGAAACCGTCGATCTCGTGATCCTCGCAAGCTGGCGGCGGTTCGCCGCGACGCTCGTCGACACGACGGACCTCGTCGCCGTGGGCGGCTACGGCCGCGGCGAACTGCATCCGCACTCCGACATCGACCTGCTGCTGTTGCTCGAGAATCCCGACCAGGCGGGCGCGGACGCGGCAATCAGCCGCTTCCTGACGTTCCTGTGGGATATCGGCCTGGATGTGGGCCACAGCGTTCGTACGCTCGACGACTGCGCGGAGCAGGCCCGCGACGACGTCACGGTGGCGACGACGCTCATGGAAACGCGGCTGCTCGCCGGACCCGGCCATCTCTTCGACGCGCTGCCTGCGCACATCGGCGCCGGGAACATGTGGGACGCCGCCGAGTTCTATAGCGCGAAGGTCGACGAGCAGGTCGAGCGGCATCACCGCTTTCACGACACCGCCTACAACCTCGAACCCAACGTCAAGAGCAGCCCGGGCGGGCTCAGGGATATCCAGACGATCTGCTGGATTGCGCTGCGCCACTTCGGCACGGGCAAGCTCGATGAACTGCGCGAGCACGGCTTTCTGACCGCCGGGCAATGTCGCATCCTCGTCACGGGACAGGCGTTTCTGTGGCGCATCCGCTTCGGCCTGCACCTGCTGACGGGCCGGCGCGAGGACCGGCTGCTGTTCGATCACCAGGTCAGGCTGGCCGCCATGCTCGGCTACGAGGATGCGACCTTCACGCTGGCCGTCGAACAGTTGATGCAGCGCTACTACCGCACGGTCAGGGAAGTGAGCCGTCTGAACGAGATGATGCTGCAGCTCTTCGAGGAAGCGCTGCTGCTCGACGAGGACGAGGCGCCCGTCCCGCTGGGATCGGCGTTTCAGGCGCGCCACGGCTACATCGAGACGATCGACGAGGACGTGTTCATGCGCGAACCGTCCACGCTGCTCGAGATATTCATGCTGCTCGCCCGGAACCTGGACCTCAAGGGCGTCAGCGCCCGCACGATCGCGCAGATCAAGCAGCATCTGTGGCTCATCGACGAGGAGTTCCGCCAGAATCCGCGCCATCACCGCCTGTTTCTGGACATCATCAGAGAGCCCAGCGGAGTCAGCCGCACATTGAAGCGGATGAGCACCTACGGCGTTCTCGGCCTGTATATCCCCGCGTTCGGCCGCGTGGTCGGACGCATGCAGTACGACCTGTTCCATACCTACACGGTCGACGAGCACACGCTCATCGTCGTTGAGAACCTGAGACGGCTGTCGCTGCCGAGGTTCGATCACGAGTGTCCGCATGGCAGCGTCGTCATGCAGAAGATCGAGAAGCCCGAGATCGCGTATCTCGCGGGCCTCTTCCACGACATCGCCAAGGGCCGCGGCGGCGACCACTCCGAACTCGGCGCGGTCGACGCCGAGGCCTTCTGTCTCGAGCACGGCATGAGCCGCTACGATGCCCGCGTCGTCGCCTGGCTCGTGCGACAGCACCTGCTGCTGTCGATGACGGCGCAGAGAAAGGACATCAACGATCCGGCGGTCATCAACGAGTTCGCCGCCACCGTGAGCGACGAGAAGCATCTCGACTTCCTCTACGTGCTCACGCTTGCGGACGTGCGCGGCACGAACCCGAAAATCTGGAACTCGTGGAAGGACACGCTGTTCCTCGAGCTCTACCGCAATACCAAGCGCGCGTTGCGGCGGGGTCTGTCGAATCCGATCGACAAGGACGAACTCATTCTCGAGACGCAAACGCGCGCGCGCGAACTGCTCGAGCAGCGGGGCATCGAACGGGCCCGCTGGGATGCCCTGTGGTCGACCTTCACCGACGAGTATTACCTGCGCCACCGTCCCGAGGAAGTCGCCTGGCACACCGAAGTGCTCGTGAACGCGGCGTCGCCCGAGTCCCTGGTCGTCGACCTCAACGATTCGATCGCCGAAGGCCTGACGGTCATCATGGTCTACACCAACAGGGAACTGCACTACTTCGGCCGCACGACCGCGGCGCTCGACGAGCTCGCGCTGAACGTCGTCGACGCCCGCGTCCTGCCCACGGCGGGTGAACGCAGCCTCGACACCTACTGCGTCCTCGAGAGCGACGGCAGCCCGATCACCGATCGCCCGCGCCTTGCCGAAATCCGCCAGCGCCTGATCCAGGCGCTGTCGCACGACGACTCGCGCCCGATCCGGGTGACGCGCCGGGCGCCGCGTCAGGTCCGGATGTTCCTGACGGAACTGCAGATCTCGATATCGTTCGATCCGGACAATCAACGTACCGTGATCGAGCTCGTGACCGGCGACCGTCCCGGCTTGCTGTTCCAGGTCGGCAAGGTGTTCGAACGCGAGGGCGTCGCCCTGCAGAACGCCAAGATCGCCACGGTCGGCGAGCGCGCCGAGGATGTCTTTTTCGTCACGACCGCGGACAACCGGCCGCTCGACGACGAGCACTGCGCAAGAGTCGAAGCCGCGCTTCGCTCGGCACTGTCGGACCAGGACGGCAAGGAGAGCTGATGCCGAACCTTTCCGACCTCATGGAAGCCGCCTGGGAGCGGCGCGGCGAGCTGGCTCCGGGCAAGGTGGACGCCGAGCTTGCCGAGGCGATCGAAACCTGTATCGCCGGCCTCGACAGCGGCCGTTACCGGGTGGCGGAGCCTGTGAATGGCGAGTGGGCCGTCAACCAGTGGCTCAAGAAAGCCGTGCTGCTGTCGTTCCGGGTCCGGGACAACAAGGCAGTCGACGCGGGCTACACGAAGTTCTTCGACAAGGTTCCGCTCAAGTACGCCGGCTGGTCGGACGACGACTTCGACCGCGCGGGCACGCGCGTGGTCCCGGACGCGGTCGTCAGGCGCGGCGCGTATGTCGCGGCCGATGTCGTGCTCATGCCGTCGTTCGTCAACATCGGCGCCTACGTCGACGCGGGCGCGATGGTCGACACCTGGGCGACGGTCGGCAGTTGCGCGCAGATCGGCAGGAACGTGCACCTGTCGGGCGGCGCCGGCATCGGCGGCGTGCTCGAGCCGCTGCAGGCCGCGCCGACGATCATCGAGGACGACTGCTTTATCGGCGCTCGCTCGGAAGTCGTCGAAGGCGTGATCGTCGAACGCGGCAGCGTGATCTCGATGGGTGTCTATATCGGCGCGAGCACGCGCATCTACGACCGCGAATCCGGCGAGATCCTTTACGGCCGCGTGCCGGCAGGGTCCGTCGTGGTTCCGGGCAGCCTGCCGTCGGACGACGGCAGCTACAGCCTCTACTGCGCGGTCATCGTCAAGCGCGTCGACGATCGAACGCGGGCGAAGACGACCATCAATGAGTTGTTGCGGCTATAAGGCCGCACGCGCGGCAAGGATCAGCCGAACCGCCCCGTGATGTAGTCTTCCGTGAGCCGGTGCCGCGGGTTCGTGAAGATCGCGTCCGTGCTGCCGACCTCGATGAGCTTGCCCAGATGGAAGTAGGCGACTCGCTGAGACACGCGTGCGGCCTGCTGCATCGAATGGGTCACGATCACGATCGTGTAGTTCTGCCTGATCTCGTCGATGAGGTCCTCGATGCGGGCCGTCGCGATCGGATCCAGAGCCGAGCAGGGCTCGTCCATCAGAATCACTTCCGGGTTGACCGCGATCGTGCGCGCGATGCACAGGCGCTGCTGCTGGCCTCCGGACAGCCCCGTTCCGGGCTCGTCGAGCCGATCCCGGACTTCCGACCACAAGCCCGCGCGCTCGAGGCTGCGTTGGACGATCTGGTCGAGTTCGGTTCGGTTCCTTGCGATGCCGTGGATGCGCGGACCGTAGGCGACGTTATCGTACACGGATTTCGGGAACGGATTCGGCTTCTGGAAGACCATTCCGACACGCGCGCGCAACATCACGACGTCCATCCGGCGGGAGTAGATGTCTTCGCCCTGCAGCCTGATCTCGCCGGTTACGCGCGCGGACTCGATCGTGTCGTTCATGCGGTTGAGGCACCGCAGGTAGGTCGACTTGCCGCAGCCCGAGGGGCCGATCAACGCGATGACCTCGTTTTGCCCGATGTCGAGATCGACTCGCTGAATCGCATGATTGTCGCCGTAGAAGACATCCACGCTGCGCGTGCGAATGGACGGATTCGGGGCCGTGAAATCGCCGACCGTCTCGTAGGTATCGGCGACTTCGGCCGGGGCCGGCGCGAGTTCGGACGGCGGTTCGGCGTCTCGCTCCGGGATCGCTTGCGACAAGTTCTCGTTCTTCGGCTGCGGGGCTGTTTCCACAGTCTACTCCGAAAATGCGGATTGTGTGCCGGAGCGTAATTGTACCGGCTGCTGCGCGCTCGGTAGCGCGTTGCCATTGCACCCTGATAGCCTAGCCGCCGATTGTTACGCATTGATGTCGACAACGCTGCAATGGACCTCCTGGAACTTACGGCCGAATTGATCCGGCGGCGGTCGGTTACGCCCGATGACGCGGGTTGCCAGGCGCTGCTCGCGGCGCTGCTTGCCGATGCGGGATTCGCAGCGGAAGCGCTGCGTTTCGGCGCGGTCGACAACCTCTGGGCGCGGCGCGGCGACGCGGCGCCTGTCCTGGTTTTCGCAGGCCATACGGATGTCGTGCCGCCGGGACCGGCCGAGCAATGGCTCAGCGACCCGTTCGCCGCCACCGTCACCGACGGCAGGCTCTATGCGCGCGGCGCGGCCGACATGAAGGCGAGCGTGGCGGCCATGGTCAAGGCCTGCGAGCGCTTCGCGGCCACGTATCCGGACCATCCGGGCTCCATCGCCGTGCTCCTGACGAGCGACGAGGAAGGGCCGGCCGTGGACGGCACCGCGAAGGTCATGGAAACGCTCGAGCACCGCGGCGAACTGTTCGACTATTGCGTTGTCGGGGAGCCGTCGAGCAGCGAGCGTCTCGGCGACACGATCCGGGTCGGGCGCCGCGGCAGCCTGTCCGGTCTCATGACGATCAAGGGCGATCTGGGCCACGTGGCCTATCCGCTGCGTTCGGAAAACCCGATCCACGCGTTTGCACGGTTCGTGCAGGCGATGACGGCGGAACCCATCGACGGCGGCAACGCGCACTTTCCGCCGACGACGTTCCAGGTGGTCAATGTCAGCAGCGACGCCGGCGCGCCCAACGTCATTCCGGGCGAACTCAAGTGCCGATTCAACCTCCGCTACAACACGCAGTGGACCCGCCACACGCTGGCCCGGCGGATCGAAGACACGCTCGACGAACTCGGGGTGAAGTATGAAGTTCGCTGGCGGGTCGCGGGCGAGCCGTTCCTGACCGCAGAAGGACGCCTGACGGACGCCGTCGTGCGCGCGGTCCGCGAAGAGACCGGCATCGACGCCGAACTCTCCACGGGTGGCGGCACGTCGGACGGGCGCTACGTTGCGCCTTACGGGATCGAAGTCGTCGAAATCGGGCCGCTGAACGCGACGATCCACAAGGTCAACGAGGAAGTCCTCGTCGCCGACATCGCCGCACTTGAGAGAATCTACTTCAGGATCGCCGAGCTGCTGCTGCGCGAATAGGGATCAGCGCCTTACGCGCCCCCAGTTCGCGGCGATGCTGAGTGCGCCGAGCGCCACGAACCACACGAGCACCCAGGCCGGCATGCTGAGCCCGACGAACGACCAGTTGATCTCGGCGCACTCGCCGGAGCCCGTAAAGACCATGCGAACGGCATCGATCAGCGGAAACGCGTCGAGCATGTAGTCGAGCCCGGGACCGCAGGCCGGCACGGCGTCGGGCGGCAGGTTCTGCAGCCAGACGTGGCGTATCGCGATGCCTGCGCCGACGGCCGCAACCGCAAACCCGAGCACGCCGTAGGCGAGCGCCGACTTGCCCGCCGGGCCGTGCAGCGCCGCGGCGAGCATCACGATTCCCACGCCTATCATGGCGACGCGCTGGAATATGCACAGCGGGCATGCTTCGAGACCGAGGATGTATTGCGCGTAAAGCGCATAGGCCATGAGGCCGACGACGATGGCGACGCCGGCAAGGTTTGCGAGGCGGCGTTGGCCGCGGGTTCTGATCAAGACACTGCCTCCGACTGTTGTATCGCTTGCCTGACTTCGGCTTCGACGTTTTCGACGCTCGTGTAACGAATGTCCTTGCCATGCACCATGTAGATCACGTACTCGCAGATGTTCTTGCAGTGATCTCCGATCCGCTCCAGCGAGCGCGCGATCCACATCGAATCGATGACCCGCGAGATCGTGCGCGGATCCTCCATCATGAACGTGATCCCCTGCCGGTACGTCGATTCGTATTCCTCATCGACCACTTCGTCTGCCCTGACCACCTCGAGCGCACCGGTCGCGTCGAGTCTCGCGAAAGCATCGAGTGTGTCATTGACCATCTGCTTGACGTGCCGCGCGAGATTCCTGAGTTCACGGTAATTCGTCGATGGTCGTTCGAGGCCCGCAAGCCTCGCCGCGAGCCTGCCGATCTTTTCGGCTTCGTCGCCGATCCGCTCGAGGTCCGTGATCGTCTTGATGATCGCAACGATGAGCCTGAGGTCGCCTGCCGCCGGGGAATGAGTCGCGAGGATACGGCTGCAATCCTCGTCGATGCCGACCTCCATCCTGTTGACCTTGAAGTCGTCCTGCGCGACCTGCAGGCCGAGTTCGCTGTCGCGCTCCCTGAGCGCCTCGATCGCGCGGTCGAGTTGCTCCTGGACCAATCCACCCATCGTGAGCACGGAACTGTGCAGGCTGACGATCTCGGCGTTGAAGCGCCGTGAGATGTGCTGGCCGAGGTCTTCAACTTCCATCCGGAGTCCTTATCGGAGATCGACCGGGCAATTATACGGCGGCTTCGGCGCGGCCTCCGCGAAAGACGAGGCGATCCGTTGCGAACAGGCAGCGGAACGTGCTCCCCTTGCCTTCGACGCTCGAGATCTGAAGTACGCCGTCGTGCCGCTGCAGGGCATGCTTGACGATCGCAAGCCCAAGCCCTGTACCGCCCGTGGCACGCGAACGTCCCGGGTCGACGCGGTAGAAGCGCTCCGTGATGCGCGGTATCTCTTCCTCGGGGATGCCGATACCGGTGTCGATCACTTCGAGCGCCGCGCCATGAGCGTCGGGACGCCAGACCACCTCGACGCTCCCCGATGCCGGCGTGAACCGCACGGCGTTGTTAAGCAGATTGAAGAATATCGAGTGCAACTCGGTTTCGTTGCCGAGCAACGCCGCGTCCGTCTCGAAGCGCAGATTCAGCGCCGGTTGCACAGCGGTTACGGTGCCGAAGTCCCGGACCATGAGCTTGAGCATCGAACAGACATCGACGAAACCGTGGCCGGCGTCTGCTTCCGCGGACTCCAGACGCGTGAGCTCCATCAGGTCGCGGAGAATCTGCGTCATGCGGTTCGCCTGGCGCAGCATCTCGGTGATCGGCACCTGCCAGCTTTCGGGCAGATCGTCGTCATCGGCAAGCGTGTCCAGGTAGCCGCTCAACACGGTCAAAGGCGAACGAAGTTCATGCGACGCGTTGGCGACGAAGTCGCGGCGCGTCCTTTCGAGCCTGGTCTCGCGAGTGACATCGCGGATGATCGCGATACTCTGATCCCGTCCGTACGGGATGATCTGCACCGCGATCCAGCCGGACTCGATTTTCGGCGACGGTATCGAGATGCCTTCGCCGCCCGGCTCGGCCAGGTAACCGACGAATTGCGGATGCCTGATCAGATTGTCGATCCTGCGGCCCAGATCGGTTCGCGGGTCGAGACCCAGCATCCGGGTCGCGGCCGGATTGAACCAGACGATCTCATTGGCGGCATTGAGAATCACGCCGCCGTCGCGAAGCGCCCCGGTGCTTTCGCGAATTTCCCGGAGCACGCGGTGAAACTTCTTCTTGCGGTTGCGTGACTTTTTCCTGAGTTTGTCGACGCGCGCGAGGATTTCCGCCCAGAGCCCGCGCGTCGCGAAAGGCCCGACGCGCTTGCCGCCCGCGAGCATGCGGTCGAGCAGATAGATATGTCTGAGCGTATGGGCGACGTAGAGCAGGAGTACGGCGGTCAACCACCACGCGGGCGCGCCGAAGAACATGCCAAGCAGCGCGGCGGCCGCGAGCCAGGCGGCAAGATATGCGACTTGCTTGACCCACCTGCGCGGCAAGTTCAGACCTTTCCGGGCGAAAAGCGATAGCCGGCGCCGCGCGCGGTGCGGATCAAGGTATCGTAGCCGAACGGCGTCAATGCCTTGCGCAACCTGCGGATGTGCACGTCGACCGTGCGTTCTTCAACATACACATTGCCGCCCCATACGCTGTCGAGGAGCTGGGAACGGCTGTAGACGCGGCCCGGATGGCGCAGGAAAAACTCGAGCAATCGGTACTCGGTGGGACTCAGCGAGACCGCCTCCTCGCCGACGGTGACGAGGTGGCTCGCCGCATCGAGCCTGAGCCGACCTGCCGTCAGCACATCGTCGTCGGAGGCGCTCCCGCGCCGCAGCGCCGCTCGAACGCGGGCGAGCAACTCGCGCTGCGAGAACGGCTTTACGATGTAATCGTCGGCGCCGGCGTCGAGCCCCGTGACGCGATCGTCCTCGTCTGAGAGCGCCGTGACCATGATGACCGGGATCGTTCGCGTGCGCGGATCGCGCTTCAGTTGTCGCGTGAGCTCGAGGCCGCTGACATCGGGCAGCATCCAGTCCATCAATACCACGTCGGGACACCTGTTGGCGATGGCGCTGCGCGCCTGACGGCCGTCATCGGCGGCTTCCACATCGTAGCCGGCGCGGCCGAGGTTGAATGCGAGCATATCGCGTATCGGACGCTCGTCTTCGACCACGAGAATGGTTTTCTGGGACATAGCCTTGACCCACCAGACCTCGGTCCCACCATTAGAGACTGGCATTATTACAGTTTAGTGACGCGGATGCCCGATCGTTCCCGCCGCCGCAGGGACCCGGGAGCCTGCGCCCGCTTGTGCCGCTCAGTTGCTGCGCTGCCTGCGCCAGGCGTCCTCGCCGCGCAGATACACGGGCAGCGCCGCTGTCGCGGCGCAGAACTGCCCGGCCGCGAAATCGCGGCGCGCTCGCGGTAACAGGTCGCGGGCCGTCGGCCGACAGTCAGCGAAAACCGCCGCAGCCCGGACGAGCGGCGCCTGGAGTTCGGCGGAGTATTCCGCGAAGCCGTCGCCGACGGCGCTCCAGGGCTCGTCCGGCGGGCAGACCAGTTTTGCCGGGGCGCCCAGCCGCTCGGGGCCGTCGTGCTCGGCCAGCCCGCCTTCGATGTTGAACAGCGCCCAGTAGACCTCGCCCATGCGTGCGTCGACGCACACGAGCGACCGCTCAGCCCCGTGCTCGCGCCAGGCGCGTTGCGCCGCCGCGGCCAGGCTCGATACCGGGATGACCGGCAAGTCTTTCGACAGCGCGAGACCCTGAGCGACCGCCGCCCCGAGGCGGATGCCGCTGAACGACCCCGGACCGCGTCCGAACGCGATCGCGTCCAGCGACCCGAGCGCCAGACCGGCCTCGTCCAGCAGTTCCCCGACCCCGGGCAGCACGCGCTCGGACTGCGCGCGCGGCGTCGCGATCTCGCGTTGCGCGACGCTATCGCCATCGAGCAGCGCGAGCGAACCGACGGCGCTCGAAGTCTCTATCGCAAGCAGTTTCATTCGGACGGTATTGTGCTTGGTTCGGCTCGCGAAAACAGCGGTTCTGCCGATTCGGCGAGACTGTGCGCGAATTCGAGCGCGGCGTCGCGGTCCTCCAATACGGGCATCGGCGGCAGCGCATCGAGAAACACGCGGCCGTAGCCGCGGGTTCTGACTCTGGGATCGCCAAGCACGACGAGGCCGCGGTCATCGAAATCGCGGATCAGCCGGCCCGTACCCTGCTTGAGCCCGAGCACGGCCTCGGGAAGCTGGAATTCGCGAAACGCATCTCCGCCGTTGCGGCGCACCGCTTCGATCCGCGCCTGGATCAGCGGATCGTTGGGCGCCGCGAAAGGCAGCTTGGCGATCACGACGATGCGCAGTGCGCGGCCACGCACATCGACGCCCTGCCAGAAGCTGTTCGTGCCGAGCAGCACCGCATTGCCGGCCGCGCGAAACTGTTCGAGCTGCTGGCTGCGCGATCCCCTGCCCTGAACCAGGACGGGACCCGGAGCCGCGCGTTGCTCGACCCAGTCGCGTGCGGCATTGAGCGCCTGAAAACTCGTAAACAGCAGAAACGCTCCGCCGTCCGCGGCTTCGATGAGCGGCCAGACATGCTCCATGAGCGCCTCGACATGACTCGGATCACGGG
The DNA here is from genome assembly GCA_022826245.1 of Gammaproteobacteria bacterium. GTDB lineage: Bacteria > Pseudomonadota > Gammaproteobacteria > Steroidobacterales > Rariloculaceae > Rariloculus. Next base: position 29,467 of record JAJDVG010000039.1, read on the forward strand.
GATCGGGCAAGCGGGGCGGCAGATAGATCCGGCCGTTCTCCTCGTGGTCGAACGGGCTCGGCAGCGATTCCGCGAGTGCATCCTCGATCCCGACGCGGGCCAGGAAATGCGTGAAGTCCTTGCCGACCGCAAGCGTTGCCGACGTGAATATCCAGGCCGCTTCCCGCTCGGCGATGCGCTCGGCCATCGCCGGGCCGATGTCGAACGGGGTCCAGTGAGCCGCGAACGACCGGGCGGTGATTTCGATCCAGCGCAGCCCGTCGTCGGCATCGTCGGCCGTGGCCAGTTCGAGCCTTCGCAACGCTTCCGCGCAGCGCTCGCGGCAGCGGCCAAGGCCGGCACTGGACGAATCGATCGGCGCGAGCCCCTGACGGGTCTCGGCCAGCGCGTGCCGCAGTTGCGCGAGCGCGGCCACGAACCGTTCGGGCGCCGCTTCGTGCGCGTAGCGTCCCTGCATGCCGGCCGATTCGCGCCGCGCGGCGATCAGCGCCTTCGACAACGACGCCGCCGCGTCACCGGTCTGTTCGCCGAGACCGGCGGCGGTCCCCTCCCCCACGATGTCGCGCAGCAACGATTCGAGTTCGCGGCTGCCGATCGATACCCCGAAGACCCGCTGCGCGATGTCGGGAAACTGGTGCGCTTCGTCGACGACGATGACGTCCGCATCCGGCAGCAGATCGCCGAATCCCGCTTCCTTGAGGGCGAGGTCGGCGAGCAGCAGATGATGGTTGACGACGACGACCTGAGCCGCCTGGGCCCTGCGCCTGGCTTCGGCGACGAAACAGCGCTCGAAAGACTCGCAACGGCTCCCGAGACAATTGTCGACGGTCGATGTAACGAGGCCGCGCAGCGCGTTGTCCCTGCTCAGCTCGTCGAGTTCGGCCAGGTCGCCGCTCACGCTCGTCCGCGCCCAGTCCGCCAGCATCTCGCGCATGTCCGCGGGCAACGCGTCGCGGCCATCCGGACGCGCCGTCTCGAAGCGGTGCCAGCAAAAGTAATTGCTCCGGCCCTTGAGCAACGCGACGTCGACCGGCCGTCCGAGCACGGCGCCGAGCGCCGGCAGGTCGCGGCCGAACAATTGATCCTGCAGCGTCCGCGTGCCCGTGGAGACGATCGCCCGCCTTCCTGACAGCAGCACGGGCACGAGATACGCGAACGTCTTGCCGATCCCCGTCCCGGCTTCGAGCGCCGCATGCCGGCCGTCGTCGATCGCTTCTGAGACGAGTTCCGCCATCTGCTGTTGCGCCGCCCGAAAGGTGTAGCCGGGCAGGCGGTCCGCAAGGCGGCCGTCCGGGCCGAAAATCTCCATGAGCGACGCCATCGCGCAACTATAGCCGCTCGCGGGATTCGAAAGGATCGGGGAATCGCCGGTCCCGGCAGGGAATGGATCATGTCACGGCGCTTGTGCGGGTGATTTCGCTCCCGCTGGCAGTACCGTGAAGGTATACTCCGGTGCTTTCCCACCGCGTGTACGACCTGACCGTGACGACTCAACTAAAACCACTCCAGGAATGGGTCGGCGAAGTCGCCGAGCTTACGCGGCCCGACAGGATTCACTGGTGCTCCGGCAGCGAGCAGGAATACCGGCAACTCATCGACCAGATGCTCGGCGACGGCACGCTGCTCGAACTCAACCAGCAACATTATCCCGGTTGCTATCTGCATCGTTCCGACCCGACCGACGTGGCACGCGTGGAGCATCTGACCTTCGTCTGTACCGAGGACGAGGAAGATGCGGGCCCGAACAACAACTGGAAACCGCCCGAAGAGGCGAAACGCATGCTGCAGGACTGCTTCAGCGCCTGCATGCGCGGACGCACGATGTACGTCATCCCCTATTGCATGGGGCCGCTCGAGTCGCCTTACGCGCGCTGCGGCGTCGAGATCACGGACAGCCCCTACGTCGTCGCCAACATGTACCTGATGACACGGATGGGCGACGCGGCGCTCGCGCGCATCGAGCGCGACGGCAATTTCGTCAAGGGCCTGCATTCGACCGGCGAGCTGGATCCGGATCGCCGCTATATCGTGCATTTCCCCGAAGAGCTCACGATCATGAGCTACGGTTCGGGCTACGGCGGCAACGCCCTGCTCGGCAAGAAATGCCATGCACTCAGGATCGCAAGCTACCAGGCCCGCTCGGAAGGCTGGCTTGCAGAGCACATGCTGATCGTCGGCGTCCAGAGTCCCGGGGGGGAAACGCACTATCTGGCCTGCGCGTTTCCGTCGCAGTGCGGCAAGACCAACCTCGCGATGCTGATCCCTCCGGAGGGCTACGAGGACTGGAAGGTCTGGACGCTCGGCGACGACATCGCCTGGATGCATCTCGACGCCGCCGGGCAGCTTCGCGCGATCAACCCCGAAGCCGGCTACTTCGGAGTCGTGCCGGGCACGAACCGCAAGACCAATCCCAACGCTTACGACATGATCGAAGCGGACACCATTTTCACGAACGTTGCGGTCACGGCCGACAACCAGCCCTGGTGGGAAGGCAAGGATACCGGCGAACCCGTGCTCGACTGGGTCGGCAATCCCTACGATGGCGCCAACGGGCCGGCCGCTCATCCCAACTCGAGGTTCACGGTCTCGGCGAAGCAGAATCCCTGTTACTCGGAACTGGCCGATGCCCCCGAAGGCGTGCCGATCTCGGCGGTCGTGTTCGGCGGCCGCCGCAGCGAGCTGGCGCCGCTGGTGTTTCAGGCCAGAGACTGGGCGCACGGCGTGCTCGTCGGCGCGGGCGTCGCGTCGGAAACCACCGCCGCGGCCACGGGACAGGTCGGCGTCGTAAGGCGCGATCCGATGGCGATGAAGCCGTTCTGCGGCTACAACTATGGCGACTACTGGGCTCACTGGCTCAGTTTCGCGAACCGCTCCGACCGCCTGCCCAAGGTCTTTCACGTCAACTGGTTCAGGCGGGACGGCGACGGCAGGTTCCTGTGGCCGGGCTTCGGCGAGAACCTGCGGGTTCTGCGCTGGATCATCGACCGCTGCGCGGGCCGGATCGGCGCCGACGAGCGGCCGATCGGCTACCTGCCGCGTCCGGGCGATCTCGACGTCAACGGTATCGACGTCTCCGATGACACGCTGAACCAACTGTTGAGCGTCGATAGCGGGCAGTGGCGCGACGAAGTCGACGAGATCGGCAAATACCTGGCAAGTTTCGGCGACCGGCTGCCGCCTGAACTCGGCACCGAGCACGACAGGATACGCAGGGCGCTCGAAGCCTGACCGGAGCGCGATCCGGTTCGCCGCCTTCAGCGACCTTCCATCTGCCGCGCAGCGATGTCGGCGAATTCGTTCGACCGGGCGGCGGGTGCCGCGTGCCCTGCGCGCCGTGCAGCGAGCAGGCGCCGGAACTCCCGCAAACCCGACTGACCCTCGGGCAATTCTCCAAGCCCGCGCCGCCACCGGCGCGCGCCCGGCTGGTGCGCATACAGACCCATGAGGTGGCGCGTCATGAGTTTCAGGCGCGTGCCCCCTGCAAGCTCCGACTCGACGTGCTCGGCGTAGGCTTCGGCGATGTCGTCGCGGGATTCGGGCATTCCGGCTGCGAAGATCCTGGCGTCGAGTTCGGCCATGAGCATCGGCTCGGCATAGGCCGTTCTGCCGAGCATGATGCCGTCGACGTATGCAAGTTCGTTCAGCGCTGTCCGCACCGTGTCGAGTCCCCCGTTCAGGACGACCTCGAGATCCGGAAAGTCGGCTTTGAGCCGATGCACGCGCGAATAGTCGAGCGGCGGGATTTCCCTGTTCTGTTTCGGACTGAGTCCCTTGAGCCACGCCTTGCGCGCGTGCACGAACAGCGCGGTACAGCCGGCGTCAACGACCTGCCGGACGAATGCATGCAGGAACTCGTAGTCGTCGCGTTCGTCGACGCCGATACGGCACTTCACGGTCACCGGCAAGCGTACCGCGCCGCGCATGGCTTCGACGCAGCTCGCCACGAGCGCGGGCTCGAGCATGAGCGCCACGCCGAAGCGGGCCGACTGGACGCGCGGACTCGGGCAGCCGACGTTCAGGTTGATCTCGTCGTAACCCGCCGCTTCACCGAGCCGCGCCGCGGCCGCAAGCTGGCCGGGATCGCATCCGCCGAGTTGCAGGCCGACGGGATGTTCGCAGGGATCGAAGCGCAGAAACCGTTCCGCGTCGCCGTGCAGGAGCGCGCCGGTGGTGATCATTTCCGTGTAGACCCAGGCGTGCGGCGCGATCAAGCGCATGAGGTAGCGGCAATGCCGGTCCGTACGCTCCATCATCGGGGCGACGCAGAGCTTGTGAGGCGTCACGGCGCCACGCCCCTGGCGGTTTCCACGATGAGGTGGTCGACGACGGCACGATAGGCCTCGTCGCTCGACGCGCCGTCAGCGAGCGCCTGCCCGTGCACTTCGAGTTGCCGGTGCGCGCTCGTGCCGCGCGCGAGTATCGTCCGCGTGTGTTCGACCTGGCTCACGCATCCGAGTGCCTCGGCATCTTCCCGTATCAGATCGAGCATTTCCTCGAGCAGTTGCGCGAACGGAATGACCTGGCCGCGGCCGAGGTCTATGAGCCCGCGGTCGAAACTGTAGCGCATCGCACGCCAGCGGTTTTCGCCGATCAGCATGGGCGAGTATTCCCGCCAACGCTGGTTGTTCAGGCGCAGCCGGTAATGCAGGCGCAGGATGCAGCACACCATCGCCGTGAGACACAGCGCGTCTTCGATGTCGGTGCACACGTCCATGATGCGCGTCTCGAGCGTCGGGTAGCGGGCGCTCGGACGGATGTCCCACCAGATCTTCGTCGCGTCCTCGATCAGACCGGCGTCCACCATCACCTTGACGAAGCGCTGGAACTCGGCGTAACTCGAGAAACGCTCGGGGATGCCGGTTCTCGGCAGGTTGTCGAAAACGGTCAGGCGATAGGACTTGAGTCCCGTGTCCTTGCCTTCCCAGAACGGCGACGAGCACGACATCGCGAGCAGATGCGGCAGGAAATAGCTCGCCTGGTTGAGCAGGTCGATGCGCAGTTCGTCGTCGTCGATACCGACATGGACATGCATGCCGCAGATCAGCAAGCGCTGGGCCGTGGCCTGCAGTTCCTCCGACAGCGCGTCGTAGCGCGAACGCTCGGTGTGCTGCTGAAGGGCCCAGTCCGCGAACGGATGCGTCGATGCCGCGATCGGCGCGAGCCCGTGCCGGTCCGCCACCTCGATCACGGACTTGCGCAGCAAGCGCAGCGCAGCCGCGACTTCGTCCATGTTCGTGCACACGCGCGTGCCGATCTCGATCTGCGACTTGAGAAACTCGGGCGTAACCTGCTGGCCTCCCGCGAGCTCCGTGCACTGCTCGAGCATCGTGCCGGGCATCCTCGCCACGAGATCCCGGCTCTCGCGGTCAACTAGCATGTACTCCTCTTCGACCCCGATCGTGAAGGACGGCTCGTTCATGCGCCCGGCTCCCCGGCAAGCAGTCCGGTGCGGCGGCGCTCGACAGGCAGTTGCCTGTCGGACGGCGCGCCGGCCGCCGCCGTCAGTCGAGTGTAGAGCGCATCCTGCTCGAGCAGGGGCCGAAGCGCATCCGCGAGCCGCGACGCCCAGCGCTCCTGGCCGATCTCGTCGCGCACGAGGTCCTGGCGTATCTCAATCCCCGTGTGGGCGATGCCGAGCGGCTCCGCGTGATGATCGATCGTGAAATCGGCCGGATGACGGCCCGAATAGGGTTCGTTATCGGCCACGACGATGTCCCGGCCTGCCCTCAGCGCACGCATCAGGGGCAGCGGCAGCCGTGGGTCCGTGTCCCAGAGCACGCCGATGTGACAGGGCCGCTCGACGCCGTTCGAGCGCGGCGTGAAACTGTGGATGGCAATGAACACCGGGGTCTGCTCGGCAGTGGTATCGGCATCGATGAGCTGCCTGACCGTGCGGTGATACGGATGATAGATTTCGCGCGCCCGTGCCCCTCTGGCCTGCATGCCGAGCCCGATGTTGCCCGGCACGAGCACGCCGTCGCTGATCTCGGGAAAGGCGCCTGCATCGTGCAAGGCCCGGTTCAGGTCGACGACGAGACGCGAATAGCCGGCAAGCACCGCGTTCGCCCCGAACCAGCGCGCCAGCCGCCGCGCCACGGCCGCCGCGCCGATGTCCCAGCCGATGTGGTCCTCAAGATGATGGTCCGCCAGACCCAGCCGGTCGAGCGAACGCGGCACGCGGTTCGAGGCGTGGTCGCAGACAAAGATGATCGGCCGCGAACCCGATCCCTCGATCAGTTCGCAGGCCGGCGCTTCGTCGTCGGCGAGAAGCAAGGGGGCGTGCTGCATCCCGAAGTCTTGATGTAGTTCGAAGGGCCGCAGATTTTGACACAATCGGCCGGGAGCTTCTCCGGATGCGGCTACGAGACGCGCACGGCGTGGCCGTATCGGCAGGTCGACAGTGTACCTGCAAGCCGACGCGACGGTAGCTACCGGTAGAACGCCGCAACGCTCGAGACGACGTATTCGATCTGCTCGCTGCCGAGCTCCGGATAGATCGGCAGCGCCAGAGATTCGGCCGCTGCGCGGCGTGCGTTCGGGAAGTCGCCGGCGGCGTGGCCCAGGTTCGCGAAACAGGCCTGCTCGTGCAGCGCCAGCGGGTAGTAGATTTCCGTGCGGATCTCCTGCTCGGCCAGGTACGAACGCAGCTCGTCGCGGCGCTCGGCGCGAATCACGTACTGGTTGAAGATGTGGCGGCCGCCGTGCGCGGGCGGCGGCGTCACGAATTCGGGGATCTGCGCATCGTCGAACAAGCGGCCGTAGCGCGCGGCGTTGTCCTGACGGGACCGCGTCCAGCGATCGAGATGGTTGAGCTTGACCAGCAGGATTGCGGCCTGCAGCGCATCGAGCCGGAAATTCCCGCCGACCTCGTCATGCAGGTACTTCGTATGGCCTCCGTGGACGCGAAGCTTGCGGATGCGCTCGGCGAGCTCCGTATCGTTGACGACGCACATGCCGGCATCGCCGAACGCGCCGAGATTCTTGGTCGGGAAGAAAGAAAAACAGCCGATATCGCCGACTCCTCCCGCCCGGCGCCCGTCGCCGAGTTCAGCGCCGATCGCCTGGGCGGCGTCCTCGACGACGGGCAGACCGTAACGCCCGGCGATGTCGAGCAGCGCATCCATGTCCGCCATTTGACCGAAGAGATGCACCGGGAGAATTGCCTTGACCTGTCCCCCAGTACGCTTGTTGATGACGTCCGCGCCGACCCGCTCGCATTGCCCGCTCAGACAGCACGCGACGGCCGACGGCGCAAGGTTGAAGGTCGCCTCGTCGATATCGCAGAACAACGGCCGTGCGCCGAGCCTGGCGATCGTTCCGGCCGTTGCGAAGAACGTGTACGGCGTGGTGACGACCTCATCGCCCGGCCCGACGTCGAGCGCCATGAGCGCGACGAGCAGAGCGTCCGTACCCGACGATAGGCCGATCGCGTAGTCCGCCCGCGAGTACTCGGCGATCCGCCGTTCGAATTCCTCGACCCTGGGTCCGAGCACGAAATACTGACTGCTGCAGACCTCGCGGATCGCTTTCTCGACCTCGTCCCTGATCTGCGCGTATTGCGCCTTGAGATCGATCAACGGTACCCGCATGGTTCGGCAACCCTTGTGTTCAACGGCCTTGCGGGACGCTGCCGCCCCCGAGCGCGGCGCTAATCCGAGCGTGGTCTTCAGGCGTATTGACGCTCGCCAGCTTCGATGCGTCCGGCGGCTCGACGCAGCAGATCCGGGACTCCTCGAGCAGGCCGCGCAGCGAGCGATTTCCGTTTCGCGCGCGGCTCAACAGGGCGTCGTGGGCATGCGGTTCCCAGATCGCGCACAGCGGCTCGGGCTTGCCGTCGCGGCCGCGAAAGGCCGTTGCGATCGCGCCCGGGTCGCGCTCATCCATGAGCTCCCGCAGCATCGAATCGTCGACGAACGGCATGTCGGTCGCGAGCACGAGCCACGCGATACCGTCATATCGCGCCCAGGCTGCCAACAGGCCGGCAGCCGGACCCTTGGCAGACTGGTCCTCGTCGACGATGGACGGAAGTTGCAAATAGGGCTCGGCAGTGGCCTGCCCCGGACGGACCGACACGAAGGCGCGCAGGCAGACGGCGTCGAGCATGCACCACGCCCGTATTGCTTGCGGTTCCCCAACGTACGCAAGCTGTCCCTTGTCCAGCCCCATTCTGCGGCTCTCCCCTCCGGCAAGCACCAGCCCCCACAACGGCGGCGGGGACTCGTCGTTACCGAAGCTGCTCACGCGTCCGATCCATTCGCAGCGGAGAACGTGCGGCACGTGTCGCCGGATATGTTCTTGTTGCCGTCGGTGACCCTACATGGATTCACGATCGACTCCGGAAACCGCCTGGCACGACGACTTGAGCGTTCGAACTCCGGACGTGTTGACCGGGCAGTTTGAATTCGGTCAGGTTCTCGATTCGTGCTGCCATCCCCTCGCCTCGCGGAGCTTGTTGCTGCCGAGTCCGTATTCTAGGCTTGTCGGCCGTCGTTGCGACATCTCGCGAAGTAGACGGCCTTGAACAATGTCGACGGCGTGCCCGCGCTCGATCCGCGCAATCCCGAAGTCGGGCACACCTGGTTCAACTGACAGCGTTATCTGCGCGATTTCGCGCAGAAACTGTTTCAACAGGCGCGCGTCCGCGTTGGGGAACCGCAGGCGGCCACCCGGACCCTGGCTCGAAAAATCGTTTCATTTTTAATGAAACGATACCTTTACGAACCCGAAATAGTTTTGTAAATTAACTACATAATCGTTTCACGGCTGCGACGGATTCGTTTCATGCCGCTCACGGACCAAGCCATACTCGATTACATCGCGGCCCACCCCGGTGCCGGACGGGAGGACGTGCGGCGCAACGTTGCCCCCGAAGTCAGTTCGCCGACGGTCTGGCGCGCGCTAAAGCGGCTTGTGGATGAAGGCCGGCTTGAGGTCTTCGGCAAGGGCCGTGCCACGGGCTACAGCCTGGCGGGTTCAGCCGTAGTGCGTGCCCATCTGCAAACGCCTTACAACCGGCGGCGGTTTGCCATCTACAGGAAGGAGTTTGTCGATCGCTACGTCCCGGACAAGAGCTTCTATCTTGGCGAGGCCGACCGGCAGCGCCTGCATGAAGCCGGACGACCGATACCGCCGTCGCTGCCCGCCGGTACCTATGCCCGGCGCGTTCTTGAACGGCTTCTCGTCGATCTGTCCTGGGCATCGTCGCGCATGGAGGGAAATACCTACGACATCCTGCAGACCGAGCGGCTGATTCATTTTGGGGAGGAAGCCTCCGGCAAGGACCGCAAGGAAGCAGTCATGATCCTCAACCACAAAGAGGCGATCCAATTCATTGTCGGTCACCTCGCCGAAATCTCGATTAACCGGTTGGACCTGTTCGGCATTCACGCCTTGCTGGCGGATGGATTGCTTGTAGACCCTGCCATGGCGGGCCGGCTGCGGCGCATGCCCGTTGGCGTTTCCTCTTCGAGTTACCGGCCGCTGGACGATCGCTTTGCGATCGAGGAGGAATTTGCCGTACTTGTCGAGAAGGCGGCGGCGATCACCGACCCCTTCGAGCAGTCTTTCTTTCTGCTCGTTCACATTCCGTACTTGCAGGCCTTCGAGGACATCAACAAACGGACATCGCGCATCGCCTCCAACATCCCGCTCCTGAAGGCCGATCTTGCGCCAATGTCCTTTCTCACCATGGATGACGGCGCCTATATCGACGGCCTGATCGGCATATACGAGCTCAACAATGTCTCACTCCTGCGCGAAGTCTACGTCGACGCCTATCTCGCTTCGGCCGAGAATTACACGGTACTTCGCGCGGAGTTGGAATCTCCCGGGAAGGCGGCGCTTGCGTATCGAGACTTCGTGCGCGAGGCCGTCCGGAACAGCGTGCTCGAGTGGAAGGGCTTTCGGCCCGACGCCATCAGGGTCATGGCGGCGGAAGCCGGCGTTCCCGAAGCCGACCGCGAACAGGTCGTCAATCATGTCGGCAACGAGTTGCGTGGGCTGCACGAGGGCAATGCGATCCGCTACCGCCTGCGGCCCGAGGACCTTGCCGGGATCGGATGGGAACGGGAATGAGGGTCACACCAAGCCTTGGAGCCCGGACACTTCGATGAGTGGGTCGCAGCCTTCGTAGAGGGTAGCGCGGTTCGCTAGCGCACCTGGAAGCCCGTTTCCGGAAAGAACTCCTTGCCGTCGTCCGTGCGCGTCGCGTTGATCCACTCCGCGGCCGGACGTCCATCGCGCAGCGGGTGGCCGCTGATCGTGATCCTCGTGCCGGGAGCCAGGTCAGCCGGGTAGATGCCCGCCCGCATGAGGTTGCTCGGCGGACCCGACTCGAATCCCCAGGTCGTCACCGTTCCGTCTTCCTCCTCGACGTCGACGATCAGCCAGGAATGCGGATTCGTGTACTGAAACTCCTTCACGACGCCTTCGAGTGTGACCACGGCATCATGGTCGAACATGCGGTCGGAGTGATGCGCGACTGCGCTCGTCACCACGACCAGCGCAGCGCACAGCAGTGCGATTCCTGCAGATTTCATTGTCATTGCCTCAGCGGTCGTCCTCGGTCGTAAAAGTGAAGTCGGTGAAGTCCGTTGCCCCGTCCTCGGTCATGAACGTCGCATTGTTCTGGTTCTCGGCGCAATGCCAGTAGCGAATGCGCAGATATTGCTCGGGATCCGTGAGCTTCGTGTACGTCTGGCGCACGTACCAGGGCGCTTCGAGTGACACCGGATCGTACATCCACACATCGACCTCGATGTTGCGCTCGTCCGTCTTCTGCCAGATCTCGACCGTCTCCATCTGCTCGGAATGTTCCGGATGGGAACGCTGATAACGGCCCGCCTGCAGTTGGTTCGTATGCACGACAAGCCGGTGGCCGTCCCAGAAGCCTATCGAGTCGCCGTTGTAAAGCGGCAGCCTCATGGCCTCCGGCATGTGCTCGCGTCCGTCGGTGTAGATGCGCCTTGTGTCATTGACCATTTCGTTCATGAGCCAGGTCTGGTCGGGCGTGACGACAAACTCCCGCAGGAAAGGCTCGGCCAGCCAGCGCGGGAATCCGGGCGGGGCACAGGTGCTGAGCGGATCGAATTCGATACCGCTTTCCCGCAACTCGAGCGCTTCGGCGAGCCGTGCCTGATATTCCGGCGTCAGCGGCGCCCGTGTCAGCGCGCCGTCGGGCCTGTCCGGGTCGAAGGCGAGACCGCCGCGACCGCGCGTATGGATTCCCGACCAGTCGGGCAGATCGTCCCAGGCGAGCGGCTGTCCGCCTTCTGCTTCTGATTCAAGCGCGCTGTACAGATCCCAGGCCGACTCGTATTGCTGCCCGAAGGCCGTCATTGCGTCGAGTGAATCGTCATCCGGCTGCGCCGTCGCGATCGCCGCCGCCGACAGCATCAACACGCTTGAGAAACCCACGTATCGCTTCATCGCCAGTTCGCCTCCCACTCCGCAACGAGCTCGGCGACCAGGTCCGCATGCTCGTCGGCCAGGTCGCGCTGCTCGCCAGGATCGTCCTCCAGATTGTAAAGGCGCCACGGTCTCGTGCCGTCGATGCCGGGCGGCGGCGTATTGATAATCTTGTAGCCGCCGCGAATCAGGGCGCCGCCGTCTCGGCCGGTCAGACCGAAAGCGTCAGTTGGCGCATGAACCTGCTCCGCGCGGTCGGTGAAATGCGACCACGCTGAACGGCCGGTTATGTCGTTGATGTCACGGCCGCCGCGGTACGGTCCCGCCCCCGGATGCGTGCTGCCTGCGATTTCGAGAAACGTGGGCAGGATGTCCATGGCCGTGATGAACGCATCGCTGATCCGATCCTCCGGAACCCGCCGCGGGAAATGGATGAAGGCCGCTGCTCGCAGCCCACCCTCTGTCAGATCGCCCTTCTGATATTTGAACGGCGCGGTCGCCGCCTCGCCAAATCCGCGGCCGTGGTCGATGAATGAACCCGGTCGACCGAAGTTCTCGAAACGATTGTCGGCATCCGGAGGCAAGGCCGGCGCATTCCTGTCCGGCCGAACGCGACCCGTGTCGACACCGTATTCGCCCGGCGAGGCGCCATGGTCTGTCATGAATACAACGACGGTGTCGTCCAGCTCGCCGCTCTCATCCAGGTAATCGATGACTCGACCGACGCTCATGTCGAGATATTCGACCATGCCCGCGTAAATTTCCTGCGCGCGGGCATAGCGGCGCTGCTCGTCGGCACTCAGCTCCGACCAGGGGTCCACGACCGGCTCGAAACCGTCCAGAGTACCGCCGGACGGGATGACTCCTACCGCAGATGCCCGGATGAATCTGGATTCGCGCAATGCATCGTAGCCGGCATCGTAGCGTCCTGCGTGCCGGTCGAGCCACTCCTCCGGCAACTGCAGCGGCCAGTGCGGTGCCGTATAGGGCAGGTACGCGAACCACGGTATTTCGCTGTCGGCCGAGCGCAGATATCCGAGCATTTTGTCCGTGAATGCGTCAGTCGTGTAAAAGTCCTCCGGAACATCTTCCAGTCGGAGCACCGCGCCATCCTCGTGAAAAGCGAAATTGCCGAACAGCGGTTCAGCGAAATGCGCCGCCGAACCCCGTAGAAGCGCGAAGGAACGATCAAAGCCGCGTGCATTGGGCGCGTAACCCGGCAAATCACCGACATCCCATTTGCCGGCCATGTACGTAGCGTAGCCGGCATCCTGCAGCAGCTCCGCCAAGGCGGCATAGTCGAGCCCGAGCTGTCCACCACGGTGCGAGTCAGGATTCGGCTCGTTTGCGGCGGCGACGCTCGCGCCGGACATCAGCATCAGGCGCGTCGCGCGGCAGGCTTGCCCGGTATGAAAGTTGGTCAGCCGCATGCCGCGGTAGGCGAGCGCATCCAGATTCGGCGTGGGTATCTCGCTGCCGAACGCACCAAGATCGGTATACCCCATGTCGTCGGCCACGATGAGCAGGATGTTCGGCGGACGGTCCTGCGCCGCCGCGGGAGCGATAAACGCGAGCAGACAGATCGCCCACGACGCGATTGCGTGGAGCTTTGGACGTATTGGCGTTTCATGCATCGGCAACTCTCCGGAGTCGCTTCAATGTTGCGCGTTACTCCTGCACCGCTGCAAGAGCCGACCGAAGATCTCCCAGAAGATCGGCAGTCGCTTCCAGACCAACCGAGAAGCGGATCAACCCGTCGGTGATCCCGATGCGACCGCGCTCCTCGGACGAGAGCCTGCCGTGAACCGCGGCGGCGGGGCGCACGATCAATGATTCGGCCCCACCAAGACTGGGCGCGTTTGCCGGTAGCTCGAGCTTCGAGAGGAACGCCTCGGCTTGATCGACTCCCCCCTTGAGCTCGAACGAGAGCATGCCGCCGAACCCGTCCAGCAAACGCGCGGCACGCTCATGCTGAGCATGGTTACGCAAGCCGGGGTAATTCACGGTCGCGACGGCCGGCTGCCCGGCGAGAAACCGAGCGATCTCCCCTGCACTGCGGGACTGATGCCGCACCCGCAAAGCCAACGTTTTCAGCCCTCGCTCGAGCAGAAAGCAGGCATGCGCATCCAGGTGGCCACCGAGGTGGTCAAGCATTTTCTTGACCCTGCGAACATGAGCCGCGGAACCGGCCACCGATCCGGCGATGAGATCACTGTGGCCGCTCATGTACTTCGTGCAACTTTCGACAACGATGTCAAAGCCAAGCGTCATCGGCCGACAGTTGACCGGGCTTGCGAAGGTGTTGTCGATGATGGAGATGAGTCCATTTTTCTTTGCGAAGGCGGCAACGGACTCCAGGTCAGCCAGTTGGATGAGCGGATTTGTCAGCGTTTCCACATATATCGCACGAGTGGTGTCTTGCAGATTCGCTGTCCATGACTCGGGGTTCTGGACATCGATAACCGTACGCGTCACGCCCAGCCGGGCCAACTCACGGCTCACGAATTCGTTTGTTCCCCCATAGAGACAGTCCTGCACGAGAAGGTGATCGCCCGCGGAAAGCAACGAAAGCAGCACACCGGAAATCGCCGCCATGCCGCTCCCTGTCACGAGCGCCGCCTCAGCCTCCTCCAGAGCCGCGATACGATCACCCAGGACCGTATGGTTGGGCGTGTTGCTGAGCCGCATATACCGCACATCGTGGTAGTCCTCCCCGCGGTACTCGAAGGTACTGGTCTGAAAGACGGGGGTAACTATCGACCCATGATCTCGCGGTCTGATCGAACCGGCGTGCACGCTCTTTGTTTGAAGCTCCATCTATACCCTCCCACAATGAAGAGGCTCTTTTGAATTTCGAGTGGGTTACGCAGTGTGGGGATTGAACCCGAGGAAGTCGAGTCCGCGAATCGTCCACCGCGGCGCCATTTCCGCGCGTTGCGGCGAGTAACGGGAAGCAAGTTGCGGTGTTGCGGGCTCGCGCGAGTGGAGAGCCGTTACCTGTATCGCACGCCGTCCTTGAAGACCATCTCGACGTTGCCGATATCCCTTATCTCGCTGGCCGGGTTCCCGGTCACGACGACCAGATCGGCTTTCTTGCCCACGACGATCGTCCCCAATTCGTCATCGACGCCCAGCAGTTCGGCGCCCCGCCGGGTGGCCGAGACGATCGCAGCCATCGGCGTCATACCGAGTTCCACGTATGTCTGAAGTTCACGGACATGGTTGGCGTGCTCGTGGTAGTTGAAACGGGTGCCCTTATCCGTGCCCATGGCGATCGGCGCATTTGCCGCGATCAGTTTCCTGAGGTTATCCAGCGTTAACCGGTACCGTACCTGGCGCTCGTCCAGTGCGCCCGGTATCGCGATCTGCTCTTCAATCCAGTCTCGCGCTTCCAACACCAGTTCCGCCGGGAGGTCCTCGAGTATCGCAGTGTCCTCGAGCAATTCGGGGGCCTTCATGAACTTTATATACGACTCCATGGCGACAGTCAGCGGTATCGAATATACGTTGCCTTCGGCTATCCTTTGCACGATATCGTCGGTAATTCGACTGCCCGACCCATCATCGTTTAACAGAATCGTCATCTGCGGATGCTCCAGCGCGTCGAAGCCGGCCTGCAAGGATTTCTCCAGGCCGGACACGCTCAGCGCGTGCGAGGTCGTCTTCAGTCCGAGGCGATGCGCCTCGGCGACCATCTCTTTGAGCGCTTCTACATCCAGCGCCACCGGCGGGGCATCGCCTGGTTGTCCGCCCTCGACCGAGATCTTGATGAAATCGACGCCGCGTTGCGCAAAGTCGCGAACGACAGCCTTGCCGTGTTCCGCATTCTCGATGAATAGATCCAGCCCTTCGCGGCCCGCGGCGACATCGATGGGATCCAGGGCTCTTTCGGTCGGAATATCGAGCAGGCTCTCGTAATTGAGAATGGTTCCTGCGACATAGAGTCTGGAGCCCGCGATCGTCCGCGCGGCGATGTCCTGCTTCAGTTGCAGCATCACATCGGTCGGACCCATCGTGTCGCGTATCGTGGTGATTCCTTGCCGCAACGCCGTGTACAGGTTTCGCGCGCCGATTTCATAGTAGTCGCGATGCCTCGTCGCAAAGTAGGCCGCGTGATCGATCTGGCCGTTGAACACCACGTGTCCGTTCGATTCGAAGAGCCCCGGAATGACGGTCATTCCGGATATATCGATCATTTCGGAGCCGGCCGGGATTTCCACCGAATGCCTGGGACCGACATAGACGATGGTGTCGCCCTCAATGAGAATCACCGTGTCGTCAACCGGTTCTCTCCCGGTACCGTCTATCAGCCGGCCACCGACGATCGCCTTGACTGGGGATTCGACGACATCCGACACGCAAGCAGCGAATTGAAGCAGGGCCAGTATTGCAAGTACTACCCGCATCGGATCACATGCGACGCAGGATTTGCCGTATCGTCGCCAGGTATTCTTCCCTGCGCGTGATGTAGCCGGTATGCGCGGCGCCCTCAATGATGTGACACGTGGAGCCGGGGATCAGCTCGGCGAAATACCGGCAAGTGGGTGGCGGCGCTTCGTCAAATTCACCGCAGATCAACGCAACCGGCACGTCAATGGATCCTAATGACGGGGTGACATCGAATTCTTTCAGCACGCCGGTAGCCACGAACTCTTCGGGGCCCCACATATACTCGTACAGACTCCGATTGAACGATGGCCTGTCGTTGCGTAGATCGCCGACATCGCAGGGCGCACGACAAAGATGCCTGTCATAGAAGAACTGGACGGCTTCCAGGTATTCGTCGCTACCCGTCGTGCCGGCTGTCTCGTGACGCTCGAGTGTTTCGCGAACATCTGAAGGCAACCGCGACCGCAACATCGTTGCATCCTCAAGCCAACGCTTCGTGCTGAGCAGTGGGCTGGACAGCATCAGACCCGCGAGGCCATCGTGGCCCTCCAGGGCGTAGAGCGCTGCCCACGCGGCGCCGGCCGAGTGTCCGAGCAACACGCACTCGGTCAGGCCGAGACCGTCACGTATCGCTGATATCTCTGCAACGAATCGGGCTACGGTCCAGTTGTTCGGATCGCCCGGCCGATCCGAGTGGCCGCTGTCGAGTTGGTCGTACAGGACTATCGCCCGTTCATCAGCCAGGGCCGTCAGCGGCACCAGGCCGCGATGATTGCTGCCGGGACCGCCGTGCAGGACCACAAGCGGAGGCGGTCCGCTTGCCAGCCAATCGGCGCCGTTGATCCGGTACCAGAGGCGCCCGCCGGGCGCCGACACATAACCCGCGATCTCCGGATCGGGCATCGCCAGCGCAGTTGCCGGCCGAAGTGAAGCGCAAGCGACCAGAGCCCCGATAGCGCGAAGCACGTCGCGACGGCCCAGCAGCGCCGCGTGCGGATAATCTCTGCCAAATCGAAAAGCCGGCACTACAAACCGCCTGTGCACAACCCTCTCTCGACCAGCAGGCATTATGGCGCTAGCCACACCCAAATGTAAGATTTCGGATTCGTCCGGCCACCGTTGCCAATGCTCGTGGAGGTGGTGCCTGTATCGGAACCCGACGTGACCGGGGAGCTGTCGAGCTGGCGTGCTTTAACGTGCCCGAGCATACCCGCCGGCAGCGTGCTGTCGGCTCAGGGGCTGCTTCTCGGAGCAGCCCTTGCTTTTTGTGGAGCAGGGCTTCATGCGTACCCGAGTCCGCGAAACGCCCGTCGCGCCGCCGTTTCCGCGCATTGCGGCGAGTAACGTCAATATCGAACAGTTGCCGGTCGTGGTGTACTCGGGGGACGGACCGTGGAACGCCTTGGGCGACGTCGGGGACACAAGCGTCACGGTAGGCGGCGAGGTATCGCTGCCGGTGCATGGCAACTACTTGCTTATTGACGCGAACCGCCGGGCGCGGGAGGATTTGCCCGAGAACAACCTCGTCGGCGCAGTGTTCGAGTTGAACGCTGCGGAGACTCTGGACGAGCTGCGCAACCGAGTGCGGTCGCTGCTCGACCGGTTGCGCGGTGAACCGCGGCGCGCGGTGTTCGACTGGCTGCGCCTGGTAGCCCCGAGGATGTTCCCGCAGGCGGACGCGGCGGCGGCGGTCGCGTCGCTGGAGCGCGAGTTTGCAGAATTCGAGACGGAGGACAGGACCATGATGGCATTGGCGAAGCGTGTCCAGGAGTGGGAGGCCGAGTGGCATCGGCAAGGCTTCGAGGAAGGGCTTGAGCGGGGCCGGGCTCAGGGGCGCGAGCAAGGCTTGGAGCGAGGCGAAAAGCGGGGTATCAAGAGGGGGCTGGAGCAGGGCCTTGCGGCGGAGCGTGAACTGCTGCGCCGACAGGCGGCCCGCAAGTTCGGCGCCGCGGCCAGCGACGCGCTGGTCCGCCATCTCGCCGATATTTCCGACCCGGACCGTCTCGCCGGTATCGGGGAGCGCATCGTCGATTGCCGCACGGGCGCCGAGCTGCTCGAGTGGCTCGACGCGAACCCGGACGGCGCCGACGCGCAATGACCGCCGCACGAACTCAACCGGCATCGCTACAACAACAACTTTCGCGGAGTCAGCGGCAGGCCGTCACACGACGAGGATATCCCAGCGGTCGGGACGACCGTCGACGCGTGACCAACACTCGCGCGCGCATCAACTACCTCAATCGACCGGTCGCCTGAGCGTCGCGCCGTCCGCGTTGAACGCCTCACCAACGATCGTCGCACGGGAAAATCGTGCTTCTGCCCACGTGATCTCCACCGTGCCGATCTCGGTTTCCTCGGACCCCAGGACTTCTCCGGTGTCCGGATCAATGAACTCATCGCCGACTTCAAATACGACGAGTTGCTGGCCCGGCGCCAGTATGGCGTCGCCGTAGTTGACGATCACGGTACCGTCGTCCTGAACCTGAATGACTCTCATGGGAATTTGTGCCGTCACAGTCGATTCGGAGATTCTGGCGGCGAGCACGCGCTGCACGTCCGCAAACGGTGCTTTGCCTGAGGAGTGGATTGTTGACAGTCAAGTGTCCTATGAATCGGATCGGGCGATCGAGTCCCGACTTGCGAGCGCTAGGCGGTCAGGGCGATTCCCAATGAGTCCCGCGTGCACGCGGTGCTTGGTACACTCGCACTCAGTGCTATAAAATTATCGGGATGACAGGCGCTGACGGGATCCCGGTTGCAAACGTTCAAGACCAAGGCGTTCGCGCGTTTCGCGAACCGGGCAGGATTGGTGGACGCTGCGTTGTGCGACGCAGTCCGCCGCGCCCGGGTAGGCCTGATCGACGCCGACTTGGGTGGCGGCGTCATCAAGCAGCGGATCGCCCGCAAGGGCGGGGGCCGGTCCGGCGGTTTCCGCACGATCATGCTGTTTCGCCGTGACGAACTGGCGTTTTTCGTCTACGGATTTGCCAAGAGCGACCGGGCGAACCTGCGCCGGGACGAACTTGCGACCTTCCGACTGCTGGCCGACGAGTACCTGGCGCTCAACCGGGACGGGTTAGCGGCGGCGCAGGCGGTTGGAGCCATTATCGAGGTGAAATGCGATGACCAAGCAATACAAGAGTGAGGCGCTGGCGGCCGCGCACGAGGCGGCGCTCGGCTTGGCCGAGGCAGGCGTCATGTCCAAGAAGACGATGCGCGTGTTCGACGAGATGTGCCTGACGCCGGTCGAGGCGATGTCGCCGGAAGACATTCGGGCGCTGCGGCTCCGCGAGAACGCAAGCCAGGCCGTGTTCGCCCGGTACCTCAACGTGACCGCAGGCTTGGTGAGCCAGTGGGAACGCGGCGAGAAGCGACCGCGGGGGGCGTCGCTGAAGCTGCTGACGCTGGTCGCGAAGAATGGGCTGGGCGCGGTGGCATGAGTGTGAAGGAAGCGAGTTTCGGTAAGGGCAACGTGCAAGATGGCGGGAGTCGAGTCCCTGACGGGGGCCTTGTGTTGACGACAGCGCAGGCGAAGCCCGAACGGGTGCGTCGGCCAACCGCGGGCATCGTCGTGGATCGCATTCGCAACGAGACTCGGGACGAGTCGAAAAACGGTCGTTGGTTTGAACAGTTGTTCAGGCGCCTCGCGCTTCAGCAGCCCGAATGAGTGGGGCCGCGACGCCCAATTCGAACGCGCGGGCGATCCGGGCGACCGCCGATGCCCGACGCTGGCGACGCTCATTGAGCGCATGGACATGCTGTAGGACGAAAGGCAATCGCTCGCGGTAGAGCTATGGACCCGGCTCAAGATGGCGTCCCCACGGGTACTTAGAATTAACCCCAGGATACCAAGAAAAACAATACCTTAGCCCAAGTTTAACAACCGAGCCTCGGATTTCCGGGCGGATCGAGGGGTGTCGTCGTGTAAGCCATTGATTTGTTTTGCTCGGGTCCGTGCGGGGCGCGTTGTAGTGACATAAAATGACCTGAAGGAGTTCACATCTGCCCCGATCGCCGCTATCCTGCCGGCATGTTCATCCGGCGCGCCAGGAGCCGCACCACCGAGAGCGGCCAGTCCTATTTCTCGTATCGCTTGGTCCGCTCGGAACGCCGCGGCGAACGGGTCCGCCAGCGCACGCTGCTCAACCTGGGCAGCGAGTTTCCCATCGAACGCCGGCACTGGCCGGCGCTGTGCGCCCGGATCCAGCAACTGCTCGACGGTCAGGGAACGCTGATCGAGCCGGCCGGTCCCGAGGATGTGGAACGCGAGGCCCAGCGGATTGCCGCGCAACTGCTGAGCCGCGCGTCGCCCGATGCCGTCGGGCGACCGGACGTTCAGGCGGTCGACGTGAACAGCCTGGAGCTGGTGCGTCCGCGTTCGGCGGGCGTCGAGCATGTCGGGCTTTGGGCGATGGAGCAGCTCGGTTTCGAGGGGCTGCTGGAACGCCTGGGGTTCAACGCGGCGCAGCGCGCCGCGGCGATGGCCTCGATCGTCGGCCGCATGGCGGCGCCGGGCTCGGAACGCGCGACCTGGCGCTGGCTGTGCGAGCGCTCGGCCCTGGGCGAGTTGCTCGGGGTGGACTTCGAGCGCCTGAGCCCGATGCGCCTGTACCGGGCGTCGGATGCCTTGATGGCCCACCGCGCGGCCATCGAGGCGCATCTGTTCGAGCGGGCGACGAGCTTGTTCGACCTCAAGCCCACCGTCACGCTCTACGATCTGACCAACACCTTTTTCGAGGGGACGGCGGCGGCTCAGCCGAAGGCCGCGCGCGGCCATTCGAAGGAGCGGCGTTCGGACTGTCCCTTGCTGACCTTGGGGCTGGTGCTCGACGGCTCCGGTTTCGTGCGCCGTTCGGAGGTGTTTTCCGGCGCCGTCAACGAAGACCAGACCCTGGCGCGGATGCTCGAGGCGCTCGACGCGCCGGCCGACGCCCTGGTGGTCATGGATGCGGGGATCGCCACCGAGGCCAACGTCGACTGGCTGCGCGAGAAGGGCTACCGTTATCTGGTCGTCAGCCGGGAACGCGCGCGGCGCTTCGATCCCGACCTGGCGGTCGCGATCGACACCCGCTCGGGACAGACCGTCCACCTGCACAAGACCGTCGACCATGACGCCGGCGAGGTCCGGCTGTACTGCTACTCCGAGGCGCGGGCCCAGAAGGAGCGCGGCATGGTCGAACGCTTCGCCGCCCGCTTCGAGCGCGAACTCGGCAAGCTCAACGACGGCCTGTCGCGGCCCCGGACCCGCAAGCAGCTCGACCATGTCTGGCGGCGCATCGGGCGGATCGGCGAACAGTGCCAGGGGATCGGGCAACACTACGCCATCGAGGTGCTCGCCGACGACAGCGGCGAGAAGGCCCGCGCCATCGCCTGGCAGCGCCGCCCGCGCGCCGGCACGCGGCTCACCCATCCGGGCGTGTACTGTCTGCGCAGCAACCTCACCGAGTGGGATCGCGAAGCGCTGTGGCGCACCTACACCTCCCTGACCGATGTCGAGGCCGTCTTCCGCTCGCTGAAGTCCGAACTCGGCCTGCGGCCGATCTTCCACCGCACCCAGAAGCGCGCCGACGGGCACCTGTTCATCGCCGTGATCGCCTACCAGTTGGTCCAGACGATCCGTCGGCGTCTCGCCGACCGCGGCGAGCACGCGCAGTGGACCGGCCTGCGCCGCACCCTCGAGGGCCAGCAGCGCGTCACCGCCGTCTTCCGCCGCAAGGACGGCCGCACCCTGCATGTCCGCAAGGCCACCCGCGCCGAGCCCCGTCAGATGGCCATCTACCGAAACCTTGGCCTCGA
>JAJDVG010000058.1 GCA_022826245.1 Gammaproteobacteria bacterium
GAACGACCATGAACATCGACGATTCGTTACTGGAACGAGCGCAGCGACTGAGCGGAATCCGGGAGAAGACGGCGGTGGTTCACGCTGGCCTCGAAGCGCTGATCGCCCGTGAAAGCGCCAGGCGCCTGGCAGTGCTCGGCGCAACCGAACCCACGCTTCAGCCCGTTCCGCGCAGACGCCCGAAGCGTTGAGCGCCTATGCTCGTCGACACCTCGGTCTGGGTCGATCACCTGCGCCGCCGCAACACTTGGTTGGCAGAACAACTCCATACGGCCTTCATTTGGGTCCATCCGTTCGTGGTCGGTGAACTCGCTTGCGGGAATCTGGCGAACAGGGATGACGTGCTTGATTCGCTCGCCGCCCTGCCGCAAGCGCCGGTCGCCGAACACGACGAAGTGCTCGCTTTGATCCACGCCCGGGCCTTGGCCGGGCGCGGCCTCGGTTGGATTGACATGCACCTGCTCGCGTCGGCGGCACTTGCAAATCTGCCATTGTGGACGCTGGATCGGCGCCTTGCCGCAGCCGCATCGGAGATCGGAGTAGAAGCGAGGCCCGCGTGAGGCAGTTGAGGAGAGGTGACGAGGAATGGTCTACAAGAGCAACCTGAACGAAATGGACTGGACGGAAATGGGCAACGACGCCCATATTCACCACGCGCGCAAGACGCTCACGCCGTTCGGTGAGGACTATCTGCCGAAGTTCGGCGTTTCGCTGTACCGGCTCGCTCCCGGCAAGCGGGCGTTTCCGGCTCACGAGCACCTGGCGAACGACGAAGGCATCCTGGTGACCCGGGGCAGCGGCACATTGCGCTACGGCGATGAGGAGATCGCACTGACCGAGGGCGATTACGTTCACCTGCCGGCCGCATCCGGCCGCGCCCACCACATGATCAACACCAGCGACGAGGAACTCGAGTACTTCTGCTTCTCGAGCTTGGTCGTGCCCGAAGCCGTGCTCTATCCGGACTCGAACAAGCTCGGCGCGTATACGCTCAAGCCGGGCGCCGACGGGTGGCAGAGTTCACGCTACATCGTGCGCAATGAGCCGGTCGGGTATTTCGACGGCGAGGAGCCCGACTGAACGGCAGGACGACTGCAGGTCCGGTCTCTGGCCAACCGGGAGCTGGCGTCAGCTTGGCAAATGCCGGGCTTTCCGCTAGCGTGTGTTCTTCTCGCCTCTAATCCTCGAGGAATTCCCATGCTCAGAGTCAAGTATGCGGCCGCGCTCGCGCTCGCCCTGGGGGTTTGCGCCGCTACGGCTCAGACGCTCGACACCGACGAAAACCGAACGCTGTACGCGGTGGGGGTCGTGCTCGGCAACAACCTGCTGCAGTTCAACCTGACGCCCGCCGAGCTCGCGCTGGTCGAAGCGGGGCTGCGCGATAGCGTGTTCGGCACCGAACCCAGGGTCGACATGGCTGTCTACGGTCAGCAGATCACGGTGCTTCGGGATGCGCGCCAAGCGGTCGGAGCGGCTGCCGAGAAGGCCGCATCGATGGCGTTTATCGACCAGTTGGCACAGGAAGCCGGCGCCGAACGGACCGCCTCGGGGCTCGTATATTCGGTCGTTACCGAAGGGACCGGCGCCAACCCGACGGCGGCCGACACGGTCCGCGTCCACTATCACGGCACGCTGCGCGACGGGACGGTCTTCGACAGTTCCGTCGATCGCGGGGAGCCGATCTCGTTCCCGCTGAGCGGCGTCATCTCCTGCTGGACCGAGGGCGTCCAGAAAATGCAGGTCGGCGGTACGAGCAGGCTCGTGTGCCCGTCGGAGACGGCCTACGGAGACGCGGGGCAGGGCGTCATCCCGGGCGGCGCCGCGCTCGTGTTCGAAGTCCAGTTGCTCGCGATCGAATAGGAACGGCCGGGAACGACTCACGCACCGCGGCCGTCGCCGGGCGCTCAGATATCGAGCAGCCCCGTGCTGTCGCCGAAGCTCTGCTGATGCACGCCGAGCTTGTCGAGCATGCTGAGCAGCAGGTTCGACATCGGCGTGTGCGCCGGATACCGGAGATGGCGTCCGCCCTCGAGTTGCCCTGAAGCGCCGCCGGCCAGAATCACCGGCAGCGGGTCGAAATTGTGCTCGTTGCCGTCGCTCAGCGCGCTGCCGTACAGGATCATCGAGTGATCGAGCAGCGAGCCGTCGCCGTCGGGCGTAGCGCGCAACTTTTCGAGGAACCACGTCAACGCCTTGACGTGGTAGTTGTTGATCAACGCGAACTGGTCCATGTTCGCGCGCTCGTTGGAATGGTGCGAGGCATTGTGGAAGCCCTCGCGCACGCCGCTTCCCGGGTAGCGCGCGTTGCTGTTCTCGCGAGCGAGCATGAGCGTTGAGATGCGCGTGATCTCGGTCCTGTAGGCCAGCACCTGCAGGTCGAACATCAGGTTCAGGTGCTCCTCGAAATTCCTCGGTATGCCGACGGGCGCCGGCGGCAGTTCGAGACCGGTCGAAAGCTTGCTGTCGACGAGGTCCACCCGGCGCTCGATCTCGCGCACCTCCTCGAGATACTGGTCGAGCCGCCTGATGTCGGCGGCCGGCAGATTGCGCTTCAGCGAATCGACCTGGCCGCCCACCGAGTCCAGCAGGCTCTTGGCCTGTTGACGGCGTTCCCGGCGTTGCTCGTCGGTGCCGCCGTCGCCGAACAGGCGCTCGAAGACGACCTGGGGATTGTTCTCCATCGGCAGCGGCAGCGTTGTCGACCTCCAGGACAGCGTATTGCGGTAGGCGCAGGTGAAGTCGCGGTCGCAGTTGAGACCGACCGGTTCTAGCGACAGCTCGATCGACGGCAACGGCGTGTCCTGGCCGACATGCAGCGCCGCAACCTGGTCGATCGTCGGCCCAAGGTACGCTTCGCCGCCCTTGACCGGGTGCGCCCCGCTCAGGAAGACCGCCGCGGCCCGGACGTGATTTTCGGCGCCGCCCGTGTCCTCGCCGGGCCACGGCGCGACCTCCGCGTGGGCGAGGTCGCTGACGACACAGACCCGATCGCGGAAAGGTTCGAGCGGCGCGAGGATCTCCGAAAACTCGAAATCCTTGCCCTCCGTCGTCGGCGTCCACTTGTCCATCGTCGCGCCATGCGGAATGTAGATGCAGCCGAGCCGGGTCTTCGGCGCCGCGGCCGTCTGCGCCAGCGCCGTCCCTGCCGGGACCATCGAATCGAGCAGCGGCAGTGCGATGGCGCTACCCGCTGCGCGCAACAGCGTCCGGCGCGAAAGGTGCTTTTTCGTGATGAACGGCATGGCTTCAATACTAAGCTAGTTGGCGGCCGTTTGCTGTTCAGGCCTGCCTGACGCCTTGCGTTTCGTGCGGAAGGCCGGGCTCTTGACGACGCCCGCGATCAGGCGCGAGAAACGGTAGTCGTCGGCGGCCGCATCGCGAACGATGGAACGGACGGCCGGCATGTCGTAATGCTCGACCGTCCTGCCGAGCGCGTAGGCCATAAGCTTCTCCGTCGCCCGCGTGACGAAGAGTTCCCGCCGCTCGAGCAGGGCAGCGCGCAGGCCTGCGGGCCCCTCCATCGGCGTGCCGTCCCAGAGCTCTCCGCTTGCATCGATCGCCGTGCCGGCGTCGGTATCGCGCCACCCGCCGATGAGATCGAAATTCTCGAGTGCGAAGCCGATCGGATCGATCATGCCGTGACAGCCCGCGCAGGCCGGATCCTCGCGGTGCCGTTCGAGCTGTTCGCGCATCGACCCGGGATCGCTCGCCGCGGCGGCCCTGGCGTCGAGGTTGGTGTCGACGCCTTCGGGCGGCGTCGGCGCCGGCGTGCCGAGGAGGTTCTCCATGATCCAGGCGCCGCGCATGACGGGCGACGTCCTGTTCGGCGGCGAGGTGACCGTCAGCAGACTGCCGTGACCCAGCAGGCCGCGGCGCGCGTCGTCCGGCAGCGCCACGCGCCTGAAGCGGCTGCCGCGAATGTTCGGGATGCCGTAGTGGCGGGCCAGGCGTTCGTCGACGAACGTGTAGTCGGCATCGAGCAGACCGACGATACTGCGGTTCTCGCGCAGGATGCTCTCGAACAGCAACTCGGTCTCGCGCCGGAAGGCCTGGCGTAGATTGCCGTCGAAGTCGTTCGAAATGGGACTTGCGTTGTCGAGTTGCCGGAGCCCGAGCCACTGCGATGCGAAGTTCTCGACGAGCGCGGTTGCCTTCGGGTCGGCGAGCATGCGCTCGACCTCGCGCTCGAGCCCGGCATCGCCTCTGAGCCGGCCGTCGACCGCGGCCTCGAGCAACGCATCGTCGGGGATGCTGCTCCACAGGAAGAACGAAAGCCGCGAGGCGAGCTCGAAGTCGCCCAGCGCGTAGACCTCGCCTGCCTCGACATCCTGCGGCTCGCGCTCGAAGCGGAAGATGAACTGCGGATCGACGAGCACGCGCGCGAGCGCATGCTGGATGCCGGTCTCGAAATCGCCGAGCGCGCGTCCCGTCCGATAGAACTCGAGCAGGGTCTCGAGCGACGGGTCGGACGATTCAACGGGACGCCGGAACGCCCGCGTCGCGAATGCCGTGAGAATCTCCGTCGCGCAGCGTTCCTCGTCACTCGCCGAAGCCGGCGCGCAGATGAAGATCCGGCGACGGCTCGGCGTGTCGCCGGGACCGGATGCGTTGAGCGGGCCGGTAATCGAGATGGCCTGCACGCCCGTGCTGCCGGCATGAACCGCGAAGAGGTCGTTGACGCCCGAAGGCCGGCTCGTGCGCACCACCGCGGTGCCGAGCGTATGCGCGCCGGCCTCGACGGGCACCGTGAAGCTCGACGCGCCGCCGCGCCCAAGCAGCCGGACGCGCTCGCCGTTGAGCGTGACCTCGACCGGCTCGGCGCCGCCGACGGCCCGAAGCCCGAAGCCGCCCCCGGCACGCCGCACGCTGATCTCGTACTCCGCATCGAGCGGGAAGACGTGATCGACGAGGATGCCGCCGCGCGTGCCGAGCGGCATGCCGTCGATGTGTTCGGCCTGGGACAGCCCGCGCGGCGCCGTGTACGTGCTGATCGCCGCCGTGATCGTCGGGTCGCCGACCGCGAGACGGCTGATCTCGGCGGCGGCCGATACATACGCTTGCATGTGCGCCGGCGAGACGCTGAGCGCGCTCGCGATGTTGTCGAAACCGTCGCGCGAGTCGTCCGCGGGCAGCAGCGTCGCGGCGTCGACGGGCAGTTCCAGAAGGTCGCGGATCGCGTTTGCGTACTCGGCGCGGTTGAGGCGGTGAAGGACGGGTGCTCCGGGATTAGGGTCGACGCGC
The DNA here is from genome assembly GCA_022826245.1 of Gammaproteobacteria bacterium. Classification (GTDB taxonomy): domain Bacteria; phylum Pseudomonadota; class Gammaproteobacteria; order Steroidobacterales; family Rariloculaceae; genus Rariloculus. Next base: position 5,242 of record JAJDVG010000058.1, read on the forward strand.
GCGGCGTCGTCGAGCGTGTCCTCGAGCCATGCCGCGAGCGCATCGAGACGCGCGGGCTCGGGACGGGGCTCGCCCGGCGGCGGCATCATGCGCCCGCGGAGCTTGCGCACGGCCGCTTCCCAGGTCTCGCCGTGGGCCGGGATGTCGTCGCGGTCGAGCGTGTCGAAGGCCACGCCGCCGGCGAATTCGCCCTCGTTGTGACAGTCCATGCAGTAGCGCTCTACCAGCGCCCATTGCTCGTCTGCCGTCGGCGGCCGCGCGCCTTCAAGCCAGAAGAAAACGCCGAGCGCCGTGGCCAGCGTCACGACGACGACCGCGGCGTGCTGTCTCACGGGGTCTGCTCCGCGGCGATGAGATCCTCGAGTAGCGCGATCGTCGCGGGCTTGCGTTCGGCGCCGACCGCGGCGAGGAAAACGCCCTCCGCCCAGCGCAGCGGCGTTCGGCCCTCCACATCGGCGATGTCAAGCTCCGCGCCGTTGGCGACGAGAAACTCGATGATCTCGTTGGAACCCCGGTTGGCCGCGCCGAGCAGGGCCGTCAGGCCCATCGAGTTGGTCGCGTTGATGTCCGCGCCGAGTTCGAGACAGAGCGCAACGGTCTCGAGCAGCGCCGCCTGCGAGACCGTGTAGGTCTGCGCGACGACCCAGTTGACGCCGGCCGCCGCCATGAGCGGCGTCGTGCCCGCGAAGGTCGGGAGATTCGGATCCGCGCCGTATTCGAGCAGCAGGCGCATCGCCACGGTGTCGCCCGAGAGCGCGGCTCGCAGGAAAGGCGTCTGGCCCGTGTAATCGACCCAGGACACGTCGCCGAGCGAATACAGCCAGCGACGGCTCGGCGGCACTTCCCGCGTGCGCGCGTTGACGTCGGCGCCGGCCTCGAGCAGCTCGGCGATGAAGTCGAGAATCGGCCCGCGGTCGACACTGTTGTCGGTCGGGCTGTCCTCGTCGCGGTTGTTCATGTCGAGGTTGCGGTACTCGACGGCGGCGAAGAGCGGCGACCGGCCCCAGAAGTCGTCGACGTTGATCTCCGCGCCGTGCTCGATCAGCAGGCGCGCGACGCCGAGCTGATTGTTGAGCGTCGCCATGAGCAACGGAGTCATGCCGTTCGCTTCGGCAAGCTCGAGGCTCGCGCCGGCATCGACGAGCAGCCGCGCCGCGTCCAACCGGCCGTCCCGGGCGGCGTAGAGCAACGGCGTCATCCCGCCCTCGGCGGCCGCCCGGCGGCCCCGGTCCGGCAGGCCGCCGCGGTTGATGCCGACGCCTTCCGAACCGCAACCCGTGCCCTTGCAGGGAGGAACGAATTCGGGCGTCGGTCCGGCGCGGGTCCGGGCGTCGATGTCGGCGCCGCGCCCGATCAGGAGTTCCACCGCGGCCGGATGGTTCTCGCGCACGGCCAGCATGAGCGCCGTCTGCCCGTACGTGGGATCGCGCGCGTCGACTGCCGCCCCGCGATCGATGAGCAGCGCCATCGCGTCGGTCATGCCCGTGCGCGTCGCAGTCATGAGCGCCGTCTCGCCGGTCGGAGCGGATGCGTCCGGGTCGGCGCCCGCGTCGAGCAGTGCCGCGATGAGCGCGGTGCTGCCGTTGACCGCGGCGAGATGCAGCGCCGTCACGCCGTAGCGATCCTCGGCCGTCGCGCCCGCTCCGGTACGCAGCAGCAGTTCGGCCACCTCGAGATGTGCGCCGCGCGCAGCCCAGTGCAGCGCCGTCGTGCCGTCGACGGCTGCGCCGTTCACGTCGGCGCCCCGATCGAGCAGCACGCCGACCGAGGCGATGTCGCCCAGTCGCGCCGCTTCAATGAGTTCGTCGGTATCGTCGGCGAGCGTGGCCGCAGCCGGGAGCGCAAGCAGCAGCAAGCTCAATTTCACGGTGCGTATGGCCATCACGACGTTCTCCCGATTGGGCGGATGGCGGGCAGCGAAGTTCCTGCACCGTCCCCGATCAGCCGGACGATCGTCCGATTGTAGACCAGGCGCGCGCCGAGGCGCCGCCCGGCCCGGGGCGACCTTCAGCGCCGGCGCAAACCGCCGCGGGGCGACTCAATCGAGGTCGAGACCGCCGAGCACGATCAGGTAGTAACTGACGATGCCGACGACCGCGTCGTCCTCGATCACGAGGGCGTGGCTGATGCCGAAGCGTTCGAAAAGCCTCGCGCAGTTGCGCAGGCTCATGTCGGGCCGCACGGCGATCACGGGTTTCGCCATGATTTCGAAGACGTTGACGCGCTCGGGCGCACGATCCCTGGCGATGACTTGCTTGGCAATATCGGAGAACAGCACCATTCCGTACTCGTCATGTTCGTGGTGCTTCCTGACGACCAGACAGGTCGCGCCAACGCGCTTCATGACGCGCATCGCTTCCATTACATCGATACTGCCGTCGACTTCGGTCACGGACGTGCGCATGACGTCGCGGACGGTGATTCCGGGTTGTTCTTTCATAGTTCGTCCTCCACGACTTCGACGAGTTCCTCGGCCTGATGAAATACCCCGACGGCGTCCTCCACGTCGATCTGAATGGCGATGCCCACGCCCGGTTTCGCATCGAATTCGGCGACCTCGGCGATGTGTTCGAGTATCCGCCGGCTCAGATGTTCTTCGACGAGCATGAGCAGCACATCCCTCTGGGTGGACAGCGTCAGGCCAAAAAACGTGGTGTGTTTCGAGATGCCCTCGCCGCGCGCGTGGCTGATCAACGTGGAACCGGTCGCGCCGCTCTCGCGTGCGGCGTGCAGGACGGTTTCGGTCTTGCTGTCGTCGACGAAGGCGATTATCAGCTTGAAGTGCATGTCAGTCCTCCATTGGTGGATCTTGGTGTCGGCGCCCGGCTTCTCGTGCCTCCCGGCGCGACTCGAGTAAGGCCGTGATCTGCGCGTAGGCGAGCACGGTCATGATGGGAAACAGGCAGGTGAGCGCGATCATCCCGAAACCGTCGAGCAACACGCTGCGCCCGGGGACGTTGGCCGCAAGTCCGAGTCCCAGGGCGGTCACGAGCGGCACGGTGACGGTCGACGTCGTGACGCCGCCCGAATCGTAGGCGAGCGGGACCAGCAGTCTCGGGGCGAAAGCCGTCTGTATCAGGACGACCGCGTAGGCCGCGGCGATATACCACTGCAAGGGCGTGCCGGTCAGGATCCTGAAGCAGCCGAGCGCGACGCCGAAGCCGACCCCGAGCGCGACGACGACCCTGAGGCCCCAGACGTGAATGGCGCCGCCGGAGACTTCGCCGGCCTTGAGCGTGACGGCGAGTAACGCGGGTTCCGCGATCGCGCTGCTGAAGCCTATGGCGAACGCGAAAATGAGCACCCAGTAGTAGGAGTACCAGGGCAGCAGCGCGTCGGCGTTCGCGCCCGAACCGATCGCCGTCAACTGCTCGGCGACGAACCGCCCGAGCGGGAACAGCGCCCGTTCGAGTCCGAGCAGAAACAAGCCGAGCCCGGCGACGACGCAGCCGAGCCCGACGATTATGCGCCAGATATTGACGAAACGGCGACCGAGCACGACGCCGTGAAAGAAGATCAGGAAGGCGGCAATCGGCACGACGTCGAACGCCGTCGACGCGATCGCCGAGAAGATGCTGGCGATCAGATCCACGCGATGACCACCCCGTAGCCCATGACGAAAATCATCGGCGTCAGTGACGCGAACGCGATCAGGCCGAAACCGTCGGTCATCGGATTGCGTTCGCCGATCGAGGAGGCGAGCCCGACGCCGAGCGCGGCGACGAGCGGCACGGTGACGGTGGATGTCGTGACGCCGCCCGAGTCGTAGGCGATGCCGATGATCTCGGCCGGCGCGAAGAACGTGACGCCGACGACGAGCGCGTAACCGCTGATGATGAGTTTGACGAGCGACCAGCCGGCGATGATTCTGAGAACGCCGAGCACGATCGCCGAGCCGACGGCCAGCGCAATCGAGATCCTGAGCCCGAGCGCGAACAGAAACTTCGCGTCGTCGTTGTTGGCAATGAATCCCGCGGCGGCCGATGTCTCCGCAGCTTCACCGGCGACCGCCGTGACGGCCGGTTCCGCGATCGTGCTGCCGAAGCCGAGCAGGAAAGCGAACACGACGAGCCAGACGACGCTGCCCCGGCGCGCGAGCGCATGCGCGAGCGTCTCGCCCATCGGGAAGAGCGCAAGTTCGAGACCGTAGGTGAAGAGCGTCAGTCCGAGCACGACCGCGATGACGCCGTCGATCAGCGACGCGAGCTCGCCGATGGGCCGATCCAGGACGAAAAGCTGGAAGAACAGGATCACGAGCACGATCGGCAGCAGATCCCGGATGCTGCCCAGCGCGATGGTGGAGAAGCGGTGCACGCGTGTCTCTGGACCCGGTTAGCGGTCAGGACCGCGTACCGGAACCGCGTTCACGCGGTCCAGACACCGGATATCCGGCGACGCGATCCGGCCGCTTCCAGCTACGACAGGCATCGCCGAATGCTTCCGTTGCACTACCGTCATCACCGGGCGAGTGTACCGCCGTCGCGTACCTGCTGGCAGCCCACGCTGCCCGCGGTTAGGATGCAACGCTACCTCGCCGATGCAGGGAACGGGTGCCTGATCCATGAATCCACAGACCTATTTCGAGGCGCTGAACCGCGACTTTCTCGGTGTCTCGACGCCGAAAGAAAAATTGTTCTGGACGAACTACATGGGCACGACGGACGATCACGACGCGTTCGCGGCGGCCGAAACGGCTTACAAGGACTTCGTCGCGAACCCCGAGCGTATCGCGGAACTGCGCGGCCAGATCGCGGCGGCCGAGCAGGCGCCTGCGGGTGACGAGCGGGATCGGTTGCTGCACGGCCTGCGCGGCTGGCTCGACTTCTTCGAGGTCAACGCGATCGAGAGCGCCGACGCCCGGGACATGGCAAGCGATCTTGTCCGGGACGACACGGATATCTTCGCCGGGCGCAAGGAGCTGACGCTCCACTACGACAACGAAGCCGGTGAACGCACCGAGGCATCGACGCTCGTGCTGCGGACGAACCTCGTGAGCTCTGCCGACGAAGGGGTCCGCAAGTCCTCGCACGACGCATTGCTCGAGCTCGAGCGCTGGGTGGTCGGCAACGGTTTCCCGGAAATGGTCCGGCGGCGCAACGCCTTCGCACGCGCTCTGGGCTATCGAAACTTCTTCGACTACAAAGTCAACTTCGAGGAGCGCATGACGCCTGAGACGCTGTTCGCGATTCTCGACGAGTTCGAAGGGCAGACGCGCGACGCGCAGCAGCGCGGCTTCGAGCAACTGGCCGCGCAGCACGGCGAAGAAGCACTGGCCGCGCATAACCTGAGCTACTACATGTCCGGCGACACGACGCGCGAGCTCGATCCCTATCTGCCGTTCGCGAAGAGCCTGCAGCGCTGGGTCGAGTCCTTCGGCCGCATGGGTGTCGAGTTTCGGGATGCCGAGCTCACGCTCGACCTGCTGGACCGCAAGGGCAAATACGAGAACGGCTTCATGCACGCGCCGCGGCCGGCCTGGTACCGCAACGGGACCTGGCTGCCCGCGGCCATCAACTTCACGAGCAACGCAAACCCCAACCAGGTCGGCAGCGGCGACGACGGCCTGCTCACGCTGTTTCACGAAGGCGGCCACGCCGCGCATTTCGCGAACATCGCGCAGAACGCGCCGTGCTTCAGTCAGGAGTTCCCGCCGACCTCGATGGCCTATGCGGAAACGCAGTCGATGTTCTTCGACAACCTGCTCAACGATGGCGACTGGCTCAAACTCTATGCGCGCAACCGTGCGGACGAGGAGATTCCCGACGAGTTGATCGAGCGCAAGATCGAAGCCAGGCAGCCGTTTGCCGCGTACGCCGAACGCTGCCTGCTCGTCGTGCCGTACTTCGAATGGGCCGTCTACTCGATGCGGGACGCCGAACTCACCGGCGAGCGTCTCATCGCGCTTGCACGCGAGACGGAACAGCGGATCTTCGGGCTCGACTGCGCGCCGAGGCCGTTGCTGTCGGTACCTCACCTGCTCGACCGCAGTTCCGCCTGCTGCTACCACGGCTACCTGCTTGCGAACATGGCCGTGTTCCAGACGCGCGCCTGGTTCACCCGGCAGTTCGGCTATCTGACCGACAACCCCCGTATCGGCCCGCTGCTCGCCGAGCATTACTGGGCGCCAGGCAACAGCATGAGCCACGAGGACACGCTCAGGAGCCTGACCGGCGAAAGCTTCACCGGGCGCTATCTCGCCGACGACTGCAACCGGTCGGTCGAGGAGGCCTGTCAGGAGGCGCGCGAATCGATTCGCGCTGCGCTGACCCGCGAGCAGCCGCCCGTCAGACCATTGAAGGCGACCATCCGCGTCGTACACGGCGACGAGCTACTGGCCGACAACAGCGAGTCCGATGCGGCCATGTTCGCGGCCTTCGAGGCCTGGATCGATCGGCACTATCACTGACAGTGCCGCGGCGCAGCGGCGAGCCGGAGTTGCCGCCACTTTCGGGCGACAAGCGGAAGTTCCGGTCTCGTTCGAGCGACGAGTATTACCGACGATGGAGATGCAAGGCGGGTCGAATCCGGCAGGATTCGTTCCACGGATTTCGGGCTTCGCAGCCGGAGCCGCATGCCGGAGCTTGTTGAGGGACCGTTCATGACCGACATCGACAAGCTCGCGCGCGCCGGAGGCGCGGTGCTGGTTCTCGCCGGGATTCTCTACATCGCGGCGCCATTCATTCCGGAAACGCAAGGGCTCAACCGCATCGGCACGACGAACTGGCTGGTCGAGAGCTATCTCGGCACGCTGCACCACTTCCTGCTCCCGTTCGGGCTGTTCGCGTTGTTCGCCGTTCAGCGCGAGCCGGCCGGCTTGCCCGGCCTCATCGCGTTCGTCGCGGCGACGCTCGGCAATGCACTCGCTGCAGCGGTCGATGTGGTCTGGCTCACGGTCCTGCCGGTCATGGCCGCGAGCCCCGAAGGGCAGGCGGCGCTGATCTGCCTGCCGTTCTACGAACCGGCCACGGAGGCCGCGCGCGGCTTCATCGCCGCGGCCTGCGAGGGCTGGGATTTCGCGGTGCTCGGAATCTGGAACGGCGCGGCGTGGTTCGTGTTGCTACTCGGCTCGATCACGCTCGGTCTCGTCATCATGCGCGCACAGGTGCTGCGGCCGTGGTCCGGCTTGCTGCTCGTCATCGGCTGGCTCGGCATGCTCGCCGGTGTCGTGGCGCCCGTTCCCGAAGCAGTCGCCGGAGCAGCGTATGCTGTCGTCGGCGCGGCTTACGCGTGGTGCGGGGTCGAGGTTTGGGGGAAGGCGCGGGCGGAGTAGGCGGCCGTCCGCGGCGAGCGTCGCTATCGCAGAAACGGTCGCAGCACCGAAGTGACCGAAGCGGCTGAAGTGTCCAAGGCTCCAAAGCGCCGAAGTGGCCAAAGTGGCCGAGTTCGCCGAAACGGCACGCGCGAATCGTGGACCGGCAGCTCGTGCGCTTCGGACTCAGCGCTGCTTATCGTGCCGAAGGCGCGTCGCCGCGGCGAGCGCGGCCCCTGGCCGCGACATTCCCGGAGAGCGTTCGAGCTCATGGCTGATCAGCCGCTCGGTCAATGCCTTGTCGCCGTGGCAGAGGCGGACGAGTTCCGCTTCATGGTCCCAGGGGCGGAACCTTCGTATGCGAAGCGCCCGCAATAACGACCGGGACTTGCCGACGGCGCGGGGGCGTCGCCTGAGCAGCCACAGGACGAGCAGGACGCCGAGAACGATGAGAATTACTGTTTCCATTCTGAGCGATCCGGGCTGCCTCTCCGTTCAGCCGATCGTGCCGAACAGCCACGCGATGTAGCCGACATAGCAAGCCAGCAGCACGGTGCCCTCGAGCCTTCCGATGCGCGGTTTCATGAGCATGACCGCAAGCGCGACAAGCGACGTCGTGACCATGACGCCGAGGTCGACGGGGCCGATGCCGTTCGGTACGAGCGGCCGGACGAGCGAAGTCGCGCCGAGGATCAGCAGCAGGTTGAAGATGTTCGAGCCGATCAGGTTGCCCGCCGCCAGTTCAGGCTGCCCGCGCCGCGCGGCGACGATCGACGTCGCGAGTTCCGGCAGGCTCGTCCCGAGCGCCGCGGCCGACAGACCGACGAGCGCCGAGGAAATGCCGAGTGCGAGGGCGATCTCAACGGCAGCGCGGACGAACAGATCGCTGCCGAGGATGAGCATCGCGAGGCTCGCCGCTCCGATAAGCACGTTGAGCAGGATCGAGACTTCCGGTTTCGCGCCCGGCGGCGCCTCGGCGGCGAAGGTCGCCGGATAGCGGCCCGCCTGCGCGTCGCGGACCGTCAGCGTCACGTAGGTGACGATGGCGGCGACCAGCACGAATCCCTCGATCCGTCCCAGTTGCCCGTCGAGGAGCAGCAGCAGCGGGATGGCCAGCGTCGCCAGGACCAGCACGATGGAGTCGCGCGGTACCAGTTGCCCCTTGAGACGCGGCCGGCCGATCAGCGCCGTCACGCCGAGCACCAGGGTGATGTTGCAGATGTTGGAGCCGACCACGTTGCCGACGGCAAGCCCCGGCGAATCCCGAAACGCCGCCGCGAGGCTGACCGCGAGTTCCGGCGCGCTCGTGGCGAACGCGACGATGGTCAGGCCGACGACGAGCGGCGTCAGCCCGAACCGTATCCCGAGCGCCGCGCTCGCGCGCACGAGACCCTCGCCGCCGAACCAGAGCAGCGCAAGACCCGCGAAAAACAGCAGCGCCATGGTCATCGCGGAATCTTCATGTGGGAGTGGTCATTCGGAAGCGGTCGTTCCAGCGTAGTCATACGGGGACCGTCGTTCGGGAGCGGTTATTTGGGATCGTCTTCGCGGCATGTTCGTTCGGGAGCGGTCACGCGGATCGTCACTCGGGCGTTGTCGAACGCGAGCGGTCGTTCGGCACTGGTCATTTCCGAACCGCCGCACGGGATCGTTGCGCGGGATTCTATCGCCTGCGACGCGGGCTTGCCGAAGCCGGGCCGACCGGCATCGCTACGTGCGCGCGGGCTTTTTCGCGGCGACGGCTTGCCCTGGCTTCGCCGCGCCGGGCCGGCCGGCGCTTGCGGTAACATCGCCCCCGGATCGCGACATGGAATACGACTACATCATCATCGGCGCAGGGACGGCCGGCTGCGTGCTCGCCAATCGTCTCTCCGCGGACCCGGACGTCTCCGTGCTGCTGCTCGAAGCCGGCGGCAAGGACGACTACTTCTGGATCGACATCCCGGTCGGCTACCTCTACACGATCGGCAATCCGCGCACGGACTGGTGCTACGAGATCGAGCCCGACCCCGGTCTCAACGGCAGGACGATCGGCTACGCGCGCGGCCGCGTGCTCGGCGGCTGCTCGTCGATCAACGCGATGATCTACATGCGCGGCCAGCGCAGCGACTACGACCACTGGGCGTCGCTCGGCAATCGCGGCTGGTCCTGGGACGACGTCCTGCCCGTGTTCAAGCGCTCCGAGGACTACGAGCACGGCGCCGACGAACTGCACGGCGCGGGCGGGGAACTGCGCGTCGAGGAGCGGCGCGTGAACTGGGAGATCCTCGACGCCTGGCGCGACGCGGCCGAGGAGTGCGGCATCCCGAAGATCAGCGAATTCAATCGCGGCGACAATTTCGGCAACGCCTATTTTCAGATGAACCAGCGCGGCGGAGTGCGCTGGAGCGGCACGAAGGCCTTCCTGCGCCCGGTCATGCAACGCGCGAACCTCAAGGTGATGACGGACGCGCACGTCGAGCGCTTGCGGATCGAATCAAGGGACGGCGCGAGGCGTGCTGTCGGAGTTGACTTCCTGAAGGGCGGCACCCGACACAAATTCGACGCGCGCAGCGAGGTCATTCTCGCCGCGGGATCGATCGGTTCGCCGCAGATCCTGCAGCATTCAGGCGTCGGGCCGGGCGAGTTATTGCGCGCGAACGGCATCGATGTCGTCCACGACCTGCCCGGAGTCGGCGAGAACCTGCACGACCACCTGCAGGTGCGCATCGTCTACAAGGTCAGCAACGCCGTCACGCTGAACCGGCGTGCCCGCACGCTGTGCGGCAAGCTCAACATGGGGATCGAGTACTTCCTGTTCAGGACGGGGCCGCTCACGATGCCGCCATCGCAGCTCGGCGCGTTCGCCAGGAGCGACCCGTCGCAGCCGTCGCCAAACATGGAATGGCACGTGCAGCCGCTGTCGCTCGACAAGTTCGGCGATCCGCTCCACCGGTTCGACGCGATCACGCCTTCGGTCTGCAACCTGCAGCCGACGAGCCGCGGCCACGTCCGCATCGAAAGCCCCGATCCGGCCGCACATCCCGCGATCACGCTCAACTACCTGTCGACAGACCATGACCGCAGCGTGGCCGTCGCCGGAGTCCGCTTCACGCGCCGCATCATGGCCGCGGATGCGCTCGCGAGGTTTGAGCCCGAGGAGTGGAAGCCTGGCCCGGATCTGCAGAGTGACGATGAACTCGTGCGCGCCGCCGGCGATCTCGGCACGACGATCTTTCACCCGGTCGGCACCTGCAAGATGGGCGGTGATCCGCTGGCCGTCGTCGACGATCGGCTCGCCGTGCACGGCGTGAAAGGGCTGCGAGTCATCGATGCCTCGATCATGCCGCGGATCACTTCGGGAAATACGAACGCGCCGACGGTGATGATCGCGGAGAAGGGCGCGGAGTTTATTCGGGAGGATGCGGGCAGGGGATAAACCACCAAGCCTGAGTATCGTGCGGTCCGGTCTTGCCGGACATCGCGTCAACCCCGGTTCAGGTCAGGGCAGCAGCCTCGTCACTGCGGTAACCGCGGCGATGATGATGCCGGTCTGCAGCCACAACGTGCGATAGAGCGTAGCTCTCATGCGCTGTTCGAGCGCCTCCATCGCGCTCGCGTTACGTTGTTCGAGCGCGTTCAGGTCGGTCTTGGTCGCCAATTGCCCCTCGACCGCGTCGGCCATGTCGCCGATGGCGCTGGCCATGGCTTCAGCCAATTTTTCGTCGGCGCCCGCTTCCCGGAGGGATCGGGCCGCCTTGAGCGGGTTGAAGGCGAGGGCGGGCATGGATTGCATCGTAGGAACGGTGTTTGAGGGTGTCAAACCTTTGCGCGGCGCGTCAAAAGGCGAAACTGGCCGCTTCCGGGAGTTATTCTTCGCCCTGGTTTTTTCCTCGCGATCGCGATCGCGGATGCACGCTGTCTGGTTTCCCGGAAAGAACTCGCCTCACGTCGTTTGCGACGCAACTTGACGCATAGTTGCGGCACAATGCGGTTGGCTGCCGAGACAGGGATGCCGCTATGCCGATCTGTCGCGCGCATCGCCACTCACACGCACGTCGCTGCCGACGCAGTGACTCGGGACGGCGACAGGTTTTGCCAACCGCGCGGCAGAAGAGTCCGAATCGAGCCTGGAATCGCATATGCCAACCGCTACCGACACGACGCTGCGCCACCTGGCGATGCTTGCCGCCATTCCCGTTGGCCTGCCCGGGAAGAGTACGCGGCAAATCCTCACGGAGGTGCGCGACAAGAACCCGGACTTCGATGTCGCCACGCGCACCGTTCAACGCAGCCTGGAGCAGTTGTCCCGGCAGTTTCCCATTACCTCGGAAACCCGCGGCCGTACGAACTATTGGTTCTGGATCGAGAAAGACGCGTTGACGCAGATTCCGGCGATGACCGCCACCACGGCGTTCGCGCTATGTCTTGCGGTCGAGCACCTGCGCCCGATCATGCCGCCTTCCACGTTCCCCAAGCTCGATCCGTACTTCCGCCACGCCAGGAGAATTCTTGACGGCACCGACCTGGGACGCTGGACGGACCGCGCGGCCATCATCGCGCAGGGGCCGTCGCTCACGCCGCCGGACGTTTCCGCCGATGTGCAGGAGGCCGTCTACGAGGCGCTGATGACGAACCGGAAGGTCGAAGTGCGATACCGCGGCAAGCACGAAAAGGAATCGAAGGCCATCGTCCTGAATCCGCTGGGAATCGTCGTGCGCAACGGCGTCGTCTACCTCGTCGCGACTTCCTGGAAATACGAGGACATCCGCCACTACGTGCTGCACCGCATGAGCGAGCCGCGATTGACGGACGAACCGGCGAAGACGCCGCCGGATTTTCGCCTCGCCGATCATCTGGGCGACGACGGCGCGTTCGCGTATCCGGCCAGCGACGAGAAGCTGGCGCTGCGGGCGGTGTTCCATGCCGGCGCCGGTGCGCACCTGATCGAAAGCCGCCTGGCGCCGGATCACCGCGCCACCGAGCAGGAAGACGGGCGCGTGCTGGTGGAGGCGACGGTCGCCGACACTGCCGAGTTGCGCTGGTGGTTGGCGGGGTTTGGGAGTCTGGTTGAAGTGCTCGGACCTGATTCCTTGCGGGAGGAGTTTCGGCAGGAGGCGGAGAGGTTGGCAGCCATCTACGATTCGGACAACAGTAGCCAAACGACAGAAAAGAGGTCCGAGCGCAAGTCGACGTAGGTTTCTACAAGTTTGCAGGATCGTCGGACGTCGGGGATGGCGAAGCAAAGGAGGATATCAAGTGAGATACGAGCTTCATTGGAAATGCGTGCCGTTGAACGCCATCGCGTACCACGAAAACTGGTACGACCCCTATCTGGGGCAAGGTGTCTACATGTTGGTGGTTGCGACGACTGACGGGCAGTATGTTGCTTACTATGTAGGCGAGTCAGACGATATTGGTCGACGCTGGCGCGAACACCTCAACAAATGGTTCCTGAACCCTGATGAAAAGTATTGGATAGCTGAGTCCGCTGACGATTTCTTGGCGAATCCCGTGCGTGTCTTCAACGAGAATCGTACGGCGCAACGGCTTGCAAATCGAGTCGAAACGCAAAAACAAATTCTTGACCAGACATGGTTCTGTTTTTCCGAAGTCAATTGCTTGCGCCCTTGGCACACTCTGGAGGATATTGAGTATGTCCTTCAACGAGGTGTCATGCAGCATTTTCAGATAACCGAGGATGGGCACATCGGCGATACCGGCCGCGGCAAACCTCGTGGCGCGTTGGAGATTGGCAACCACTTCGGGCGGTCTTTTCTCGATGCAACACTGCCATCCACTATACATTTCGATGATGACGACAAAATGACAATCGAATAGCTAATGCTTGCAGCAAGCATCGGTTTCGTGGGGCTCAAGAGAGTGTAGCAATGACAATGGTGAACTACTTATCTGCGCAAAGCGAAGACTGTCCGGAATGGCTCGTTCAGGAAAACTATAGCTTAAAGAACTTCTTTGAGAGTCGAACCGTGGTCTATCCAGGGTCCGGGGCGCATCGGTTCGAAGCGGATGGGACACCGATAGAGGTTTTCAATCGCTCTCAGAGCGCACATTGCTACTTTTACATCGACCATGCATATTCAAAGGCGAGTGTGATGGAGGATATTCGTCGCCATCCGAGGGGATATGAAGGGGCTTTGGCGTTCGACAGGGAATATTCCGCAGAAGACCTCGGGAGGGAATGCACAGGGGGCGTTCCAAAAATCGCAGCGCTACTTCTTGAGTCGCCATCCATAAGCGATCACCAGGAAAGAAACTGTTGGCATCCGGGGCGTCCTCCCGCAGATTCGGAATCTTCTATGCGCCTTCTGGTTTATCAGCGAGCACCGGAATATGGTGAGGATCACGGAGCAAACCGATTCGCCTTGTTTCTGTTGGGCATGGAGGCCCGAACTGCATATAGCTGGTTCTATGGGCGAATGTTTCCGAATCGTCCGCCATTTGCGATATGGCTTCTCAACTGCATGGGCGATGGGGCAGGTGGCGACGCCGGTTTCACAGATCCGCAAGGTCGCTTGTATCAGGCGGCAGAGGAGTATGGATTACCGGAATTTCTCGGTAGCTATCGTCCACCCCGGAACGAAAATTTTCTTTGGAATGGATATTTGAAAGTGAATAACGCTGACTATGTCGGCAGCGATAGGCGTGAGTATTCGCTGTGGCGCAAGTCAGAGTAACGCCAGGCGAGATAGGAGACTCGGTACTGGATTACTTTCAGTCTCCGGTGTGCCCGAGTCAATAATATGGCCTCAATGTCTCCTAATCCCACCCTCTCCAAATCCCGTTACCTCTCCGGCGACCAATGCTATCTCAAGCTTTGGTACGACAGTCACGAGCGTGATCTGGCGCCCCCGCCCGACTCCAGCCTTCAAGCGTTATTCGACACCAAGCAGGAAGTGGGCAGGCTTGCGCGCAAGCGCCATCCGGGTGGGCATTCCATTGGGTGGAACGATCGATATGTGCGCGACGCCCTGGAGGAAACCCGGAAGGTCATCGAGGCAGGAAAGGCGCCGGCGCTGTTCGAAGCTGCATTCAGGCACGAAGACGTGCTGGTTGGCGTTGACATCCTTGAGCGCCTGTCCCGGGGAGGTTGGCGCCTCTGCGACGTCAAGTCCACAAGCGATGTCCATGCGATCCACGTTCCCGATGTCGCCATTCAACTTTGGGTGCTGCGGGGCGCTGGCCTCGACGTTCGAGAAGTGGAGGTGATCACGCTCAACCGGGACTACGTCCATGATGGGATTGCGTTGGATCCCCATTCGCTGTTCAGGAGTCATCCGGTCTTGGACGAAGCTGAGGCGCTTCAGGAGATTGTGAGCACGCGAGTCAAGGAGATGCTGGCCATGCTCGGTCGGTCTGCGGCTCCAGACATCGTGCCCGGCGCGCACTGCTTCACGCCCCGCAAGTGCCCCTACTACGCTCACTGCACGCGAGATGTTGTTCAGCCAGTTCACGGCGTCGGCGAACTTCCGTTTCTGCACGCTTGTCGACGCGCGCAACTCGAGGAGGCGGGCATCAAGGAGATCCGCGACATCCCGAGTGAATTCCCGCTGACGCCACTGCAAGCCGCCGTTCGCCAAGCGGTGCAGCAACAACGGGCCATCGTTCATGAGGGCGTTTCATCAGCGCTGGCCGAGCTGACTCCCCCAGTTCATTACCTGAATCTCGAAACTTTCCAGCCAGCAATACCGCGTTATGCCGGTACTCGTCCATTCGAAGCCATTCCCTTCCAATTTTCGGTTCACACCGTGCGTGGCGATGTATCGCTCGGAAATACGCACTACCTGCACGAGCAGGATGACGACCCGCGAACGCACGTTGCCGATCGCCTCATCGAAGCGGTGGGAACCAAAGGCTCCATCTGTACGTACTCGCACACCGAGCGAACGACGCTGAACGCGCTGGCCGCGGCTTTGCCCGAGCGGGCCAAAGCACTCACTGCCATTACCGAGCGGTTGTTCGATCTGCGTACTGTCGTGCGCGACAGCTACTACCATCCCGAATTTCGAGGTTCGTTCTCGATGAACAGTGTGCTCCCGGTCCTGGTGCCTGGGATGGATTACGACGATCTCGAGATTCGCGACAGTATGACCGCTACCGCCCAATACACTCAGGCGCTTAGAAGCGTCTCCAAGGACGAACGGCAGCAGAACTTCAAGTCACTACGCGCTTACTGCCATCGCAACACGCTGGCGATGGTGCGCCTGAGGGACGCGCTTCTCGCGGTGATGGATTATCCGCGCTCCGGATCGTACAATCGCGCATGGCTTTATTGTTCGTTCTGCGGCAAGAGTCAGTTCGAGGCAAACCGGCTAATTGTCGGGATACACGTAAACATCTGTGACGAGTGCGTAAAGCTCTGCAACGACATTATTCTGGACGACCGGTCCTAGTAACCATTTTGGCAACGTGCGCGCTTCAAGCGATGACCGAACAGACCACGGTTGGTGGGAGCAGTCACACGCCGCGAACACCGTCGCCGTAGTCCTCGGGAACGAAGTTCTCGAACCTGGTGAATTCCCCTTTGTAGACAAGTCGAAATGTGTCGGTCGGCCCGTTGCGTTGTTTGGCGACGATGATTTCCGCAAAACCCTTGTCCCGTGTCTCGGGGTCGTACCGTTCTTCGCGGTAGATGAAGATGATCACATCGGCGTCCTGTTCGATGGCGCCGGATTCGCGCAGGTCCGACATCATCGGCCGCTTGTCGGTACGCTGCTCAACGCTTCGATTGAGCTGCGATAGCACAACCACCGGGATGTTCAGTTCCCGCGCGAGGCTCTTCAGCGACTGGGAGATGCGCGAGATCTCCGTGTTTCTGTTCTCGTTGTAGCCCCCGGCTTGCATGAGCTGAAGATAGTCCACCACGATCAGACCCAGATCATGTTCGCGCTTCAGGCGTCGGGCGCGAACCTCGGTGGGCTTCAGCGCCGGCGTATCGTCGATGAATAGCGGTGCGTCCGCGAGCGTGTCGAGCGAGCGCTGAACTCGCACCCAATCGTCGTCTGACAGGCGACCGTTCCGCAAGCGCTTCTGGTTGATCCGGCCGATGGATCCGATCAACCGAAACATGATCTGCTCTTTCGACATTTCCATGCTGAGGATGCCGGTGGATACACCGTTCCCTGCCGCAGCAAACGCGGCAATGTTAAGCGCCAGTGCTGTCTTGCCCATGGAGGGCCGGCCCGCAATGATCACAAGATCTCCGTTCTGAAAACCGGCCGTCAATTTGTTCAGATCGTTGAATCCCGTTGCAACCCCGATGATCTCGTTCGGGCTATCGCTCAATTTCCGCAATCGGCTCCAGCTCTCCTCGATCAACTAGTTAACCCGCTCGAAACCGGCGCCGGTGCGCTGCCTCCGATCGGCGACATCGAAGATCTGACGTTCCGCTTCGTCGACAATCTCCGCCACCTCGCGTCCTTCGGGTGCGTAGGCGCTTGCGGCGATTTCGCCGGCGGCTCCGATGAGCTGCCGCAGCATGGCGCGGTCGCGCACGATCTTGGCGTAAGCCCGGATATTCGCGACGCCGGCTGAGTTCGCTACCAATTCGGCAACGTAGTCCATGCCGCCGGCTTCCTCCAGACGTCCCTGCATCGAAAGGTGTTCGCTGACGGTTACCGCGTCCGGAGGTTGTCCAAGTTCAACCAGCTCCGCGATGGCCGTGAAGATGTGTCGGTGATCCGCGCGGTAGAGATCGCTCGCGGTAACGGCATCGGCCACCTGATCCCAGGCCGCGAAGTCGAGCATGACGCCGCTGAGAAGCGCTTGTTCCGCTTCGACGGAATGCGGAGGTTGTCTCATTTTGGCGGTGCCGGCTGGTCGGTGAGTGGCGCGTCATGATCGGCCGTACATGCGACACACGGGTTCGCGGTCTGGGTAATCCGCCGAGCCACACGGCGACGCCGTTGCGTGGCGCATACGTTCGGCCTCACCGCGCTCACCATGAGTTCTCTCCCTTTGGATCCCGGTCCGCTGGTCGGCCTCAGCTACGACTACGCGACGCTGTTTGTCGCTCAACTATGTCAATGTCCGTTCGCTGCGTTATCCGCCGCACATATCCCAGTGACAATGACAAAGGGAGCAATTCATGACCGCGCTGATCATGATCGGCATCGTAGTTGGCCTTATCTTTATTGCCGCGGTGGCAATGGCGATGAACAAACACGCCGCAGAGAAATTTGGCTTAGAACCATTCGCCATCCCGAATCTTTTGTTCGTGGCTGCAGCGATGGGCTTACTCGTCATCGGTGCGCTTGTCATCGATACGGAACCCGGCTCAATTCTCGGAATTGGGTCGAATGCCGTTGTTCTGTTCGCAGCTTCCGCCATCGTGTACCTTGGGTACACTGCGTACCTGATCAAACGAACTACCGTCATGATCGGTCTGCTGGCTTCCGTCCTGCAGGTTGTTGGGCTCATTGGCCTGCTTGTTTTGGCCGTCGCCATCTTCGCGGGGCGAAGGCTTCTGGGAATTCTACGGTCATATCTGCGTTAACGCGGAAAACTGCCTGCAAACTCGGCTGCGGAAGGGCGGACGGGATGAAGTCGCCGAATCTCTGTTAAGGCACGTCACCTCAAACCATGCGCGTTCCTACTCTCTCCAAATCCCGCTACCTCTCGGGAGATCAATGCCACCTTCGGCTCTGGTACGACAGCTACGAGCGCGACCTCGCGCCGCCGCCCGACGCCAGCCTGCAAGCGGTATTCGACACTGGGCACGAAGTCGGTCACCTCGCCTGCAAGCGCTATCCGCACGGGCACTTCGTCGCTCACGATCACCGGCATGTTCGCGACGCGCTTAAGGAAACGCGCCAGGTCATCGAGGCTGGAACGGTGCCGGTATTGTTCGAACCAGCTTTCAGGCACGAAGGCGTGCTGGTTCGAGTCGACATCCTCGAGCGCCTGCCCAGGGGAGGCTGGAGGCTGGGGGAAGTCAAGTCCACAGTCAGGCTCAAGGAGATCCACATTCCGGATGTGGCCGTTCAACTGTGGGTTCTGCGCGGTGCCGGCCTCGATGTTCGAGAAGTCGAGGTTGTCACGCTCGACAAGAACTACGTCTACGACGGCATCCGGCTCGATCTGGATGCGCTGTTCAAGCGTCATCCGGTCACGGACCAAGCCGAGGCGCTCCAAGAGACTGTGAGCACACGGGTCGGGGAGATGCTGACGGTGCTATCGGCGTCTGCGGCTCCCGAGGTCTCGCCCGGAGCCCATTGCTTCGAGCCGAACGACTGTCCTTACTACGCTCATTGCACCCGCGACTTTGTGTGGCCCGACCATGGCATCGGTGAACTCCCGTCGCTCCACCCCAGCGGCCGTGCGCGGCTCGAGGCGGCGGGTATCGAAGAGATTCGCGACATCCCAGGCGATTTTGGGCTGCCTCCGCTGCAAGACGTCGTTCGTCGCGCCGTGCAGCAACAACGGCCCATAGTGCATGGCGACATTTCATCGTCGTTGGCCAGGTTGGTGTCGCCGATTCATTACCTGGATTTTGAAACCTTCATGCCGGCGATTCCTCGTTTTCCCGGCACGAGTCCATACGACACGATTCCGTTCCAGTTCTCTGTTCATACCGAGCGCGACGCCGCATCACTTGAGCATACGGATTACCTGCACGAAGTTGAGGACGACCCGCGGCCGCATGTTGCCGACCGACTGATCGAAGCCGTCGGCACCGAAGGGTCCATCTGCACGTACTCGACGTATGAACGAAGAATTTTGAAAGAGCTGGCCACCGCCTTGCCTGAGCGCGCCGAGCGTCTGAACGCCATTTCGGACCGTTTGTTTGATCTGCATCCGGTCGTAAAACGCACATACTACGATCCGGAATTTCGAGGCTCGTTCTCGATCAAGAGCGTGCTGCCAGTACTCGTGCCCGGAATGAGCTACGATGATCTTGAGATCCCCGATGGTCGGGCGGCGTCAGCCCGGTATCTGCGGGCGTTTGGAAACGCTGCCCACGAGCAGCGCCAGCAAACGTTCGACGATCTACGCGCCTACTGCGAACGCGACACGCTGGCGATGGTGCGGCTGCGGCAGGCGCTCGACGCCCTCTGACCCCGCTACTAAACTTCTTGCCCGCAGATTCGAATATAAGGCTGCCGGGGAGTTCCGATGGCACATCACAAGCGCAAGGGTCCAAAGTCTACGCGTAGCGGCTGCTTGCTTTGCAAGCCTCACAAACGCCAGGGCTCCAATCTGTCGCAACGGCAAAGGCACAGCGTAAACCGACGGATGCAAGCATATGCACGCGCGTATTCTGCTGACCACGCGGCAGAGTAATCGCGAGACGCCAAGACACCTCCTGAGTCGCGATGCCGTCTCCTTTAGATCGGTCGATACCAAGCAGCGAGACACTTGAGATTACAGCCGGTTTCCGCCCGAAACGAGGCTTCCGTTCCGGATCCTGGATGCTATGCTGAGACCAAGTGCGAGCAACGATGTGCTGCGCGCGCACAACGGTTCACCGGAAGTCCATCATGGTTGATACGGCGTTTGATACACTTGGCGCTGCCCGCAAACTCAAGGCCGCGGGCGTCGAGGCCGAACAGGCCGAAGCCATCGTGGAAGTCATGGGCCAATCCGTCAATCAACTGGTGACCGTGGAGCGCTTCGAGGCTGGCAACGAGACGCTGCACGCCCGCATCGATGCCTTTCAAACCGAATTGCTGGCCCGCATCGACGCCCTTTCCACGGAACTGCGTGCCGAGATCGCGCGTTCCCTCCTGATCGCCGTGGGCGTCATGATTGCCGCCAACGCATTGATGATGACGATCCTGGGCATAGTGCTGACCGGCGCCGCGAGCCTGGACTGATAGCGTCGAGCGCCGTCAACATGGCCAGCACTGGCCGTGGGCCGGATTCCCGGTACACAAGCGAAAATACTCAAGTCAAGGCGCTATCCGATGGACGGCGCGACGGTGCTGCACCATCCAGCCTGGGCGTCCCTGCTAGAACGCAGTCGCGGGAGAGAAGCTATAGCCGATATCCTCGCACGCTTCCTGAATCGGGATGTGCAGGAGCGGATCGCTGAGACTCCGGTGAAAAAGCGGTGTGTCGGGAAACGGGCGCCTGTCGAGCGCCCGCTCAAAAATTGCGGCTACGGGCCGGTTGGTCATCGAGGACAGGAAGTAGAGCCCGTCGATGTTCGAATACGCTTCGTAAAATCCTCGCGCCCAGTTTCGCGCTTGGGATTTGGGGCCGCTCATCAACTTCATTGAGGCCCCGGCCCGAATCGCGAATGTCTCCGACAGGTCCAGCACGGTAAGCGCCGTGCCAAAGCGAAACGAAACCAGCCACGGATGGCGATCGTTTGGATCGACCTCACGATTGTCCTGGTACACCTCTGCGAGGCACGTGGGTACGTCGCTCGCGAGATAAAGAATTCCGCGGTCCTGAAGCTTCGCTTCTCCCGAATCGTTGGGCAGATGGTGGTCGAAGCGCGCGGCGGTGGGTCCATGGAATCGCAAGGCATCCCACCGGGTCGGGTGTTCGCCGCTGCGGCGGTAAATTCGGTGCCAGAGTTTCCGGGTGTCCAGAGTTCGCAGCGCGGGTTCGAGCGCGCGCAGACGGTTCAGGTTGGGAGCGTTCGGCAGTTTCGGCACGAAGTCACAAGTGCTTGCCCAAGAAGATCACATGGGCCGGATCCCGCCCCTCCGCCAGCCATTCCAGCGGTGTCAGGCATACTTCCTGCCGGTCGTCGATACACAGATCGACGCTTTCCCGGTGATACCAATTGAAGATGCCCAGCGGGTGCATTGTCGCCGGCAATGCCTTGTTGACTTGCGCGATGTTGGGGATCAGCTTGCCGTGGCGAATCTGGAAACTCGGAATCAGCCGCCTGGCGTCCAGTCGAAAGCTGTACAAATCCCGGCTCGACAGCATCTGGTGGACTCGACCCGGTGTCACCTTCAGTTGCGCGGCCACCTGCTCGGCCGACAGGCTGTGTTCGACCAGGGCGGCGAATCGAACTGCGCCTTCGGCGGCAAGATCCCGTCCGCCGGTACGCTCTAGCCGAAGGCCCCCTTCGCGGAGAATTGCCTGCTCGTGTTCCGTGAGCCCGCGAGTGGGGGGGTCGTAGACCGTTGGCTCCATGTTGTCGAGAACCCGGTCGAGCGCTTCCGCGACACCCTCCGGACCCGAAATTCCACGAGCTTCCAGGTAGTCGAAAGTGTATTTGGTGGCCATCTCGGGGGTTCGTTTCTAAGGAATACTAGGTATCCTAACTAGTGATAGTATCGCTCTGCCGCGCTGCCCGCAAATCTGCCGCTGCTGAACCGGACCAGTTCGACGCGGTCATGGAACCACGCGTGCGATTGCGAGCCGGTCGATGCCAGGCCGCGAGACACTTCTAATTACTGCCGGCTTCCGTCCGAAACGAGGCTTCCGTTCCGGGACTTGGATGCTACCCTGACGCCGAATCCGAGCAACGGGCTGCTGCGCGCGCCCAAAGGTTTACCCGGAATCCAGCATGTCCGATACGGCGTTTGATACACTCGGCGCTGCCCGCAGGCTCAAGGTCGCGGGCGTCGAGGCCGAACAGGCCGAAGCCATCGTGGAGGTCATGGGCCAATCCGTCAATCAACTGGTGACCGTGGAGCGATTCGAGGCCCGCATCGATAGCGTTCGCACCGAATTGCTGGCCCGTATCGATGCCGTGCAAACCGAGTTGCTGGGCCGCATCGACGCCGTTCGCGCGGAACTGCGCGCCGAGATATCCCGTTCCCTGCTGATCGCGGTAGGCGTCATGATCGGCGCCAACGCGTTGATGCTGACGATCCTCGGCATCGTCCTGACAGGCGGTGCGCGCTTGTAACGTTAGCCGCGAGCGCTGGCAACATCGTCAACACTGGCTGCGGGCCGGTTTCCCCGGCATGCAGCCGAAATTACCCACGTCACGCGCTATCGCGCGGACAGCGCGATGGCGCTGCACGGATCGGCCTGGGCGTACCTGCTAAAACGCCTTCGCGGGAGAGAAGCGATAGCCGATATCCTCACACGCTTCCTGAATGGGGATGTGCAGGAGGGAATCGCTCAGGCTCCGGACATCTCGCCGGGAGCTTCACCGCTTCGAGCCGAAAGAATGGCCATACTACCAATCATCTACGATGTCGAAAAAACTCAGCACAAGTTCTGTTCGCCCGTCATGATCAGGTAGATGTCGGCCAGGATCCCTGCGTCGAGCAGGGCCCCGTGCCACTCGCGCCTGGAGACATCGACACCGTGCCGTCTGGCAAGTGAATTGAGGTCGTTCTGCTTGCCGGGATGCAGACGCCGGGCGAGCGCGAGCGTGTCGAGGACCTCGCAACAGTCCCTTACGTCGTCGGGCGCACCGGGCACGCGCCGTAATTCGTGGTTGATGAACTCCACGTCGAACTCGGCATTGTGGATGACGAGCTCGGCGCCGCGCACGAACTCGAGAAACGCGTGGGCGATGTCCACGAAGTACGGCTGGGTGGCCAGAAACTCATCGTCTATGCCATGCAATTCGAGCGCTCCGGCGTCGACGGTGCGATCCGGGTTGATGTAACGGTGAAACGTGCTCGATGTGACGCGGCGGTTGACAAGTTCCACGCAGCCAATTTCGATGATCCGGTGCCCGGACGCTGGATCGAGTCCTGTCGTTTCCGTATCAAGTACGATCTGCCGCATCGTTGAGTCCCCCGTTCGCCAGCGGGTCGGCGCGCTCGTTGTCGCGGTGTCCTGAAATCTACGCCTGAATCCGAGTGGGACGATCCACGTTTTTCGTATTACCGCGTTTGAGCGTGATGCTCCGCCAGCTCCGCACACATCCCCCGCAACCGCTCCCGCAGCCTTGTCGGCTTCTCCACCGTAACGCTCTCCCCCCACGTAAAGAGATGCCAACACATCTCGTCGATGCCCCCGGCTCTGAACTGAACCGTCAACGAGCCATCTTCGTGCTCAAGCAGTGTCTGGCTGGGATGAAACTGAAAGGTTGCAGCGTCGGCGGCGGCGCCAGGATCGAACCGCAAAACGACATCCACGGGCTGTTCCTGAAATGCGCCGAAGGAGCGCTCTGCGAATTGCTGAAGGTCGAAATCGGGGTTGGGCTCAAACGCGTCGTCGGTCATGCGGGCGTCGCTCACGTTTGCCAGGCTCCAGAGTCGTGGTTCCTCGGTCCACTGCACATGTCCGACAAGGTAGGCTCGATTGCCGTAGAGCACTCCGTGAGGTTCGACGAGATGATCGGTACGCTTTCCGGTTGACCTTGCGACGTAGCTGAATTCCACCTTGCGGGTGGCCTTGATCGCGTCGCGCAGCAATTGGAGCAAGCCCTGCTCGATCTGGGGTCGCGGACCTGGGTGCATGGCCGATCCCTCCGCTTGCATGAGCGCCTCGAGCTCGTCACCCAGGGTTGGCGCGTCCGGTGCTCGTCGCAACGCCAGCAGTTTGGCGACCAGGTCGCGCAGGAGCCGGGCGCGCTCGGAGAGCCCGGCCCGGTCCAGGCGTTTGGCTGCGGATTCGAGTTCGGCCAGTTCCTCGGGCGAGATCCGAACGAGGCCGCGCAACCGGGTCGACTCCAGCCGCCAATGGATGCGCCTGTCGCCGGTTTCCACCGGAAGGAGCGGGCCGAATGCAGATTCGACCGCGTGGCGCATCCGTTCCGCCGTCCGGCGGCTGACGCTGAACTCCTCCACGATGTCGTCCATCGTCAATCCGCCCCTGGCGCCCTGGAGGCGGATCGCCAGGTTCACGATGTTTTTGAGTCGCTCGTATCGCATTTTGCCAGTGCCGCGAGAATCTTCGCGTCCCGCTTCATGATGTGGCGCATCGCCCTTTTCGAAACGGGCTTGATCACGACGTTCCTGGTGTAGCGCCGACTCGCGGCTCCTTTTGCACTCAACTTATTCACTGTTCCAACCTACGTTCCATAATTTCGCCGTCTGAACGGACGCGCTCATCCACCGCCAACCGCAAACCCGATCCGTCTCGGCCGATCCGGCTTGGCGTCGCACTCCTCGCGCAGCATGGCGGCGAGCGACGTTGCGTCGTCCAGCTTGCCCAGAATCTCAGCGCGCCGCCGCACCACGGCGAAATCACCCGGAGTCACTCCTGCCAACTCCCGAACTGCCGGAGGTGCGTCAAGCCCGAAGAAAACCCGAAACGCCGCCACCGCCTGATCGGGGGCGAGAAAATCCAGGCCAAGCTTGAAATCGAAGCGCCGGAGCGTCGCGGGGTCGAGATGCTCGCCGAAATTGGTGGTGCACGCAAACGGCAGCGGATGGGATTCCATCCATGTGAGCATTTCGTTGACCTGGCTGATCTCCCAACTGCGCTGCGCGTGGCGGCGATCGGCAAGCAACGAGTCGGCTTCGTCGAATACCAGGAACTGTTCCTGGTCGCGGGCCTCGGCAAAAGCTTCGGCGATCAGCTTCTCCGTCTCTCCCACCCACATGGACATCAGATCCGAGGCCCGCTTCGGCATCACTTCCAGTCCGATCTTTTCGGCCAGAAAGCGCACAAACGCACTCTTGCCGCTGCCCGGCGGCCCCTGGAGGCACAGCGAGAAGCGCCGCGCCCCCCACTCGGCGAGTCGTTCGGTCAGTTCGACCGGATCGGTCTGGTTGCGGGCGCTGTCGGGGCCGGTTTGGACCCGGATCAGCGCGGGATCGAAATCGCCGGGCGCCTGCTGCGGCGGTTTTTCGCCGTGCAGCAGGCGCGACAGGCTGTGTACGCCCTGGCGGACCGTCGCGATGCTTCCTCCGTCGATCAACCGGGCTGCGGCGGTAGCGCCAGCGGCGACACCGGGCGTCACGTCGAACTCCCTGGCCAGTGCCCGTGCATCGCTTTCCACCGACGGGATGCCCTGCCGCTTCAGTTGCCGGGCCCAGATGCGCTCGCGGACTCTGCGCGAGGGTCGGCGCAGTTCCAGTGCGTACATCATGCGCCGCAGCACGGCTTCGGAAGTCTCCCGTGCCGCGTTTGTCGTCCACAGCGTGGGCACCCGGGTCTCTTCCAGCAAGCGGTGCAGGAAAACCCTCGAGCCGTCGGCCCTGCGCCTGCCCGCGTTCGTCGCGCCGAGGAAGGACAGCAACATCGAACCGGGATCGGAGAGCAGGTCCTCCATCTCGTCGAAGAGCAGTATGGAGTTGCGGCAGCCTCCGAGTACTCGTTGCGCCAGGCGCAGTTCCTGGAGCCGCTCGCCCCGGCTCGGTTCGCGGCCGCGCTCGTCCGCTTCGCCGACGCTGTACATGGTGACCCCGAGCCGCTGCGCGAGCGTTCTGCAGAACTGCGTCTTGCCGGTCCCGGGCGGCCCGTACACTAGCACGTTGACGCCTCGCTCGCCGCTTCGAAGCGCGCCCGCGATCAGGCGTTCGACGTGGTCGCGGCGGGTGGCCACGTGGTCGAAATCCGACCATTCGAGCTCCGTCGCCGGCGCCTTGTCGAACAGCAATTGCTGGACGTCCACGCCGCTGCGGGCGGGTGCATGCGCCAACCGCGAAAGCCGCTCCAGCAACTTGAAGTCGCCGTCATCGTCGACCGATACGAGGCCCGAGCGCACGAGCGGCGAATCCGGGGCCAGACGGCGCCGCAGGGTCCCCATGGAAATGCCCAGCATGTGCGCCACATCGGGGTTGCCAACGGAAAAGAACTGGCAGCGAACCCTGTACAGTCCGTGGCGAAGAATCTCGTCAACCATGGATTCGACGACCGGTTGCGTCTCGTAGTACAGCAGCAGTTCGAGCAGAGCAACGTCGGTTCGCGTCAGGCGCATGTAGCGTCCGAGCGTCCGCATGCGCTGCGCCGTGCGATCGCCGCGCATCCGCTTCGACGCTCGATATTCGGTTGCGAGGGTATTGCGCAGGCGCTCCCATTCATCCGCGGAGACGTGGTCGCGCCTGCCGAGTTCGTCCAGCAGGTGCTGATTGTCCGCGTAGCCCGGAAGCGAAAGCGTGTCGGCGGCGTTCAGCACCCACTTGACCAGTTCACTGCCTTCGACCCTCGTGTGGCGCATGCGCGCGGTCAGGTTAACGATATACCCCAGGCACAGGCGCCGCATATAGGCGGTAAGCATCGCTTTTCTCCAGTTCTTCCTTTCTGTCCGGAGAGAAGCTAGCAGCCAGATGCGTCAGATTCGGTCGCAATAAACCTGAGCTGCGGGCTTGTGATCCTACAAGCGGCCGACTCCGTTCGATCTCCCGGGTGAGAACGCTGCGGATCGTTCGCGAGTTTGGCGTCCCCGCCGATCCCGCTCGATCATTCCCGAAGCCCGTTACGCTAGACGCGGTTAGAATTGAATGGTTGAACGATTGCTCGATAGCGCAGGAGAGCACTGCATGAAGATCGCCTTGAGATAGTGGAACTGGTTGTCTTTCGTGGTAGTCGCGTGCACCTGCTCCGTAACCGTCGCGACCC
This sequence comes from Gammaproteobacteria bacterium, assembly GCA_022826245.1. GTDB lineage: Bacteria > Pseudomonadota > Gammaproteobacteria > Steroidobacterales > Rariloculaceae > Rariloculus. The sequence continues at coordinate 31,868 of JAJDVG010000058.1, forward strand.
TGGGCCAGGAGTCCGCACCGACCGCCGACCGCCCCAACATCCTCCTGATCATCGCCGACGACATGGGCATCGAGACGCTCGCGTCCTACGGAGTGGGAGAATCCACCGCAAACACTCCGACGCTCGACGGTCTGGCCGAGCGCGGCCTGCGGTTCGACAACTTCTGGTCGCAGCCGATCTGTTCGCCGACGCGTGCGACGATGCTGACCGGGCGGTACGGGTTTCGTACGGGCGTGGTCCGGCCCACCGGCGATGCCGAATACATGGGCTTCATGCCGGAACCGCCGCCGAAGCCCGAGGGTACGCCTGCCGAGTGCTGCGGGCGCGGAGCCAACCCGCGTGCGAGCGGCGGACGCCCGCCGTCGGGAGGACCGGGTCTGGGTGCTCGGGAAATCACTCTGCCTCGCTTGCTGATCGAAGCCAGCAGCGGCGCCTACGCTACCGCGGCGATCGGCAAGTGGCACCTCGGAGACATTAATAACGGCTGGGAACGTCATCCGAACCTCGTCGGTTTCGAGCACTTCGCAGGGCTGCTGCGCGGATTTCCGGAAGGCTATTACGCGTGGACAAAGGTCGTGAACGGCGAATTCTCCGACCAGTTCGGGTACGGGCCGTCCGCCAAGGTCGACGATGCGCTCGAGTGGATCGAGGGCCGCCAGGACCAGCCCTGGTTCGTCTGGTTGGCGTTCAACACGCCGCACACTCCGCTGCACCGCCCGCCGATCGAATTGATAACCGACCGCCATGCCGACCTCGACCCGAACGTCAACCCGATGGACAACCCTGTCCCGTACTTTCACGCGATGATCGAGGCGATGGATACCGAGATCGGTCGCCTGCTCGCCGGCACGCTGACGGAAGATGCCCGGTCACGCTACGAATGGCTGGCGTCGAGGCTCGAAACCCTGCACGCAACTGCGGATCGATAACCCGGGGCGGTACCCACCCTCTGTGTGACGCTCGACGCCCAGACGGCACCTGACGGCGGAGGCTCGCCGGTTCATCTGATCCGGGAACTCCTCACGCCGAAGTGCAGCGACTCAAATGCGGACTTGCAGCAGTGGCGGCCGCGGGACCATAGGGATCGGCACCGTAACGGGTCGTCAACTTGACAGTCGTAAAGTTGAACACTAGATTTCCGGTCACGACGATGAGACTGGAAACCAAAATGAATCGACTGATCGCCATGGGCTTGCTGTCCGTAATCATGCTGCCGGCTGTCGAGGCGCATCATTCACGAGCCAATTTCGAGCTCGATGTGTTCACCGAGCTTGAGGGGGAGATCATCGATTTTTCCTGGCGGAATCCGCACGCGTTTGCGACGTTGCTGACCACCAACGATTCGGGCGAACAGGAGGAATGGCTGCTCGAACTCAATTCCATTACGGTGCTGACCAGCATGGGTTGGGACCGGGATACGGTGCAGGTCGGCGATCGAGTGCGCATCACCGGCAACCGGGACCTCGACTACGACAAGCGGTTCTTCTTTGCCAACGTATTTGAGTTCGAGGACGGCACACGGATCGTTGTCGATCCAATTGCTGTCGCCCGAGCCGCCGGGCGAAGACCGCCGCCTCCGCCGCCAAGCGCTTCACCTGCTTCGGATGCCGTGGCTACCGATGTCTTTGGCATCTGGAGACAGATAGGCGTAACGGGCGGCGTGGCTCCAGGTCCCGGGGCTCCTGGCGGGGGGCCTTTCGGTGGCGGCGGCCCGCCACCCGACCTGCTGTCCGGTGCGGTTTTCGGGCCGTCCACCAGTCTGCCGGTGACCGAAAGAGGGCAGGCCGCAATCGACGCGTTTGACGAGAACGACAATCCCGAATTCACCTGCACGGCGCCCACCGCGCCTGCCCTGGTGCGGCGCGGAAATCTGCGCATCGAACGCACCGGTGAAGGCGTCCGCTTCGTGCACGAACTCATGGACGCCGAACGCATTGTGCATCTCAACGAAGCGCAAAGCCCGCAGGACGCCGAACCCAGCCTGCACGGGCATTCGGTCGGGCGATTCGAGGACGGTGTGCTTGCCGTCGAATCGACGAACTTCAGCGACAACCCGTGGGGTAACGGCCGCGGTGTGCCGTCCGGCTCGCAAAAGCGGGTCGTCGAACGATACAGCCTCGCTGATGGCGGTCGTCGCCTAAGACTCCAGTACACGCAGGAAGATCCGGAGTACCTGTCAGGAGCAGTAAGCGGCACGACCGAGTGGGCCTACAGCCCCAACTACGAGTGGGTCGACTACAACTGCGACCCGACGGCCAGCAGCCTGCATCTGTCGGTCGAGTAGAAGCAGGCGAGTCGACGGGCACTCAGTGCGGGCGGTGTGCGCCGCGGCACGATCCCGTCGCGGTTGACAGTCCCGGCTTGACGCACATCGGACGCGTAGATAGGATGCGCCGCCCATGAACCGAGCCCGCGCCAATCAGCGTCTTGTTAACGTCGCCATGTCGTCGCATGGCGCGCGCGGCGAGGTTCGTCCCATCGGTTGCCACCCGGCAATCTAGTCCACCCAACAGACCGACGGACCTCCCCGCTTTCCGGGGAACCGTTCATGCATGGGCCTCGGGAGCGGAATGTCCGTACGAGGAACCCAACATGAACGACAGCGCAACTCCTCTTGCCCAAGAGGCATCCGACTACTATCAGCGCCTGCTGCGGCCGGTGTTCGCCGGCCGGAAGTTCCTGCTTACCGGAGAGATCGCCGTCCTCCTGGGCAAATTGAGCCGAACGCTGATCGGTCTCGACGCCGAGCGCCCGTTTCTCCTGGCTGGTTACCAAGGCACCGGCCCGATCCCGGGGCCGCAAGACGGGGAACTGCGAATGCTGGGTGCCGAGGGCACGGATATCCTCAGCGTACATCGCCACCACCAGCAGACGCTCGACAACCTCACACCGGAGCTCAGGCATGACATCGATGCCTGGGATCCCGACCGTACTGGCCGCTGCATCCTGACCAGCGCTGTCGCGGTGTCTCGCTCCGTGGCAGGTCGACAACCCTACGGCGCCCGGCTGGTCACCTGGGCGGAGCTGGAAGACAAGGTTCGCATCGACGCGTTTTGGGATGCGGTGGGCGTGCGTCGCGCGCCATCCCGCGTCGTGGCCGCCGACTACACGGCGGTCAGGACTGCAGCCGACGCATTGAATTCCAGTCACGGCACGGTTTGGGCCGCCGACGCCCGCGAAGGAACGAACGGCGGCGGCCTCGGCCTGCGGTGGGTGCGGCCCGGCGATGACGGCCGGGAATCGTTCGCCTACCTGTCGGGCATCTCCGACCGGGTGCGCGTCATGCCGTTCCTCGAAGGCATCCCCGTGAGGGACGGCGACGACTACCGGGAAGCTCGATCCGGCGAGGAGCCCGATGGGACATTCTCGTTTGGCCCGGCGCCCCAGGGCGGATTCGTGAGGTTCAACTTGAAGGGCGAGAGAGTAGCGCCGGGACCATCCGCCGCTCCGGAGGTTGTCCGGGCGTTTCGCCTTGCGGACCGCCTGTTGGGAACGGAATTCGGCGACCCTGAAACGGCCAGGATTGTGCGGCCGCTTTAGGGGGCGCGTGCGATTCTCGGCCCGCGGCTGAGACCGAGATGTCGACGCTACGTCCTGCTACGTACTCCCCGCGAATCTGGTCAGAGTCCCTTTATCATCTGAAGACAGGGATTATGTGGATCCCAAAGCTCGGGAAACTCCTGGAGAGGAACGAATCCCATACGCGCGTAGAATCCACGAGTTTGTTCATAGGCTGCATCTTCAAGGCTCGCGCTGACGGTCTTGACTTGCAGAAAACGCGTGTGCCTTCCTCGTAGCCAGTGTTCCGCGTGTTCCAGGAGCACTCGGCCAAAACCCTTGCCTCGGTGCTCTCGGTGGACGGCCATGCAGTGCACTTCGGAAGACTCGGGAAAGTGCTGATTGAGTGAAATGAACCCTACGGCGTTTCGTTTTTCCGTTAAAGCGAACGTAGGCAGCTGAAGGGTGGCGTCCGCATAGTGCACAAGACCTTCCTCGATCCCGAACCATTCAGGAAGACTGCGCAATATCGCTTCACACTGCGCCCGGATGTCCAGTTCTGGTCCGACGACTTGCACGCTCCCTTTAACTCCTCTTAATCAAGGCGTGTGAACGCTTCTTGTCGAAGGCGCGTTTCAGTCTTCAAGACCTGAGCCGTAGGAACCGACCGTGCAGTCGTACGGATAGATCGGGAACTGCGCAGGCATGTATTCGGTAGTCCAGGTGACCGGACCCGAATAATATTCCGGGTCCACGACTGAGCGTTCGACCGTCAGCGTCTGCTGCTCCCGATCGAGCGTGAACCGCTCGGTAGCGACCGCAGCGTCGGTATACGGTGCAACGCCCTCCATGTTGATCCAGCCCGGGAGCAGGGATCGCGTCTCCACCACCAGCGTGTCGTCCTCCCAATGGCCGATCGAGTATCCCACCAGGCTTGGGGGGTAGTCGGCCGGGAACTCGGTCTGATCGAGGAAAACCCGACGCACCGTGTGGTTGTACTCGTACAGGATCGTGACCTGATTCTCCGAGACGATCACCTCCATCGGAAAGCTGGAGACGGTATTCACCCGGCCCCAGTCGATCAGGCAACGCAAGATGTTGTCGGTGGCCTGATCGTATGCATCCATGACGGCCTGAGCCGCCGCCGTGATATGCGAGATATCGGGACGATCGACGCCTGAGGAGGCGCGAATCCAGACACCTGTCATCTCGTCCCGGCCAGGTCGCGGTTCCTGTCCGTACAGGGGCACTACAACAAGCAACGCCAGCAGCGAGACAAACCCGTGGTTGAACGCTCGAGTCCCCATGTCGACGGGCCGATTCCTGAACGGTCGAGTATGCATGGCCTCAAACCGACTCGTCTTCAAGCTGAATCTGATTCACCCCGTCACCGATCCCTTCGGCCTTGTTTTCTCCGGTGTCCTGGCGCAGCCTGATCCAGACCCGCCACTCGTCGGCAGGGCGGTAGATACTTCTGAGATGCAATCCCGGGCGGCCTTCCCTGGCGCGCTCACCGGTCACCCGGACCACGTCGCCCACTGCGAGGCTTGCGATCGTCAAACCGCGCCGGTACAGCGCGCCGAGCGGCCACGTTTCTCCTGCCCACACTTCCTTACCGTCCGCCCCTTCGACCTCCAAAAAAATGCGACTGTGCGGGCTCGTCAGGTTGACCTCAGCAACTGTTCCTTCGAGGACGATGACATTGTCCCGGTCATACTCGACGACCCAAGTATGGTGCCCCGCCACCGCGCCGGGCACCGAAAAAACAAGAACGGCAATGATCTTGCGAAAGTTCTTCGACCGGTACATCGGACACTCCGTCATGACGTCTCGATTCCTGAAGTTAGCACGACCTTCAGGCTGCGCACATCAGCGAGAATTGGCGCCTGTCTGCGCCTGCTGTCGGCGCACTGATCAGCGGGCCGCTAGCTGCTCTGAGCGAGTGCGTCTTCGCGGGAGCGCCGGCTGCCCTTCCCGAACCGATCGCCCAGCACGAGCAGGCAGGGCGTGAGCAGGAGCGTGAGCACGGTCGCGAACGCGAGCCCGCCGGCAACAGCAGTCGCAAGTTGCGTCCACCACTGCGTCGAGGGTCCGCCGAAGTCGATGTTGCGGCCGAGCAGGTCGACGTTCATGCCGAGCACCATCGGGCTCAGGCCGAGGATCGTCGTTACCGTGGTCAGGAGCACCGGTCTCAGGCGTTGGGCACAGGCCAGAAGCGCCGCCTCCACGGCCGTCGGAACCGTTGGGCGCATCGCGTTGTAGGTGTCGATCAGCACGATGTTGTTGTTGACGACGATGCCCGCGAGCGCGATGACCCCGATGCCGCTCATGACGACCCCGAAGGGCTGATCGGTGACGAGCAACGCGAGCAATACGCCCACGGTCGAAAAGAGGACGGCGGAAAGGATCAGGAGCGCCTGGTAGAAGCTGTTGAACTGCGTGACGAGGATGATTGCCATGAGAAACAGCGCGATCGCGAATGCCCGCGTGAGGAATTCTTCGGCCTGACGCTGTTCCTCGTCTTCGCCCTTGAACGCGACGTTGACCGAGGGGTCGAGCGGATTCTGGACGAGCCACTGCCCGATCTCGCCGATCTTGTCGTCGGCCAGGATGTCGTCCGGGACGTCCGCATTGATCGACATGACCCTGACGCCGTCGGTTCGCTGCAGGTTGCCGACCCTCGGGGCGGCCACTCTCTGGACGAAGTTGCCGACCGGCACGGCGCCCGTCGCCGACATCACGCGCAGCCGGTCGAGCTGGCTCAGCGTGCGGTCGTCGTCGGGGAACCTTACCCGGATATCGACCTCGTCGTCGGCGTCGTTCGGCCGGTAATCGCCGATCAGGATGCCGTTCGTGACGAGCTGGATCGAACTGCCCACGGTTGCGATGTTGGCGCCGAAACGGGCCGCCTGTTCGCGGTCGACATTCATCGTCCAGTCGATGCCGGGCACGGGCCGGGTGTCGGTGATGTCGATGATGTCGCCGATCTCGTCGAGCCCGGCGCGCAGCGTCGCCACCGCGTTGCCCAGCAGCTCGGGCCGCTGCGACGACAACTCGAGGACGATCGGCTTGCCCTGGATGGGCCCGGCTTCGTCCGCCTGGGGCTCCACGACGATGCCGGCGATGTCCGCCGTGCGGGCACGGATCTCGGTGAAGAGTTCCTCCGCGGGCCGGCGCAGCCACCAGTCGATGAAATCGACCTGTATGCGGCCGATGATGTCTTCGGCGATGTCGTTGCCGAGCTGTATGCCACTGCGCGCGTAGGCGGATTCGAATTCCGGCATGTCGAGAATGCGTGCCTCGACGGACCGAACGAGCTGGTCGCGTTCGTCCACCGAAAGATCGCCGCGCGCGTGGATGTTCAGCATCGCAATCTCGGGCTCGATTTCGGGGAAGAACTCGAAACCGCGGCCGAGCCCGGCATAGGCGCCGATGGAGCCGGCAAGCAGGGCGATGGCGATGGCGAGCACCTTCGCCGGGTGCGCCAGGGCCGTGCGCAGCAAGGACACGTAGGCGACCGTTGCGCCCCGCGCATGCGGCAGGATTTCCTGGGCCGTCTCGAACACCGCGGAATCGGGTCGGTGCCGTGCCGTCCCGGAGGCGTGTTCATGCCGTCTGGCGATTACGGAACCGACGGTCGGCACGAACAGCAAGGCCATCGCGAGCGAGGCCGTGAGTGTTGCGAGTAGCGTGATCGGCATGTATTTCATGAACTCGCCGACCATGCCCGGCCAGAACAGCAGCGGCAGGAAGGCCGCGAGCGTCGTCGCCGTGGAAGCCGTGATCGGCCAGGCCATGCGTTTGGCCGCCCGCATGTACGCTTCGGTTGGGCCGAGGCCCCGGTCAAGATTGCGCGCGGCAAGCTCGACCACCACGATCGCGCCGTCCACGAGCAGGCCGATCGCCATGATCAGCGCGAACAGCACGACGATGTTCATGCTGTAACCGAGCGCATAGATCGCCAGGATGCCGGTCAGGAACGCGCCCGGGATGGAAATCCCCACGAGGCTCGCCGAACGCACGCCGAGCGCGCCGAGAATGACGATCATGACGAGCAGGATGGCGAGCGCGACGTTGTTGGCGAGGTCGCTGAGCATGATGCGGACTTGCGTGGACCTGTCCTGAGTGAAGGTCACCTGGATGTTTTCCGGCCACTCGGCCTGAGCGGCCAGTACCGTATCCCGGACCTGGTCGACGACCTCGATCATGTTGGTGCCGAGCCGCTTGGTGACCTCGAGCGCAACCGCACGCTCGCCGTCGATGCGTGCATAGCCCGTGGGGTCCTTGAAAGTCCGCCTGACCGTCGCGACGTCCGCGAACGTCACGGTGCCGAGACCGTCGGTCTTGATCGGCAGCGAGAACATGTCCTCGAGGCCTTCGAAAACGCCCGGGACCTTGACCGAAAACCTGCCTTGCCCGGTGTCCAGCGCGCCCGCGGCGACGAGCCGGTTGCTCTGCTGAACGACGTTGTAGATGTCCTCGTAGCTCAGGTTGTAGCTTTCGACGGCGACAGGGTCGACGATGATTTCGACGAGTTCCTCCCGGTCGCCGCCGATGTCCGCCTGCAGCACCCCGGGGAGGCCTTCGAGCGTGTCGCGGAGGTTGCGTGCGAGCGTGACGAGCGTTCGCTCCGGAACGTCGCCGTGCAGCATGACCACCAGCACGGGGAAGAGCGCGATGTTGATCTCCCGAATGATCGGCTCTTCGGAGTCCGTCGGGAGTTCGGCCTTGGCGAGATCGACCTTCTCGCGGACATCGCCGAGCGCCAGCTCCGGGTCGAAACCTGCTTCGAATTCGAGGATCAGCACGCCGCTGCCTTCGGCAGCCGTCGCGCGCATCTCCTTGAGGCCCTCGATCGTGCGCAGCTCCTGCTCCATCGGCCGGATCAGCAGGCGCTCCGCATCTTCCGGGGAAATCCCTTCGTGAATGATGTTGACGTACAGGAGCGGGATCGGGATGTCGGGCTCCGCTTCCTTCGGGATCGAGATGTAGCTTGCGATGCCCGTGACAATCAGCACGGCCAGCACGAGCAGGGTAGGGCGCGGCCGGGTGACGACGGCGCTGATCAGCGCGTTCATAGCCGCGCGGGGAGTTCGTTGCCTGGCTGCTTGGATTCTGAAAGTTCGCCGCGGCCGCCTTGCGCGGTCGGGTCGGGAACGGGCGCGACGAGCTGTCCGTCGGTCACAAAGCCCTGGCCGATGGTGATCAGGCTGACTTCGTCGGGCAGGCCCGTGACGCCGACGCCGTCAGTTGTGGAGCTCACGATCTCCACGGGATGGAAACGCACCTGGTCAAAGTCGTCGACCGCCTTGACGCCGATGTTGCCGGCGTCGTCGAGCGTCAACAGGGCGGCGGTCAGGAAGTGCGCCGTGATCTCGTCGGCGGCCAGATACATCTCGGCGGTCATTCCCGCCCTGAACTCGCCGGCGGGGTTCGGAACCGCGAGTTCGACGCGGAACGTTCGCGTACTCGCCGCCGCAACCGGGGCGAGGTAACGGATCGTGCCCTCGACGGTCTGTGCGCTGACCAGGCGCGCGGTCCCTGCGTTGCCTACGCTGATCGAGGCGACGTTACGTTCGTTGACTTCACCGACGATCAGCAACGGATCGGTGTCGACGACTCGGGCGACGATGTCGCCGGATCGGACATAGTCGCCGAGTTCGACCTCCCGCTCGTCGAGAACGCCGTCAAACGGCGCCCTGATTCGCGTGTGGCGCAGGTCGACGAGATTCTGTTCGAGAGCCGCTCGCGCGGCGACGAGATTGGCCCGGGCCTCCGCGATCTGGACATCCGAGACGAGTTGCCGTTCCTCGAGGTCCAGGGCGGCTTCGTACTGCAGTTCGCGTTGCGCGATCAGCGCTTCTGCCTCGGCGATGCGCGCTTCAAGATCGCGCATATCGAGGCTCACGATGAGTTGGCTCTGCCCGATCCGGCTGCCGCGCTCGGCGCCGAGTTCGACAACGCGGCCATCCATTTCCGCCCGCAGCTCGACGACCCTGTTCGGTTCGGTGTTGGCGCTCACGACGATCTCGCGCGTGATCGTGCGAGCGCTGGACGGTCGCACGGACACGGCAATCGGCGCGGACGGTGCGCCCGGAGCGTTGGTCGTGCGTTCGGATGCAGGAGCCGGATCGCGGCCGATATAGCCGCTCGCCATCCAAACGACAAAAGCGGCCGCCACACCGACGGCTATCGCGACCGAGCTGATTGTCGTGACTCGTTTCATTCGCTCAAGCTGCGATCGTGCGGTCCGTCGGCCCTGCGGGCAAGCACGGCCCGTGCTTGCGGCAGGTCAGATGTTCTGACAACGCCAGGCGGGCAATGTTTCGCCCGATGTCAGGGTGAATTCCGTGGAAAAGTGCGCGAGGGAACCAGTGAGCGTATCGCAGGCGCGCCATTATACACGCGGCAGGGAGGGCTGGTCCGCGCTCGCCACGCGGCGAACGCGACTGTTTCGGTGCGTACGTACCACGTAGCAGCCGCACTCGACTCCGTTCTCATTTGTGCGTCGGCATCGTGAATTCGGGGCCCTTGCTCGCTGCGTCGGGCCAGCGCTGCATTACGGATTTGTAGCGCGTGTAGAACCGCACGCCTTCCTCGCCGTAGATGTGGTGAGCGCCGAACAGGCTGCGTTTCCAGCCGCCGAAGGAGTGAAACGCCATCGGCACTGGAATCGCGACGTTGATCCCGACCATGCCGGCTTCGATCCGCCGGGCGAACTCCCGAGCGACGCCGCCGTCGCGTGTGAAGCAGGCGACGCCGTTGCCGAGTTCGTGCCCGTTGACGAGGTCGACGGCGTCTGCGAACGAATCGACGCGCACGACGGAGAGCACCGGCCCGAAGATTTCCTCGCGGTAGATGCGCATGCCGGCCGTGACGCGGTCGAACAGGGACGGGCCGAGATAGAAGCCGCTGTCGTGTCCGGACGACTCGTGCTCGCGTCCGTCGATGACGAGTTCGGCGCCCGCATCGATGCCGTCGTCGATATAGCCGAGCACCCGCTCGCGGTGCTCGGCGGTGATGAGCGGACCGATGTCCGTGCCGAGAGCGCTACCGTCGCCGACCACAAGCGCCGGGATGCGCTGCTTGAGCTTTTCGACGAGCGGGCCCGCGGTCGCGCCGACGGCGACCGCGACGGAGATCGCCATGCACCGCTCGCCGGCGGACCCGTAACCCGCGCCGACCAGCGCATCGGCCGCCTGGTCGAGGTCCGCGTCGGGCATCACGACCAAGTGGTTCTTGGCGCCGCCGAGCGCCTGCACGCGCTTGCCGTTTTCCGTTCCCCGGCGATGGATGTACTCCGCGATCGGTGTGGAGCCGACGAAGCTGACGGCCGCGATATCGGGATGGTCAAGCAGCGCGTCGACGGCTTCCCGGTCCCCCTGCACGACATTGAACACGCCGTCCGGCAGCCCGGCCTCGGCCAACAGCTCGGCGATCCTGACCGACGCCCCCGGATCGCGCTCGCTCGGCTTGAGCACGAACGTGTTCCCGCAGGCGATCGCCAACGGGAACATCCACATCGGCACCATGGCGGGAAAGTTGAACGGCGTGACGCCGGCGCAGACCCCAAGCGGCTGCCGCAGCGAGAAATTGTCGATGCCGCCGCCGATGTTGTCGGAGTGCTGGCCCTTGAGCAGTTGCGGCACGCCGCAGGCGAACTCGACGACCTCGATGCCGCGCGTGAGCTCGCCCCGGGCGTCGTCGAGCGTCTTGCCGTGCTCGCGCGTGATGATCGCCGCGAGTTCGTCGCGGTGTTCGTCGAGCAGTTGCTTGAACGCGAACAGGATGCGGGCGCGGTTGAGGGGTGGGGATTCGCTCCAGGCGGGGAAGGCGGCTTTCGCTGCCTTTACGGCGCGGTCGACATCGGCGGGTGTTGCGAGTGCGACGCGGGCTGTGATCTGGCCGATGGCGGGGTCGTAGACGGGCAGCGTACGAGACGCCGTGGTATCAAGCCTGCCGCCAATGACATGGCCGATGACACCTGCGGAGCTCAGGTCGGGATCGCGTCTTGGTACGCTGCTCATGGCGAATCATTGTAACGGCAGTGCAACGCGGTGTTCTGTCATGATCTGCTGGCGGTAATATCCAACGCGGACTTGACCCTGCAGATCGCATGGTTCACGCGAACCGGAAGCAAATTTCGCCAATTTTCGGTGAGACTGCTCAATCGGCTGATTTGAGGATGCAGAGCCGAAATCGCTGTAACGTCTTGACCGGAAGGGATGTTTTTCCTTCCAAGCGGAATTGGCACGGAGTTTGCGAGGACAAGGCGACCAGCCACTGCTAAAGGAGCGTCAGATGAACCATGCAAGATCGATCACAAGAGCTGCGAACCGCGCACTGCCAGCGACGCTGCTCGTGCTTGCGATTGCGATTCCGGGCGGCGCCGTGTTCGGTCAGGATGTGGAGCGCAGTTTCGCCGTGGCGGAAGGAGATCGGGTCGTGCTCATCGTCGAGCACGCAAACGTCACAGTGACTTCCTGGGATCGTGCCGAGGTCGACTTTTCCGCTGCGAGTGTCACCGGCCTCGAATTCGAATTCAGTCAGAATGATGGTGTGGTGACCATCAGTGGTGGCGATGTCGAGCGCCGCGGTCTTTTCCTTTGGCGATCGCGAGGGCCGGTGGCTGAAATCACGATGAACGTGCCTTACCGGCAGCACCTGAATTTGATCACAAGCGGTGGCGACATCCAGATTGACCGCCTACATGGAGATTTCACCGCGCACACGTCGGGCGGCGAGATCCAAGTTGGCGACATCGACGGTTCGGTCGATCTGGCGACTTCCGGCGGCAGGATTCGCCTGCAGCAGTCGAGCGGTCCGGTTACCGCAGCAACATCCGGCGGCTCGATCCAATTCGAGAGCGTTGCCGGAGCTGTCGAGGCGTGGACATCCGGGGGCCGCATCCGGATTGGTGAAGCGGGCGCCACGGTGTCGGCAGCGACTTCCGGTGGTTCCATCGAAGTAGGGCGAGCGGCAGGTGCGGTGCAGGCGCAAACCTCCGGCGGCTCGGTCGAAGTCAGCTTGGCCGGACAAACGGACGCGGACAGCGAACTGCGCACCTCCGGTGGCAGCGTTACGGTCTACCTGCCCGATGGTTTCCAGGCCGATCTGTCAGCGAAGAGCTTTGGCGGGGGAGTGACGTCCGATTTCCCCGAGCTTGTCGTGGACAACTCTGCCGGCGGCGGGGAACTCGAACAGTCGTTTAATGGAGGCGGACCGGACCTGGTCCTGCGAACCTCCGGCGGTTCGATCCGAATTCGACGGCTGGAAGAACAGCCTGAAGCGCAGAGGTCCGTTGGGTTCTGACCTGCGAGGTCCTGTCGAGCCAACCGTGCAGATCGACTCCCAGGTACGTCGTCTGCCTGTGCCGTACGCTGGTGCGGACCCCCGGATTTGAACCGGGACGCCAGAGGCTTTATACCGCCGAGGTACGCCGTTTCCGTCAGGTTCGCGTTTGAATTGGTGGCCCCCCCCGGAGTCGAACCGGGAAACGCCTGTTTCTAAGACAGGCAGGTATGCCAATTCCCTTCAGACGGCCGTGGTGGCGTCCCCGGCAGGACTCGAACCTGCAACCCTCGGGGTAGAAACCCGGTGCTCTGATTCCGACTGAGCTACGGAGACGTGGTGCCCCAGGCACGATTCGAACGTGCGACCGGCCGCTTATCTGGCGCTTACGGGATATAAACCCGCCGCTCTACCGCTGAGCTACTGGGGCAAGGTGGACACGCCGCCCGGACTCGAACCGGGATATCGAGAGTTGCAGTCTCGCGTCTGACCAATTCGACCACGGCGTGTGAAGGTGGCAGGACCGAACGATTGGTACGGCTGAGGTGACTCGAACACCTGACCTCGACCTTCGCAGGGTCGCGCTCTGTTCCGCTGAGCTACAGCCGTAATGTGGGTTGCCCGAGACGGTTCGAACCGCCGACATTCGCGTTGTAGGCGCGGCGCTCGTACCAGATCTAGCGCACGATCCTGGTAATCACGCAGGCCCACCCGTCCCGCAGAATCCGGTACCGTGCGCGCAACCCCGCGCGATAAAATGGTCCTTTATCGCGGCCGTCGCAAGGCCCGACAATGGTGAAACATCGAAACGCTGTTGCACGCTCGACGGTCATGCGCAAGGGCGGCGCGCATCGAACATCGCGAAGCGGCGATCGTTCGGCCAAGCGCCGTTCGGTGCGCGACGAGGCCAATCAGGCCCTCGATGATCGCGCCTCAAACGAGCATACAGGCGACGCCAGCGATACTGCGGACGACCCGCACTCGCGGCAGCGTTAGGACCGATCCTCGCCGTAGCAGACGCTTGGCTCATGTAATGATCGATTTGACTCTGTTTGGCCAGCTGCCACACGCGCCTGCGTACATCGACCAAGCCTATACGCCGACACGACCCGAACCGACGGAATTGCGAGCCACGGCCGCACCGCCGCTTACGGCGCTGACCGCGGTCGGGACCGGCAATGCGGACCGGACGGCTTCCCAGAAGCCGGCTTGCCAGAAGCAACGGGCACCTCCTCCGGAAAAGACGACAGCGTCGAAGCCGGGTTGTTCAGGCATGCTCTCTTAGTGCAGCAACGGGCAGAATTCGTCTCGGTGGCAATTGTAGCGAGGTCCGAAAGACCCTGACCCCCGGTAGGCCGTCGTCGGACATGGACGCCTTTGATCGACTGATCTGGGTTACTAAGCCGCCAAGACGCCATTCGGGCCGGACACAATTGCGGCTTTTCTGTGCTTCATTGAGTCGCGCCTAGGTTACCTCTCGATTGGCAATATATGTCAAAGATTGCCATACTACATATCTGAAAACTGACGGAAGCATGCCATGGCGACCATGAACATCTCGGTCCCCGATCTCATGAAGGATTGGGTCCAGGCTCAAATCAAAGACGGCAGATACGCCAGCTCAAGCGATTACGTACGAGACCTGATCCGAAAGGATCAACAGCAACGCGACAAGCTCGCCGCCCTGCAGGCCGCTATTGCCCTCGGCATGGAGAGCGGTGATGCGGGAGACCTCGACATCGATTCGATCAAACGAAAGGCGCAACGCCTGGCCGGCCTTGAATCGCCCTGATGCCAAGAATCGTCAAACAGGCTCTGGCCGATCAGGATCTGGTGGACATTTGGTTGTATACCTTTAGCGAGTGGGGAGAAAAGCAGGCTGACAAATATCTGGACGACATGGATAGCGCGATCAAGTTGCTGGCTGAACAACCGCTGATCTCCCGAGAGCGCACCGACTTGGAGCCCCCGGTACGGATACACCATCACGGACATCATCTGATCGTCTATCTCGCTTTGGCAAACGGGATCCGGATCATACGCGTTCTCCACGAAAGCATGGATGTTGACAGTCACCTGCAATGACCACTGGTCAGGGGCACCAGAAGAAGAGAGGCACGACGCCTCGTCCCTGCCCCGGAAGTGACCCAGCGCGACCTGCTTCGGTGCCCCAACTCCGGGTGAAAGGACTATTGTCTGCCAACGATCCGACTCGGGTCGGCCGTGGAGGGCTGGGTCCCGCGCATGTAGTCATCGACGTCAGCGATGCCGACACCGAGGAGTTCGGCTGCTTTCGATTCGCTGATCGCGCCCTCGGCAAGCGCGCGCAGACACAGCCGGTTGAACCGATTCGGGAGTTCGCCGGGCATGGCGCCGTATTCCTCAAACGGCTCGGTGCGCCAGCCGAGTCGATCGAATTCGTTGAACAGGGCGCGATAAGTGGCCTTGTTGATGATGTCGAGGTCCCGGCAGCGATGCGTGAGCGCCTGGATGCTGACGCCGAAGACGTGCTTTAGGGCGAGGAGTTCGCCCAGCGCGATGGCACTTCGATGCTTGCCGACTTCGAGCCACATTGCCTCGGCGGGCATGAGGAAAGCCCCCGCGAAGCGATGCGCAACCCGTTCGGCGTCGAGAGCGCCGGCAACATCAAGGACGAGGTGGCCGAGCTCGTGGGCGATCGTGAATCGAGCGCAGCGAGTTGACGCACCTACTACGACGCGTTGCGCCAGGCGCTGCTGGTGTTGCGGTAGGCATCGGACCAGATTCTCGAGAAGCAGCTGAACGCAATTGTGCCCGTCTTGACGGAATCAACGCAGCGCCACGGTGTTTGGCGCGAATCTGTCTACCGAGCTACCGGGCAGTGGTCGAGGGGGGCGGAATCGAACCGCCAACGGCGGGATTATGAGCCCCGCCCGAGGCCACCTCCCCCTCAATTACGTGGTGCGGGCAGCGGTGATCGAAACCGCGGCCTCGACGATGGCAACGTCGCGCTCTACCGACTGAGCTATGCCCGCGTGGTCCCGTTGGTGGTTGCGTATGGCGGAAGAGCCAGGATTCGAACCTGGGTGGGACGCAAGCCCCTCTCGTTTAGCAAACGAGCGCCTTGGACCGCTCGGCCACTCTTCCATGTTTGGGGTGAACCACCGGACTTGAACCGGCATCGACCAGGGTCACGACCTGGGGCTTTCCCAATTAAGCTAGGCTCACCAGTGTTTTGGCGGAGACTGAGGGGATCGAACCCCCACGCCCTTCTGGGCATCACCGGGTTCAAGCCGGATAAGCACGCCAGCCTTGCGAGTCTCCGAAATTGGCGGTGCGGACCGGAGTTGAACCGACATCGACTGGATCGACAATCCAGGGCTCTACCGTTGAGCTACCGCACCGGGAAATGAACGACTGAGACTACATCGTTCGCAGCCACCCTTTGGCGGGAGTACTGGCCGACTTGCCTGACGACCGTTGCCCGTTTGTCCACGGCGGCCCGGCCGAAACCGGCGCCGACGTAAGCGGCCATGACTGCCTTTTTTGGAGTGTGGCGGTTCACTCGTCGTACGTGCCTACTCGGCAGTTCACCTACCGTGAGCCTTGCGAGCTCCGAATGGGGGCTACCCAACCGTGCGGCGTTCTGCCAAGGCCCCTCCGCTTGCGACTTCGGGACCGCCGAATTGCCCGAGGGCTTCGGCCTTGAGCCACTTTCGACCCGTACCGGGGCGCGTCCAAGAAACCCATTTCGACGTGCGCGCCCCGATCGCTTCGCCGCCTTTTGGGCCACGAAATACGACACGCCGACTGTCTTTCACCTACCGGCTACTCGACCGAGTGCCAGGACGCCGGCTGCTCACCGGAACCCCGGAACTCTGCGCCCGCGCGCTCGCTCGTAAGGCTCGCACTGCCGCGCGCTACCCGTTGCCCTTCACGGTTGACGATGTCGGCGTCGCGGGTTGCACCACCACGTGGTCTTTCACGGGCCTGCATTCCCGGCAAAGCCGGTGCGTGAGCCACGCTATTTCCGCGCATCGCTTGGCCGCTATCCCCGCCAGTCTCCCAGCGAGGACAAGAGGACCGGGCTTGCCTGGGTTGACCGAGCCCAAAGGCTCGGCGGGACGCCATGGGTCACGCCCCTTTCCCGCCGTTACCGACGGTTATCGGCGCCAGGCCGCAAATCACCGCTTCGGCCGCAGCCGAAGCAGTGAAATTGATGGACGGGGCAGGCGCATGGACGCACCGCCGGGTCTGTTGCTGCGGCCGCTCCGCACCACGCGAAGCGCTGCCCCGACATATCACACAGTTCACGTTGTAAAAGAACGTCCACCGGGGCAGAAAAAAAGCCCTGGTGGTTTGCGAACCGACCAGGGCCTTTGGCTGGTCTGGAGGGTTCGTTTTGCAAGCCCTCCAGAACGATTGTTCGGGGAGGCTTAGCGCATGGGCTCACCATGATCGAATCCATGGCAATCCACGCTCGTACGGATCATCGGCCGGGACGACGCGCACGGGAGCGCGTCACTGGCTATCACCACGAGCGCTTGCCCGGCCGATGAAGAGCCAGCGGCTTCAGAAAATCTGCGTTGTATCGATTTCCAGATCATGGGCGCGCAGTATACGCAGGTTCGCTACCGTGTCAACACTTCGACGGAACACTTCGTTCACAAAATAGGAACTACGGATTTTACGGCTTGCTGATAGTTTCTGGCTTCGATCTGCGCACGGACTTTAGCCACGCTTCCAGATCTCTTTCCTGCGCTTCGGTCAGGTCGAGAGCCCCGGCCATGAAGGCGATCGTGTCGATCACCCGGGCACGTATCGCGGGGCCGATCTGCTCGTCCGGGCGCGGGCTGCCCGTCCCGAACAGCAGCCATTCCGGAGTCACGTGCGTCGCTTCCGCGATCGCGATCATGAGCTTGAGATTCGGGTTGACCGGTTCGGAAGTCTCCAGCCGATGCAGTCCGGTTTTCGAGAGGTTTATCCCCTTGCCGGCCAGAATCTTTCTCAACTCGGCCGGCGCGAGCCCCGAACGGTTCCTGGCGTCGCGAATACGCCGGGTGATGCTGTCGTCCCTGGATCGGCGGGGGCTGTGCCGTTCATTCGACATGCACCGGAGGATATGACACGCCGGTGCGGAACAAAACAATTGCGGAGGTGCCGATGGGCGCACCGTCCGAGCACGATTCGTCGCTCAGACCCGCTCGCTGTTGTCGCGCAGCCAGGCTGCGAATTCGACTTCGTCGATTTCGCTCGCGGCCAGCAGGGTCACGACCTGCACGACGTCGACCTCCGCAGCAGTCAACCGCAATCCGTTCGCCGCCAGGAAGACGTACGCGGACATGAAGCCCGTCCGCTTGTTGCCGTCAAAAAAGGGATGATTGCGGATGAATCCGGCTGCGTATGCGGCAGCCATGTCGCAGAGGTCAGGCTCACCATGTGCTTGCAGTTGCCTCGGACGGGCAAGAGCCGAATCCGGCAGACCGTCATCCCGAAGACCCGGACTGCCGCCATGGGCCGCCAGCATCCGTCCGTGGAAGGCCAGCAAGACGGCCTTGCTCAGCCAGACCGGATCCACTACTTCGCCAGTTCGCGCAATGCATTCCGGTACCGTTTCATGCCTTCCTCGGCGAATTCCATCTGGCGCTCGAACTCGGGATCGAAGGGGGTGATCCGGTACCCGCCGTCGGTCGTTTCAGTCAGGTAAACGACATCGCCCTCGCTCACGCGCAGGGTGTTGGCGGCATCCCTGGGGAGCCGCAGATTCAGTGAATTTCCTACCTTGTGAACCTTGAGCGCGTGCATCGCAAATCCTCCGCGTGTTTATACCGAAGTATATACGCGTTGGCGCGCTCTCGGGAAACCCCCGCGACGTCAGCAGGACAAATGAGGATGAAGCGTGGCTACTCGAGGACTTCCAGGGAATCCCTGTCGAGCGCGAGCCGCGGCCTGCCTTCCCGGCCCACCATTCCGGAGGCGCGGATACGGTCGCCGACCTCGATTGTGTCCCGGTTCCATCCGGCGCGCGCCATGCCGTTCAGGTTGGACGATTCCAGATCCCAGATGCGGGTCGAACCATCGGCCTCGGTGACCTCGATATAGTAGTGGACGTGAGGGTTCGCCCAGAATACTTCGACGACCACGCCTTCGACCTCCCCGACCTCTTCGGTGTAATTCGCCGACAGCGCGTGGTGCGCCTGCACGGTGGTCCAGCCAATACTCGCGGCCACGATTGAGGCAGCGCAAACAAGAGTTCTTTTCATGGGCAGTTCACTCCCGGTTTTGGATAGCCCGTTACAGTCGGTTGCCCGATCGCCCCCAGTATTCCTCGAGACGCCCATCGAGCTGCAGCCCTCGATAAAACGCATGCGGGTCGCAGGAATACTCCCCGATTTCGGAGTCGTCCGGCAACCTCTGTCGAACCTGGTGCATCAGGATCGGCCGAAGGTAATTGACCGGATCGCTCAGGCTGAACTCGATGTGCAGATTCTCGTCTTCGTCCAGAGACCAGCGTTCCGTGACGACCGCGCCCGCGTTGAACGGCATTCCCGCCGCGTCCCACACCGCTTTCTTCAGTCCCCGCGTCTCGATCACCAGTGTCGAGCCTTCCCAATGTCCGACGGAATACCCCATCGACAACTGCGCGGCATCGATGCCATCGGGGAAGGTTCTGCCATCCATGTAGACCCTGCGCACCTCGTGCAGATCTTCATGCAGGATGAAGATCCGGCCCCGGTCTTCGACGACCTCGATAACGAACGGCCCGTGCGACATGCGGATCAATCCGTCGGAGACGCAACGCAGTATCGGGTCGTCGATAGTCAGGTCATAGGCCGCTTGGGCCGCCCGGCCCGCCTCGGTCTGATCGAACGAGAACTTGCTGATAATGGCGGGGCCGCCCCAGATGCCGGTGAGATCGACCGGGTCGGGCGCCGGCGGCGGGCTCTCGGGCGCCGCTTTGGGCGTCGCACGCCAGGCCCCGCGCGGTTCTCCCGCCTCCGTCATCGTGCCCGCCAGGATGCCGTCATCCAGCACGCCCTCGAGAATGCTCACGTGCTCCCGGTCGCCGACATCGGTCCAGTCGAAGTCAAAGCGAATGCGATCGCCTTCCAGACTCAGCAGATTGACGGGACCGCCGTCGATATAGACGCCAACGCTGTCGCCCGCCGGCTCGATGGACAGCGTGCCATAGGCCGGACGGCCCGCATTGCCCCGTTCCAGCCACAATAGCCATTCGCCGACAAATTCGCTTTCCTGCCCGATCGTCGTCATCGGCGAGAAGACAAGGCAAAGAACCGGAATGAGCTTTCTCATGGTGTTGTTCCGTTAGCCAACGTGTGCGAGTCAGTAGATGGTATTACGCGTGCCGAAGAGATTCTGCAACTCGGTTGCAGGCCGGATTGTCGAGATGGGCGGCGGGGCGGTCAAGTACGACTCGACGGACGGTGGGTTCATCGGCGCTCAACCCGGACGCTACCGCCCCGCACCCCTTGTCGGGCATGATTGGCAACCGTGATCCTTCACCTGACGATTCCAGGCAAATCAATGTCAGGAGCCGGTACGTCGTCCGCGGGCGATGAGCGCCGGCTTCGGATTGACCGGCCGGCATGAAGAGCACCGCCTGGTACGACCGCAACAGGGACGCGGCTTTCGCCCGTTACGACGCCTTGAATTCCGACGAAGTACACGCGGGTTGGGCGCCGGAGCATTTGCCTGAAGAACCCGGATTCGCCTGTGACATCGGCGCGGGTTCCGGAAGGGACGCCAACTGGTTGGCGAGCAAGGGCTGGGAAGTCGTAGCGGTGGAGCCTAGCTCGTTGCGCGAAAAGGCTGCGGCCCGCTCGCATCCGCGCGTGATCTGGCTGAACGATTCGTTGCCGGACCTCCGTGCTCTGCGGGCACTCGGGCGGCGGTTCGACCTGATCCTGCTGAGCGCCGTATGGATGCACGTGGCGCCGAAGACTAGGGAGCGCGCGTTCCGCATCCTGACCGACCTGCTCAGTCCGTCCGGCCTGCTCGTGATCACGCTGCGACACGGCACAGATGCCGCCGAAAAGGCAGCCCGCGGTTTTCACGACATCTCGGCCGAAGAGGCCGAAAACCTGATCGCCTACGCAAGCCGCCGCGCCATCGCACTGCGCAGCCGCACGACACGGCCCAGCCTCATTAGACCCGACCTCGAGTGGGAAACGCTGGTCTTCGCCATGCCGGACGACGGCACCGGCAGTTTGCCGCTGCTGCGGCACGTGATCGTGAACGACGACAAGTCCTCCACCTACAAACTGGGACTGCTGCGGACCCTGGTGCACATAGCCGAGACCGCGCCGGGTCTGGTCATCGAGCGCACGGACGACTACGTCGACATTCCCTTCGGCGCCGTCGGCCTCTTCTGGCTGAAGCAGTACATGCCCCTGGTGCTGCACCACGGCCTGCCGCAACGCCCACGCGGACCGGGCGGCTACGGCTGGGCAAAGGACGCGTTCTACCGACTGGAGGCAATCTCGCCGTCGGACCTCCGGCTCGGCGGCCGCTTCGACGCGGACCGCGCCAGGATTCTGACCGGAGCCATCAGGGACGCCTGTCGCAACATCGAGATCATGCCCGTGCGGCACATCACCCATCCGGGCGCCGCTGACCGGCAGGTCTTCGAGTCGGAGTACTCGACCGTACGGGCAACCGCGAAGCCCGTCGTCCTGTCGCGGGAATATCTCGCGCAATTCGGCCGCTTCCGGATTCCAGCCGAGTTGTGGCAGACGCTCGGCCAGTACGCTTGCTGGCTGGATCCGGTCATCGTTCGCGAGTGGGGCCAGTTGACGGCGGGTTGGGGGGACGTCGCACCCGGCAGCGCGTTGACGCGGAATATGGGTGCCGGAATCCGGCACGGAAGCGCTGCGGTGGCGCGCGTGGCCGACGCTGCGCGAGCAACGGTCGCCGCGCTCGAGTGGGGCGACAGCCACCACGACACTCGCGTGGCGCAGGAGCGGGCGAACCAATTGCGCGATGGTGGGTTCCCGTTGACCTGCGTGTGGTCGGCATCGAGGATCAAATCTTCCCCGCACATCGATCACTGCTTCCCTTGGGCGCGTTGGCCCAACAACGATCTCTGGAACCTGCTACCGGCCAGCGCCAAGACGAATCTCAACAAGGGCGATCGGCTGCCTTCGTCCCGAACCATGCGCGACGCCGGCAGCCGCATGCAGGACTGGTGGGAGCATGCCTGGGTTGGATCGCCTCGTGACGGGCAGTTCTACATGGAGGCGCAGTACTCATTGCCGGGAATTTCGGGTGAGCGGCCCTCGCTGGATGAGATTTTTCATGCCGCTCTGCATCAACGGGCGAGGTTGAAGCAGGATCAGCAGCTTGTGGAGTGGGGGGTTGCGGGGCGGTAATGCGAATACCCTATCTGTACAGTCTAGAAGTGCGATGTCGTTGGATCGAACATTAATTGAGAGAAACTCCGTCCTCCTTGGCCAGACGCGCCGCAGTCGCTTGTTGCGACATCGGCAATTGCAGCGGATACTTGTATCGGCGCGCTTCACTCATTAACCGCAGCCCCATGACAATCTCGCCTGGTGTGGCAATCTACGTGCAGAATCCAGTTCCACCTGCAGCTCTGGTAGGAAACCCACAGGATGGGTCTCAAATAAACACCATTGGGGTCAGGCTGCATGATGGAATTTTGCGACGGACACCGGTTTGATTTCTGCGAGTCCGTCCCTATCAAGCTTTATGCGTTCCACGTCGTGAAGTGTTTCGGCCGTGAAGTAGCCTTCTCCACATTTTGAGCACGATATCAATGGAATCCCTTCGATTACCAACAGCTCCTTATCAGCACCATAGCTACGGGAGACATGGCGAATTCGAGCTTGGTGCTCTCCGCAGTTGTCACATTTCAGCTTGCTCATCGTTTGTCCACGCTGCTGCGGTAGCGGCGGACGGCCAGCGGGGCGAACACGGCAATCAGGAGGCCGACCCACAGCAGCGTGTATAGCACCGGGTTCTGCAGCGGCCAGGCCTCCGGCGGCGGGGTGCCCGGGGGGATGTTGCCGAAGAGTTCCCGGGTGGCCTGGGTGACCGCGGACACCGGGTTCCACAGCGCGAAGGTGCGCAGCAGCGGGGGCAGGTTCTCGGCCGGCACGAAGGTGTTGGCGACGAAGGTGAGCGGCATGGTGACGATGAACGAGGCGTTGTTGATCACTTCCACGCTCGGCACCAGCAGGCCGACATAGGCCATTACCCACGAGAACGCGTAGGCGAACAACAGCAGCAGTGCGAATCCCGTCGCGGCGTCGAGCGCGGAGGAGCTGATTCCC
The DNA here is from genome assembly GCA_022826245.1 of Gammaproteobacteria bacterium. Lineage (GTDB taxonomy): Bacteria > Pseudomonadota > Gammaproteobacteria > Steroidobacterales > Rariloculaceae > Rariloculus. The sequence goes on from JAJDVG010000058.1 coordinate 54,949, forward strand.
CAGCCGACCAGCAGGCCCGTGAGCGCCATGACCAATAGCGACAGCACGTTGTACACCACGTCGCTCAGGGTGCGGCCCACGAGCAGCGCGCTGCGCGACATCGGCAGCGCGCGGAAGCGGTTGATGATGCCCTTCTGGATGTCCTCGGCCAATCCGGCGCCGGTGAAGCTGGCCCCGAACACCACGGTTTGCGCAAAGATCCCGGCAATCAGAAACTCGCGGTAGGAGCCGCCGGGGATGTCGATGGAGTTGCCGAACACGAAGGCGAAGAGCAACACGAACATGATCGGCGAGATCAGTACGAACACCAGTAAGTCGGGAACCCGCCTGATCCTGATTACGTTGCGCCAGGCGATCACCGCGGCGTCGTTGACCGCGTATACGAGCTCCTTCATTCGTCGTTTTCCTCCGGCGCCGACACATGGCCGGTCAGGGTCAGGAACACATCGTCGAGCGTAGGCCGGCGCAAGCCGATATCGCGCACCGCTATCCCGGCGCGCTGCAGTTCCTGCAGTGCTGCGGACAGCACCGGCATCCCGCCGGCGATCGGCGTGATCAGCGACCGGGAACGGGCGTCAGCCTGCTGCTCTCCCACCGCGAACCGGGCCAGTAGCTGCCGCGCCTCTTCCAGGACCGCGGCGTCGGTCACCGTGACCTCGATCCGCTCTGCGCCGATCCGGCTCTTCAACTCGTCAGGGGCGCCCTCGGCGATCGCCCGGCCGTGATCGATCACCAGGATGCGGTCGGCGAGCCGATCCGCCTCCTCGAGGTACTGGGTGGTGAGCAGCACCGTCGTGCCGTCGCCGACCATGCCGCGGATCACCTCCCAGAGCTGGCGGCGGCTGTAGGGATCAAGGCCCGTGGTCGGCTCGTCCAGGAACAGCACCGGCGGCGCGGCCACCAGGGCGCCGGCCAGGTCAAGGCGGCGCCGCATGCCCCCCGAGTACGTCTTGACGGGGCGCCTGCCGGCCTCCGTGAGCTCGAACAGCTCCAGCAATTCCACGGCCCGATCACGTGCACGCGGTTTGCCCAGGTGATAGAGCCGACCGACCATGAACAGGTTCTCGAACCCGGTCAGATGCTCGTCCAGGGCCGCGAACTGGCCGGACAGTCCGATGTGCCGGCGCACCTCATGCGGCTTGGCCACGACGTCGATGCCGGCCACTTGCGCGCTGCCGGCATCCGGCGTCAGCAGGGTCGCCAGAATCGACACCGCGGTAGTCTTGCCCGCCCCGTTGGGACCGAGCAGGCCCAGCACCGAGCCCTCGGCCACCGCGAGATCCAGTCCGTCCAGTGCGGTGACCGCCCGGTAGCGCTTGACCAACCCGCTCGCTTCGACCAGATTCGGCATGGCGGGAATATGTTACTGCGCTCAGCAACTGTCGTGCGCGTTTGCTTTGCGCGCGTCTCGACAGACGCACCCCGCCACCTTCACCCCGCCCGAAATCCCCGGTACCCTAGACCATTCCCCGGTCGCAACGAGCAACGCCAATGGCCCAGGATCAATCAAGTGGGATGACCGCAGACTCGCCAGGCACGGCTGCAACTCGCGACCCGCTAAGCCGCGTAGCCCTCCGCCAGATCGCCCTGCTGGCGATCGCAGCCACTGTCGGATTCGTCCTTCTCATGGCGGCCCTGTCCTGGGCGTCGGATCTCACGAGTTCGAGCACGACGTCGGTCGGCGCGATCGATGTCGAGACGGGCACCATTACGCTGTCGCTGACCCAGGAGCCGCCGCAGCTCGACAGCACGCGGCTGACGGATTCCGTGAGCGGCATGATTCTCGGCCATGTCATGGAAGGGCTGCTCCGCTATGACATCAACAACCAGCTCGCGCCGGGCGTCGCGGAGCGCTGGGACATCCGCACGGACGGCGCGACGTTCTGGCTGCGCGAGGAAGCGCGCTGGAGCGACGGTGAGCCCGTCACGGCGCACGACTTCGTGTTCGCCTGGCAGACGGCTGTCGATCCGGCGACAGCGTCGCAGTATGCGTTCATCTTTTACGTGTTCAAGAATGCCGAGGCGATCAACCGGGGTGAGCTGCCGCGGGAGGCGCTCGGCGCCAGGGCCGTGAGTGACCTGGAACTCGAGATCGAATTCGAACGGCCCGTGGCCTACTTCGACAAGCTCGTTGCGTTTCAGACCTACTACCCGATCCGCGAGGATTTCTATCTGAGCCGCGACGGGCGTTACGCGGCCGATGCCGTCGACCTGCTCTACAACGGACCTTTCGAGATCACGGTCTGGGTACACGGTGCGCACGTGCGGCTCGAGAAGAACGAGCACTACTGGAACCGGGACGAGATCAGCCTCAACGTCATCGATTTCCCCTACATCACGGCAGACGGAAACGCCGCGCTCAATCTCTACCGCGACGGTCAGATCGCGGTGGTCAACGGGCTGGGCGCCGAATCGCTCGACCAGGTGCTCGCGGAGCGCTGGCCCGTGAGGCGCTACAGCGACGGCAGCGTCTGGTTCTTCCAGATCAATCACCGCGAGGAGCACCCGACGAGCAACTACAACCTCCGCAAGGCGCTGCAACTCGTCAACGATCCCGGCGAACTCGTCTACAAGGTCATTCAGATTCCGGGCTACACGCCGGGCGAGTCGCTGTTTCCGACCTGGCTCAATGGCCAGAACGGGTTGTTCCGGCAGGAATACCCCGCGCCGACGGTCACTCCGAACGTCGCGCTCGCGCGCGAGCACCTCGAGCAGGCCAAGCGCGAGCTCGGCGTCGACGAGATCCCGCCGATCGTCCTGCTCGCCGACGATACGCCCGGCGCGTCGAAACAGGCCGAGTATTACCAGAACCGTCTCATGCAGACACTCGGCCTCGATATCCGCATCGACAAACAGATCTTCAGGCAGCGTCTGGCCAAGGCCGAAGCCGGCGAGTTCGATCTCGCGCTTTACGGCTGGGGACCCGACTTCGACGACCCGCTCACGTTCGGCGATCTATTCGCCTCCTGGAATCTGAACAATCACGGCGAGTACGCCAACGCCGAACTCGACGCGCAGGTGCGCATTGCCCAGGAGTCGACCGATCAGGCGACGCGCATGGCGGCCTTCGGCCGGATCCAGGAGATCCTGATCGAGGACGTCGCCATCATTCCGAACTACGAGCGCGGCGTCTTGTACATCCAGGATCCGCGCCTCCGGGGCGTCGGCCGCAGGGTGGTCGGCCCGGACCCCGACTACTCGCGCGCCCATATTGTTGCCGACTGACCGCATTCCGCCGTGTTCAGGTACACCGTAAAGCGGCTGATCCAGGGGGTCATCACTGTCTGGTTCATCGCGACGGCGACCTTTATCGCAATGCACTCGGTGCCGGGCGACCCGCTGAGCGGCGAGCGGCTGACCAACGAGGAGATCCGCGCCAACCTCGAGGCGCGCTACGGACTCGACCGGCCGCTGTTCGAACAGTACCTGATCTACATGGGCAACATGACCCGCGGCGATTTCGGCATCTCGTTCACCCAGCAGAACCGGCGCGTCAACGACATCATCCGCGAACACTTCCCCGTATCCGCGACGCTCGGCATCCTCGCGGTCGTGTTTGCGGCGCTTGGCGGGATTCTCTGGGGCGCACTGACTGCGCTTTTCAGGAACCGCCTGCCCGATGTCGTGATCATGTTCCTCGTGATTCTCGGCATTTCGGTGCCGAGCTTCGTGGTCGCCGGGCTGAGCCAGCTCGGCCTCACGAGCCTCAACGCGCTCTTCGGCGTGTCAATCCTGCCCGTGGCCGGCTGGGGCACCCTGCTGCACATGATCGTGCCGTCGCTGGTGCTCGGGCTCGGGACGATGGCCTTCCTGACCCGGCTCATGCGTTCCTCGATGCTCGAGATCATCAACGCGGACTTCGTGCGTACGGCCCGGTCAAAGGGGTTGCCGCCGACCCGCATATTCCTCAAGCATCAGCTCAGGAACGCGATCCTGCCCGTCATCACCGTGCTCGGTCCCGCAATTGCGGCGATCACGACGGGCGGATTCGTCGTCGAACTCGTGTTCGCGATCCCGGGGCTCGGCAGGTACTTCGTGCAGGCCGTCCAGCAGCTCGACTACACGGTGATCATGGGCACGACCGTGTTCTACGGCGCCTTCCTGGTCTTCATGGTCATTCTCGTCGACCTCGTCTACGGGTTCATCGATCCCAGAGTCAGGCTGGAATGAGCACGGCGGCATTCGAATTCGGGCCCGGCGACTTCGAGCGGGTCGCCATTGAACGGCGGACGCAGACGCTCTCACGGCCCTCGGTCTCTTATTGGCAGGACGCCTGGCGGCGCCTCAAGGACAACCGGCGCGCGCTGATCTCGCTCTGGATCGTCATCGCGCTTGCGTTTTTCACTCTGGCCGGCCCCTTGCTCTGGCGAGTGGATCCGGCCGCCCAGGATCTCGACCAGGTCAGCCAGGCGCCGGGCCTGCCGCAAGTGGCCGTTATCGTCGAGCCCTATGTGCCGTGGGCGGGCCTGCGGGCCACGCCGCTGGCGGCCCCTGCCGGAGGCCCGGGCGCGGCTGCGGGGGCAGGGATGCCCACCGACGCGGCGCCGACCGGGCTCAGGCTCGTCGAGCCGGCCACGACGCAGGCGGTGCGTCTCGCCTGGGACCCGGTCCCGGGCGCGACGGGCTACCAGCTCTACCGGAACATTTACGATACGGAACCCGACGGCGCGCTCGGTCTGCCCGTGGCCGAGATTCTGGATCCGGCCCAGGTCAGCTTCGAAGACCGGCTCGATCTCGAGGCAGTTCCCTACTGGTACTCGGTCGTCGCGCTCGACGCGAACGGCGCGGAGGCCGACGGCTACGTGACGCTCCGGGTCGAGACGTCGAGGGTCATCAGCGCCGCCGAGGCCGAAACGCTCGGCTGGATCGATGATGCCGCCGCAGTCGCGATCGGCGACGAAATCGTGCTGCCGTATCACCCGCTCGGCACCGACTATCTCGGCCGCGACATGCTGTCCCGGCTCATGTACGGCGCGCGCGTGTCGCTCTTCATCGGCGTCGTGGCGCCGCTGCTTTTCGTCGTCGTCGGCATCGTCTACGGCAGCGCCGCCGGATTCATCGGCGGCCGCGTGGACCAGCTCCTCATGCGGTTTGCCGACTTCGTCGTCGCGCTGCCGTTCCTGCTGTTCATGATCCTCTTCAAGATCGCCTTCGGCATCGGACCGGGGGAGAGCGGCATCTTCCCGATGCTCGTCGCGCTCGTCCTGCTCGCCTGGCCTGCGACCGCGCGGCTCGTGCGCGGGCAGGTCCTGCAGATCCGCGAGGAGGGCTACATTGGCGCCTCGCAACTCCTGGGCGCGAAGACCACCTACCTCGTGCTGCGCCACATGATCCCGAACACGATGGGCGTGATCCTCGTGACGCTGACGTTTGCCGTGCCGTCCGTGATCTTCACCGAGGCCTTCCTGTCGTTCATCGGCATGGGCGTCGCTCCGCCGACGCCGTCCTGGGGCAGCATGAGCAACGAGGGGTTGCGAACGATGCTGACGCATCCGCACGAGCTCATCTTTCCCGCCATCTTCATCAGCGTGACGGTGCTCGCGTTCAACCTGCTCGGCGACGGGCTCAGGGACGCGCTCGACGTGCGCATGCGGGGGCAGGAGTGAGCGAGCGCACAGTGCGCGATGGTGGGGCGCCGCTGCCTGGCAACCCCCGTGGCGATGCTTCGCCAGACCGCCGGGACGGCGGCGACAGCGACATCGCGCCGCAGCGCCACGACGAGCCGGCGCTGCTCGCCGTCGACGACCTGCACGTCGAGTTCGACACCTACGGCGGCGTGGTCAAGGCGGTACGCGGCGTGAGCTTCAGCGTTCGCCCCGGCAAGACGCTCGCGATCGTCGGCGAATCCGGCTGCGGCAAGTCGGTCACCGTGCAGAGCATTATGGGGCTGATCCCGATGCCGCCGGGCAGGATCACGAGCGGCACGGCGATGCTCGACGGCATCGATGTCATTCACCAGAAAGTCGTCGAGGGCGAGGACATCCGCGGTTCCCGGATCGGGATGATTTTCCAGGACCCGATGAGCTCGATGAACCCGACGATGACGGTCGGCGACCAGATCGCCGAGACGCTCGAGGTGCATCGCGGCTACACGCGCAGCCAGGCCTACGCGCGCGCTGTCGAGCTGCTCGGCATGACCCACATACCCGAACCCGCCGAGCGTGCGAAGCAGTACCCGTTCGTGTTCTCCGGCGGCATGCTGCAGCGGGCGATCATCGCGATGGCGATCGCCTGCGAACCGGACATCCTGATCGCCGACGAGCCGACCACGGCGCTCGACGTCACGATCCAGGCGCAGATCCTCGACCTGCTCGACGAGCTGCAGGCGACGACCGGAATGGCGATCATCCTGATCACGCACAACCTCGGCGTCGTCGCGCGGCTCGCCGACGATGTCGCCGTGATGTACGCGGGGCAGATCGTCGAGAAGGGGAGTTCCGAGGAGCTCTTTCATCAGTGCGCGCATCCGTACACGCTCGGTCTGCGGGCCGCGATGCCGGGCAACGACCCGCACCGCGAGCAGGGCCTGCAGGCGATCGAGGGCACGCCACCGGACATGTTCGATCCGCCGCGCGGCTGTTCCTACTTCGCCCGCTGCCCGCACGCGATGCGCCTGTGCGAGGATCGCCTGCCCGAGCGTTTCGAGGTCTCGCCGCACCACTACGCGAGCTGCTGGCTGCAGCATCCGGCTTCGCCTGTTGAAGTGCCGGGGCTCTATCGCGGTGAAGGTGAGGCGGCGTGAGCACGGTCCTCGCGCGTTCGAGTGTTCGCGGCTGCGGCGTCGTTCCCGGCTCGCGTCGAGCGGAAGCGGCATGAGTGCGCTCGCAGAAGAATTCGGGCTCTGTTACGAGGCAGCCGCATGAGCGCCTTGGTCGAAGCGAAAGGTCTGACCAAGCACTTCCGCATCGGCCGCGGTCAGATCGTGCATGCGGTCGACGACATGTCGCTCGACATCCACGAGCGCGAGATCGTGGGCCTCGTCGGCGAGAGCGGCTCGGGGAAGTCGACCTTCGGCAAGGCGCTGCTCGGTCTGCACGACAAGACGGCGGGCAAGGTCCGCTTCGACGGCGAGACGCTGCCCGGGCGCTACCGGCCCGCGGACTTCCAGCGCTACGCGAGCCGCATGCAGATGATCTTCCAGGATCCCTACTCGAGCCTGAACCCGCGCATGACGGTCGGCGAGATCATCGGCGAGGGCCTGCGCCTGCACAGCGATCTTTCGGGCGCCGAGATTCGCGAGCGGGTCCACGACTGGCTGCGCCGCGTCGGGCTCGAGCCCGATCACGCCTCGCGCTATCCGCACGAGTTCTCGGGAGGTCAGCGGCAGCGCGTCGGCATTGCGCGGGCGCTGATCATGCAGCCGCAGTTCGTGGTCTGCGACGAGCCGATCTCCGCGCTCGACGTCTCGGTGCAGGCGCAGATCGTGAGATTGCTCGGCGAGCTCAAGTCCTCGATGGGCCTGACGATGCTGTTCATCGCCCACGACCTGTCGATGGTCCGCTATGTGTCCGACCGCATGGCCGTGATGTATCTCGGCTCGCTGATCGAGGTGGGCGTTTCGGACGACGTGTTTTTCCGCCCGAAGCATCCGTATACGGAGCTGCTGATCGGCTCGAACCCGCAGCCGGATCCGAGGATCGAGAGAGGCCGCGAGACCGTCGCGATCGAGGGAGAGATCCCGTCGCCGGTCAATGTCGGCGCCGGCTGCCGGTTTGCCGGGCGATGTCCCAAGGTCATGTCGGTCTGCAGGACGGATACGCCGCCGCTGTTCAAGGTGCGGGACGAGACGGGGGAGCGGCGCGTGGCCTGTCATTTGTATGCCGATGGTGGCGATACAGCTCCGTCCGGCGTGCAAGGTAATGGTGGTAGCAATGGCGGCGGTGTCTGAAGGCTGGGTCACGGCGCGGGGGCTGCCGCTGGGTGCGTCTCGGAACAAGTCCGGCCGCAGGTTTCAACGCGACGCGAGGACGAGCGCAATGTGCGGCGCGGCGCCGCGAGCTGCGCCACCCGGACGGCAGCACGGGAGCCCGTCATGATCGGAGGAGGGACGGCCATGCGTGCCGGCACGCGTAAGCTCTCAATCATTGTGTTGGTCCTTTGGCCCGTATTCGCTCTGGCGCAGGACGCGGCCGTGCAGCGTGGAGCCATCCAGCTCGGCCCCCGGCCGGCGTTCCTCGTCGACGCGATGGCCGACGGCGAACTAAAGAGCACGCTGGAACAGTGCGCCGCTGGCCCGTTCCAGCCGACCGACTTCTCGATCGGCCATCGCGGCGCCGCGCTTCAGTTCGCCGAGCACACACGCGAGTCGTACGTGGCCGCGGCGCGCCAGGGCGCTGGCATCGTCGAGTGCGACGTCACGTTCACGCAGGATCGCGAACTCGTCTGCCGCCATTCGCAGTGCGACCTGCACACGACGACGAACATCCTCGAAACGCCGCTGGCCGCGAAGTGTTCCGTGCCGTTCATGCCGTTCGACCCGGCGAACGTCGATCCCGAGACGGGCCGCCCGCGCCCGGCAATGGCGCAGTGCTGCACGAGCGACATCACGCTCGCCGAGTACCGTACGCTCAAGCCGAAGATGGACGGATTCAATCCCACGGCGACGACGGTCGACGAATATCTCGCCGGCACGGCGGCCTGGCGCACGGACCTCTACTCCGCCGACTCGACGCTCATGACGCACGCCGAAACCATCGCGCTCTTCCGGGAACTCGGCGTCAAGATGACCCCCGAACTCAAGTCGCCGAGCGTGGAAATGCCGTTCGAGGGCGACTACTCGCAGCAGGACTACGCCCGGCAACTCATCGGCGAGTACAGGGCGGCCGGCGTCGCGCCCAAGGACGTGTTTGTGCAGTCCTTCGACCTGCGCGACGTGCTCCACTGGATCGAGCATGAACCGGAGTTCGGCAGACAGGCCGTATACCTGGACGGCCGCGACGGCCTGGATCCTCCCATCGACCCGAACGAACCGGAAACCTTTGTCCCGAGCATGACGGAGCTTGCCGCGATGGGCGTACGCATCATCGCCCCACCGATGTGGATGCTCGTGACCGAAAGCGACGGCGAGATCGTGCCTTCGGCGTACGCGCAGGCCGCGCGAGCCGCCGGCCTCGACATCATTGCCTGGACCTTCGAACGGTCAGCGCCCCTGACCGGCAATCCGCAGTACTACTATCGCTCCATTTACGAAATCGCCGACACCGACGGCGACCGCTACGTCATGCTCGACGTACTCGCCCAAGAGGTCGGCATCATCGGCATCTTTTCGGACTGGCCCGCGAGCGTGACCTACTACGCCAACTGCATGGGGCTGTAGCACGGAGTATCCGTGCATGTGCTGGGCGTTACAGAAGTTGCCGTAGAATCGGTGGCACGCGATCACGTGCGATTGGTGAACGGGATCACCTGGAATATCCCATACAGACTGGAGATGCATTGCCATGCGGGAGCGCCGGAATGACCGATGATGCCGTCCCCCGACCGCTCGTCCTGCTCGGCGAGGAGTTTCGCCGGATGTGCACGGAAGTAGACACGCGGATGGATGCGGCGCCGTTCAGGTCCGCTACGCTGTACGACATCCACGAACTGCTCGATGAGCACCTGCCCCTTCTTACCACGCATGTGGCCGGGTTTGGCGAAGAGATCGAGGAAGGGCTTGGCCATCTGACCCATGAGCCGGACTCCTATTTCCGCCGCATAGCGAGACGCATGAGCTCACATCTCGATGCCATTCTGGATGGGTATGACGACGTGCGCAGCCTCGACGCGAACGCCGAGGACTACACAGGCTGGTCCCTTCTGGTCGAAATCTATGAGGAGACGCTGTTCCAGATTCACCTCTGGCTCGACGAAGTCGTGGACTTCGTGGATGACCCGGTTGCTGTTCTGAAGCAACGAGGTATTCCGCCGGGTGGAACGTTGAACCTGCGTCTGCAGATGGAGCCTCCGCCGCAATTCGACCGCCTGACGCGATGGCTGAATCGCCGAGGACTTGCTCTGCAGGCCGCCCAGGAAGAAGAATTCGGGAAAGCTCTGCAACGCTCGCACACGCAGGGCCTCGTGGCGGGGGCGCTATTCGGATGGTGGTTGGGCAGCAGGTGAGCTACCGGTTGCAGCTACATGAAGCCGAGACCGCGCAGGGAGTCACCGGCGGTTGCGCGGATCAATCGCTGACGGCGAGCGTTACTCCCGATCCCGATACGCCCGCAACTGGTCGTTGAAGTCTTCGGCCAACTGCTCCATGACGGTGACCATGCGGTTGTGCTCGCGGACCGCGAGCGAGTGGTCCTCGTCGGAGAGGTCTTCGCCGTCGATGATGTCGGAGAGGCAGGCGAGGTACATGTCGCCCGCGCCGATGAATTCCTGAACGTCGTCGCGTCCGGCGATCATCGCGTCGCGGTCGGCTATGGATCCGTCGGGAATCTCCGGTCGAGCCGGCGGATCGCACTCGCCGATCATCCTGGTGATTGCCGGCTCCGCGTCAGGCGCCACGGCGGCGTAAAGTTCGAGCGCCATGCGATAGTCCTCGTGCGTCTCGCTGGCGAGCGTCAGGTACTCGTCGAGCGCCCACTGCGCCCGGGCGGTGCGCAGCAGCGCCGCGGCGGCGCTTGCCTCGATGAATAGCAGGTCGGGATCCATGACCGCGCAGGTCGCCCGGTAATGGCCGATCCATTCGAGCACATCGATCCGGTTCCCGGCGTCGAGCGCCTCGCCGATGCGTTCCCTGATCGTGATGGTGCGCGCATCCTCGGGCAGTGACGCCATGACCTCCCGGTCGAGGCGTGCCATCGAGGTCACGGCGACGAGCGGTTCAGGGACATCGGACGCGAAAGGTCCGACACCGCTGGTCGGCAGCGCGCCGATCGTGTCAACGATTTCCATGCCTTCGGTCACCCGCCCGAAGACGGTGTATCCCGGGCTCCCCACGGAAGCGTCGAGCTGGTCGTTGTCGACGAGGTTGATGAAGAACTGCGCCGCGGCCGAGTTCGGATCATTCGTGCGTGCCGCGGCCACGGTGCCGCGCACGTTGCCGAGACCGTTGCCGGACTCGTTGATGACCGGTGCGAGCACAGGCTTGCGATCGAGCTGCCGGTCGAAGCCGCCGCCCTGAACCATGAAACCCTCGATAACGCGGTGAAACACCGTGCCCGAGTAGTAACCCTGATCGATGTACTCGAGGAAGTTCGCGGTGTGCAACGGCGACTCCTCGTCATGGAGTTCGATCGTCACCGCGCCGAGGTCGGTGCACACGGAAACTTCAGTCGCCCGCGCCTGCACGAGTTCCTGCTCCTCGGCCTGGGCCGGCCCCTCCGCTTGCGCCTGAGCCTGTTCCTGCGCGCGCGCCTGAGCCCCGAAACCCAGCGTGACGGAGAGTGCGCAGACAAGTTGTGCAGCGTATTTCGTCGTCATGATTGCGGCTGCGCGGGCCAGCGCGCCGATCGAATCCCGTTCGGTTGCCGGTGCTCTACGATGCACGCGTCGGGGCGGCTCTGCAAGCGTCGGTGGCGGGCCGCGGAACTGCGCGTCGTTTTCGCCGTTCGTCGCAGGCCATGCCGTTCCAGACCGCGCTGCAACCGGCCTCTCTCGCGAGCCGGGACACTAGCTCGAAGCACCCTGCCGCTCGAAGTTGCGGATCGCGCCGACGCTCGACAGGGTCGAGACGATGAACGGGACGAGCGGCGTCAGAGTCATCTTCGCGATCCGCACGCCGTCGATATCGCCCATCAGCAGCGCATCGCCGTGGTTGATGGTGATCAGAATGGCGCCGACGACAACGCCGTACAACGCCGCCCGGCGCATGACTCTGGGCCGGGTCGCGATCGAAAGCCAGGAGGACATGGTCCGAATCTCCGCTGATGCCGATTCGGCAATGCTAACAGCACGCGTCCCGCCTGCCAGAGCGCCGACGAGCCGGCGGCGCCCGTGTTGCGAAGGCTCCGGGAATACGGTCCACCGCATAAGATGCGCTTGCTTTGCCGGATTACCCCGCTTGCAATAGACTCCGACGCATGGAGGGCTCCGGAATGAACGTGAAGACGCGGAACGTCGTGATCTGCGCCGGCTGCCTCGCCATGGCCGACCCGGTGGCGGCGCATCACTCGGTCGCGGGGCAGTTCGACGTACGTCCTTGCCCGTAAGTATTGACGCCGAATCCTGCCGATACGCCGCACCGCCCGAATTCCCCGAGGAGACCAGAATGCTGCGAGTACATTCGACGATGCCATCGATCAACGGCTACAAGGTTCGCATCCTGCTGTCGATGCTCGACGTGCCCTATGAACTCGTCGACATCGACATGTACGGCGGCGAACACAAGCGCGAGCCGTTCCTGTCGCTGAACCCGTTCGGGCAGATGCCGGCGATGGAAGACGGCGACTACACGATCGCCGACTCGCACGCCTGCCTCGTGTATCTCGCCCGCAAGCACGACCCGTCGAACCGCTGGTTGCCGGTCGACGCCGAACGCGAGGCCAAGGTCGCGGAGTGGCTGTCGAAGTCGGCGAACGAGGTGCACCAGGGGCCGTGGATGAAGCGGGCCAAGATCAGGCGCCCCGACGCGATCAAGCTGCCGGACGAGGAGATCGACGCGCGCTGCGACCACGTCCTCGGCATCATGGACGGGCACCTCGCCGGCCGCGAGTGGCTCGCGCTCGAACACCCGACGATCGCCGACGTGTCGTGCTTCTCGCCGATCTCCATGCTCAAGATTTCCGGTTACGACACGGACAAGTGGGCCAACGTGACGGGCTGGCTCGACCGCTTCCGCGCATTGCCCGGCGCGATCGACGCCGACGGCAATCCGTTCGCCTGATCGCTGCGCGCGCCCCGCTCAGAACGAGGCTTTCTTCTCCACGAGAAGCTGCACGTTGTCGATCGACTGATCGGCGTTGATCGGGAACGCGAGATCGATGTGCACGACCGAACCGCGGCTCGCGCGCGGCGAGGTCAGGCGCAGGCCGATGCCGACGTCGTAGAGCGTGCCGCGGCTCGGCGTCCCGCGCGGATCGCTGCCCCAGACGCGGCCCGCGTCGAAGAACACCGCGTAGCCCACGCGGATGAGCCGGAACGGGTACCAGTCCGAGAAGAAACGCTGCTCGATCGTCACCGTGGCGCTGCGTTCGCCGGCCTGGTAGCGCAGCGGATAGCCCCTGAGGTTGTTGTCGCCGCCGAGCAGCACCTGGTTTTCGGCGTCGAGGTTGTTGCTGAGCGTCGCCGTGACGCTCGCCGAGAACAGGTGCCGGCCCATGTTGCGGCGGTAGTAGCGGACGCTGCCGTGGACGATGCCGTTGCGCACCCGGTCGGCTTCGAGCCGCGCCGACGCTGAGGCATCGAGCAGCAGGAGCCTTCCCGGGCCGCCGGGTTCCCAGCCTCTGGAGGCGGAGGTGTCGAATATCCACGCCTCTCGGTCCGCGCCGAAAACCTTGTCCGAGCGGCCGACGCTGAAGAAGAAGTTCAGACCCAGCGGCACGTCCTCGGTCCGGCCGATGTCGTTGAGTTCCGTGAGTTCGCGATAGTCGTCCGCGACGATCTGGATGCCTGCCCAGGGATACGCAAGCTCGCGGTTCCCGGGCAGCAGCATCGGCTCAGGCATCTCGACGGTCGGCCGGAAAATGTCCTCCTCGTAGCTGACTCCGCCGAGCCAGCGGACCGTCCGGCCGTCGACGTAGCCGCGCGATCGTCCGCCGTAGATCGACCAGGTGCGCGTGTCCTGATGGAACTCGTCGATGACCTCCCCGAGATCGTACATCGACTCGATGCGTTCGTCGTCGAGCAGGCTGGCCGTGAACGACCAGCGCGAATCGAGCGAGAAGAACGGCCGGCCCGCTTCGAATCCCGCGCGCTTGCCGTCGCTGTTGTCGGCGTAAAGCACCGTGAAGCGGTCGCGGCCGTTGTTGATGTTGTTGTCCGTGTAGCTGAACAGCCGCTCGTCGCGATCGACGTCGCTTCGGAAGGCGATGTCGAGGCGTTTGCCGCGCCCGGCCAGGTTTTCTTCGACCAGGCCGAATCCGTATTCGTTCGCGCCGCCGCTGCGGCCGAGTTTGAGAGACGGCTTGAGCGACCACGAGTCGCGCACGACCACGTCGATGTCGACCGTGTTGCCGCTTGCGTCGTAGTCGGCCGGCCTGACCGCGGCATCGGCGACGTAACGGAGGTTGCGCAGGAGGCGCGCCGACTCGTCGACGACGCGCGCGACGTACGCGTCGCCGGGTTCGAACAGCAGGATGCTTCTGATGACGCTCTCGCGCGTCGTGACGTGAATGCGGTTCGCGAGTCGGTACAGCGGCTTGTCTTCGGCCGGATCCGCGGGATTGAAGACGTTCTCGACCGTGACGTTGACCGCGCCGATCAGCGCGCCGCGCTGCTCGAGTTCGGCTTCGAAGCTCGTGGCCGCTGCGCTATCCGCCGCTCCACCCGCCGCGCCGTCGGCGGTTTCGGACTCCGCGGCCGGCTCGCCGACGGCTTGCGCAGCCGCGGCTGGCAGGCCCGGCGTGCCGAGCAGCAAACCGATCAGCGCACCGGGCAGAATGCCGCGCAGAGTGCCGGCCCGGGCCCCGTACAGCGAGTCGCGCCGGACACCGACCGCGATACGGCCGGTGGCCGGGCGCCGGCTGCTCGGCCAGGAGTCGGCGGACCCTGTCATCGTCGGGCTCGATCAGCCGAGTCGTGGCCGGGTTCGCAGCGCCGTTCGCCGCTGCAGGCGATGAGCTGGGCCAGCGCCGCCGGACGCCCGTCGGGATCCTGCACGATGCCCTCGCGATAGAACAGCACACGCAGATTGGACGCGGCCGCGAGCAGTTCGTTCGGTTCGAGCCGGTAGGCGGGGTTCCTGGGACCCGCCACGTCGAGCGTGGTCTGCAGATGCTGCTCGCAGAGCAGACAACCGCCGTCGCCGAGCCGCTCCGCGAGCAGCGGAATCAACGGCATGTTGACGTAGCGAACCAGGACGATCAGGGCGTAGTCGCTGTTCGGCAGCGCCTCCGGCGCCGGCGATTCCTCGAGATCGGCCTCGATCCAGTTGACCGCGAGTCCGCGCTCGGCGGCGGTCCGGGCGCCGCGTTCGAGGCCGACGCTCGACACGTCAACGGCATCGACTTCGTAACCGGCCGCGGCGAGGAAGAGCGCATTGCGTCCGGCGCCGCAGGCGACGTCGAGGGCGCGTCCGCGCGGCAGATCCGCCAGACGGTCCGCGAGCAGTTGGGTCGGGTGTGGACGAGCCGCGTAGCTGCCGGCCCGATAACGCTCATCCCACTTGAGGCGATCGGCGTGACTCACCTGGTCTGTCTGGCGGGCTCGGAGGGACCCGAATGATAACGGGATACGCGCCGGCGAGGCACGCGCAGATCACTCGCACTGCGACCAGTGCCAGGGTTCGTAGACGATTCCGTGGATGTTGTCGCGGCCATAGGGCATCGAGAACGCGAACCGCGCGGCGTTGGCACCGAGCCAGGCGAATGCCGGGGAGTCCTCGAATTCCTCGGTCAGCGGGCGGCAACCGGGCGTTGCGAGGTCGAGTGCCTGGCCGGTGTGGTGCTGGCTGAATCCGGGCGCCGCGTTGACTTGCAGGATCCTGTCGATCGTCAGGCCCTTCGAGAGCTTGTTGCGGATGAGCTCGACCTGGTAGGTGACGCTGCGGTATCCGGAGACGATCAGGAGTTCGACGCCGTCGTCGAGCGCGGCCTGTTTCATGGTTAGCCAGTCGCGCGCCGTGCCGGGCGCGAGCCGCAGCGATCGTCCGAACATGTCGTCTTCGATCTCGACGAGTTCCTCGGCCTCGTCGTAGCGGGGCAGGTACGGCTGCGTGCCGTAGTCGGCCGGGATGCCGAGTTCGGAGAGCAGCGTCGAATCTTTCATGGCAGGGTTGGCGGTCGGGTCGGGGTTGGTTCGCAAGCGGTGTTTCCGGGCAATCGAGCGTGATTCACGGCAGGAGGCTCGAAAAGTATCCTATAGTTTCCGGCCGCGCGACATTGTTCAGGCCGAATATCATTGTCGCGCGCCGAAGCGGAACGAGGATCGACGCGCGCAAGCGGTCAGGCGCAGCGAGGTTGAGAGCATGACGTCGACAGCCGTCGGCAAGGAGCGTTCGGGCAGGGCCTTGCTCGTCGTGACGGCCCTGACGCTGTCCTGCGCCGCGGACACGATGACGGTCGACCTCGCCTGCGATGGCCCGGCGCCGCAAGCCGCCGTTCCCGTGCCGGCCGACACCACGGGCAGGCTCATCGTGCTGCCGGGCGTCGGCAATACCAAATACCATCTCGCGCCCTTCGTCGAGCGCGCAACGCGGCAACTGCCGGGTTTCGAGATCGACTTCAGGCCCTGGGGCGTACCGTTCCTGATCATCCGCAACATCCAGGCCGAAGCGCGCAATGCCGAGACGGCGAAGCAGATGGCGCGGGAGATCAGCGACTGGCGCCGCGCTCACCCCGACGAACTGCTGTATCTCTTCGGCTATTCGGGCGGCGGCGGGCTCGCGACGCTGATCGTGAGCGAGCTGCCCGACGACGTGACCGTCGACCGGCTCGTGCTGATGGCGCCCGCGATCTCGCCGGATTACCCGATCGGGGAGCGCGTTCTGCCCAAGGTCACGGAGTTCGCCGTGAACTACGCGAGCACCTACGACGTCCAGGTCGGCTGGGGCACGCGCAACTTCGGCACGATCGACCGGGTCGACACGAACGGCGCTGGCGCCGTCGGTTTCGATGCGAAACACACCGACCTGCTGCAGTGGCACTGGAGAGAGAGTTACCGCGCCCTGGGTCACCGCGGCAATCACCGAAGCTATCTCGCCGGGCGCTGGCAGTACGAGTTCCTGCTTCCGGCGATCGATCCGCGCCTGTCGGCCGACGATGTGCGGGCGCGCTGGGCGGGGGCCTGCGGGGCGCCATGAGCGTGTCGATCATCGTTGGCATCCTGGTCGGCGCTGTTCTTGGTCCGGCGCTTTTCGGCGGAGGCCTCGGCGGCATGCTCGGCGGTGTTGCGTTTGGCGCGCTGGCCGGCTGGCTGTTCACACTCGACCGGAGATTGCGCGAGATCGAGCGTGCGGCGGGGCGGAGCGGGCGGACGAGAAAACTCGTCGATGAGCCGGTCGACGAGCCGCGGCGAACGTCGGAAACCGAAGCGGCATACGGCTGGGCGACCGGGGCCGGCACGGCCGACGCGCCGGAGTCCGAAGCAGGCGCGGGCGGGAAGGAGGAGCCTGACGCCGATTTCGGGACCGAATCCGAACCTTCGATACCGCCGGACCCCGAGCCCGCGACAGCCGAGGCGCGAACTACGGAGCCCGCCGATCCCGGAAAGTTCGAGCCGAGCATCGCCGAGCAACTCTTCGAACGCGTCAAGGGCTGGTTCACGACCGGCAACGTGCCGGTCAAGGTCGGCGTGATCCTGTCGCTGATCGGCGTCGGCTTTCTGGTCAGGGTGGCCGTCGACCGCAACTGGATCGCCCTGCCGATCGAGATGCGCCTGGTCGGCGTCGCACTTTTCGGTCTCGCGCTGCTCGGCATCGGCTGGCGGTTGCGCGACTCGCGTCCGGGCTATGCGCGCAGCCTTCAGGGCGGCGGCGTCGCGATCGTTTACCTCACCATCTACGCGGCGTTCGCGTTCTACGATCTGCTGCCGACCATTCTTGCGTTCGCGCTGCTCGTGGTCGTCACCGCCGCCGCAGGCACGCTGGCCGTGCTCAACAACTCACGCGAACTCGCTGTACTCGGCATCGTCGGCGGCTTCATGGCGCCGGTGCTCGCATCGTCGGGGGCCGGGGATCACGTCATACTCTTCAGCTACTACGCGTTGCTCAACGCCGCGGTCGTCGCGATCGCCTGGTTCCGGGCCTGGCGCGAACTCAACGTCCTGGCCTTCCTGTTTACCTTCGGCGTCGCCTCGGTCTGGGGACACTCGGCCTACAGCCCGGCCGAATTCGCGACGACCGAGCCGTTCCTGATCCTGTTCACGGCGATGTACATCGTCATCCCCGTGCTGTTCGCGAGCCGCGCCGCGCCGAAGCTCCGCGGTTTCGTCGACGGTACGCTCGTGTTCGGCACGCCGCTCATCGGCTTCGGTCTGCAGACGCAGCTCGTCGGCGACATCGAGTACGGTCTTGCGATCAGCGCGGCAACGCTCGCCGTCGTCTACGGCGCGCTCGGAACCTGGCTCTTCCGGCGCGGGATCGCCGAACTCAGGGTCCTGGCCGAAGCATTTCTGAGCCTCGGCGTCGTGTTCGTGGCGATCGCCCTGCCGCTTGCACTCGACGCGGCCTGGACCTCGGCGGCCTGGTCGGTGCAGGGCGCGGCGATGATCTGGCTCGGTTTCCGCCAGGGCAGGCGGTTGGCGCTGCTTGGGGGTCTCATCTTGCAGCTTGCCGCCGGCGTCGCATACCTGATTCAGCCGGACGCCGTCGGCGATGCGCTTGCGGTGCTGAACGGCCACTATCTCGGCGCGCTCCTGATCGCCGTCGCCGGATGGCTCTCGAGCCGGTTCTTCGACCGCATACATGCAGCCGACGACAGGCGGCGTACCCAGGTCGCGACCTGGGGTCTGCTCGTCTGGGGCGCGGCCTGGTGGTTCGGCGCAGGGCTCGCCGAGATCGGGCGCTTCGTTCCGGAACGATTCGAGACGAACGCCGCGCTCGCGCTGGTCGCGGGTACCTCCTGGGCCGCGATGCTGGCCGCGGCACGACTCGGCTGGCAGCGAGTGGCAACGCTTGGCTGCCTGCTCGTCCCCGCGCTGGCGATCGCTCTGGTTTTCGCCATCGCCGAGCCGGGTCATGCGCTCGGGGAGTTGGGCTGGTTGGCCTGGCCGCTTGCGCTTGCCACGCACTTCGCCTTCCTGCGCCGGCACGAGATGCAACTCGGCAGCGTCTCGAACGCGCAACACGTCGGCGGCTACACGATGATCGCCGCACTGCTTGCGACCGAGGCCCACTGGTGGGTCGCGCGCTCGACGACGGGAGTCTGGGCTATCGCCGCGGCAATAGCGGTCGTCGTCGTGCTCCAACTCGCGACGCTTCGGACGCGCGATGTGCTCGAATGGCCGCTGCGCGCGCATTGGCGGAACTACGTGCTCAGGGGCGTGGGCGGCACGCTGGTGGGGATCGGCTCCGTGGCGCTCGCGATGCTCCTGGTCTCGCCGGGCGATCCCGATCCATTGCCTTACGTCCCGTTGCTGAACCCGCTCGAACTCGCGAGCGGCCTCGTGTTCGTCGCGGGCTGGTACTGGTACGAGGCCGTGCGCGAAAAGCTCGGCGTCGACGGATTGGCGCCGCGCTATCGTGTGCTCGCGCCCGCGCTGCTCGGGCTGTTTTTCGTGACGATGATGGCCGCGCGCACCGTGCACCACTGGGCCGACGTTGCGTTCGCGCTTGAGCCGCTCGCCGATTCCACCGTGCTGCAGGCTTCGCTGTCGATCGTCTGGGGCAGCAGCGCGCTTGCCGGCATGGTCGCGGGCGCGCGGAGCGCGAACCGCACGATCTGGATTGCCGGCGCCGTGCTCATGGCTGTCGTCGTGCTCAAGCTGTTCGTCGTCGAGCTCGGCAACACGGGTACGGTTGCACGCGTCGTGTCATTTCTCGGCGTCGGCGTGCTGCTCCTGATTGTCGGCTACTTCGCGCCGGCGCCGCCGCGCAGCGGATCGCAGGCCGCGGCGTCCTGACTCCACGGGGCTCGCGGACGATGACGGGCCGGACCGAGCCGACCACTCCGTTTTCGCACGGCTTCCCGCCCGTCGCTGCGCCCGGGGCCAGGATGCTGATTCTCGGCAGTCTGCCCGGCGTCAGATCGCTCGAGGAACAGCGGTATTACGCGCAGCCGCAAAACGCCTTCTGGAAAATCATGGGCGAACTCTACGGAGCGGGGCCGGAGGTTCCGTACGCAGCGAGGCTCGGGGCGTTGACCGCGAACGCGGTCGCGCTCTGGGACGTGCTGGCCTCGGGCCGGCGGCCGGGCAGCCTCGATTCGGCGATCGACCGGGCCACGGCCGTCACGAACGACTTCGCCGCGTTCTTCGAGAGTTACCCGTCGATAGGCGCGATCTTCTTCAACGGGGCGACAGCCGCGAAGCTCTACGAGACCAGGGTCCTGCCGCGGCTCGATCCACGCCGCGCGCAGATCGAGCGCCGGACCCTGCCGTCCACGAGTCCGGCGCACGCGCGGATGCGCTTCGCCGAGAAGCTGGCGCACTGGTCGGCGGCGCTCGGCGCCGCGCACGACCGCTGACGCTTATTCGCAGACGAAGTTGTCGGCGACCCAGTTCGCCGGGTCGTTCGCATCGCCGTCACCGACGTAGACCGCCTGCTCGGGATACGGGCAGACAAGCCGTTCGTTGACCACGGCGCCGTCGTCGAGCTTCTGCACCGTCAGCGAATCGGGCGGCGTGCCGTTCTCGACCCATTCGACGATCGGCGCCAGCCGGTCCCAGCTATCCGGACCCGGACCGCCTGCGCAGTGCGCCACGCCCGGCGGCATGAAGAGCCGCACGGATTCGTCCGAAGCCGCGCGGTCGCCGTCGAAGGTCACGTCCACGACCTCGCCGTAGAAGTCGACCATCGGCTGCGCCGGGATGACCGTGTCGGCCCAGCCGTGCCAGATCAGCAGCTTGCCGCCTTCCTGCTTGAGGTAGCGCGACATGTTCGGATCGTCGGCATCGGTAATGGCGCGCATCGTGTCGCCGAGACCGCGCGTGAAGTCGTCGAAGTCGAACTGCCACCAGGCGAACTCGGGCGGCTCGCGGGTCGCGTCGGGCTCGAGCGAGAGGTCGGTCGGCCGCGCCGTAGGCACGCCGGGATCGTTGTCGTAGAAGAGGAAGTTCACATAGTCCGACGCGAGGCCCATCTGGCCCGGACGGTGGTTGTTGCCTTCGTGCGGGACCACGATCAATGGCCAGCGCATTTCAGACCCGTAGGACTTGCCCTTGTAGATCGACGTGCCGGCGGAATCGTACGGGCCGCTGTAGATGGCCTGGATGGCTTCGAGCTGAGTGGTCGTGAAGCAGTTGTCGCCGTTCACGTCGTCCACGCACATCGCGTGGGCGAGGTCGCGCTCGGGCACGAAGTCGCAGGTCTCGGGATTGTTGACCACCCGGTCGACGATGCCGTCGTTGGCGTCGCACTGCGCGAGCACGGCTTCGGTCAGCATGTCGGCCTTGGTCAGGCTGTCGAGCGTGCCGTTGTCGTCCGTGTCGTAGGACAGGGAGCCCGCGTAGTTGTCCCTGAGCATGACCTGCATGTCCCAGTTGTGGGTGACGTTGAGGCGCTGCAGGAACGATGCGGGCGCGCCGGCGACGATGCCGTCGAAGATCTGCGGCCAGCGCTGCGCGGCCATGAGGCCCTGACGGCCGCCGGTCGAGCAGCCTTCGTGGTAGGAATAGTCCGCCGGCCGGCCGTAGAAGGCGCTGATAGCGGTCTTTGCCGCGTCGGCGGTCATCTTGATGTGGCCGTAGCCATAGACGCGTTCCGCGTGCCGGTCGTTGAACGCGAACGTCGCTCCGGGCTGGGAGCCGTTGTCGTGGCCCATGTTGCTGTTGGCGACCGCATAGCCCTCGGCGATCCGGTGCGGGGCGTAGTCGAGGTCGCCGTCGTGGCCGCCGTCGCCCCAGTTCAGGAAGCGCCCGTTCCAGGCCTCGGGTGCAGGAAGCTGGACGTAGTAAGTGAGCCCGGGGCCGACCTGGCCCTGGACATGGCAGTACGCGGGACCTGATTCGCTCGCCGGGCGCCACTCGGCGCGGTACAGCGTCAGGTTGCGCGTATCGATCATGGCTTCGCAATGCGCGGCATGATCCTCCTGGCCTTGGGCGGCGGCGGCAAATGCCAACCAACCTGGAACAATAATCTTCAGGGCTGCAATGAATCTCATCGGTCGCCTCCTGTAACGCGGCTGACGATCAAGCCGAAATCATCATAAGACATTGATTGAAAAAGGATTATATTTTGATTCTTGGCGAACGGGCCATGGAATTGCGTTTGACAGATTAGCACAGACCACGATAATCGAAAGCGTGCTCTACTGTCTCCGGGTCGAACAGCGAAAGAGGAAGACGCAAGAGGCCATTTCAGGCGGCTGGGATCTGTATGAATTACGAACTGTGGATTAACGCTGCTGTCGGCATTGCGATTCTCGCCTTCCTGTGGAACCTGCATCGAATTATGGCCGACGTTCGGGAGCGTCTCGCGCGACTCGAAGGCACGGTAGCAACGCTGCGGGACATGCTCTCGGGCATTCTTACAAAGCGCGACTCCTGACGCCGCGCGCTACCCGACAGCCCGCGTGACTTTCACGCTGTTTCATGAACGTCGCGATCCCCGACGGCGATGCAGGGCCATGATCGCGCTTGCAAGCAGCCGGTAGTTCAGAAGTATCCTGCGTCGCGAACGATCCGGCGCGCTTCGGCGGACCGCAGAAACTCGACGAGCGCAACCGCTGCGGCGTTGTCGGCGCCGCGGCCGAGGAGGACCGCGTCCTGTTCAATCGGCTCGTGAAGTTCGGGCGGAACGGTCACATAGCTCGCGGGATCATCCCAGGCGAGCGCCTGCGACAGCGCGACGAGCCCGAGTTCCGCGTTGCCCGTGGCGGCCATCGCGAAAGCCTGGCCGATGCTCTGGCCGACCGCGATTCTCGGCCGGTACGCCTCCCAGAGATCGAGCCGCTCGAGGACCTGCCGCGCCGCGGCGCCGTACGGGGCGAGTTCGGGGCTTGCGATCGCGAGGTGGCGGAAGTCGCCGTCGGCCAGGCGCTCGATCCCGAGTTCATCGAGCGCGCCGGGGTCGGCGCTCCAGAGCACGAGGCGGCCGCGCGCGTAGGTGAATCGGCTTCCGGCGACGGCCAGATCGTTCTCGGCGAGCAGGGCAGGGCGCCCGGCGTCGGCGGCGAGGAACACGTCGAACGGCGCGCCGTTCAGGATCTGTGCGTAGAGCTGACCCGTCGAGCCCGGCACGAGGACGAGCTCATGACCGGTCTCGTCCTCGAACGCCGCGGCGATGGCCTGCATCGGCACGAGGAAGTTCGCGGCGACGGCGACGGTTGCAAGCTCCGCCCGAGCCGGCGCCGACACCAGCAGGGCCGCTGCGCTCAGCGCGAGGCGCACATGCCGGGAAGTGCGTCGGCGTATCGTTCGTCTCCCGTTACGGGTATCGCGCCGTATGATCGACCGGACCCCGGAAGCGGTCAACCGCGCCGCAAGCGGCCCCATGCGGGCGCAACGCGCGTCGTTCAATCGTCGTCGAGCGACAGCAGTTCCATGTTGCCGCCGACCGCGGCCGTGTTCAGGGTCAGCACCTTTTCGGTCGTGAAACGCAGCAGGTAGTGAGGGCCGCCGGCCTTCGGTCCCGTCCCTGACAGCCCCTGGCCGCCGAAGGGCTGCGAGCCGACGACCGCACCGACCATGTTGCGGTTCACGTAGACGTTGCCGACCGAGACGAGTTCGAACAGCTTCTCGGCGCGGCCCGCGATGCGGCTGTGCAGCCCCAGCGTGAGCCCGTAGCCCGTGCCCGTGGCTTCGTGGACCGCCGATTCGATTGCCGCGCCCGGGAATCTCACGACATGCAGCACCGGCCCGAACTGTTCCGCATCGAGCCTGCGGATGCTGTCGATCTCCAGAAGCACCGGCGCGACGAAGGTGCCGTCGAAGCATTCGGCGCTCAGCGGCGCCGCGTGCCCGCTTGCGGCCGTCGGCGTCAAGCGGACGACGTGCGCCTCGAGCTCGGCGGCCGCTGCCCGCGAAATGACGGGCCCGACGTCGGTCGCAAGCTTGCCGGGATCGCCGACGCGCAGTTCGTCCATGGCGCCCTTGATCATCGCGAGCGTGCGGTCGGCGATGTCGTCCTGCAGATAGAGCACGCGCAGGGCCGAACAGCGTTGTCCGGCGCTGCCGAATGCCGACTGGATCACGTCGTCCGTGACCTGTTCCGGGAGCGCTGTCGAGTCGACGAACATGACGTTCTGCCCGCCGGTCTCGGCGATCAGCGGCGCGATGGGCGCATCGCGCGCGGCGAGCGTGCGGTTGATGTTCCATGCCGTGTGCGTGCCGCCCGTGAACGCGACGCCCGCGACCGCGGGCTCGGACACGAGCGCTGCGCCGACCGTGCCGTCGCCGGTGACCAGATGCAGCACGCCCGCGGGCACGCCTGCCTCGTGCAGGAGGCGGACGGCCCTGAACGCGATCAGCGGCGTTTCCTCGGCCGGTTTCGCGACGACGGTGTTGCCGCTCACGAGGGCCGCGGCGATCTGGCCGACGAAGATCGCGAGCGGGAAGTTCCACGGGCTGATGCAGGCGAAGACGCCGCGCCCGTGCAGGCTCAGTCGATTGGACTCGCCGGCGGGCCCGGGCAGCGTCGCCGGCGCCGCCGTGAGCCGTCGCGCCTCGGCGGCGTAGTAACGGCAGAAGTCCACGGCTTCGCGGACCTCGCCCACGGCGTCCGGCAGCGTCTTGCCGGCCTCCTTGACGAGCAGGGCGACGAACGTCTCGCGGGCCGCCTCGAGTCTGTCGGCTGCCGCCTCGAGCAAGGCCGCCCGCCCGGCGGCGTTTCCGTCGTTCCAGGCGGCATGTTCGCGTTGGGCGATCGCGACCGCTCGCCGGACATCCGCGGGCCTTGCATCGACGCAGTAGCCGAGCAGTTCGCCGCGGTTGGCCGGGTTGAGGATCGCCCGGCTGCTGCCCGGCGGCGCCTTGCCCGCAACGATGGGCGCGGCATGCAGCGGCGACTCGGTCAAGGCCGCGCAAGCGCGCTCGAGGTTCTCGACGTTTCCGGCGTCGGTCAGATCGAGGCCCGCCGAGTTTGCGCGCCGCTCGCCGAACAGCCCGCCCGGAGCGCGGATACGCGGATGCGCGGCGGGGGAGGTCCCACGCACCTGGCGCAGCGGGTCGCTTGCGAGCGTTTCCGGCGGCAATTGTTCGTCGAGCACGCGGTTGACGAACGAGGCGTTCGCGCCGTTCTCGAGCAGCCGCCTGACGAGATAGGCCAGCAGGTCCTCGTGCGAGCCGACCGGCGCATACACGCGCAACGGCGGCAGGTCCGGATAGTGCGCCGCCGCCGCCCGGTAGAGCGATTCGCCCATGCCGTGCAGCCGCTGGAACTCGAAGTCGCGGAACGAGCCCGCGAGCGCCATGACGGCGGCGACGGTATGCGCGTTGTGGCTCGCGAACTGGGCGGCGAGCTCGTCCGGGTGCTCGAGCATCCGGCGCGCGCAGGCAAGATACGAGAGGTCGGTATTCGCCTTGCGCGTGAACACGGGGAAGTCGGGATAGCCGAGAATCTGCGCGTGCTTGATCTCCGCGTCCCAGTAGGCGCCCTTGACGAGCCTGACGGGAATGCGGCGGCCGGTCGACCGGGCGAGCGCAACGAGCCAGTCGATGACGGGCAGGGCACGCTTCCCGTAAGCCTGCACGGCCAGGCCGAGCCCGGACCAGCCGGCGAGTTCGTCGGCGGCGGCGAGCCACTCGAAAACGTCGAGGGAGAGATCCAGGCGATCGGCTTCCTCGGCGTCGATCGTGAGCGCGATGCCGCTCGCGGCGGCGGCCGTCGCCAGCCGCCTGACGCGCGGCAGGAGTTCGGCGAGCACGCGCTCGCGCTGGGCGAACGCGTAGCGCGGGTGCAGCGCCGAGAGCTTGACGGACACCGACGCATCGGCGGCGTCGCCTTCCCGCTTTGCGGTCGCGAGCGACTCGATCGCGTGCGAGTAGGCCTTGAAGTAAGCGTTCGAGGACCGCGCGTCGCGGGCGCCCTCGCCGAGCATGTCGTAGGAATGGCGCACCGACTCCGCGCTCCGGCGCAGTGCCTCCCCGATCGTGCGTCCGAGCACGAATTCCGCGCCGAGGATATGCATCGCCTGCCGGAGCGCGCCCTGGATGACCGGTTCCCCGAGCCGCTTGGCCAGGCGGCGCATCCACTCCAGCGGATCGCTCGCGAACTCCCGGTCCAGCGCGACGAGGCGCCCCGTCAACATCAGCGCCCAGGTGGATGCATTGACGATGAGATCCTCGGAATGGCCGATGTGCGACGACCAGGCGCCCGTGCCGAGCCTGTCGGCGATGAGCCGCTCGGCCGTCCTGCTGTCGGGTATGCGCAGCAGCGCCTCGGCCAGGCACATCAGGGCGACGCCCTCCTGGTTGCTGAGCCCGTATTCGGCGAGAAAGCGGTCGAGCATGGTGCGTCCGGCGCGGTCGGCACGGACCGCGCGGACCAGCGCCGCCGCGTCGTTGCCGATGCGCCCGGCCAGTTCGTCGTCGTAGGGCGCTGCGTCGAGCAGAGTCGCGATCAGCGACTCCTCGTCCGTGAACTTGGCGCGGCGTATGGCGGAGCGCAGCGTCGCAAGATCGCCGGTGTTCTCCGTGGATATCACTTGAACGGTCCTTCTTCCGACTCTTCGGGATTGTAGTCGCTGAGCGCGTTCGTACGCGTCAAGCCCGGCCGGAATCGCTTGCGGGCGACGGTTTTTTTGCACGACAATCACTCGCTCCCCCTCAAATCGCATGTGCGGGCATGTCCACGACGTCGGGCGGACAAACGGGAAGCGAAGGCGCGGGCCCGGCGAACGGAAATCGCCTGTTCGCCGGATACGCGACGCGCGACGAGTTCTACGACGAGATGTTCGAGGCGCCGGGCGTGCCGCGGCCGCATTGCAGGGAACTCTGCGAGGCGCTCGACCGCATGTCTGCGGAGGAAATCGCCGCGATGCAGGAGTACGCCGAGCGCTCCTTCCTGCAGCAGGGGATCACGTTCGCGGTCTACGGGGAGGACGACGCGCAGGAGCGCATCATCCCGATCGATTTCCTGCCGAGGCTCCTCGACGCCGCCGACTGGAGCCTGATCGAGCGCGGGCTCAGGCAGCGGCTCGAGGCGCTGAACCGCTTCCTCGGCGACGTCTACGGGCAGGGACACATCCTGAGCGAGGGCGTCGTACCGACCGAGCTCGTGCGCGGCTGCCCGCAGTACCGTTCCGAGATGCAGGGGCTGCACGTGCCGCACGGCGTTTACGTCGCCGTCTGCGGCACCGACATCGTCAGGACGAACAACGGCTTCGCCGTGCTCGAGGACAACCTGCGCGTACCGTCGGGCGTCTCGTACATGCTGGCCAACCGCCGCGCCCTCAAGAGCAGCCTGCGCAACCTCTTCCGGCGCCACCACGTGCGCCGGATCGATCACTACGGCCGGCTGCTGCGCCAGACGCTCGAGGAACTCGCGCCGGCCGGAGTCACCGATCCCTGCGTCGTCCTGCTGACGCCGGGCGTCTTCAATTCGGCCTTCTACGAGCACATGTTCCTCGCGCAGGAAATGGGTGTGGAGCTCGTGCAGGGCAGCGATCTCGTCGTGCACAACGGCTTCGTCTACATGCGAACGACGGCGGGGCTCAGACGGGTCGACGTGATCTACCGGCGCATCGACGACGACTTCATCGATCCGCTGGCGTTCCGGGCCGACTCGCTGCTCGGTACGCCGGGCCTTTTCCACGCCTACCGGC
This sequence comes from Gammaproteobacteria bacterium, assembly GCA_022826245.1. Lineage (GTDB taxonomy): Bacteria > Pseudomonadota > Gammaproteobacteria > Steroidobacterales > Rariloculaceae > Rariloculus. The sequence goes on from JAJDVG010000058.1 coordinate 82,392, forward strand.
TCGGCAACGTGACGATCGCCAACGCGCCCGGAACGGGCGTCGCCGACGACAAGAGCGTCTACGCCTACGTGCCGGACATGATCCGCTACTACCTCGCCGAGGAGCCGCTGCTCGCCAATGTCGAGACGCACCTGTGCTGTACGCCCGACGGCCTGGCCTACACGCTCGACAATCTCGACAGGCTCGTGGTCAAGATGGTCGGCGAATCCGGCGGCTACGGCATGCTGATCGGGCCGCACGCCACGCCCGAGGAACGCGAGGCCTACGCGAAACAGATCCGCGAGGATCCGGCCAACTTCATCTCCCAGCCCGTGCTCGACCTCTCGGTCTCGCCCTGTCATACCGACGCCGGCGCGGCGCCGCGGCACGTGGATCTGCGCCCCTTCGCGCTCAGGGGACGCGAGACGCGCCTCGTGCCCGGCGCGTTCTGCCGGGTTGCGCTGGTCGAGGGTTCCCTCGTCGTCAACTCGAGCCAGGGCGGCGGCGGCAAGGACCTCTGGGTGCTGTCGGGCTGATCCCATGCTTGCGCGAAACGCCGAAGGCCTTTACTGGATTGGCCGGTATCTCGAACGGGCACGGCACGGTTGCCGCCTGCTCGCCGAGCAGATTTCGGCGCTCGAGGATCAGCCCGTCGAGCAGATCGACCGCAACTGGCGGCGCCTCTACCGGGCAGTCGGCCGGACCCCGATAGGCGGCGAGCTCGTGTCGAACGGCGACGACGATTTCATGCTCGCCGACGCCTACACGCTGACCGACGACCTGACCTTCGAACGCAATAATCCCGATTCGATCCGTAACTGCGTTGCCAACGCTCGGGAAAATGCCCGGCAGGTGCGCAACGTCATTGCCGACAGCTTGTGGTCGTGCCTGAACCTCGCCTGGCTCGACCTAAGCGAGGTCGGGATCGAGGCGATCTGGACCGACCGGCCGGAAGTCTTCTATGAGCGTACCGAGAACGCCATCCGCACCTTCTCCGGCGTCGCCGAGAGCGCGATTTATCGCGACGACCCCTGGCAGTTCCTCAAGCTCGGGCGCTTCATCGAACGCACGCAGCTTCTCGCCGCGCTGCTCGATGCGCATATCGCGCTGTTTCCGACCGACGATCCCCACCACGAATCGGACTGGCGCTCGCTGCTTCAGGTCTGCGAGGCGGAGTTCGCCTATCGTCACCTGTATTCGCTCCGGCACCGGCCGCGCTTCGTGATCGACTTCCTCGTCGTCGATGCCCGGCTCGCACATTCGATCCGCTATGCGCTCGCGCGGATTGTCGAGGCGCTCGACGCCGTGTCCGGCGGGCGGCCTCTCGAGAGCGCGCCCGGACGCCGCGCGGGCCGGATGGTTGCGGCGATCGACTACGACTGGCCCGAGCGCGCCCGGGAAGACGATGCCGCAACGCAAGCGGCGCTCGAAGACGTGCGGACCTCCTGCCGCAACCTGCACGACGAAATCTCGGCGACCTATTTCGATTACGAGATCGAGGACACGCCGTGACCGCCGCGTCCGGCGCGCGTCGTTTTCGGATCGAGCACATTTCCGCCTTCAGCTTCGAGACGCCCGCCCGCAACAGCGTCATGGTGCTGCGCCTGCGGCCGCGCGATGACGCCACGTCGAAAACGTTCGCATTCGATCTTGAGATCGATCCGGAGGCCTCGCCGGTACCTTTCGAGGACCAGTTCGGCAACGCCTGCCATCTCGTGAACATCCATCGGGCGCATGAGAGCAACACCGTGCGCTCGCGTGCCGCTGTCGAGACGGTCGACCCGGAGCCGCTGCCGGCAAGCCTGGGCGCGGACGCCTGGGAGGCGCTCGGTGAGCCGTCGGTCGCGTTGCGCCAGTGGGATTTCCTCGCGCCGAGCCGGTTCGCGCGGCCGAGTCCAGCGCTCGCGGCATTCACGAGGTCAAGACGAATCCGGCGCGGCAGCGATCCGCTCGATTCGCTTCGGACGCTCGCCAGGAAGTTGTACACGGTGTTCTGCTACGAGCCGGGCCGCACCGACGTCGACTCGCCCATCGAACAGATCCTCAGGACCGGCCGCGGCGTCTGCCAGGACTACGTCCACGTGATACTCGCGATCGCCCGGTCCTGGGGCATTCCGAGCCGTTATGTCTCGGGCTATCTGCACCTGGAGCGATTGCGGGGCGAACAGGCGCGCGAAGGCGCGACGCACGCGTGGGCAGAGTTTCTGCTGCCCGATCTCGGCTGGGTCGGCATCGACCCGACCAACGATACGCTGGCCGACCACCGCCACATCCCGATCGCCGTCGGCCGCGACTACGCGGATGCCGCGCCGACACGGGGCGTCGTGGCAGGCGGCGGCGCGTCGCAACTCGACGTACGCGTGATCGTCTCCGACTACGCGGGGTCCGACGCGTCGCCGCCGCTGCATCGGGAACGCTCGACCCTCGCCGACGCCGCGAGATTGCGGCCCGCCGGAGACAGATCCTCCGGTCAGCAATAAACTGTTCCCGGAACGGCTAAACCGGACGGGAACGCTGAATCCATGAAACCGAAGCAACGGAAGCTCAGCCTCGCCATCTCCACGGCGCTTGCCGGGTCCGCCGTCAGCGTCGCCAACGCGCAGATCGAGGAGATCGTCGTCACGGCCACGCGCCGCGCGGCCGGCGCACAGGACATACCCGTGGCCGTGCAGGCCGTCAGTGGCGACGCGCTGAGGGAATGGCGCATCGATACCTTCGACCGCTACGTCGACTACCTGCCGAACGTCGTTGCGGCCGGCGACGGACCCGGCAGGAAGGAGCTGTACATTCGCGGCAGCGCGACCGAGCAAACCGGCGTCAGCGTCGCCGCAGCCCAGGGTTCGGCCCCCGGAGTGGCGCTTTACGTCGACGAGCAACCGGTGTCCTTCGGTTCACGCAATCTCGACATCTATGCCGTCGATCTCCAGCGCATCGAGGTGCTGTCCGGGCCGCAGGGCACGCTGTTTGGCGCAAGCTCCCAGTCCGGCAACCTGAGACTCATCACCAACAAGCCCCTGCCGGGTGTTTTCGACGCCGGCTTCAACATGCGTTACGGGACCACGGACGGCGGCGGCGACAGCACCGCGGTTGACGGTTTCGTGAACTTTCCGCTCGGCGACCGCGTCGCGGCGCGCGTCACGGTCTACAACGATTCGCAGGGCGGGTGGATCGACAACGTGCCGGCCGTCTTCACGCCGAGCAGCGAGGTCATCGACCGCAACGACTTCACGAATTTCGGGCCGAAGCTCACCGGTGCGGATTCCGTCGAGAGCGCCCGGAACGACGCGGTGGTGCAGGACGACTGGAACACGGCCGTGTACCGCGGCATCCGGCTTGGACTGGCCTGGGACATCGGCGACGACTGGGACGCGCTCGTCCAGCACACCGCCCAGACGATCGACGCCGAAGGATCGTTCCTGGTCGAACCGGACCTCGGCACCGAGTCTTCGGCGTCGTTCCAGCCCGACCACAACCTCGATGACTTCGGGCTCACGACCTGGACGCTGAACGGCCGGCTCGCCAACCTCGAACTCATCTACACGGGCGGGCGCCTCGACCGCTCCGTGGACGCGCTGGTCGATTACATCCACTACAACAACGGCGGCGGCTACATCACCTACTATCTTTGCAGCGGAAACATCTACGATCTGAGCGATCCGAACCACTGTTTCGACCCGACCAAGTGGTACACGGAGGACACGAGAAACCGCCGCTCGACCCACGAGTTCCGCGTCCACACCGCCCAGGACCGGCGCGTGCGACTGCTCGGCGGCGTCTACCACAATGACGTGGAAACCAATCACGTCGGCGATTTCAACTACCGCTCGACCAACCGGGCGTTTGGCGAGCACGCCAACAACTACTACAACGACAACAGCGGCGACGGTTTCATGGTCGGCAACATTGCCGTGCCGACGGCCGGTGTGAACACGAGCGGGCCGCGCGGTCCCTACACGACCTTCTTCAACGACTTTACTCGCACCGAGGAAGAACTCGCTTTCTTCGGCGAAGTCGCCGTCGATATCAGCGACACGGTGAGCTTTTCGTTCAGCGCGCGATCCTACGACCTCAACTCGCAGTTGACCGGAGCTTCGAACTTCTCGTTCGGCTGCCGCTACGGCATCGGCGGTTTCGGTAACTCCCATTACACGGACGACGGCCGCTGCAACAGCCACGCCTTCAGCAACGATGTCACGGCGCGGCTCAGAACGCTCGGGCAATACCGGGAGAGCGGGGACGACAGCGTGATCCTCGACGCGACGAGCCCCGACGGCAACCGCGACATGTTCCGCGGCGGCGGCAGCAACGCGGCGACCCTGGCCGCCATCGAGGCCGGCCACCTCGACATCGGCGGTATCAATGCCGACGGCTCGATCGACGAGACGGACACCATCGTCAAGGCTACGCTCGACTGGCAGCCCGGCAACGATCTGCTGGTCTTTCTGACCTACGGCGAGGGTTACCGGCCTGCGACCCAGAATCGCAATGCGGGTCTACTGTCGACAAACCAGTCCGGTGTCTTCGAGAACTACGTGGTCCCGGCGACTGCGCGGACCGACAGCCTTACGAGCTACGAGATCGGCGTGAAGAGCTTTCTGCTCGACCGGTCGCTGAGACTCAATGCGACGCTCTTCCTGTCCGAGATCGAGGACCTGCAGGTGTCGCGGTTCGATCCCTCGAACGTGGCGTTCCTTTACTTCATCGAGAACGTCGGCGACGCGGAGTCGATGGGGCTCGATGTCGACTTCGAGTGGCAGCCCGTGAATTCGCTGAGCATCGCCGGCGCCTTCAGCGTACTCGACACGGAACTCACACGCATCAACGACCAGTTGCGGGGGATTGCCGTGCCGGTCGGCAGCGAGTTGCCGCTCGCGGCGTCGGTCGCCGGCAACCTGAGGGTGCGCTACGGCTTCGCCGTCGAACGGATGGGTGTCGACGCCTACCTCAGCGCCGCCGTGACCTGGCGGGGCGACCACGTCTCGGGCATCGTCGGCAGCGCCGAGTTCATGGACGACACGCTGTTCCACCATTCCGGGGCCTACTCCGGACTCGAGTTGCAGCACGAGGGCGGAAGTTTCGGCACGGTACGCATCCCCGACGGCGCGGGCGGCTCGCGGCTGCCCTCGAACGCGCGCTTCGTCAATCCCGCGACCACGACGCTGAACGTTGCGATGGGTTTCGAGCGGGACAACTGGGGGGTTGAGCTCTTCATCGACAACATGAACAACGAAGCGGCGCCCGTCATGCAGATCGCCGGGCGGTACACGCCCGTGCTGACCGTGCAGCGCCCGCGAACGGTGGGTTTGAGGATGGCGCTCGACTTCGAGTAGCGTGCATGCCGCACCGAAGCCGTGCGGGGAGGCGCCCGCCGATCGCTTGAGACACGCTGTGAATACATCCCTGTACGCTCCGCGTGCGCGTCCCTGCGCGCGTGGGTCTCAAGCGACCGGCGGGCGCCTCCCCTTGGCGACCGCGCGAGACCGCATAGCTCGACGAAGGTGCGATGATCGATGCATGATTGGCCAGAATCACCGCATGATCGGCATAATTTGGCGCTGATCTCCGACGATGGCGGCACGTTCGGCACAACGCATCGACGAAGCCAGGCGCTTGCTCGCCGCGGGCGAGCCGCGACGGGCCGAGCGCTTGCTGCGGGAACTGCCGGCCGACGAAGCCGACGACATCGAAGCCCGCTATACGCTGGCCGTCGCCCTGCGGCATCAGCGCCGCTTCGCGCCGTCGCTCGAGCAGCTCGGGCAGATTCTGGCCGCCAGGCCCGGTTTCGGTCGCGCGCACCAGGAAGCCGGTTACAACCACATCGGACTGAAGGACTTCGCCCGCGCCGCAGCGTCGTTCGAGCGGGCCGTGGCCGCAGACCCGGGCCTCCTCAATAGCTGGAAGTGCCTGGCCAGGCTGTATCGGGACGGCGGTCGACGCGAGCGCCTGCCCGAAGTCGAGAACCGGATCGCCTACCTTGAAACCCTGCCGCGCGAACTGCGCTCGGCGATCAGCCACATGGCCGAGGGCCGCGGCGAGCGGGCCGAGGACCTGTGCAAGCAGTTCCTGCGCGATAACGCGACCCACGTCGAGGGCATGCGTCTGCTTGCCGAGATTCTCACGCGCAACGGCGTCCACGATCAGGCCGAGTTCCTGCTCGAAAGTTGCCTCGAGTTCGAACCGGGCCACGCGCAGGCACGCATCCAGTACGTCAATCTGCTGCTCAAGCTGCAAAAGCACGCCCGGGCTTTCGACGAGGCGCGCAAGCTGCTCGACGGGGACGGCGCCGAGCAGCCTGTCGTCCGCTCGCTCTATGCGGCCGCCTGCAACGGGGTGGGCCGGACCGACGAGGCCATCGAGCACTACCGGCAGCTCATCGAGCGCCATCCCCGGAACCACCTCGTGCCAATCTCCCTGGGCCACGTCTACCGGGCGCAGGGCGACATCGACGCGGCGATCGAGTGCTACCGCGAGGCCGCGCGGATCAGGCGCGAGCACGGCGACGCGTACTGGAGCCTCGCGAACACCAAGTCGTACCGCTTCACGGACGTTGAGCTTGCGCAGATGGAGGCGGTCGAGGCGGATCCGGCCACGGGCGAGGAGGACCGCATCAACGTGAGTTTCGCGCTCGGCAAGGCCTGGGAGGACCGGGAGGAGTTCGAGCGTTCCTTCCGCTACTATCGCCGCGGCAACGCGCTCAAGCGCGCACGCAGCAGGCACAGCCCCGAGCATCTCGACGTCAGGATCAGGAGCCAGATCGAGGTCTGCACCGAGAAGCTGTTCGCCGAACGCGGCGGTCTCGGCCATCAGGCTCCGGACCCGATCTTCATCGTCGGGCTGCCGAGGTCGGGCTCGACGCTGCTCGAGCAGATCCTGTCCTCGCACTCCGCGGTCGACGGGACGATGGAACTGCACGAGATCCTGAACCTCGCCAAGCGGCTTCGCGGGCGCGGCGGCGACCGCCCGGGCTCGCCGCGCTATCCGCGCATCCTCACCGAGCTCGATGACGATTATTTCCGGCGGTTCGGCGAGCAGTACCTCGAGCTGACTCGCGCGTACCGCGGCAATGCGCCGCGCTTCATCGACAAGATGCCGAACAACTTCTTCCACGTCGGGCTCATCCGGCTGATCCTGCCGAACGCGAAGGTCATCGACGCCCGCCGCCATCCGCTGGCCACGGGCTTCAGCGGCTTCAAGCAGCTTTTCGGGGAAGGCCAGGAGTTCTCCTACGCGCTCGCGCACATCGGCAACTACTACCGTCAGTGCGCGAGGCTCATGGATCACTGGGACCGCGTCCTGCCGGGATTCGTGCTGCGCGTGCGGTACGAGGAAGTCGTCGCCGACCTCGAGGGCCAGGTGCGCCGCCTGCTCGACTTCTGCGGCCTGCCGTTTGAGCCGGCCTGCCTCGAATTCCACCGCACCGAGCGCAGCATCCGCACGCCGAGCGCCCAGCAGGTCCGCGAACCCATCTTCACGGCGGGACTCGCGCAGTGGCGCCACTACGAGCGCTGGCTCGGTCCGCTCAAGGACGCGCTCGGTCCGGAGCTGCTCGCGCGCTATCCGGTTGAAACGGCGACTTCGCCCGAACGCGAGGCGCGTCGGTCCGGCAGTCACGGCCAGCCGTGAACGGCGCGACAGGCGTTGCGACGCCAATTCGGTCGAGCCCCTATATACTGCGCTACCGTAATTGACGTTTCCTTGGCAGGGGGATTTGCAACGAATGATTTCCAGAACGTGGTTGGCTGGCCTTGCGATCGGCATCACGGCAACGCCCGGCTTCGCCCAGGAGTTCGACGCGTTCGGGCGCTCGGAGGTGCTGCCGGAGCCGGAACGGGACTGGATGTTCGTCGACTACAGCCTCGTCGATGTCACCGACGATCGTTACCTCGGCTTGATCGGCGTGGCCGAGACCTTCTCGCCGGCAGCGATCGAGTTCTCTCCCGACGGATCGTCGCTGTTTGCTCTTGAGACCTTCTACACGCGCGGCAACCGCGGGGACCGAACCGACACCGTCACGATTTTCGACACGGTTACGCTCGGCGTTGCGGGCGAGGTCGTGATCCCCGCCAAACGGGCGCTGGCGCTGATCGTCAAGGGCGCCCTGGCGCTGACCGACAACGGCCGCTTTCTGGGCGTGTTCAACCTGACGCCCGCCACGTCCATCAGCGTCGTTGACATCGAAGCAGGGACGTTTGTCGGTGAAATCTCGACTCCCGGCTGCAGCCTCGTGTTCTCCGGGGGCGATCTGCGCTACCTGATGATCTGCGCCAACGGCGACCTGCTCACCGTAACGGTCGACGAGGTAGGCCGCGAAGTGTCCAAGGAGCGCACCGAAAGCTTCTTCGACCCGGAAATCGATCCGCTCCGTGAGGCCGGCGTGCGCTTCGGGGACGAATGGCTGTTCGTGTCGTTCGACGGAACGATGCATTCGGTGGACGTTGCCGGCGAGATTCCGCGGATCGGCGAGAGCTGGTCGCTGCTCAGCGAAGCTGACCGCGAAGAGAACTGGCGCATCACGGGGCGCCAGCCGCTCGCCGTTCACGAGCAGAGCGGTCGACTGTACGTCCTGGCGCGGCAGAGCGAAGAACCGCTCGACGATCCGGCGGACTGGGACGGAACCGAGATCTGGGCGTTTGATCTCGCAACGCGCGAACGCGTGCAGCGACTCGAAGCGCGCCCGGAACTCGAGGAAGGCGGAGGACCCGGCGGCGCGATCGGGTCGACCAGCGGGGACGGCACTTCCAACATCCAGGTCACCCAGGGCGACGAGCCGTTGCTGGTCGCGGTCTCCGATACGGGTATCTCGGTCCGCCACGCGCTGAACGGCGACTATCTTCACGAGCGGCTGGAAAACGCTCCGGCGAGCGGGTGGCTGTCGCTGCGCATCCGCTAGCGGCGGCAGACGGTGGATACGGTCATCGCGCTCGTTGTCGTCCTGTCATTGGCGTTGCTGTGGGTCGTGGCCGCGGTGCACAAGATTCGCGGTTTCGAAGTTTTTGCGGTCGTTCTGGCCGATTACCGCCTGGTCCCGGCGCGGGCGACCGGTGCCTGCGCCGCGGCCGTAATCGCTCTCGAACTGGGGTTGGGGATCTGTCTCCTGATTCCCGCCACGCGAAGCCTCGCATTGGCCGGCAGCGCACTGCTGCTTGTGGCTTACGCGGCAGCCATTGCGGTGAACCTGCACCGGGGGCGGCGCTTCATCGACTGCGGCTGCGCGGGCGTCGCCGGCCACCAAGCCCTGAGCGGCTGGCTCGTCGCGCGCAACCTGCTGCTGGCCGCCCTCGCGCTTGCCGCGATGCTGCCCGTGCCGGCGCGGCCGCTGATCTGGCTCGACGCGATCACGGTAGCGGCGGCTGTCGGCGCAGCGGCGTTGCTCTACGCAGTGAGCAATCGGCTCATCGCCAACGGGCCGGACCTTGCCCGATTGAGGGGCTGAGCATGTCCGGCGCGCTGCTGGCATCCAACGTATTGCTCTGGATCCTCGTGCTCGTCATGGGCGGCGTGATCCTTGCGCTGGTCCGGCAGATCGGCGTGCTGTACGAGCGGGTTGCTCCGGCCGGCGCCCTGGTGGTAGGCAGCGGCCCGAAGGCCGGCGAGGCGGCGCCCGAGTTCACCGTCGGCGACCTCGCGAACGATGAGCATCGGGTCGGGGGCAAGCGATCGGACGACCTCAGTACCCTGCTGTTCTTCCTGTCGCCGACCTGTCCCGTCTGCAAGACCTTGCTGCCGGCGCTCAAGTCCATCGCGCGCGAGGAGCGCAAATGGCTGAACGTCTTGCTTGCCAGTGACGGCGCGCGCAAGGAGCACGAAGCGTTCGTCGCCGAGTATCGGCTGCAACAGTTTCCCTATCTGCTTTCGTCGGAACTCGGCCTGGGCTACCGGGTCGGACGCCTGCCCCACGCCGTGCTGATCGATCCGGAGGGCATCATTCGCTCGACCGGACTCGTGAATTCCCGGGAGCACCTGGAGAGTCTGTTTGAGGCCAACGAGCGCGGTGTGGCAACCTTGCAGGAGTACATGGCCGCGGAGCAATCGCGGGAAGAGGAGGTCGCCTGATCATGGATTCGACGAACTGGATGGACCGCAGGTTCGAGACCGGCGCGAGATACCTGGCCAGACTCACGTCGCGGCGCAGCTTTCTGACCCGGCTCGGCACGCTGCTCGTGGGCGCGGCATCCATTCCGCTGCTGCCGATGTCGCGGGCGGCCGCACAGGCCGCCGATGCCGGTTTCAGGGAGCCCGACATCGACGGCGATGCGGGCGATCCCATGAACTGCAACTACTGGCGCTACTGCTCGATCGACGGTTTCATGTCGCCGTGCTGCGGCGGATCGGCGTCGTCCTGCCCGCCCGGTACCGAGATGTCCGCCGTGACCTGGATCGGAACGTGCCAGAATCCGGCCGACGGCAACGACTACCTCATTTCCTACAACGACTGTTGCGGCAAGAGCCCCTGCGGTCAGTGCTTCTGCAACAACAACGAAGACGACATGCCCGTCTATGTCACCGGCAGGTCGAACAATATCAACTGGTGCCTGGCCCACAGCACCACGGCCTATCACAGCACCGTCGCCCTGGTGCTGGGACGCGCCGACGGCTGAGCAGACATGGTGCGGATTGCGCTCGCACTATTGACCTTTGCGTTCGGGCTGGCAGCGGCGGGCGCCGGGTCCGCCGCATCGCCCCGATTCAACTACATCCTCCATTGCCAGGGTTGCCACCTGGCCGACGGCGGGGCAACGCCCGGCAAGATTCCGCCCCTGATCGGAACCGGCAGGTTCCTTGCGGTGGAAGGGGGCAGGGAATTCCTGGTGCGCGTCCCGGGCGTGTCCCTGTCGATCGTTCCCGACGACGAACTCGCTGAGCTCATCAACTGGATGCTTTTCCGATTCAGTGCCGATGACGTGCCGGCCGACTTCGAGCCGTACACGGCGGAGGAGGTCGGCCGCTACCGGCAGGAGCCGCTGGTCGAAGTCGAAACGGTTCGGGTCGGGCTGATCGGCCCCTACGACGAGACGCCGGAATAAGCGGACCAGCCCCGGGAGCCGGCGCCGCAGGAATTCACGGCTGCAAATTCGCTATCGCGACTTCCTGCGGCGCAGGCTCGCGGAACTTCCCGAGATTTGCCGGACTATCGCGGTCGATTCGCGCCCGGCAGCTCGAGCGAGACGATGAGTCCCGGCGCGTTGTCGGCGAGCGTGAGCCGGCCGTCGTGCTGGTCGGCCACGGCGCGAACGAGCGCAAGTCCGAGCCCATTGCCGGGCTGCGAGCGCGCCTGGTCGAGGCGGGCGAAGCGCGCGAGCACGCGCTCGCGGTCGGCTGCCGCGATCCCGGGGCCCGTGTCGGCGATGCTGACCGTGACCAGCTTCGCGAGGTGCGTGAGGCGAACGTCGATGCGGCCGTTCGCAGGCGTGTACTTGACGGCGTTGTCGAGCAGGTTCGACAGCGCCTGGGCGAGCAGTTCGCGATCGCCGAAGACCCGCGCATCGCGGGTGTTATCGAGCCGCAGCATGATGCCGCGCTCTTCGACGGCGGCCTGGTAGAGCTCGCAGGTGTCGCGCACGATCCGGCTGAAATCGAGCTCCGCGAAGGCGCTGCGGTAGGCGCCCGACTCGACGCGCGCGATGCGCAGCAGGGCATTGAACGTCTCGAGCAGGCCGTCGGCCTGTGCGAGGCACTGCTCGATGCTCTCCCCGTTCGGCTCGGGCTCGGCCGACAGCGCCTCGAGCCGCGTGCGCAGCCGCGTCAGCGGGCCGCGCAGGTCGTGGGCGATGCTGTCGCCGACGTGGCGCACGCCGCTGAGCAGGCTCTCGATCTGGTCGAGCATCGCGTTGACGTTGGTCGCGAGCTCCTCGTGCTCGTCGCGGCTGCCGCGGATCGGCACGCGTTGGGAGAGGTCGCCGGCGATGATCCGGCGCGTCGTGCGGTTGAGCTGGCTGACGCGGCGCTGGGCGCTGAGTCCCATGAGCAAACCGCCGGCAAGCGCAAGCCCGATCGTCAGTCCGAACCCCCAGATCGCGGTTTGCCGCAGAAGCGCGTCGATCTGCTCCAGTTCGCGGATCTCGCGGCCGACCAGCAGTCGAAATCCCGGGCCGACGCCGAGCACCTGCGCGCGCACCGGGACCCTCTCGTTGTCGGGCGCCGCGATGACGAAGTTGACCCATTCGCCCTGCTGGTTGAACTCCCGCGGCCAGTAGCTGACGTTGCCGGCCAACGGCCGCAGGTTCGCATCGACGAGCAGGTAGGCCGAGCGGTCCTCGGTGTCGCGCCGCACGCGGTCGCCTATCACGTCGACGAGCCCCGCAAGCCCCCGCCGCTCGTACTGCTCGGCGAGCCCGACGATCTCGGCCTCGATGACCGCGTCGGTCTGCCGCTCCATGAAGCCGATCGTCGACCAGTAGATGAACGCGAAGAGCGCGATGACCGACAGGCCGAAGACGACGACGTAAATCAGCGTGAGCTGGAAGACGCTGGTTCTGAACACCGCCGGCAGGCGCATGGTCGCGGTCCGCCTAGTCGCCGAGCCGGTAGCCCGCGCCGCGCACGGTATGCAGCAGCGGACGGTCGAAGCCCTTGTCGATCTTCGCGCGCAGCCGGCTGATGTGCACGTCGATGACGTTGGTCTGCGGGTCGAAATGGTAGTCCCATACGCCTTCGAGCAGCATCGTGCGCGTGACCACCTGGCCCGCGTGCCGCATCAGGAATTCGAGAAGCTGGAACTCTCTCGGTTGCAGATCGATCCGCGCCGCGCCGCGCCGGACTTCGCGCTTGAGCAGGTCCATGTTGAGGTCGGCCACTTCGAGGGTCGTCCGGGCCGCCGTGGCGGCGGTTCTCGAGCGGCGGATCAGCGCCTCGATACGCGCCATGAGCTCGCTGAACGCGAAGGGCTTGACGAGGTAGTCGTCCCCGCCGGCCTTGAGGCCGCTCACGCGGTCGTCGACTTCGCCGAGGGCGCTCAGGATCACCGCGGGAGTGTCGATGTCCGACGCCCTGAGCGTCCTGACGACGGTCAGCCCGTCGATGCCCGGCAGCATGCGGTCGACGATGAGCGCGTCGTATCGCTCGGTGGTCGCGAGGAACAGCCCGTCCTTGCCGTTGTCGGCATGATCGACGTTCCAGCCCGCCTGGTTCAGTCCCTTGCGGATGAACGCGGCAACCTCCCTGTCGTCCTCGATGATCAGTAATCGCACGTGTTGTTCTGACCGCCCCAAGCCCTGGAATATCCCGGCGGCAGTTTCCGTTGCCCGCTCAACAGATTAATGCAAACCGTCTGCCCGGAACGCTTTATGACAAAACCGTAGGGAAACGGTGAAGTCGCCGTAATGTGCCGGCCCGTATCGTCGTCCTCAGGTCGACAGACATTCGGATTACAGGAGGTTGGTGCAGTGGGCAAGGATCAAGCGAGAGGCGTCGACGCGATTCACGGCCGCCGGCGGGCGCGCTGGCGCTACGCCGCAGCCGCGGTGCTTGCGGTCGCGCTCGTGCCGCTGTTGTCGGCGGGCTTCCAGGCCGGCGACGACGCAGGCTCGTCGAACTCTGCGGCGGTGACGCCGCCGGGCGCGGTGTCATTCGCCGACGTCGTCGAGCGGGTGAGTCCCGCGGTCGTCAACATCGCGGTCACGAGGTCGTCAAGACCGACGGCCGAGTGGCGCGAGCGTGTCCCGGGCGGCGACGAGTTCGAGCGGTTCTTCAGGCGGTTCTTCGACGGTCCGGGCGTGATGCCGGACGGACCGAGGTTCCCGAGACAGATGCGCGGCGCAGGCAGCGGTTTCGTCGTCGATTCGGCGGGCTATATCGCTACGAACCAGCATGTGATCGAGGGCGCCGAGGAGATCGTCGTGACTCTGTGGTCAGGCGAGCAGCTCGAGGCCGAGGTGATCGGTCAGGACGAGCGGACCGACCTCGCGCTCATCAGGATCGATGCGCCCGACGAACTCACGGCACTCGAGTTCGGCGATTCCGACCGCGCCCGCGTCGGCGAATGGGTGCTCGCCATCGGCAACCCCTTCGGTCTCGGCGGCACGGCAACCGCGGGCATCATCTCGGCCCGCGGTCGCGACATCCGGTCCGGGCCCTACGACGACTTCCTGCAGATCGACGCACCGACCAATTCGGGCAACTCCGGCGGTCCCGTCTTCAACACGGCGGGCGAGGTCATCGGCGTCAACACGGCGATCTACTCGCCGAACGGCGGCAGCATCGGGATCGGGTTCGCGATCCCGGCCAATCAGGCCAGCGAGATCCTCGACGAGCTCAGGGATGAAGGCTTCATCGAGCGCGGCTGGCTCGGCGTACGGATTCGCAACGTCGATCGCGAACTTGCCGAGTCGCTCGGTCTCGACGCCGCGCGCGGAGCCCTCATCGCGATGGTCGAGGACGACAGCCCGGCGGATGAGGCGGGCCTGCTCGATGGCGACGTCGTCACGGAGTTCGACGGCGAGCCCGTGGATTCGTCACGGACGCTCAGCCGGCTCGTCGGCTCCAGCGATTCCGAGGACGAGGTATCGATCCGCGTCTGGCGCGACGGCGATTCTCTCGAATTCACGGTGCAACTCGGGGAACTATCGAGCGCCTGAGTGTTCGAAGCGTTGCGGCCCGGCGAAAAGTTTCCCCCACTCGCGTCCCGTCTTCCCCGGCGGGGCGCATTTTTTTTGCACGCGGCCGGGATTCGTTGGCGCGCGGTTCGCCGCGCAACCTCCGCGGCGGTCTGCTAGATAAACGCGGTAGCCCCTGCTAGTCTCAGTCGCCGGGCGTGGGCGGCGAGGCCTGCGCACCGGACCGACCCTGATGCGCAGCTTGCTCAAGGACCCGTTGCTCCATTTCGTCGTGCTCGGCGGGCTGCTGTTCGCCATTTCGTACTGGCAAGGCGACGCGGACGAGGCGGGGCCGCAAGCGATCCGCATCAGCGCGGAACAGGTGGAGCAGGTGCGCCAGTCGGCAATCCTCTTCAGCGGCAACGAGCCGAGCCGCGAGGAACTCGCCGCACTCGTGGAGCCCTTCATCCGCGACGAGGTCATGTACCGAGAAGCGCTGGCGCTCGGTCTCGACGTCAACGACGACGAGGTGCGCACGCGGCTGATCGAGAAGATGCGCTACCTGACCGAGGATCTCGCCGATCCCGAGCCCGCTTCCGATGAGGAACTTCAGGCGTTTTACGATGCTGGAGCCGAGCAGTTTCTGATACCGGCGCTCGTAACCTTCGATCAGATCTATTTCAGCCCGAGCGAGCGCGGCGATAGCCTCGAGGCGGATGCGGCTGCAGCGCTCGATGCGCTGACGGGCGGCAGCGATCCGGAGGAACTCGGCGACAGCACTCCGCTGCAGTTCCGCGTGGGCGACAGGCCGCGCGAGCAGGTCCAGGTGCTTTTCGGCGAGGCGCTGACGGATGCCGTGTTCACGATGGAAGCGGATGTCTGGACCGGGCCGTTCGAGTCCGACTTCGGCCTGCACCACGTGCGGCTCGTGTCGCGCAGCGAAGCTCGGCAGCCTCCGTTCGAGGAGGTTCGTGACGAGGTGTTGCGGCGCTATGCCGAGGACCGCCGCACTCAGGCCAACGACGCGAATTACCGCGAGATCCGGGACCGCTACGAGATCGTCGTCGAGTGGCCCGAGGACGCGGTGGATACTTCGGACACCGCAGACACCGCAGACACGGCAGACACGGCGGAGGCTGGTCCTTGAAGCCTGTGCGTCCTGTCAGGCAGGCGCCTCGCCCGTTTCGGTGCGACGCGGCGTTCTGGCGCGGGCTGCCGACGCTTCTGCTCCTGTGCTCGGTCGCCGGCAACGCGTTCGCCCATCGCCTGAGCCCCGCGTACTTCGGCTTGACCGAGATCGAGCCGAACACCTTCGAAGCGCAGTGGAAAGTGTCGATCTCCGGCGGTCTCGCCGACGCGATGCAGCCGCAGGTGCCGGCCGGTTGCGCCGTCGAAGGCGCGGTGCGCACCTACGCCGTGGAAGACTCCAGGATCGATCACGGGCGCATCGGCTGCGACGAGCCGCTGCCCGGCAAGCTGTTCGAAGTCAGCGGGCTCGCCGCGACGCAGACCGACGTGCTGCTGCGCGTCGACTACCTCGACGGCAGTTCGTTCACCCACCGGCTCGTGCCCGAAAGCCCGAGCGTCGTCATTCCCGAGGAAGCAGGCGCGCTGCAGGTTGCGGCCACCTATCTCGTGCTCGGCGTCGAGCACATCCTGCTCGGCATCGATCACCTGTTGTTCGTGCTCGCCTTGCTGCTGCTCGTGCGCGGCCTCGGCCGCCTCGTCATCACGGTGACGGCCTTCACCGTCGCGCACAGCATCACGCTCGGCGCGGCGACGCTCGGCTTCGTCAACGTGCCGATCGCGCCCGTGGAAGCGACGATCGCCCTCAGCATCGTGTTCGTGGCGATGGAACTCGCGCGCGGCGAGGGCGCAAGCGCGCAACCGGGAGCGGACAGCAGCCTGACCGTGCGCTTCCCGTGGATCGTCGCGTTCACCTTCGGCCTGCTGCACGGCTTCGGTTTCGCGGGGGCGCTCAGCGAGGTCGGTCTGCCGCAAAGCGCCATACCGCTCGCTTTGCTGTTCTTCAACGTCGGCGTCGAACTCGGTCAACTGATGTTCATAGCGGCGGTGCTCCTGCTCGGCTGGGGGCTGCGCTACCTGTCGGTGCCGATCCCGCGCTGGTCGGCGCGGCTCGCGGCCTACGCGATCGGTTCCGTCGCCGCGTTCTGGGTGTTCGAACGCACCGCAACGGTTATCTGAAGGGGAATCATGGACGCAATCGTCGCCGTCACTTCGGCAATCAACAGCGTGATCTGGCACGACTATGCGCTGCTCGTCGTGCTCGGCGTGGGCGTGCTGTTCACCTTCTGGAACGGCTTCGGCCAGTACCGGGCGCTGACGCACGGCGTCGCGGTCACCCGGGGCAAGTACGACGAAAAGGGCGACCCCGGAGCGATCAACCATTTTCAGGCGCTGTCGACCGCGCTCTCCGCAACCGTCGGGCTCGGCAACATCGCCGGCGTCGCCATCGCGATTTCTCTCGGGGGACCGGGGGCGCTCTTCTGGATGTGGATGGTCGGCGTCGTCGGCATGTGCCTGAAGATGACCGAGGTCACCCAGTCGATGATGTTCCGGGACACCTCCGATCCCACCAATCCGCACGGCGGGCCGATGTGGGTCTGCCACCGGGGCGTCGCGCGGATCGCACCGAAGCTTGCGCCCGTCGGCACGAGTGTCGGCGTGCTCTTCAGCCTGACGCTGCTCGTCTCGACGGCGACGGGCGGCAACATGTTCCAGGCCTGGAATGTCGCGGACATCTCGTTTACCTACTTCGGGCTGCCGCACTGGATCGCCGGCGTGATTCTGACGATCGCCGTGGGGCTCGTCATCGTGGGCGGGATCAAGCGCATCGGCGAAATCGCCGGCCGCATCGTGCCGTTCATGTGCGCGGCCTACCTGCTGGCGGGGCTCTTCGTCATCGCGATCAACGTTTCCGAAGTCCCGGCCATGTTCGCGCTCATCTTCACGGAGGCTTTCTCGCCAAGCGAGGGCGTCGGTGCGTTCATCGGCGGCACGGCCG
The DNA here is from genome assembly GCA_022826245.1 of Gammaproteobacteria bacterium. GTDB lineage: Bacteria > Pseudomonadota > Gammaproteobacteria > Steroidobacterales > Rariloculaceae > Rariloculus. The sequence goes on from JAJDVG010000058.1 coordinate 99,927, forward strand.
GTTACGGATTCCTCAAGGGGCTGCAGCGCGCGTTCTTCTCGAGCGAGGCCGGCCAGGGTTCAGCGCCGATCGCCCATTCGGCGGCGAAGACCGAGGAGCCCGTGCGCGAAGGCGTCGTTTCGGGGCTCGAGCCGTTCATCGACACGCTCGTGGTCTGCACGGTGACCGGCCTCGTGATCCTGTCGAGCGGCGTGTGGAACCGCGATGCGGCGCTCGTCTACGACACGGCGCCCGCGATCTCGCCGGTCGTCGTCGATGGCGGCGAAGCTGCGGGCGCGGGCGGCGACATCGACTGGCGGATCGATCCCGTCGGCGTCGCGATCGGCGACGATCTGCTTGCCGACGCGCAGATGCGTGCCGGCACGGTCGTGTTCGCGGTCGTCGAGGCCGGCACGAACGCCGAGACCGGACTCGAGCGCTCGCGAGTCTTCGGCACGCTGGCGGGCAGCGAGACCGCCGGCTGGTCCGTCGAGTTCGATGAGTTCAGCGCGCCGTCAGGCGTCACTCCGGCGCTCGCCGCCGACGGCGTTTTCTTCGATTTCAAGGGCGCATCGCTGACGGCGAAGGCCTTCGATCGCGCGGTGCCGGGATTGGGCGCCTGGATGGTGCCGGTGGTTGCGTGGCTCTTCGCATTCTCGACGATCATCTCCTGGGGCTACTACGGCGAGCAGGGCATCATCTACCTGCTCGGCCAGCGCTCCGTGATGGCCTATCGCGTGATCTACTGCCTGCTGATCCTGGTGTCCGTGCAGTTCATCCGCACGCAGGACGAACTCGACCTGTTCTCGACCTTCGGCACCGGCCTGATGCTCTGGGTCAACGTGCCGATCATGCTGATCTTCGCGCCGTTGTCGATGCGCGCTCACCACGACTACTTCGGTCGGCTGCGCAAGGGAGAGATGCGGCCGGTGACCGAGCGGGCGGGGGAGTAGCCGGCCGGTTGATCCGGAAATGATGTGCAACTCGCGTTGTTCGCCCGGTGCGGCATGCCGCGAAATACCGCGCCAATGGCGTGGTCCGGGCACATTGCCCGTGAACGCCGAGCGCGTTTCAGTCGCAGCCGATTGCTGTTTCAGGCGGTACCGGAGACTTCCAGCACGCTGCGCCTGACGAGCGCGCGCGCCATCGTGACCTTGTAGCCGTTTTTCGCGAGCGGCTGGGCGCCCTCGAGCGCCGTATCGGCGGCCTGTTGCGCAAGCTCGGCAGTGATGCCCTGGCCGTGCAGCACGTCTTCGGCCGCGGACACGCGCCACGGAATCGGCGCCACGCCGCCGAGCACGATGCAGGCGTCGCGGCAGACATCCCCGTCCATGTCGAGCGTCAGCGCGACGCTGACGACGGCATGCGTCCAGGCTTCACGGTCCATGACCTTGCGGTAGGCGCCGTTGCGGCCCGCCTGTGACGCCGGCAGCGAGATTCCAACCAGAAGCTCGTCGGCGTCGAGCACGTTCTCGCGCTGAAGGTTGTCGCGCGGCAGGACGAAGAACTCCGACGCGGGGACGCGGCGTTCGCCGTTCGGCCCCGCGACCTGGAATTCGGCGTCGAGCGCAACGAGCGCGTTGGCCGTATCGGAGGGGTGCACGATGAAACTCGGGCCGCCGCCGAAGATCGCATGCTGCTGGTTCTCGCCAATCACCGAATAGCATTGGTCGCCGCCGCGTTTGAGGCAGTCGAATCCCTGGCGGAAGTACCAGCACCACGGTCGCTGGCAGACGTTGCCGGCGATCGTGCCGGTGTTTTTGAGCTGCGGTGTGCCGACGGCCGCGGCAGCTTCGGCGAGCACCGGATAACGCAAGCGGATGCCCTCGTCGCCGGCGAGCGTGTCGACGGTAACGAGGCCGCCGATGGCTGTCCCGCTGTCCGAGACGCGGATCGAGTCGAGTCCCGGGATGCGCTTCAGATCGACGATGCTGTCGGGCGCCGCGACGAGCTCGTCCTTGACCATGCCCAGCAGATCACTGCCGCCGCCTGCCGGATAAGCGATCTCACCGTTGGCGCGGGCCGCGCCGAGCAGCTCGACCGCCTCGGCGAGCGTGGCCGGGCTCAGGTTCGCGAAGGCCTTCATGACATTGCTCCGATGACCCGGTCGCGGCCGATCGGCAGCTCCTTGATGCGCCTGCCGGTCGCGTTGAATATCGCATTCGCGATCGCGCCGACGACCGGAATGATCGTCGATTCGCCGATGCTTTTTGCGCCCCAGGGTCCGTGGGCATCTTCGGTGTCCACGAACACCACGTCGATCGGCACGGTGTCGAGGTGCGTGGCGATGCGCGCCCCGTAGTAGCCGGGATTGACGGGGATGCCGGTGTTCCGGTCGTAGAGCAGTTCCTCGTGCAGCGCCATGCCGATGCCCTGGATCACGCCGCCCTTGACCTGGCTCGTGGCCGTCAGCGGGTTGACGATGCGCCCGCTGTCGTGCGCGGCGACGTACTTCGTCAGGTGCACGCCGCCAAGCTCGGTGTCGACCTCGAGTTCCACGAAATGCGCGGCGAAGGAATAACGCTGCTCGCCGTCGAGAGTCGGGTTCGGGCTGGCTTCGGCGACGAGTTCCTCGCCCGGGCCCGGCGGGCCGCGCTCGTCGAGCTGCCGCTTGAGGTCCTCCGCGGCCTCGACGATCGCAAATCCCGTGTGACTCGTCGTGCGTGACCCAGACTCGCCGACCGAATAGGGCGAACGGTCAGTGTCGCCCCAGACGACTTCGACGCGGTCGAGATCCATCTCCATCGCTTCGGCCGCAATCATGGCGAGCGTCGTCTTCGCGCCGGTGCCGATGTCGGTCACTCCGGCGTGCAGCCAGAGCGTGCCGGCATCATCGAGCCTGAGCATGGCGTTGCTCAAACCGAGCCGCGCCGTGAACGCGCCGATCGCCATGCCGGTGCCGCGCCGGATCGGCCCGGCATCGACGGCGGCCGGCCGGCGGCGACCGCTCCAGTCGAAGGCTTCCGCACCCTGCTCGATGCAATCGATGAGCCCGTAGCTCGTGTACGGCGTCGCGTCGCGATACTGACGCGTTGCGTTCCTGAGGTGAAACTCGACCGGGTCCATGTCGATCTCGTGACAGATCGCGTCGAGAACCGAGGCGATGCCGAACACGCCCTGCGGATACGACGGCGCGCGGTAGTTGGCGCTCGTCGTCACGTTCGTATGCACCGTATGGACGGTCTTCCTGACGTTCGGGCACTGGTAGAAGTCGATGCCGGCGATGTCGCCGCTGCTCTTGATGTGCGGGCCCATGCCGCTGTAGCCGGTGAGTTCGATCGCGTGCAGCGTGCCGTCGCGCTTCGCGCCGACCCGATAATATTGGCTCGTCGGCCAGCGGCCGTGGATCGACAGAAAGTCCTCCTTGCGGGTCAGCTCGAGCTTGACGGGACGCTCCGTGCGCCTGGCCAGTTCCGCGGCGATCAGGTCGGTGTCCTGGCACTGGTTCTTGTTGCCGAAGCCGCCGCCCATGTACTCGCAGATCACCCGCACCTGCTCGTACGGGAGGCCGAACGCTTCGGCGATGTCGTCGCGGCAGTTCGTGATGCCCTGCGTCGGCGTCCAGACCGTGAGCTTGCCCGACTCCCACTGCGCAACCGCCGTGCGCGGTTCCATCTGCGCGTTGTTGTGGTGTTTCGAGACGTAGTGGTCTTCAATGACGATGTCCGATTCGGCGAGACCCGCTTCGACGTCGCCGCGTTCGTAGACGGCAGGTCCGGGCACGGCCGCGCCGCCCCCCGCCAAGGCGCCGAATGGAGGGGCGAGGTTGCCGCCGGGCTGAACCGGCACGGCACCGGGTTCGAGCGCTTCCTCGGCATCGAGCACGAACGGCAGCGTGTCGTAGTCGACCGCGATGAGTTGCGCCGCGGCCTCGGCCGTGTGCCGGTCCGTGGCGGCGACCGCAGCGACGGCATCGCCGTAGTAGCGCACGGGATTGTTGAACAGCATGCGCGGGTTGGCGCGGTCGCCGGACGCCCACTCGATATCGCAGTTCTCGTGCGTGAGCACGGCGACGACGCCGTCGAGTTCGAGTGCGGCTGCAAAGTCGATGGCCCGGATCAGCGCGTGCGGATGCGGACTTCTCAGAATCCGCGCATACAGCATGCCGGGAAGCCGGATGTCGGGCGAGTAGCGTGCCTGCCCGGTGACGCGTTCGAGCGCATCGAGCCTTGGGGTCGGCCGGCCGACGACATTCATCGGGTCGGCCATGTCTATGCTCCTCGGCTCGCGGCGAGGACCGCGGCCTGGTAATTGAGGAAGTTGGAACAGCGGCAGATGTTGCCGACCAGCGCTTCGCGGACGCTCTGTTCGGTGACTTCGGCGCCCTCGTTGAGCAGCGCTTTCGCGGACATGAGTTGGCCCGACGTGCAGAACCCGCACTGCGGGGCATCGTGCTCGATGAAGGCTTGCTGCAACGGGTCGAGAACGCCGTTGCGTGCCAGCCCCTCCACCGTCTCGACGGCCTTGCCGTCGGCCCAGACGGCGAGGTAGCTGCAGGCGTAGATGTTCTTGCCGTCGAGGAGCACCGTGCACGCGCCGCATTCGCCGCGGTCGCAACCGACGCGCGTGCCCGTGAGCTCGAGGTGATCGCGCAGGACCTCGACGAGCGTCCAGCGGTCCTCGACCTCGAGCGCATGGGATTCGCCGTTGACCGTGAGTTCGATGCGCGTTCGCGGGGCTGGCCCGGATTGCTGGGCAGCGGCTTTCTCTTGCGGACCGGCCGTCAGCGCCGGCAATGTTGCGGTCGCCGCGATGCCCGCGCTGCTTCGTCCGAGGAAGGAACGTCTCGTGATGCCGGTCATGCATGCACTCCCGATGGACCGATTACGGTAACGATAGCCACAGCCGCCGACCGTTGGCAAGGCGCGGACCGTTGCGAGATGAGCTGCCGTCGCGCCGTCGGGCCAGCACCCGGCCCGTACGCGGGACCGTGAAAGCGCACTCGCAGCCGCTGTTCCCCGGGTCCGCGGGACGGGAGTTAGAATTCGGCGAGCGCGGCATCCAAACGCAAAGCATCGATGGCAGAACAGCTCCTCACCGCCGTCGTCGGCAGTTATCCCCAACCGGACTGGCTCGTCGACCGCGATCTGCTGCGCAAGTACATGGCGCCGCGTATCCGCGTCGAGCAGATCTGGCGCGTGCCGGAGCCGGAACTCGAGCAGGCGCAGGACGATGCGACGCTCGACGCGATCCGCGACCAGGAGCGCGCCGGCATCGACATCATCACCGATGGCGAAATCCGGCGCGAGAGCTACTCGAACCGGTTCGCAAACGCCCTGAGCGGCATCGACCCGCAGCGGCACGGCGAGATCGTCGGGCGCACGGGCGTCAGGGTCCCCGTGCCGCTCGTTTCCGGTCCGATCGAGCGCCGAGAACCCGTCGAAGTTCGCGATCTGAAGTTCCTGCGCGCACATACCGATCGCAGGATCAAGGTCACGCTGCCGGGTCCGTTCACGATGGCCCGGCAGGCCGTCGACGAGCACTACGGGAGCGAAGCGAGCCTGGCGTTCGCCTACGCCGATGCGGTCAACGAGGAGGTCCATGCGCTCTTCGGCGCGGGCGCGGATGTCGTGCAGCTCGACGAGCCCTGGCTGCAGTCGCATGCGGAGCAGGCCCGGCGCCACGGCGTCGCGGCGATCAACCGGGCGCTCGCAAACGCGCCGGGCACGACGGCCGTGCATCTCTGCTTCGGTTACGCCGCGCTCGTCAGGAACAAACCTGCCACCGGCTACGCGTTTCTCGCCGAGCTCGAGAATTCCGCCGCCGACCAGGTCTCGATCGAGGCCGCGCAGCCCGCACTCGACCTCGAGATCCTGCGGTCGCTGCCGTCGAAGACCCTCATGATCGGCGTGCTCGACCTGAACGATCCCGCAGTTGAGACGCCCGAAACCGTCGCCGTGCGCATTCGCCGGGCCCTCGATGTCCTGCCGCCCGACCGGCTCATCGTCACGCCCGATTGCGGCATGAAGTACCTGCCGCGCGATACAGCCTTCGGCAAACTCGAATCTCTCGCCGCGGGTGCGGCGATCGTCAGGCGCGAATTACAGTAACTGCTGAGCCGCCCGCTCGCCCTCTTGCAGCGCGCCGCGGCCGACGAGCGTGCCGCCGACGAAGTCGCGCCTGGACATCGGCGCCGCCTTGCCGGGAAATCCTGTTTTCTTGCTTGTCATTCCGGTTTCCTGGTTGATTCGGTCGCCGTGGCGGTCCAAACGAGACACGGGTCCGTTTATGGCATTGTTTTTTTGGCGGCTCGAACCGCCGCGAACGCCTGCCGGCTTGACTCGACTCGGGAAACAACTAAAGATTGCGCACAAGCGAGCCTGCGGAATAACAAGAATGTCCAACGCATCAGACGACTCCACGGAAGGTACTGCGCGTCGCCAGCGGCTCGGTTACGTGCAACTCGGCCTGATTTTGGTCGTGGTCGTCGTCGCCCTGTTCCTGGCGAGGGCGCCCGAACGCATGGAGATGGATGTCGGTTCCGGCATCGGGAGTGCGTCGGGAAGTCCCGTCGTCAGTGTCATCCGTCCGGAACCGACCGAACAGTCGCTTACGGTCGAGCTTACGGGCGGTGTGGAACTCGATGACCGCGTTTCGGTGATGTCCGAGGTGGCGGGCCGGATCAGCTTCGTGTCCGCGGAATTCAGGAACGGCGGAGCGATTGCCGCGAACGAGCCGATCATCCGGATCGATCCGACCCGTTACGAGCTTGAACTTGCCGCCGCGCAAGCCCGGGTCGCGGAAGCCGAAGCGGCGGGAGGCGGCGCCGCCGCGCAAGCCGCGCTGCAGAGCGCCCGGGCGGCGCAGAGCCTGGCCGAGCTTGCGCTCAGTCGAACCGAGATCTCGCTGCCTTACGACGTCACGGTGATCGCCGCCGACGCGAGCGTCGGCGAGCTGGTCGGGCCGCCCGATTTCGCTGGCGCGCAGGCGATCATGGGAGTCGTCTATCGGCCCGACGCGCTGCTGGTCAGTGCGCCGATCACGCTGGACGACCTTGCCTATCTGGAGCCCGTGATCGGACGTGCCGCGCGGGTCTACGCGGATGCGGAGGTCTACGACGCCGAGATCGCGCAAATATCTTCCGTGCTCGCGCCGCAGACGCGTCTGGCGACGGTGTTTCTGACGTTTACGGACGATCAGCCCGCCGATACGCTGCCCCGTCCAAACACGTTCGTCGAGATCGAGATCGCAGGGCCCGTGTTCGAGAACGTCTACGTACTGCCCGACTCCGTTCTGCAGGAACGAAACTCGGTCTGGGTCGTCAGCGGCGGCGCGCTGACGTCTTTCTCGCCCCGGGCGATCGGGCGCACGAACGCGGGCCTCGTCGTCGAGGCATTTGACGCCGGAGAAGGGATCCTCGTCGGCACCTTGCCGGGAGCGAGCGAGGGACTGCAAGTCGAGGTAACGGAAAACGCGCTCTAGCAGAGTCGTCCGGCCATCGTGCGCCGGTTGCAGAGCGTGGTACCAGGAGCTGCCGTGAGATCAGGGCCAATAGCATATTTTGCCGGCAACCCCGTCGCCGCCAACATGCTCATGGCGTTCTTCATTGTCGGCGGCCTGATCGCCGGATCCAACCTCGCCGTTCAGAGTCTTCCCGATCTCGATCTCAGAACCGTGACCGTGACGGTCGCGTCCCCCGGCTCGTCTCCGCAGGAGGTTGAGGAGGACATCGTTCGCCGGCTCGAGGAGAACGTGATCGGCCTGCCCGGTACCGAGCGGGTCGTGGCAACCGCCTATGAAGGCCTTGGCGAAGTCAGGATCGAGCTTGCGACCTTCGCCAACGCCGACTCCGTTCTCGGCGACGTGCAAAGCGCGGTGGATCGTATCGAGAACTTCCCGCCGGCTACGGCCGAACAACCGGAAGTCGAGTACGCGCGACTGGACATCGAGGTCATGACTCTCGCGGTATCGTCCGCGTCGTCCGCCGAGAACGACCTGCGGCTTGCGGCCGAGGATCTGCGCGAGCACCTGCTCGAGTTGCCGTCGGTCTCCCAGGTGTCGCTGCTCGGCACCCGGGACCGTGAGATTTCCATCGAACTGAGCGAAGAGGACCTGCGGCGAAACCGGCTCTCCTTCAACCAGATCTCCGACGCCGTGCGGCGGGCGTCGCTCAACATGACCTTCGGCGAGCTGCGCACGGGCTCGGGAGGCCTGATCCTGCATACGGATTCGAAACGGCAGGTCGGCGCAGAGTTCGAGGACATTCCGCTGATTACCCGGCTCGACGGAACCATCGTCACGCTCGGGGACGTGGCGACGATCCGCGACGGGTTCGTCGACGCGGACATCGTCGCGCGGGTGGATGGCGACCCGGCCGTGTTCGTCCGCGTCGACGCCGCGGAGCAACAGTCGATCGTGGCGATGGGCGAGGAGATCACGGAGCGCCTCGCCGACTACGCGCCCCCCGCCGGCATCACGGTGGCGCTCTGGAACGACCGCGCGAGCGAGGCGATCGATCGGATATCGCTGATCATGCAGAACGTGATCATCGGTGTCCTTCTGGTGTTCCTTTCCCTCATTGTCTTCTTCGATCTGCGCGTCGCGGTCTGGATCACCGTGGGCATTCCCCTGGCGTTTCTGGGTTCCCTGGTGTTCTTCAATCCGCTGGGCCTGACGCTCAATCTCGGCACGATATTCGCATTCTTCCTCATGGTTGGAATTGTCGTCGACGACGCCGTGGTGGTCGGCGAGGCCATCGCCGCGGAACGGGAAACCGGCAAGGGCGGGGTCGAGGCCGCGATTTCCGGAGCACGAATGATGGTCGGCCCGATCACGATCGGCGCCGTCACGACGATTCTCGCCTTCCTGCCGCTGCTCTTCGTCACGCCGATCAGACTGCAGATCGTCAACGTCTTTCCGTACGTCGCGATCGTCGTGCTGCTCGTTTCGCTCATCGAGGCTTTCTTTATCCTGCCCTCGCACCTGTCGCATGCCGGGAACTGGAGCATTCCGCCGCTCAGCACGTTTCAGGCCCGGGTACGGAACCGTCTGAACGCGCTGCGCGACAACGTTGTGGCGCCTGCCGTCTCCTGGTCGGTACGCCGCGTCTGGTTCGCGCCGATCTGCAGTATCCTGCTCGCCGTCTTCGCCCTGATGCTGATGCGCGTCGACGCCGTTCGGGTCGTGTTCTTCGATGATGTGATCAACGCCGCCCAGGACCTTCAGGTGGACCTGACCCTGCCGATCGGCACGCCGTTCGAGACGACACTGGCAACCGCGCAGCGATTCGTGGATGCCGCGGAACAGATCAACGACCGGAGTGACGGGACGCCCGTCGATTCGGTCAGCGTCATGGTCGGCAACTGGTTCGCGGCGCCGAACTTCGTGTTGACGTCGATCAACAGCCACCTGGCTTCCGTCGTGGTGCACCTCAACGATCGGTCGTTGCGAGATTCGTCCATACAGGACGTTCAGCGGCAGTTGCGCGAAAACGTCGGAGACGTGTCCTACCTCGAGGACATCAGGTTCTACACCGGGAATCAGCGGCCGGCTTCGGGCATCGCCTATGCCCTCAAGCACGACGATCCCGACATCCTGCTGCAGGCAAGCAATGAACTGAGTTCGCGGCTGACCACCATGCCGGGGGTCTACGGAATCTCGAACAGCCAGGCGCTCGGCAAACGGCACCTGGCGATCGAACTCACGCCGGAGGGACTGGCCGCAGGACTCACGCCGGGATTGATCGGCGCACAGTTGCGCTCGAGCTTCCATGGCGCGGTCGTGCAGCGGATTCAGCGCGGCGCCGACGAAATCAAGGTCGTCGTGCGCTACCCGGAGGACAGGCGTCAGAGCCTGCGCGAACTTGCGAGCGAACGGATCTTCCGGCCCGGCAGAAATCCGGGCGGCGCCGGCGTTCCGGGCGGCGGCGGAGAGGTTCCGCTGTCGGCCGTGGCGAACCTGATCGAGCGGCGCGACCTGTCGACGCTGGTCAGTATCGATGGCCGGCCGACCGCACGGGTAACCGGCGAGGCCGATGCGGCTGTCATCACACCGCTGCAGGCCCGGCGTCAGATCGACGAGGTGCTGTTACCGGAACTGTTCGCAGCCTACCCCGGCCTCGTCGTCGAGCCCGACGGCAGCGCGCGGGAAGAGCAGGGCATGCTCGCAACGCTTGGCGTCCTCATTCCGCTCGTGCTCATCGCGATGTACGTGCTCATCGCGGCCTTCCTTCGCAGTTACTGGAAGCCGCTGGTCGCCGTCGTCGGCATTCCGGTTGCGTTCGCAGGTTCCGTGCTCGGCCACTGGATACTGGGATGGGACTACGGGTTCATGTCCCTGTTCGGCCTGATCGGTGTCGCGGGCGTCATCGTGAACGACGCGCTCGTGCTCATGGATCGCTACAACAGCCTGCGGCGCGAGAACGAGATGCTGCCGGCGATCGCCGCGGCATCGGCCGCGACGCGGCATCGTTTCCGTGCGGTATTCCTGACGAGCCTGACGACGATTCTCGCGCTCGCGCCGCTGGTCTACGAGCGCAGCGACGAACTCATGTTCCTCGTGCCGTTCGTCGTCAGCATGCTCGGCGGGCTCGTGTTCTCGGGCCTCTTCATCCTGTTCCTGCTGCCGTCGCTCGTGATGATCGCGGAGGCGGGCAGGGAATAATCGAACAGCCGCTGTACGCGGCCCCGATTGCTCAGTGCATGCCGGCAGGTTCCGCCGAACACTCGGCGTGAATCCCGATCAGATGTTCGACCTGCTCGACGGTACGCTGCCGCGCGATGCCGCATTCGGTCGCAATGCCGAACTCCGGTACATACTTGCTCGCGGTGGCGATGCGCCTGTCGGTCGCTTCGGGACCGTCGTCGTGCACCACGCCGAGGTAGATTTCCGTATCAGGATCGAGCTTGAGCTCGCGGAACGGTTCGAAGAAAGCCTCGTCGTTGCGCTCGATCGGTACGGGCATGTGCATGAAGGCCAGAGGGTGTTCGGCAGCCCGGGCGATGGCGTTCGCGAGGCTGACCATGGCCGATGCGTCGACCGGTTCGATGAAGTGCTTCGCGTCGAAGTCGCCGTAACACAGGTGGATGCCCAGCTCGACGTCCGCGGGAATCGCATCGCAGAGCTTGCCGAGTGACGCGGGAATGATCTGTTCCTTGTTCGGCAACGGCGGCACGATCGAAGGCTGACCGTCCCAGATCACCATCTCGACGCACACGTCCCACTGAATCGACAGATCGTCATGCGGGATCGCCGTGCAGATGTTCTGCGCTTCCGCGATCATCGCCCGTTCGTAGGCCGCAAGCACCGGGAACATGCCCTCGCCGCGTACGAGCGCGGTGACGACCGCGGCCGGCGTCGGCAGGCTGACCTGAAAGCGCACATCCCGGGCGATGTCGCCGCGGTCGCGCGCCGCACAGAAATCCTGATACGAGATACGCGCTTCGCGGCAGTAGCCCAGTTCGCCGAATCGGATGTCCTCAGGGTTGACGCCGGGCGCAAGTTCGACCGGAGTGATGTCCATCGCGTCGCCGACCGGCCGCAGGTAAGGGCTCGCGCGAAACAGCGGCACCTGCCAACTGACCCAGAGCCGCCGGCCGCCGGGCTCGCCGTCCGGAAGACGCTTCAGCCGCCGGCCGAGCTGTGGGCCGCAGGTCCTGAATACGTCATCGACGCTGTCGAGCGCGATGCTGCCGACGAAATGTACGCGACTCGGTTGCATGTCAATGCTCCATTGGTAGACGCCGCGCTAGGCGCAGCAATCGTGTGTTGCTTGTGTCGGGCACGATCCGCCGCGGCTTGCTGCGGTGCGATGCCGTGCTCGTTACCGTTTGAACACCTCGCCGCCCTTCATGACGAAGTGCACGCGCCCGAACTCGTCCACATCGTCGCGCGGGTCGCCGGGTACGGCGATGATGTCGGCGTACTTGCCGGGCTCGATGGAGCCCAGGTTGTCCCACTGGTTCAACAGCATCGCCGCGCTCCTGGTGGCGCTCACGATGGCCTCGGCGGCCGGCATGCCGCCTTCCGTCATGTAGACGAACTCCCGCCAGTTGTCGCCGTGCGGCGACACGCCCGTATCCGTGCCGAACGCGATCGGCACGCCCGTCCGGTACGCCCGGGCAAAGGTACCGGCGATCACGGGGCCGATCTCCGCGGCTTTGGAACGCACCACCTCCGAGAAAAAGCCGTCGACCTGGGCCATCTCTTCCACGAATTTGCCGGCGATGATGGTCGGTACGAACCAGGTGCCGCGCTCCTTCATGAGCTGCATGACCTCATCGGACATGAAGGTGCCATGCTCGATCGAATCGACGCCTGCGACCACGGCGCGCCGCATGCCTTCGGCGCCGTGGGCATGGGCAGCCACCCGAAATCCGTAATCCCGGGCCGCGGCGACAATGGCTTCGATCTCCGCCACGGTGAACTGCGGGTTCTCGCCGCTTGCGGCCTGACTCAGCACGCCGCCGGTGGCGGTGAGCTTGATCAGGTCCGAGCCTTCCTGGTAGCGGGCGCGCACGGCCTGGTAGGCATCGTCCACGCCGTTGACGACGCCCTCCGCAGGCCCTGGAACACTGCGCAATTCGCTGTTGACGCCGTTGCTCGGGTCGGCGTGTCCGCCGGTGGTGGCGAGACTCTTGCCGGCAGTGAAGATGCGCGGCCCGACGATGTGGCCTTCGGCGACCGCCCGGCGGATCGACTGGGCCACGCCATTGTCCGTGCCGAGATCGCGGACCGTGGTGAATCCCGCCATGAGCGTGCGCTCGGCGTAGGGAACCGCCCGCAACGCCATGTCGGCGGGTTCGAGCGTAAAGCTCTCGAGGAATCGGTCGGGGTTTTGCTCGCTGCCGATGTGCACGTGCATATCGATCCAGCCGGGCATGACGAAGGCGTCGGTCAGGTCGATGTCGGGCGCGCCCACGTAGCCCGTCTGCACGGACGTGATGCGATCGCCGTCCACCACGATGGTTGCACCGTCGATCACTTCGCCGGCGGCTGCGTCGAACAGCAGGCCTGCGTGAATGACGGTCTGGGCCCAGCCGCTGCCGGACAGGAGCAGTGCTGATACAAGGGCGAAGAATCTCATGACGTTTCCTCGTTCGTGTTCGGTCAGACTGGATATCGCGTAGCGGATGAGAACGTTCTACCGTCGGTCAGCCGCTCGCGTTTATTTCCTCGACCGCAATGCGTGAACGCGTCTTGTTGACGGCGCGTTCGAGGGTCATGTTGTAGTAGCGGACAGCTTCCGCGTTCTCGCCCATCGCCCGCAGTGCGTCGCCGGCGGCCTCACCGGCGGGCTGCACGATGGTTGGCGGGCCGATGAACGGCGGCAGCGAATGCTCCATCGCGGCCGCGGCCTTGAGCCGTTCGATGCCTTCCTCGGCATTGCCCTGCGCGATCAGCAACTGTCCCTGACCGATATCCTTCAGCACGCGAGGTATGGCGGCGCCCCCTCCGGGTCCGGGGCTCTCGGCGATTACGATCGCGTCCACCTCGGCCGCCATGGTGTCCAGGTCGTTGTTCGCCAAAGCCCGGCGAGCGCGGATGTAGTGCTCTGTCGCGCTTTGCATCGGGTTCACCTGGCCGAGGTCGACCTCGACATCGAGCAGGGGGTCGTTCCAATCGCCGGTTTCGATCGCGAGAAACGCGCGGCCCATGATGAGCTGCCCGTTGGCCAGGTTGTCGCCGGCCTCGATCTGACTGGCCAGGTAGTCGAGCATTTCGCGGGCCTCATCGAACTCGTGCAACTGGATGTGCGAATAGAGCAGCCAGCTATGGGTGTGATAAGCCTCGTTGCGGGCCAGCATGCCGCCGCGATCCGCACGCCGGGCGATGGAGGCGTCGTAGGCGCGCCGGTTGAGGTCGCGCGTGCCCTCGAAATCCCCGAGCCCGAGAAAGATGTGCGACGGCATATGCAGTGCGTGCACGGCATCGGGAGCTACGTTGGCGTAGACGCGCGCCGAGCGCAGTCCCAGCGGCGCGTGTATCGGGTCGTCGTAGCTGTGGATGTTGTAGTGCAGGGCGCCGGGATGCAGCGGGTTCCTGTCGAGGATCTCCTCGGTGACCGCCGCTGCGCGCATGAACTTGTCGAACTCCCGCCCGTCGTGGCTCGTCGTCAGGATCGCAAGCGCGTAGAACGCGCCTGCATCGAGATCGTCGGGCCAGCGTTCGTAGATGTCGCCCATCATCTCGGCGTAGTCCGTCTCGATCTCGAGTTCGGTCCCATCTTCGGAGAAGAGCCGGTGGGCGGCTGCCATGTACGCCCGTTCACGCTCCGTGGGAGCGAGTTCCAGCCGTTCCTCGGGCGTGGGGGCCAGTTTCTCCAGGGCCGCGCGTCCGGCCGCCAGGTCTTCGCGGTTCCAGAGCGGCTGCTTCTGAGTCAGGGCCTCGCCCCAGTAGGCCATGTAGAAGTCGGGGTCGATTTCCTGCGCCTCGCGAAAAGTCTCGCGCGAGTCTTCGAACTCGAAGTTGTGCAACTGCAGGAGTCCACGCAGGAACACCGGGTAAGCCTCGGCGGAACCCGTGGCTTCGAAGTCGGTGACGCCGTATGTCGTCGGCTCTTCGGTCGCTGCCACAGCGACGTCGCTCGACGATGCGTCGGATGCGGCTCCGGTCGCGGTGTCGGCCGCGGCTGCCGGCGGCGAAACCTCCGAATCAGAACATCCCGTTACGATCATCAGGGCGAGTGCGCTGGCAAGTAGTCTCCACATGTCCGTACGCCTCCGTTCTATTGCGGTTTTTCGGTTCGGAGGTCGATTATAGCGACACGACAGGCGCAAGCCGTGAGGGTCATGGAACGGCGGTATCCGGGCGGCTGCACGCCCTGCGGCTGCGGCGCCCGCCGCATGCGCGGCGTCGCCAGCCTCTGCCGGGCGCGCGAGAATGATGTTGGCCGCCGACCTCCGCCGGGCAAGCGGGAGCCACGCTGCTGGCCGCCCTGTCAATTGGCGCCGCATATGCCGCCTGATTTAGACTCCGGCGGGCCGGTTCGCAGCCATTTCGCGCTCATGTCATCAGTTCCGTACAGCGCATGAACCACGGAGCCCGTTTCACCGTACGCAGGGTCGGGAATCTCGTTCCGGCGCTCGCAGCGCTCCTGCTCGCCGCGGGATGCGAACGTCCGGGTACCGAAACCGCGGTCGACTACAACTGGGACATCCGCCCGATCCTGTCCAACAATTGCTACCGGTGTCACGGGCCGGACGACGGGGCGCGCGAGGCGGGGCTGCGGCTGGACATTCGCGAGGAGGCCGTGGCGCAGACACCGGGGTCGCCCGGACGGGGCGTGATCGAACCGGGAGACCCGTCGCTCAGCGAGCTCATCAGGCGCGTGTCGTCGGACGACCCCGAATACCGCATGCCGCCGCCGCACACGCATCGGACGCTTTCGGACGCTCAGATCGAGACCCTGACACGCTGGATCGAACAGGGCGCCGAGTACAAGCGCCACTGGTCGTTCATCCCGCCTGCCGACATCGACCCGCCGGAATCGGGTTTGAGCGCCGATGCGGTCAATCCCGTCGACGAGTTCATCCTTGCCGAAATCGAGCAACGGGGACTGACTCCCGCTGGCGAGGCCGATCGGGAGACGCTGATCAGCCGCGTCACATTCACGCTGACCGGGCTGCCGCCGACTCCCGAGGAAATGGACGCGTTCATCGCCGACGCCGACCAGGACGCCTACGAGAAGCTCGTCGACCGCCTGCTGGCCCGTCCGGCCTATGGCGAACGCATGGCGACGGAGTGGCTCGACGCCGCGCGCTTCGCGGATTCCGACGGCTATCTCGACGACGAATATCAGCGCCTGCTTTATCCCTGGCGCGACTGGGTCATCGAGGCGTTCAACTCGAACATGCCCTATGACCGCTTCGGCACCGTGCAGCTTGCCGGCGACCTCGTCGAGAACCCGTCGAAGGCCGATCTGCTCGCGAGCGGGTTCGGCCGCCTGCACCGGAACTCCGCCGAGAACGGCATCATCGACGAAGAATACCGCGTCGAGTACGTGATCGACCGCACCGATACGCTCGGCACCGCGTTTCTCGGCCTTTCGGTCGGTTGTGCGCGCTGCCACGACCACAAGTTCGACCCGATCAGCCACGTCGATTACTACTCGCTGACGGCGTTTTTCAACAGCACGGACGACGCCGGTTTCTATCCGCAGGAGAAGTGGGAAACCGGGCCGACGATGTATCTCACGGACGAGGCGACCGACCTGCGGATCGCGGAGTTCGAAGCGGAGATCGCGGAACTCGAGGCGGACTACGAATCCGAACTGGCCAGTGCGGCCGAACGGCTGGCGGCGGAGTCGCGTGTTGCAGGCGCCGCGAACTCCCGCGATGAGACCGTCGCTGCGTCGAACTCCATTGATGCCGATTCCCGCGAATCGATAGCCGCGATAGCACGGAGCGGCTCGGTATCCGGCGAGTCGGCAGCGGCGGCGCCGCAGGACGGAGCCGGTCGCGCCCGGTCGCTCGCGGCGCTACGGCGCGCGATCGCCGATGCCGAAGTCGCGCATTACCCGTTCGAGGCCGCGGTGGAGGATGCCGAGGCGGCTGAGGCCTACGCGGGTGCGGCAGGTCTCGAGGCCTCGCTGCCCCCGGTCTTCTCTCCCTCCGGCACGAGGGGCCTCAAGCCTGCCGTCTTGCAGGCGCCTCTGTTCGGCCCGGGCGTCGACGGCAACGCGCTTTACTTCGATGCGAACAACAAGGGCTTCCTCGACAAGTCCGACGGCGTCGGCTACTTCGATCACCATGAGAGCTTCTCGGTCGACTTCTGGCTCTACACGGCCAGGGAGTACGAGGAAGCGGGCGTGCTGAACCACAGCGACCACCTGCGGTTCGGGTCCGGCGGCTGGTCGATCGATCTCGAGCACAACCTCATCAGGGTCGGGCTCGTGCACGCCTATCCGCGCGACCAGATCATCGTTCGCACGCGCGAGCCGTTGCCGGCCGACGCCTGGACGCGCGTGACGCTGACTTACGACGGCTCTGCGAAGGCCAGCGGGGTCCGCCTTTATCTCGATGGCGAGGCCGTCGAACTCGCCGTCGAGCGGGACGGCCTCACCAAGTCCATGCTGCCGATCGGCATGGCCTTCGCGGGGCTCGACGACTTCCACGGACTCGCGTTCGGCAAGCGTTGGCAGCAGACGCCGCTCGAGGGTGGGGCCATCGACGAGTTGCGCGTGTTCGATCAGGAATTGTCGCCGCTCGCGGTCGCCGTGCTGCACGAGGGCGCCGAGGCTTTGCGCGTTGCGGATGCGCCCGCACGCCTCGCGGAGCACCTCGCGCTTCTCGATCCCGGTACCGTAAGCGCCAGGAGCGAACTGACCGCCGCCCGGGCCGAGCTCAATGCGCTGCTGACCTCCCTGCCGGAAGTCATGGTCATGGGCGATACCGCGCATCCGAGGCCGACGTACGTGCTCGAACGCGGGGTGTACTCGAACCACGGCGAGGCGGTCACGCCGCGCGGGCTGATTCAGGTCTTCCCGTATGCCGAGGATCTGCCGCAAGACCGCGCCGGACTTGCGCAGTGGGTCTTCGATCCCGGGCATCCGCTCACCGCGCGCGTCTACGTCAACCGCCTGTGGCAGATGCACTTCGGCACGGGGCTCGTGCGCACCGCCGAGGAGTTCGGTTCACAGGGCGAGACGCCGACGCATCCGGAACTGCTCGACTGGCTCGCGAGGCGGTTCGTCGAGTCCGGCTGGGACATCAAGGCGCTGAACCGGCTCATCGTGATGTCGGCGGCGTTCAGACGCGATTCGACCGTGCGTCCCGGCGACGCGGAGAGCGATCCGGAGAACCGCTGGCTCGCACGCGGGGTCACGCGGCGGCTGACCGCCGAGATGGTCAGGGACAACGCCCTTGCCGCGAGCGGCCTGCTCGACAGGACGATCGGCGGACCGAGCGTCTTCCCCTATCAGCCTGACGGCGTCTGGGAGGCGGTCGCGTTCTATGATCGTTCGCGCGCGTACCCCGACCCCGAGACTGTGCCGGCCGACCAGCACCGGCGCAGCATCTACACGCTCATCCGCCGCGGTGTCCCCTCGCCGTCGATGACGATCTTCGACTTTCCGCGGCGCCACACGAGCCAGGTCCGGCGGCCGACCGCAAGCACGCCGCTGCAGGCGCTCGTGTTGCTCAACGATCCGCAGTATGTCGAGGCGTCGCGCGCACTCGCGGCGCTTGCAATGCGCGAGCACGAGGACATCGACGGGCAGATCGTCGAGATATTCCGCCGTGCCGCTCGGCGCACCCCGAGCCCGGCCGAGATCGAGACGCTCAGGGCGTTCTTCGACGGGCAGCGCGCGGAATTCGCCGCTTCCGCCGAGGCCACCGCGAGCTATCTCGACATCGGTGTCGTCGAACCCGACCCGAATCTCGACGGCGTGTGGCTCGCGGCGCTCGGCGCGACGGCCAACGTCATCTTCAATTCGCCCGACTCGTACACGTTGCGGTGACAGGTTTGAGAACGCATATCGGTTCAGGCAAGCGGCACTGGCAGCGGATTTCTGCCTGGGCCACACCTGCCCGCCCGCGTGGTCACTTGCGCGACGATACGCGATGCGCCAGGCATGGCAGGCGAAGGTCATGAGCCAGCGTAATCCGTACCCACCCCTGACGCCCGCCGAGCGTGCACTGGCGATATCCCGGCGCGCATTTCTCGGACATGCCGGGGCCGGTCTCGGCAGCATCGCGCTCGCCGAGCTGCTCGGGAGTTCGTTGGCGCAGGCGCAGGAGCCCGCGGCGGCCGATCCCGGCGTGCTCGGGACCACGCACCATGAGCCGCGCGCCAAGCGCGTGATCTTCCTGTTCATGGCGGGGGCGCCGTCGCAGATCGAGTGCTTCGACCACAAGCCGACGCTGACGCGGCTGCACGGCACGGAAGCGCCTGATTCGATCATGGGCACGCAGCGCCTGTCGACGATGGTCAAGGGCCAGACGACCTTCCCGCTCGTCGCCCCGATCGCGCCGCTGTCGCAGCGCGGCCAGAGCGGGGCATGGGTCAGCGATCTGCTGCCGCACATGGGCCGCGTGATCGACGAGTTCACGATCGTCAAGTCGATGTACACCGAGCAGGTCAACCACGATCCGGCGATCAAGTTCATCCAGTCGGGATTCCAGCTTGCCGGACGGCCGAGCATGGGTTCGTGGGTGCACTACGGGCTCGGTTCGGACAATGTCGACCTGCCGTCGTTCATCGTCATGTCGTCGCGCGGTGTCGGTCCCGGACAGAACATCAACTCCGAGATCTGGAGTTCGGGGTTCCTGCCGTCGCATCACGGCGGCGTGCTCTTCCGGCCGGGAGACGATCCGGTGCTTTACGTCGGCAATCCGGACGGAATCACGACGGAGGCTCGCGGTCGCGCGATCAACGCGATTGTGGAGCTTGCGCGCGCCCAGCACGAGCGGACAGGCGATTCGGAAATCCTGTCCAGGATCACGCAGTACGAGATGGCCTACCGCATGCAGAGTTCGGTGCCCGAAGCGACGGATGTCGGCGACGAGCCGGACCATGTTGTCGAGCTCTACGGCGACTCCGTGCACACGCCGGGCTCCTTCGCCCGCAACTGCCTGCTCGCACGGCGCCTCGCCGAGCGCGACGTCAAGTTCGTGCAGCTCTACCACAACGCCTGGGACCACCACGCCGGGCATCCGGTCTTTCACCCCGTCAGCATGGAGGAAGTCGATCAGGCGACGGCGGGCCTGATCGAGGATCTCGGGCAGCGGGGACTGCTCGAAGACACGCTCGTCATCTGGGGCGCCGAGTTCGGCCGCACCTGCTTCGCCCAGGGCGAGCTCGTCGGCGAGAACTGGGGCCGCGACCATCATCCGGGTTGTTTCACCTATCTCATGGCGGGCGCCGGCATGAAGCGCGGCTTTTCGTACGGCGAGACGGACGACCTGAGCTACAACGTCGTGAGCGATCCCGTGCACGTCCACGACCTGCAGGCGACGATCATGCACCTGCTCGGCGTCGACCACGAACGGCTGACCTACCGCTATCAGGGGCGCGATTTTCGCCTGACCGACGTGCACGGGCGCGTCGTCCACGAACTGTTGGCCTGAGCTGGCGGCGGCTGCCCGCGATGCTGCCGCGTTGCGTCGGGCGCACTATCTTCCGGAAACGAGGTAACGGTATGCGTTGCAGAGCTTCGATGACCCTTCCTGCCTTGGGCGCGCTGACTGCACTTGCGGTTGGCGGCGCCGTACGGGCCCAGCCGGATTCGCCGGACAACCCGGCCGTCGAGCGTTTCACGATCGACGTCCCGCAGGCGACGCTCGACGATCTCAACGAGCGTCTCGACCGCACGCGCTGGCCGGACCAGTTGCCCGGAACCGCTTGGGACCTGGGCACCGACACCACGTACATGCGCGAACTCGCCGACTACTGGCGCAACGACTACGACTGGCGGGCCGAGGAAGCGCGCCTGAACGGTTTCGAGCACTTCCATGCGACCGTGGACGGGCTGCGCGTGCACTTTGTCCACGAACGCAGCGACGATCCAGACGCGGTGCCCGTGCTGCTTCTGCACGGCTGGCCGAGCACGTTCGTGCAGATGCTCGATCTGATTCCGCTGCTCACGTCGCCGGGCGAGCACGGGCTGCCGGAGAGCCCGTCCTTTCACGTCGTTGCGGCCTCGTTGCCGGGTTACGGTTTCTCGGACATCCCCGACCGGACGCTCTTCGGCTTCGCAAGCTCGGCGCGCCTCATGATCGGACTCATGCACGATGCGCTCGGCTACGAGCGCTACGGCGTGCGCGGCAGCGATATCGGGGGCGCTGTCGTCAGGCAGATGGCGCTCATGAGCCCGGAGCAGATCATCGGCGTTCACCTGACCGGGGTCATCGGTCTGGGCGGCGGCGAGCCGCCCTATACCGAAGCCGAGGAGGCCTACATCGCGGCCAGCGAGGCCATCGAGCCGGAACTCGCCTACGCGCGGCTGCACATGTCCAAACCCCAGACGCTCGCGCATTCGCTGAATGATTCACCGGTCGGGCTCGCCGCCTGGATCGTGGAGAAATTCCGCGCCTGGAGCGACGTGAACGGCGACGTCGAGAGCCGCTACACGAAGGACGAACTGCTCACCAACCTCATGCTGTACTGGGTCACGGGAACCGCGCCCGCCTCGGTCCGCACCTACTACGATTTCATTCGCGAGCCTTCGATGACCGGGTGGGTGGAAGTCCCCGTCGGCATGCTCGATACCACGAAGGACCTGTTCCCGGCTGCGCCGCGCGAGTGGGGAGAGCGGCTGTTCAACGTGCATAGCTGGAACGTGACCGATGTCGGCGGGCATTTTCTCGAGTGGGAGGAACCGGAGCTCGTCGCGAGGGACATGCAGGAGTTTTTCGGGTCGATCGAGCGCTGAGGCACACGTTTCGCGGAACGGAATGGCGGCGACCGTTACGCGCTCGCTCGGTTGAACTTCGCGGGGCACCGTTCCGCGCTCGCTGGCTCAAGCGTAACGCAGTGCCGCAAGCGGGAGACCGTTACGCGCCCGCGTTACGTGCCGCTGCCTGCTGCAACCGCGTCGGCTGGCCTGGTCCGCGGCAGCAACCCCGCAAGTAGGCCGAGCACCGGCAACACCGAGCACAACAGAAACACCTGCCGGATGCTCGTCTGATCGGCGACTTCGCCTATCGCGGCGGCGCCGAGCGCGCCGAGGCCGAAAGCGAGCCCGAAAAAGAGTCCCGCGACCGTGCCGACCCTCGCCGGCATGAGTTCCTGGCCGTAGACGACGATCGCCGGGAAGGCCGACGCGAGGATGGCGCCGATCGGCACGCTGAGCACTCCGGTCCAGAAGAGATTCACGTGCGGCAACGCCAGCGTGAAAGGCAGCACGCCGAGGATCGAGAACCAGATTACGAACTTGCGGCCAAAGCGGTCGCCGAGCGTGCCCCCCGCGACGGTGCCGAACGCGACGGCCGCGAGAAACACGAACAGATGAATCTGGGCGTTCTGCACAGATACCGCGAATCGGTCGATCAGATAGAACATGTAGTAGCTCGTCATGGCCGCCATGTAGACGAACTTCGACAGGACCAATGCGATGAGCACGGCGAGCGCCAGCCTGATCTCCCGGCGGGAGTAGCCGGACTCGGCCACGGCTCGTAGCGTTGGGTGCGGCAGCCGTCCGAGCCCGTGATGGCGGTACCAGTGCCCGACCCGAAGCAGCAGGATCATCGCAAACAGAGCCGCCGCCGCGAACCAGGCCACGCTTGTCTGCCCGTAGCGCAGCACGACGAAGGCCGCAAGCAACGGTCCGAGCGACGAACCGACGTTTCCGCCGACCTGAAACAGCGCCTGTGCGAGGCCGGGTCGGTCCCCCGAAGCCATGCGAGCGACGCGCGACGACTCCGGATGGAGCACCGCCGAACCCATGCCGATCAGCGCAGCGCCGAGCAGCAGTATCGAGTAGCTGCCGGCCCTTGACAGGATCAGCAACCCGACAAGCGTGAATCCCATCCCCGCGGCCAGCGAGTACGGCAGCGGCTTGCGGTCGGTGTAGAAGCCTACGGCGGGTTGCAGCAGCGACGCGGTGAACTGGAACGTGAACGTCAAAATCCCGATCTGGCCGAAGTCCAGCCCGTAGTTCTCCCTGAGAATCGGGTAGATCGCCGGCAGCAGCGACTGCAGCATGTCATTCAGGAGATGACAGACGCTGATCGCGGCGATGATCGAGAAGGTCGTCGTGGCGGCCTTGTCGCCGGCGGCTGGGGCTCGGGCGGCGCTCATGGTCGTATTCGGCTCAACCGTCGTCTTGTTCCGTGACCGGGTCAAGGAGAATCATGCCGTATTCGCCGGTCCGTTCGAAGCCGAGCGCTTCGTAGGCCTTTTGTGCCGGATGGTTGTCCATCTCGGTGAACAGGATGGCTTCGACGGCGCCGGCTGCTTTCGCGTCGAACAGGGAACCGGCCACCGCTGCGCGCCCGTAGCCTCGGCTGCGCCACTCGACGGGAGTGAACACGCCGCCCACCTGCACCATGTCCGGCAGGGCAGCGTTGAACGCGGTCATCGACACCACGGAGCCGTCCTCTTCCAGTACCCAGAGCGTCCCAGCATCGACCATGCGCGCGAGATCGTCACGAATTGCGGCGTCATCGATAGTGTGACCGGCATAGCCCAGCGTGTGCTGATCGTATTCACGCCGCCATGGGACCAGTCTCGGCAGATCGTCGATTCGTGCACGGCGATGAACGACCCGGCCAGAGGACAGCGGCGCCGGCACGACCAGGTCGGCAAGATCGAGGCGATAGAGGTACTCCGGCACGACCTTGCCGAGACGTGACCGGTCGAGATTCAGTGCGCATTCTGCTGCCTCAACCTGCGGCCACGGACCGAGCAGACCATCGATGCGCCGGCCCGACTCTCGAGCCACGGCCAGCGCCAGTTCGGCGGGCTGCGTCGGCGCTTGCAGGATGATGTTGCCGTTCCAGTAGTGGGCGGCGACATCCGTCAGGACATCGTCGGAAAAGGCGCCCACGTAGAGGCCCTGGAACCGATCGGGACCATCTACAAGCCCACTGTGAAACGCGTTGGCACGCAGAAACATGGACGTCGCCCGATGGCGATCGAGGAACGCGTCGAAGGCGGGACGGTCGTCGGGGGTGAGGCAGCGGAAGGATGACATGTTGTTCGGTGTGTGGACAGTGTGCCGAAGTGTAGACCCGGGGAACGGAACCGCGCGAGCCGTTTGCTCACGAAAGCGCTCCAGACTACTCAGTTCCTACGCAAGTCGATTTGGTTCCGTCGGGATGCCGGAGTGTGATCCGGAAGCACGGGTACACAACCCGTAGTTTTTCAGCAGTTTCTTGGAGTTTCCCGACGCGTGATCATCATTCGCTTCAGGATGCGATCAGCGGGTCATGGTATCCTCCGCCCCGGCTATCGCGGGTTTCCGGGTGTCGTATCTTCATGTTTTATAGGAGAAAAGTTCTTCTCGGGCTGTTAGAGGCACTCCGATTCCAGGTCCCCAAGACCGACATGCAGAAGTACCTGTTCCTGGTCTCGCAGGAGCAGAAGGCCCCTTCCTATCACTTTGTCCCGTACCGTTTCGGGTGCTACTCGTTTCAGGCAGATGCCGACAAGCGAACTCTGGCCAAGTACGGTCTCATCAGAAGCCACGACAAGTGGGTTCTCGTCAATAGACAAGGTTTCCTTCCGACGCTCAAGCCGGAAGATGGCGCCGCGATACGTAAGGTGGTTCAGGC
Source organism: Gammaproteobacteria bacterium (assembly GCA_022826245.1). Lineage (GTDB taxonomy): Bacteria > Pseudomonadota > Gammaproteobacteria > Steroidobacterales > Rariloculaceae > Rariloculus. The sequence goes on from JAJDVG010000058.1 coordinate 124,058, forward strand.
GTTCAGGCGAGTACGAGGGCGGGATCTCGTGCGGCACGTGTATCGGAATTACCCGTATTACGCGATCAATAGCGAAATCAAGCACGACGTTCTAAATCGCGCCGAGCAGCAACTTGTCGAGGAGAGGCGACCTGCCGCAACGTCTCCGCGTCTCTACACCATCGGATACGAAGGGTTGTCGCTAGAGCAGTTCCTGAACAAACTCGTCAGGCAGTCCGTGGCCGTGCTTTGCGACGTCAGGCGAAACGCAATCAGCATGAAGTACGGGTTCAGCAAGCGCCTGCTACAGCACGCTTGCGATGGCGTAGGCATTAGCTACATCCACATGCCCGAGCTTGGGATTGATTCCCACAAGCGCAAGCACCTGCGCTCGCGCTCCGACATCGATGCCCTATTCCACGACTACGTCAACACAACGTTATCGGAGAGCAAGGACTCCCTCGATTCGATCGTCAAGCTTGTGCGTAAGAACGGGCGAGTTGCGCTTACCTGCTTTGAAGCTGATGCGGACCTCTGCCATAGAGGCTGTGTCGCGAGCGCACTTCTCGCCAGATCCGATTTCGGGCATCAGGTCGCCCATTTGTAGAAAGTGGCCAGGACGCGTGTCCTCATCACCGTCACCACATATCCGTTGCCGTCACGCTCGCATGGTGAGCTGGTCTGTACAGCGGGAATTCTGGAAGACGGTGCTTGGGTTCGAATCTACCCCGTTCTGGTTCACCTCCGTCGAGAGTTTCGCCAGGGTGCTAACCCAGCGCAACCAGGAATTGCTTGCTTTGATTGCGCGGGAAAAGCCGGACTCGCTCACCGAACTGGCGGAACTCGCGGGACGAAAGAAAGGGAACCTGTCGCGGACCCTGAAGACGATGTCGCGCTATGGCTTGGTGGAGTTACAAGCGGGTCCGAGGGGCACGTTGATTCCTCGCGTTATGTACGACCAGGTGCGTCTGGATCTTTCGCTGAGGCCGGTATCGGGGCGCGTGGCCTAGTCGTACGACCGCGCCAGATACTCGTCGATAGCTTCCTTCAGCTCGCCCGGCTTGAAGCCGAACGGCCCCAGCCCGCCCGCGTAGGCGATCCGGCCGTCCGTGCCGACCAGGTAGAGGCGATCGGGCATCGAGGCATAGGCTTCGGACACGGCATTGTCCATTTCATCGACGTACGTCTTGATGCCGTACTTCATGGCGACTTCGCACATGGCGGCGACCTCGCGCCGTTCTTCCATTGACGAGTGCTGCCGGATGTCGTGATTGCCCAGATACCAGCCGTCAGTGGGATGGGCTTCCGCGGTATAGATGACGATGAAACGGACCCGGTCGTTGTAGTCGCGGTAGAGATCTCGAAGGCTCACGGCCCCGGCAACAAACGGGGGTCACGTGAAGCTGCCGAAGACCAATGCTACGGGTTCGCGGCCGAAGTGCTCGGACAGCGTGATGGGATTCTCGCCCTTGACATCCGATAGCGTGAAATCCGGTGCCATGTCGCCTTTCTTCGGCGCCAAGGGATTGAATTTCTTCTTCCAGGCCAGGCTTCTCCGCAGGCCTTTGATTGTTCCCCAAAATTTTCCGAGGAAACCCTTTGGCTTGCGGACGGGCTCGGCGGTTCCTGCCTGGCTTGCATCGAAGTCGTCTGTCGCTACGGATCTGTCGTAGTTCATGTGGCGGGGGTCCTCAATAACTGGTCAATCGTTTGGCACTTGTTGCGGGTGGCGCCAATGGTACTACTGCGCGAGACGGCGTGGCATTGCATCGACTGTCGGGCGAAGTTTCGGGCGCCGTAGTGTCCAACTTGCGCTCGGTAGCCGAAACGTCGGGCGTTGCGCTGTCCAACTTGCGTCGGTAGCCGAAGCGTCGGACGTTGTGCTGTCCAACATGCGCCCGGCGGCCGACGCGTACTTGCGCCATGTCACCGACAATCTGAAGGTGCACTAATTCCATCAGTCTGAAATTGTCGTTTTCTTCAACGGCGTCTTCTTCGAAAACCTTCCTTTAAACGCTTCTTCGTTTTCTTCGTTCCGTTCGTCTTCGATGTTCCGATCCGGTG